>NZ_MLFN01000019.1 GCF_002095315.1 Pantoea conspicua
GATTTATTCAACAAAGCCGTGAAAAGATGAAACAAAGCGTCAGTGGCATTGAACAGACTTCACAGCTGATGCGGTATATCTGCGCGTATTCAGAAGAGCAAAGCAGCGTCATTTCGCAAATCAATATTACGGTAACCAGATGGATCAGGTAACGCAGCATGCGGTGCTGGTTGAGCAATCTGCATCATCAGCGCATGAGCTGATGGATCGCGCCGGACAACTGCGCAACATAGTCGCGCTGTTCAGAACGGCCTGATAGTGTCAGCGAAACGGCGGCTTGCGGGCCGTCGTTTATTGCAGTTATTCCTCTTTGTTTTCCAGACAGGCCAGATAGGTTTGCCCCGAACGCATCACTTTCTCTTTGGCCTGCTGGTGAATTTCCTGCCCGTCAAATGCCCCATATAGTTGCCCGAATGCCACACCAGATAGCCGTTGCAGAATACTCTGCACCGCGGCGGCGGAAAGCGGCAGCATGTTCGGATAACTCCACATAAACGACACGCCATGCGCGCCGGGCGTCACCTGAAGAATATCACCCGCCAGGATCACACCGTCGCCTTCATCCCAGTGCAGTACGCAGCCACCGGGAAAATGGCCGCCCAGCCGTAATAGCGTCAGTGAAGGCAGCAGCGCTAATGACTCGCCCTGCCACAGTTTGATCTGTGGGCTGTCGCGCACTATCCATTCGCGATCGCGCGCGTGCAGGAAAATCGGTGCGTTAAAAGCGGCGGCCCACTCCTGCATGGTGGTGTAGTAGTGCGGATGGGAAATGGCAATGGCGTGCAAACCGCCGAGTGCTTTTACCAGCGTCAGGGTCGCCTCATCAAGATTGGCAATGCAGTCCCACAGCACATTTCCCTGCGGGGTGCGCAGCAGAAAAGCCCGCTGATCGATAGCAAATTTCGGCACGGTTTTGATGCTCAGCAGAGCATCGCTGTGTGCTGTCCATGTATTGGCATGACGGGATGTCAGTTGCTTGAAATCGATCCAGCTCTGGCCCGAGGCAGGCACGTACTGGCGCGGATCGTCACAGATTTTACAGTGAGTTAACTGACTCTGCTGTTGCTGATATGCGGTGCCACAGGCGGTACATAGCCTGATCATGGTGACCTCCATTTATCCCGACAGGGAATATTGTTCATCAGGGTGCCGTCCGGCGACGCCACGCCTGCTTCAGCCGTGCGCCATATAAGCCGGTACTCAGGCCACTGACAATGATCAGCAGCGCAGCCAGCTTCAGCGCTGACAACGGCTCATTAAAAATCCAGAACGATCCCAGTAAGCCAAACACCGGCACCAGCAAGGAGAGTGGCGCAACGGTAGAGACCGGATAACGTTTCAGTAAGGCGTTCCATACCCAGTAGCCAAACAGGGTATTGGGATAGACCTGGAACAGGATCGACAACAGCGTTATTCCGTGGGTGTGAGCCAGTAAACCGTGGAAGCCGCTCCATCCATTAACAGCATAAGCCAGAATAAATAATGGGATCGGGGCGAAGAGACTCGACCAGATTAAAAAAGCGAACACCTGCCGGGTATCCGCTTTTTTATACAGAATAGTGGCAACGCTCCACGCAACCGCAGCCACCAGTACGCAGCCCAGTCCGGATAGAGAAACGGATCCATCGGTCAGAAAGATGATGCACAGCAAGCCCGTCAGCGCGATGGCGATGCCCGCCCACTGATAGCGCGACAGCGGTTCGCGAAATACCCAGCCTCCCAGTAACAGGGTAAACAGCGCGCTGAACTGCAGTAACAGTGACGCGACCCCGGCCGACAGCCCGAGCCTTATCGCCAGATTGACCATGCCCCACAAACCGACGCCGAATACCAGCCCGTAGCCAATCAGCCAGCGCCATTTCACATCGGGTTTAGCAATGAAAAACAGGGCTGGCAGGGCACACAGGAGAAAGCGGATCCCGGCAAGGATAAAAGGATCAACCTCCTGCAAGCCGAGCTTAATCACGGAAAAGTTAATTCCCCAGATAGCGGTAATCAGCACGGCAAGCAGCAGATGATGCGTTTTCATTTTATCGCTCCTCAATGGCGGAAGAAGCAGCTAAAGCGCGTGACGTGACCCACCAGAACAGCAGCGCGGTCAGGCTGATAACGCTGCCGAGCAGACAAACGCCCGGCCATTGCCAGAGCGCATAGACCCGCGTGCCGGCCACTGCACCCAGGGCGCTGCCGACAGAATAGAAGCACATATAGGCGGCGATCAGCCGGCTACCCGCCTCAGGCCGGGCCTGGAGAAGCAGACTCTGACTGCTGACGTGGACCGCCTGCACCGCGAAATCCAGCAGGATCACGCCCGCGATAAACAGCCAGATCGAATTATTGAGTAACGCCAGCGGCAGCCACGACAGCGTCAGCAGCAGTAAGCCAGCGCCGGTGGTTCGTTGCCCATAGCCGCGGTCGGTCCAGCGACCGGCCCGGATGGCGGCCAGTGCGCCCGCGATACCCGCCAGGCCAAACAGGCCGATAGCGGTATGGCTGAAATTAAGCTGGCTTAACGGCAGCACCATCGAGGTCCAGCACACACTGAAGGCAGCAAAAATCAGCATAGCCAGCGTTCCCCGCACCTGGAGTCGCGCTTCATCGGTAAATAACCGGAAAAAGCTGCGCATCAGCTGGGGCCAGCGGGATTTGACGACAGGGACACGCGCGGCGGGCGCCGTGCGGTAGAAGATCCCAGCCAGCAGTACTAACAGTGCCGCAGAGCAGAGATAGACCGCACGCCAGCCCGCGAGATCGGCGATCACGCCAGCCGTCAGCCGGGCAAAAAGAATCCCCAGCACGACGCCCCCGGTGACCATGCCAACCACCTGACCGCGTTGCGCCGCTGTGCAGAGTGAGGCGGCGTAAGCCACTACCACCTGAACCACCACCGCCATCAGACCGACCAGGCTCATGCTGATCAGCAGGGCATAAAAATCCGGGGAGAAACTCACCAGCAACACCGCCAGCGCCAGCATCAAAAGCTGGCCGACAATCAGATGGCGGCCATTAAAGATATCCCCCAGCGGCACGATAAACAGCAGTCCCAGCGCATAACCCACCTGCGTGGCGGTAACTACCACGCCGGTTGAACCGGTCGGAACGGCAAAAGTTTGCGCCATAGCGTATAGCAGCGGCTGGGCGAAATAGATGTTGCCAACTGCCAGTGCGCAGATCATACCGAACAGCAACACCTGTCTCAGCGGCACCGGCTTACTGTTGGCTGATGAGGCCCTGACGCGACTGTCCACTGTCGGAACCCGCCTGTTCCTGTGGGTCTGAAGCATTACGCACCTCCGGTGATTAATTGGTTTCAAAATAAAACCAGTTAACCATTATTAGCTGTATTGGTTTTTTTTAGCAACCAGATTGGCGAGGACAGGGTATACTCAACAGAACGCCGCCCAGAGCAGGAGTGAACATGGCAAAACAATCCGCATTGTTAAACAGTGAATGTCCGGTGGCCCGAACGCTGGAAGCGATTGGCGAACGCTGGTGTTTAATGATCGTTCGCGAGGCGTTCGACAACGTCCGCCGTTTCAGTGAGTTTCAGAAAAACCTTGGGCTGGCGAAAAATATTCTGGCCGCGCGCCTGAAATTGCTGGTGGAGCTGGGGGTGTTTGATCTGCGGCCCGCGTCTGACGGCAGCGCCTACAGCGAGTATGCACTGACAGAACGTGGACGCGGGCTGTTTCCGATTATCGTGGCGATGCGCCAGTGGGGTGAACAGAATATGTTTACTGCAGGCGAAGTTCATTCGGTGTTGATTGATAATCAGAGCAAGCTGCCATTGCAGCCGCTGGCCGTGGTATCCGCCAGCGGAGAGCCGCTGGGGGCCGAGGATTGTCACCGTATTCGGGTGACGAAAGAAGGATAATGACACCGGTCTGAACCGCACGCATCGCGGGTCAGGCCTGGCTCTGACGGGTGAATCAGGGCTGACGTCTGAGCGTAATGCGGGTCAGTTCTGACGGACGTCCGAGACGAACCGCCATTCCTGGCCAGAGCGCCGTACCGTTATTGACATAGAGCTGCATTCCGTCCACCTGATAAAGACCGGAAACAAAGCCACCGTTGGGTTTCGCAAACAGCCGGTCCAGACCGACGATCAGGCCGCCGTGGGTATGACCGGAGAGCTGCACATCGACGCCCAGCGCGGCGTTGTGACGGGCATTACGGGGCTGATGATCCAGCAGGATGACCGGTGCATCGGCGGGCGCATTCTCCAGCGCTTTTGCCAGATCGGGGCCCGGTGCGTGTCTCGCGGGTGCCGATGCGTCCGGCAGACCGGCAATCACCAGTTTTGCCTCGCCACGCTGGATCACCCTGTGGCTGTTCAGCAACGGCTGAAGTCCCAGTGAAGCCAGATGTTCGGTCCAGATTGCCTGATGGAAGAAATATTCATGATTCCCGGTAATTGCCCAGACGCCATCGGGTGCATAGAGGCCGCGCAGCGGGGCGACATCGTTGCGGCGGTGTTCGAGACTGCCATCAATCACATCGCCGGTAACTACAATCAGATCAACCCCCAGCGACATCGCCTTTTTAACCGTTGCTGCACTCCAGTCCGCGTTAAACAAGCGCGTGATATGCAAATCTGTCAGCTGCAACAGCTGGTATCCGTCAAATGCCGCCGGCAGGTCGGGCAGCACAAGGGTTACCTCTTTGACCGGCGGCACCCGTATCGCCTGGTGAACGCCCACCGCCGCCAGCACCATGGCGAACAGCACGGCCAGATAGCGTACGCCGGGGACCAGTTCCAGCGGATGGCGCAGCAGCAGGGCGAGCAGCGCGATAATATCTATCGCGATCTGGGTCAGCGCCAGCAGAAGCACGGTGCTGAAGGCCCAGTTGAACAGAATGATAATGATGCGCGGCATCTCCGCCGAGAAGAGGCCGCCCGAGGTGAAGCGGCTGACCAGCAGATATTGTGAGGCCAGCAGGGCCAGCATCGATAACAGAACTTTAACGGCCAGCGGCATGGATAAGGGAACAATGACGCGCGCAATCACGTACCAGCTGGGTACGCTGAAAATCAGGTGAAACATAGCAATTTTCCCTTTAAGCACCGAAGAGCGGCGCAAGCGATAAAACGAGAACGTGCATTATTGACCGCATAAACACGCGGGTCGCGCAGGCGGGTAGTGTATACGACTCTGCCGCGGTGTTGACTGTGCGACGAATGCTTTATGCAGAGAAAACCGCTGGCAGCGGCTGGGTGAAACCGGCGGAAGGACCCTCGTGGCGCTGGCTAAAGCACCTCACTGCAGCACAGGAAGAGTGGCCGGCAAGCCGGACATTGGGTTATAGGACCACCGGACGTTTGTTCTGCGACAGCGCCGCCATAAAGGCGTCGTCCAGATGCAGATGCTGCTTAACCAGAGCCGGAGGCGTACTGGCCAGCCACTGATTGAGGGAGAAATCGGCGTAATAGTCGCTCTTAAACAGCTCAAGGAAGCGTAACGGACCCTTGCCGGTATTTTCGATGTAATGGCCCATAGCGAACGGCACGTAGCCGACATCCCCGGCCCGATAATCAAACGTCCGCGCCTGACCCGATGAGGCAAACACGCCCATCCGGCCCTCTCCCTCCAGGTAGTATTGCCACTCATCATTATTGGGATGCCAGTGCAGCTCGCGCAGTCCCCCGGGTTCGATTTCGACCAGCGCCGCCGCGATATCTTTGGCTATTGGAAAGTTAGAGGAGTCGGTGATGCGAACCGTCCCGCCCGGCGCTTTAATCGGATCCTGTGCCAGCATGTGGTGGGTAAAACGCAGCGTTGATCGGCTGCCGCCCTGCACAGCATCGCCGGCAGGCCGGTCAGGCAGCGTACTGGCGAAAATGTATTCGTCAGCCGGTGGCGGCAGCTGAGAGAAGGTAGAAACCGGCAGCTGGAAGTTTTTGGCGAGAATTTCAGGCGGAACATGCTTAAACCAGTCGGAGAGCAGAGACGTGCTGTCCTCATCGAAATTGCCATCATCAAAGGCCAGTAAAAATTCACAGCCGTCGGGTCCCAGCCCTGAATCGAGTGCGGGATACCCGGCGGGAAATACCATAGGTCACCGACGCCGATGTCATCGACGAACCAGCCGCCCTGCGTATCGAAGGCGGTGACCCGCGCGGTTCCGTAGGTCATGTAGGCCCATTCTGCTTCTTTGTGCCAGTGCAATTCACGTATGCCGCCTGCGTTGAGACGCATATCGACCCCGGCGATGGTAGTGGAGATGCTCAACTCGCGCTGAGTCACCTGTCGTGTCCAGCCGCCGCTGCCTTTGCGGACATGTGCATCGCTGAAACTGTAAAGCAGATTGGGCAGGGTGCCGCTGTCAGTGGCGGGCGGATTAACCAGATCCGGGTTTTCCGCTTCACGAATGGGATCGTGCGGACCCGGATCACGACCGCCGGATTGCGCACCGGCCGGATAAGTCCTGACCTGATTATCATGGGCGTGTACCTGACCCGCGGCCAGCGCAACCGTTCCACCGGCGGCAAAGGCCATAAAGCGTCGTCTGCTTAATACTGTCATGAGTTTGCTTCCTTCCTGTCAATTGATGAGGAGCAGTAATGCGTGCTGCATAACCGTTATAAGAGCAGACGAAAGGTTGCGTTTAACAAATTTGTAACGTCATCAGGCCGTGATCGTACCGGTAAGCCATATTGATGCGTTGGCGGGCTGGGCGAAGAAGGTTGCGCGTTGAGTTGAGTATAACCTCGGGCAAAAAACGGTCCTGTTAATCGCATTAGATGCCTGATTGATAGGCGTATGTTTAATCCCGGTTTAATGAGTAGGGCCGGTTACGACTGACATAACCTGTTACGGATAGGGCAATTAAAATTTAACTCTTAGGGCGCTAGTGATACCTTGCCACACAGCCATAACCTGCCACAGCGCGTATAAAAAGGTTGCCTGAATGTCAGGCAACCTTGTCTCATACTGCGTCCGGCACAAGCTGGAAGGTTAACGTAATATTCCCGACGCGGTTGTCGTTTCGTCGGTTACTCGCGTCATCGACACCGGGATGCTCTTATAAGCCGGTATACCACTCTGCGTATCGTGGCTGTCGAGCGGCACCATCACGTTAGCTTCAGGGTAGTAGGCACCGACGGAACCGGGCGCCATATCGATAATCACAATCGTCAGGTTTTTCATCTGACGCGAAGTGGGGTTACCGTCCGGGTCCAGCGCCATTAAATCGACCCGATCACCCACCCGCAGTTCACGTTTCTCGGCCTCTTCGGCATTGATAAACAGCACGTCGCGGCGTCCGGTTACCCCTCGATAACGGTCGTTCAGGCCGTACAATGTGGTGTTGTACTGATCGTGACTGCGCAGTGTCGTGAGCACCAAATCGTGGCACTTCAGCGAACGGGGATCCTCATTAATGCCCTGCATCACTTTGAACTGCGCGCGGCCTGACGGCGTATTCCAGACCCGCTCGGAAGCGGCATTGTGGAGTCGGAATCCGCCCGGCTTCTTCACCCGCTCATTGAAATTTTCAAACGCCGGGAAGACGGCTTCTATAGCATCACGGATGCGGCTGTAATCGGCGATCATTGCGCGCCAGTCGACGACACTGTCAGGCAAGGTAGCCTGAGCCAGCGCGGCGACCAACGCCGGCTCAGATTTCAGGTGTGGTGAAGCCGGTTCCAGAGAGCCGCGAGAGGCGTGCACCATAGACATTGAATCTTCCACTGTGACGCTTTGCGCGCCGGTCGCCTGAATATCGGTCTCCGTGCGGCCCAGCACCGGTAGCAGATAGTTGTGTTTGCCGAGCAGCAGGTGAGAGCGGTTGAGTTTGGTGGCCATGTGTACTACCAGGTCAAGGTTGCGCATCGCCGGGAATGTCACCTGGGGATCAGAAATGGCCTCAGCCAGATTGCCGCCCAGGCAGAGCAGAGCTTTGGCTTTGCCATCCCGCATCGCCTGAATGGCCTGAATAGCACCGTGACCGTGTTTCTGCGGCGGCCGGAAGCCAAAGACCTTTTCCAGATTATCGAGCAACGACTGCGGTGGGATTTCGGTGATACCGACTGTGCGATCGCCCTGCACGTTAGAGTGTCCACGCAGCGGACAGATTCCGGCGCCGGGTTTGCCGATATTGCCGCGCAGCAGCAGCAGGTTGGCGATTTGCTGGACGTTCTGAGTGCCATACTGATGTTGAGTAATGCCCATGCCGTAACAGATGATGGTGCGTTCAGCGCTGGCATACAGTCGGGCGATATGCTGGATCTCTTCACGCGCCATGCCTGACACTTTCAGAATATGGTCCCAGTCAGTGCCCTCAAGGTCGGCCTTCAGGCGTCGAATCCTTCGGTGTGCCGGGCGATGAAGTCTTCGTCGATCACCCCTGGCTCACCTTTGCTTAGCGCCTCCTGATGCATTGTCAGCAGGATTTTCATCACGCCTTTCAGCATCGCCGCATCGCCACCGACCCGTACTTTGTAATAGGTCGATGCCAGTTCGGTGGAGCTGAGGGAAAGCATTTCAATCGGACTCTGAGGCGACGTAAAACGCTCAAGCCCGCGTTCACGCAACGGGTTGATCGCCACGATAGTCGCGCCACGTTTAGAGACCTCACGCAGGGTGCCGAGCATACGGGGATGGTTGGTGCCGGGGTTGTGACCGATGCACAGCACCAGATCGCAATGGTCAAAATCTTCCAGCTCTACCGTGCCTTTGCCGACGCCAATTGATTCCGGCAGACCTACGCTGGTCGGTTCATGACACATATTGGAACAGTCTGGAAAGTTATTGGTGCCATATTCACGGGCAAAGAGCTGCCACAGGAAAGCCGCTTCGTTAGAGGCGCGACCCGAGGTGTAAAACTCCACGCTGTCGGGATCGTCATAGCTGCGCAGGTGTTCGCCAATCTCCTTGAACGCGGTTTCCCACTCAATCGGCTGATAGGTATCGGTGGCCGCATCGTACTTCATCGGATGCGTCAGACGCCCTTCACCCTCAAGATGTAATGCGCTGCGCTGCCACAGTTCAGTGACGGTATGGGCTGCAAAAAATTCTGGCGTCGTGCGTTTGCTGGTTGCTTCCCAGGAGACCGCTTTCGCGCCATTTTCACAAAATTCAAACGAGGAGGCATGTTGCGGATCGGGCCAGGCGCAACCCGGACAGTCAAAGCCCTGCGGCTGATTGACTTTAAACAGGGCAATCACATCCTGTTTCACTGACATCTGACCACGAATCGCATCCGCGACCGCTTTCAGGGCTCCCCAGCCGCCTGCTGCGCCGCCATAAGGGGCGATACCGGTTGTGCGATTTTGCTCTTTCATAATGCTCCACATTGTCTGTATTGTTATTTGCTAAGTCTGGTACACAAATAACCAAAACAGGGTGGATGCAGGCTATTATTTGATGAAAATCTTTCTCAAAATGTTTCTGTCAGACGGTGCCAGATTACTGGCTGGTCATCAGCATAAATAAAGACTGGCGCCATGAAGCGCCAGCAGAGAAATACACGAACCGAATGAGTGCAGCGCAATAATCAGGCGATCGTTACGCTCTTATTGTGTCCGGAAAACGGCGAGGGTTTAACTGGCGACAACCAGCGGTTTTGCCGGTTTCGCTTTCAGCCCAAACAGGGTCGCGAGGAAAGAGTGACGCTTGATGACCATATAGCAAAGCGCACTCAGTCCTGACGCAATAGCGGTCACTATGAGCACATACGTCACAGGATAATTATCCGGCAGGTAGTCGTCCAGCAGCCAGGCGAAGCCAATCGCGATAGGATAGTGCAGAATATAAACCACCAGCGCAGAGTCAACCACGGTGTTAACGATGCGGCTCTCTTTAAACCGTAACTTTTCAAAAAAGAAGATCACCCAGTAGGAAAAAATCACCGAGAACAGACTGCTGAGCAGTACCGGGATATATTTTGCCACACCCTGCAGATTAAATTTCAGCGTCAGGAAGAAAGCGATATAACAGATGATCGCCAGCAGCGTCACAAGGGCCGTGTTCAGCAGCGGATGTTTCGCTAATTGCGGGATAGCATCACGATTAAGATAAAGGACATAGCCTGCCGCATAATAAACACAGAAACGCGCCGTCACCGGAATTAACGTGATCAGCTCGCCCAGATCTTTTACCGCGAATTTCACCACAAACAGACTATTCGCCGCGAGTATCAGGGCTGCCAGCCAGACCGTAAACGGCAGGCGTCGGGCAAGGGTGGCCAGCTGCGCGTAGAGGCGGGCAGGAACGAAAAAGGAAATGACCGAAAGCGACACCAGGAACCACAGGTGATGCAGTTGCATATAGGCGGCCAGCAAACCACTGGTCGAGGTATCAACCCCTTTAATCGTCGCGCTCAGCCAGTACATCACGCCGGGTATAAAGGCAAAGGCGGCCAGCAGCGGAACCAGCACCCGCTTGCGGCGATTATCATAGAAAAAAGCCTGCCCCTTGCGTAAGAAAACCATCGCCGAGAACATGCCTGAAAGGAAGAAAAAGGCCTCCATCCGAAAGGTATGGATAAATTCGATCAGCGAGCTAAAGATCAATGACTCATTTTTATCCGAAACGTAATACCAGCTATTACCGCCTGGCAGACTCCGGGCCGCATGATATAAAACCCCTTCAAGGATAAGTATGGCGCGCAGAAAATCGAGGCCGATATTTCGGCTCGATAAAAAAGAGGGTGTAGTCACTTTTATTACCTTAATAAATGACGGAGTGTTGGGGTCTGAGGCGACCTTGTAGCGGCAGAATATCACTCTGAAGTTTAATTAACATATTGCACGACACTTTTCAGAATTTCCCCAGCACGCCATTCTGTCTGATCCATAAATTATGATAAACCGGCCTGGTCCTTTTTTAACGTCGCTTTTTTATCTGAAAATGACCTCTGCTGGTAAGCATCAGGCGCGAATTTTCGCCCCAACCCTTGCTACGCGGCGATTTCGTTGTCCGAAAAGCTGCCGGGCGGATAAAGCTTTGCTTAATCGATGGTTAAAAAACAAGCAGTCCGCGCCTCTGTTGCTGATGTTTTCTGGCCGCTGAGGTGCGCCTTTTTATATGGCCCGACATCGGCGGAGGTAATGATTGGTTGCTAAAGGGTTCGCTTATTCGCCTCTTGTTCTCTTCAGGCGGGATAAGGAGAAGAGGGAACGGCAAAATAATTTTGCCGCAGGCGAAATATCACTGATAATCTTTTTTTTCGGTTATGTCAGAGTAACGCCCAATGAGACATTTGCTCCTTACACTGTTTGTATCTTTCCCGCTTTGCTTATTTTCCGGCGTGTCACTGGCAGCCATTCAGGACGGTAAATATATTATCGAAGCCTATGGCGGTTCCAGCACCAAAGGCGCGATGGCCGTCAGAAAGGACGGTAAATTACGGGCTACGCTGACAAAAAATAACGAAATCTCGCAGCTGGGCCAGATGCTGAAAACCAAATATGGCGCTAACGTCGAGATCGTCAATAAAGGTGAGCTGTCGGCGCAGTCGAAGGATCTGTTACAGGGGCGCTATTTTTACCGCAAGAACAAAAGCTGGCGTGAAGAGATGGCGGCTTCGCCCGCCGATCTGATTCTGCTTAACTTTGCCACTAACGATGCCCGTCATTATCACTTCAAAGATATTGAACCGGATTACATCGTCAGTCCGGGGCAATACCGGGCAATCATGTCTGAACTGATCGCCGTGGCGCAGCAGTACGGTAAAGCGGTGATTGTGCAGGAGCCGCATCCGTTGTGCGGGCGGGCGGAAAAATGGAACGTTGCACCCTATGTGGCACAGATCGATAACCTGGCCCAGGCCGATGACGTGCCGCTGGTCCGGCAGTACCAGCGCATTCAGGAGATCGGAAACTGGCAGGCCATGATGTCACCCGACTGCATTCATCCTTCAGAAGCGCTCTATCAGATCAAAGCGCAGGAGACTTTCAGGGTAGTAGACCGTCATTATGGTCCACAGATTAAAGCCGCGATTAATGCCCCGTCAGCGGCTGTCCCGCCGTCTTCACGCGCCGCTACGGACCGCCAGGGCGGCAATGCCGGCGGCCAGGATGCCGGATAAGCGCTATAGCGGGCAGGCGCTGGAAAAACGCACGCTAAATTGCCGCCCGATCAGAGACCTGGCGACGAAGAGTGGGGCTTTTGCCGCTTTGGTTAAAAAGGCGCATCAGAGGTAGTGACGGACACCATAGACGGCCCAGAACAGGGCATTGGCACCGAGATAAGCCCAGCATCCCCAGTAGGCGATAGGTTCGCGTTTGGTTCGGAGTTTAGGCAGGAATGCCAGTAAATAAAGCGCTGAGGCGATAAGCGAAACGAAATAGAAAAATTTCATCATTCTCTCCTGGTTAATTTCCTTTGTTTTCAGGATAGCCAGGCCTCGCTATTTTGCTTACTGCTGATGAGAGCGATTCACTCTGACCGGCGACGTTTCAGGCTGAGGGGTGCCAGAACCGCGAGCAAACTCTGCGGGATCAGTTTGTGCGGGATAAAGAAATGATACCGTCAGGATGTTTAGCCTGAACGTAACAAACTATAATCAGCGCTGCACCGCTTTGATACAACCTGCAGGAATGCCGGTTTTGCGCCCGCCCTAAAAAGGAAGAGACCCCGCTGATGTTTTCTCGTTTTTTTATTTATCGTCCCGTCTTTGCATGGGTCGTTGCCATTCTTATCATGCTGCTTGGTGCGCTCTCCATCACACTATTGCCGGTAGAGCAATATCCTGATGTCGCGCCGCCGTCGGTCAATATCAGTGCCACCTATACCGGCGCATCCGCCGAGACACTGGAAAACAGCGTCACCCAGGTGATTGAGCAGCAGCTGACCGGGCTGGATCATCTGCTTTATTTCACCTCCAGCAGCAGTTCGCAGGGCAATGTGACGGTGACGGTCACCTTCAGTCAGGGCACCGATCCTGACACCGCACAGGTGCAGGTGCAGAACAAGGTGCAACAGGCCCTGTCGCGGTTGCCCAGCGAGGTACAGCAACTTGGCGTGACGGTCACCAAATCGCAGTCAAACTTTTTGCTGGTGATGGGGCTGTATGACACCACCGGCAAGAGCAACAGCACTGACATCGGTGACTGGCTGGTGAGTAATATGCAGGAGCCGCTGGCCAGAACCGAAGGGGTAGGGGATATCCAGGTCTTCGGCGGACAGTACGCGATGCGTATCTGGCTCGATCCGTTTAAGCTGAACGCCTATTCACTGCAGCCTTCTGACGTGACGGCAGCGATTCGCTCGCAAAATATTCAGATCTCAGCCGGTAAAATTGGTGGCCTGCCGTCACCTGACAATCAGCAACTGACCGCCACAGTCAGGGCGCAGTCGCGGCTGCAGACGCCGGAGCAGTTCCGCAACATCATCGTCAAAAGCGATACCCGCGGGGCGGTTGTGCGCGTCGGTGACGTGGCCCGCGTCGAGCTGGGTGGCGAATCGTACGACATGACGACCCGGCTTAATGGACATCCGGCTGCCGGTATCGGGGTGATGCTGGCACCGGGCGCCAATGCACTCAATACCGCGACCCTGGTAAAAAATAAAGTGGAAGAGTATCGCCACTCTATGCCGGAAGGCTATGAGGTCGCCTATGCACTTGATAGCACTGACTTCATCAAAATCTCGGTAGAAGATGTGGTCATCACCCTGATCGAGGCGATAGCGCTGGTCGTCGTGGTGATGTACCTGTTCCTGCAAAACCTCCGCGCGACGCTGATCCCGGCGCTGGCGGTGCCGGTGGTGCTGCTCGGAACTTTTGGCGTGCTGGCACTGTGCGGTTATACCATCAACACCCTGACGCTGTTTGCCATGGTGCTGGCGATCGGGCTGCTGGTGGATGACGCGATTGTGGTGGTGGAGAACGTCGAGCGCATCATGCACGACGAAGGTTTACCTGCCCGCGAGGCTACGGAAAAGTCGATGAAAGAGATTTCCGGTGCGCTGATCGCTATCGCGCTGGTGTTGTCTGCGGTCTTTCTGCCGATGGCCTTTTTTGCTGGATCGACCGGTGTGATCTACCGGCAATTCTCGATCACTATCATTGCGGCCATGTCTTTCTCGGTGCTGGTGGCGCTGACGCTGACACCGGCGCTATGTGGCATGTTGCTGCGCCCCGGAACACCGCATCGCAAAGGTTTCTTTGGCGGATTTAACCGCTTCTACGCCGCTACTGAACGCCAGTATCGTCACAAAGTGGTCAGCACGCTGCGTCGCCCGCTGATTATGGTGTCGCTGTATGCTGCAATGGGCGTCGTTCTGTTTGTAATGTTTACCCGATTGCCGGGCAGTTTTCTGCCCACCGAGGATCAGGGCAGTATTATGCTTCAGGCGACCCTGCCCGCTGGCGCGACCGCCAGCCGCACCGAAGCGGTTAATAAGCAGATCGTTGACTGGTTTCTGACCGAAGAGAAAGAGAACATCGACGTGGTGTTTACCATCAACGGCTTTAACTTCAGCGGTGCCGCACAGAATGCCGGCATGGCGTTTATTAAACTGAAAAACTGGGATCAGCGTCCCGGCAAGGAGAACTCGGCGGAAGCGATCGCCGGACGTGCCACCTATGCGCTTTCTGCTATTCGGGATGCGCAGATCTTTGCCCTGACGCCACCTTCAGTACCCGGCCTGGGGCAGAATAATGGCTTTACCTATGAATTGCTGGCAAGTGGCGGCACCACTCGCGATGAACTGGGCCAGTTGCGTGATCAACTGCTGCAACGGGCAGCGGAAAGCCCGGCGCTGATCGGGGTACGCGCGAATATCCTGCCACAGACACCGCAGTTGCAGGTCGATATTGACACCAGTAAGGCGGTGGCGCTGGGACTGCAGCTGGATGATGTGACCGATACTCTGACCAGCGCCTGGGGTGGGGCCTATATCAATGACTTTATCGATCGCGGCCGCGTCAAACGGGTCTATGTGCAGGGCGATGGTCAGTACCGGTCGGCACCGTCCGATCTGGATAAATGGTTTATCCGCAACAGTGAAGGCAGCATGACGCCATTCTCGGCCTTTGCCTCCACCCACTGGACAATGGGGCCGGAAAGTCTGAATCGCTACAACGGCTCTGCTTCTTACGAAATCCAGGGGCAGAACGCAGAAGGCTACAGCTCCGGCGATGCGATGAACACTATTGAACGGTTGGCTAATCAGCTCCCTGCCGGCACGACCGGGGCCTGGAGTGGTCTCTCATTGCAGGAGAAGCAGGCGGGCGGGCAGTCAACGACCCTGTATGCCATCTCTATTCTGGTGGTGTTCCTCTGTCTTGCCGCACTGTATGAAAGCTGGTCAGTACCGTTTTCGGTGTTGCTGGCGGTGCCACTGGGTGTACTGGGTACGGTGCTGGCCGTCGCCATGCGGGGTCTGAGCAACGACATCTATTTCCAGGTGGCGTTACTGACGACCGTCGGGCTGACCTCCAAGAACGCCATACTGATAATTGAGTTTGCCGAGGAAGCGGTGCGTCAGGGAAGCTCGCTGAGCGCGGCGGCACTGCAGGCGGCGCGAACCCGTTTACGGCCGATCATGATGACCTCGCTGGCGTTTATCGCGGGGTGATCCCGCTGGCGGTCGCTACCGGAGCCGGGGCCAACAGTCGTATCGCGATCGGCACCGGCATTATTGGCGGAACGCTGGCGGGTACGGTACTGGCACTCTTCTTTGTGCCGCTGTTCTTTGTACTGGTGAAGTATTATCTCACCCGACATCGTAAGGCCGGATAATGGTCTGGCACGTCTGCGGGTTCGCCTGCAGACGTGCTAATCCGGGGCGTAGGGTGATTTTCAGGATGGATTCAGTGGGGGATCTATAGCGTAGAAGTGAGATGCCATTCCATGGCGTAAAACGTCCTGGGGCGCCTTATTCAGAATTACTTGCAGGACGCCGACTGATTCTGCCCCCTTTCCGACCAGCTTCCCTGGCTTTTTCATGATCGTTTTTGAAATTGCCGCCACTGACCTTGCCTCCTGCACTGCCAGCTTCGCTCGCACGGCCCGGATCGTTGGCAAAATTGCCGGCACCACCTCTGTATTTCTGTTGTGTCATAGAGAGACCTCCTATCAATGTTCCATTAGATAAAAAGGACTAGCTAGCCACATCACGAAGCATAGATGACCGCTTCGTTTATGCAAATGCACATCTGAAAAATAGTGATAACGTTTCAATCATGACCTCGTGCCGTGGCTGAAACGGCAGCGATCCTGCTTTCCCCAGGCTACCCTTATAAGCTCAACGAAAAAGGAGAACGCGATGACTGATGCAACCTTAATCGATACGCTTGAGTTTGGTTCTGATCAACAGAAGCAAAAATATGAAATTTACGGTGATGATGCCCGGACGCCCACCCACGCGGTCATTTACCGTCAGCAGCAAGGGGAATGGCAGCCGCTGGATGAGACGCTGAGCTTTGCCGCCCAGGATGAACAGCAGGAAGTAACCGGTTCAATGGGGTATGGTGCTGGCGACAGCCTGCCGGACCTGCGCGACTTACCGGCTGAAGCCCGGCAGCGCTGCGAGAAGCACTGGCAGGAGAGCCGTAATGGGTAAGCAGTAAATTTGCCGGGGGGAGCGCTTCCCGGCTTATTTTATGCAACCTGCGCGCGCTGACCAATGGTGATTCCGGCCCTCCGCTTTGAGTTCTGAACGCGTACGGACCAGCTTTTAGCCCTCTATTTTTCACACCAGAAAGCGCTTTTAAGCGCGAAATTCTTCTTATCATAGCGAAAACAATAATAGGTCGATTCTTAAGGCGATAAAACAATGCCTGCCTGCCGCCCGCTTTGGCCGCAGTAGCCAGTCTGCGAATAGCACTTTTGATTGTCCTGCGTTGCCAGCATCGTTCGCCTCAGCGGCACTGAACAACCGCGCTGGCGGTAGGTTGATGACCTTCGTGCCGCCCGAAGCAGATTTCCAGCGGGACAATCAGGCCAGGCAACGGTTTACCTCTGCTGACCCGCTGGTGCTGACTACCGCCCGGCACCAGCGGGTTAATCGTCGAAGCTGGCCCGCTTGCGCATATCGCCAGCTCGGCAAACCGGCGGCTGGATTCTCCAGCTTCGGTGGGATCCTCGGTATGTCAAACAACCAGACGCTGTCGGCACGGGTGTTCTTTAATCATGAAGTGAAAGCGATGAGTCCGTTCCCGGTGGAGAATGCTGGTTACGCAGCGCACTATGCACAACGGGCATTACGTCGCCGGGAAGCACTGAACAGCCTGCAGACCGGCGTGTTTAACCGGTAATTAACTATCAGCAGGCGCTGATGGAGACAATGCCGGTACTGGAAAGTGCCACTCAAAGTCAGGGGGAAGCTCTGAGCATGGCAGAAACAGTATTCGTGCCATCAGCGATATTGCCAGCCAGAGCCAGCAGGCGCAGGACCGGCTCGATGACGGACTGGACGATCCGGGAAAAATCTCGCACAGCATTAATGAGATAACCCACGGCATCAGTAATATCGCCTTCCAGACCAACATTCTGGCAGCCTGCGTGAATTAAGCCAGGGCATGGAGGCAACGCAGGGCGCTACAGACCCTGTCGGGAGACAAGGTTAATGGCTGATTATTAAGCTGAAATGACAACAAAGTGCGGTACAAGCGCATCGGCCAGGCAAGCCGGGCTGGCAGTTGTTACACTTGACGGTGATAAACCACGCAGAGGTACCAATGAAAATTAAAAGTTATGCAGCCATGCAGGCTGGTCAGGCGCTCGAACTTTATGAATATGACGTTGCTGAACTTGCAGCAGAAGAAGTCGAAGTCGAGGTTGAGTATTGTGGTGTCTGTCATTCTGACCTGTCGATGATCGACAATGAGTGGGGCATTTCTCAGTTCCCTGTTATTGCCGGACACGAAGTGATTGGACGGGTTTCTGCGCTGGGCGATGCGGCCAAAAATAAAGGCTTGTCGATGGGTCAGCGGGTTGGTATTGGCTGGACGGCTAAGAGCTGTCAGCACTGCGACGCTTGTATTAATGGTGAGCAGGTTAACTGTCAGCAGGGCAGCACACCGACCATCATGAATAAGGGTGGTTTTGCCGAGAAACTGCGTGCCGACTGGCAATGGGTTATTCCGCTGCCGGAGAAACTGGACGTCACCACCGCCGGTCCGCTGCTGTGTGGCGGCATCACCGTCTTTAAGCCGCTGCTGATGAGCAATATCACCGCCACCAGTCGCGTGGGCGTGATCGGTATCGGTGGTCTGGGTCACATTGCCATCAAGATCCTGCACGCAATGGGTGCTGAAGTGGTGGCTTTCAGCTCGACACCGGATAAAAAGCAATCGATTCTGGACATGGGTGCAGATGAAGTGGTTAACAGCCGTGACGCTGAAGCGCTGAAACAGCAGGCAGGTCGTTTCGATCTGATCCTCAGCACTGTTGCAGTCGATCTGGACTGGAAACCCTATTTCGCGGCGCTGGCACCTAAAGGTAAGTTTCACACCGTTGGCGCCGTGATGAAACCGTTCCAGGTCGGTGCGTTTGACCTGATCATGGGTGACAAAGCGGTAACAGGTTCCTCCACTGGCTCGCCGGGTCAGCTACGTTCGTTGCTGAAGCTGGCTTCGCGTGCTGATATCGCACCGCAGGTGGAGTTCTTCCCGATGTCAGATATCAATAAAGCGCTGGAACACGTGCGCGCTGGTAAAGCCAATTACCGTGTAGTGCTGAAAGCCGATTTCTGATCATCGTTTTAAGAAAATTCATGCCGCAGATGACTGCGGCTTTTTTCGGGCTTTACCCTCTGATTCACTCTTTCCTTCCTGTTGTTGAGCAGAGTCTGAACCTGTGTCGGTTAAATTAACGGCACGGTATTCATCGACAGCAGATTGGCCCGATTTCATCGATCACTGTCCATTGAGCCTGTCACGTCACTCTTCTTAACCGGATAAAGTCACATTATCGCAACGATAGCGTCGTCGACGCTGATTGTATTCAACCGAACAGTGACCGGAGCCTGATGATGAAATTGACCCAAGTCCGTAATGCCACGCTGGTACTGCACTATGCGGGCAAGAAATTCCTGATTGACCCGATGCTGGCTGAAAAAGAAGCCTGGCCGGGCTTTGTGGGCAACGCCCGGCCGCACCTGAGAAATCCGATGGTTGAACTGCCGATGCCGGTTTCACAGCTGCTGGATGCCGATGCGGTTATTCTTACCCACATTCATACCGATCACTGGGACGAAGCCGCGCAGCAGCAGCTACCAAAGACAATGATGATTTATACCCAGAACCACAGCGACGCCGAGCTGATTCGTTCACAGGGCTTTCTCAACGTTCAGGTATTGCAGGAAGAAAATCGATTTGTGGATGGCCTGACAATCTTTAAAACTGATGGTCAGCATGGCAGCAATGCACTGTATGCCGATAAAGATATGGCCGATCTGCTGGGTGATGCCTGTGGACTGGTGTTTACCCATCCGGCTGAAAAAACGCTCTACATTGCGGGTGATACTGTCTGGGTTAAGCCGTATGTAAGAAGCCTGCAACGTTTTCAGCCAGACGTAGTGGTGCTGAATATCGGTAATGCAACCAACGATCTCTATGGCCCGATTATTATGGGTAAAGAGGATACACTGCATACGCTAAATATAGTGCCTGAAGCCACGCTGGTCGCTTCGCACATGGAAGCGATCAACCACTGTCTGCTGACCCGTGCTGAACTGCGCGCGTACACTGTAGAACAGGGCATTGCCGATAACGTGCTGATTCCACATGATGGTGAAACAATGACCTTCTGAGCGATCAGAGCAGGGCGGTGTTGAGATGAATAAGGGGAACGAGATGAGCGCTTTAACGGTTGCTGTAGTGGCTACGACAGGATTTAGTCCGTTTCACTTTTCGGTTCCCTGTATCCTGTTTGGCTCCGCTCTGCCGCAACCGGATCTGTTTCATCTGAATATTTGTGCGGAGAAGTCCGGCGTTATCCTTTCGGAGAGCGGCCTGTCGATCAATGTGGAACATGGGCTTGAACTGCTTGATGGGGCTGACATTATTACTGTGCCTTTCTGGCATAATCCGGCCGAAAAACCGGCTCAGCAACTGCTGGATAAACTGACTGCAGCCTGGCAGCGCGGTGCTGAAGTGGTGGGGCTTTGCCTGGGGACCTATGTGCTGGCCTATGCAGGCCTGCTCAACCAGCATCGTGCGGCAACGCACTGGGAATTTGAGCGTGACTTCAGTCAACGCTTTCCGGAAGTGCATCTCGACAGTAATGCCCTCTATACCCGTGACGATCGTCTGATTACCTCGGCCGGAACCGCAGCGGGCATTGACTGTTGTCTGGATATCATTCGTCAGCACTACGGCAGCGCCGTGGCCAACCGAGTGGCGAGAAGAATGGTGGTGCCGCCTTATCGTGAAGGGGGGCAGGCGCAGTTTATAGAGCGTCCGGTACCTGAAAATACCCGTGACGGTAAAATCAATGCGCTGCTGGACTCACTGCGGCACAACCTTCATCAGCCGCATGATCTCGATTCTCTGGCACGATCGGCTGGCATGAGCCGGCGAACGCTGACGCGCCATTTTTTCAAAGCGACCGGTATGACGCTGGGTGAATGGCTGCTCGCAGAGCGTCTGCAACGCAGCCAGGAAATGCTGGAAGCCACCGGCATCAGTATTGAAAGCGTGGCTGAAAAAGTAGGATTCCACTCACCCATCTCTTTTCGCCAGCGTTTTAAACAGCGGTTTGGCGTTACGCCCAGTGAATGGCGACGGACGTTCCGCGGACCGCTGTTAGTGTCGAAAGACAAGAGCGAGCAGCAACCAGGCCGCCAGGCACCGACGAGCGTGATGCAGATGAAATAGCGAGCCGGAAAATTCAGCGCGCAGGCGTGGCTAAATTTTCCGGAACGCCATCAGCCCGGATTAAAGCAGAAAATCATTCAGTGACTGACCGTTTTCCAGTGCGATTTTAATCGGTGAGGGTGTACGGCCCTGCCCGGTCCAGGTTTTCATCTCGCCATGTTCATCGCGGTAATGATATTTTGCCGGCCGCTTAGCGCGTTTTTTGCGTCCGTCCGTGCCCGGTGACAGGCCAGTCATCAGTTCGGTCGGGCTGATACCATCTTCCAGCAGTAATTCCAGGTACATCGCCAGTTTTTCAGCTTTCTCGCGCGCTTCGGCCGCCTGAGCCTCCTCGGCTGCGCGCCGCTCCCTGACAATTGATTCTAATTTTTGCACTATCTCTTCCAGCACCTCCAGATCGACATCGCGCGACTGTGCACGCAGGGTCCGGATGTTATTCAGGCTGCTCAGGTTGTCACTCATAAAAAATCCTTCAATACACAAATTAAACAACAGCATAGATGCACTGTAAGCGGTAAGGATAACATGTATCCCACTGATTTTTGAAGGGTTGTAGCCGACTGGGTGCTGAAAGAGAGAATCCCTGGCGAGGCAGAAAGGGTTCAAGCCGCGATGGGTCAAAAGGCGGACAGGGCGATTATAATCATATACGGCGCGCAACAGAGATATTTGCACTTTTGCCAGCGGTTAACTGTGCTTAACTGAGTTAAAGGGTTTGAATAAGGACAGGCATGAAGTTTCGCAGGAAAAATGCGGCGCCAGCGCCAAAGATTTCGCCGCTACTCAGAAGCATCACGTTATCAGGCTTGTTACTCACGGTGGCCGTTATCGCCATTAATCTCTGGACGCTGCGTGAAGACTGGCGTACCGCCGTTAGTCAGGCTGAAGAGATGGCGGTCAATCTGTCGCTGTCACAGGCCCGTCAGGCGGAAGATACTTTTCTGCAGACTGAGCTGTCGTTGCGCGAAGTCCAGCGTGAGCTGGAGACGCAGATAGCAGCAGGCCAGGTGGATGGCGAAGCGCTGAGTGATACCATGCGTGTTTTGCAAAGCCGTCTGCCACAGCTGCATGGTTTGTTTTATTACGATGCACAGGGCAAATGGATCGCGACCTCAATGAGCAGGACGCCCGCTGGGATTAATAATTCCGATCGTGAATACTTCCGCTATCACCGTGCCACTCTGCGTAACAGCGTACATGTCGGGCCGGTTATACGCAGTCGCAGCACAGAGGATCTGGTGATACCGGTGTCGCTGCGCGTCAATGACAGTAATAACGGTTTTAATGGCGTCTTACTTGCGACCATCAAAGTGGACTATTTTCGCCGCTTCTACAGTTATTACGAGCTGGGCGCGCGCGACGTACTGGTGCTGATGCTGGCGGACAGCACGGTGCTCTATGCCCGTCCCATGCCGGACAACTACATTGGAAAAAATCTCTCCTCAAGCCATCTGTTCCGCAACATGCTGGCAAATGCCGACCAGGGTAGCGGGCAGTGGAAAGCTGCGCTGGATGGCGAAAACCGTATCTTTGGATTTGCACGATCTGAACGTTATCCCCTGATTGTTGCAGCCGGGTATGATAAATCCACGCTGTTCACCCACTGGATCAAAGGCCGGGTGCAGGATGTGATGTTAAGTCTGGCGTTACTGGCGGTCATTCTATCGCAGAGTGTTTTTTTACTGCGCCAGGCGCGTCACACGTTGCGCTACCAGCGTGAACTCACCCGACTGCGCGATGAACTCACCGTGGCAAATCTTTCACTGGAGAGCCTGGCACACAGTGATGGCTTAACCGGCGTCGCCAACCGTCGCTACTTTGACCGGATGCTCCATGAAAGCCTGCAGCAAGCTCGTGTGAATGGTCAGCCGATTTCTCTGATCCTGATCGATATCGACTACTTCAAGCATTACAACGACACCTATGGCCATGTGGCTGGCGATGAATGCCTGAAAAGCATCGCGTTGATACTTAAAAACTTCGCATCAGGTGAGAATGAGTTGCCTGCGCGTTATGGCGGTGAAGAGTTTGCGATCATTTTGCCGGGTTATAACCTGGAGGAAACGCTGAAACTCGCCAGAACGATCGTTTCCACGGTTTATCAGCTGGAGATCCCGCATCGTAACAGTGGTCTTGCGGCAAAACGAGTAACGCTCAGCGCTGGCTGTGCCACTCAGCGTCTTAGCCAGGGGCAGGAACCGTTGTCAGACCTGATTGAGCGTGCCGATGAGGCCTTGTATCGCGCCAAGCGACAAGGTCGAAATCGTGCGGAATGCGAAAAACCAGGCAGTTAAGCACCGCTGAACACGTACGGATTCGCCTCTGTGGCAGGGTGGTAGCTCAATATTCTCAGGAGGTGACAATGTCAAAGGATACGGGATTCAGCCATCTTGCTCTGCAGGTTCACGATCTGGAAAAGAGCATCAGGTTTTACCCGCGTTATGCCGGAATGCAGGTTATTCACCACCGCGAGCCCGGCATTGCAGAAACACAGAAAGTGGCCTGGTTGTCAGATCTAACCCGGCCGTTTGCGCTGGTGCTGGTGCAGTCAGAACGCTGCGAAGATACGCCGCTGGGCCCGTTTGGTCACATGGGTGTCGCATGCGCCAGCCGGGAAGAGATCGATGCCAAAGTTGAACTGGCACAGCAGGAAGGGGTTTTGCGGCGCGCAGCACAGGAGTCTGGAGCGCCGGTCGGATACTGGGCGTTCTTTGCCGATCCCGATGGTAATACACTCGAACTCTCATAGGGTCAGCAAATTGGAATGGAAATTATTATGGCGCGTAACGCGGTAGTGCAAGGTGAGAATTAACCGGCGCCACTGATCTGCATATCGCCGTAACGTGTTGAGTCGCGATAAAGGCAGAAAATTGTCACAGGTTAATCCTGTGTCACGCCGGATGGCGAAGGGCAGAGGGTGATAATCACAGTACGCTTATATCGATGTTATGCAGTTAACATGATGAAACATTCACATTGCTACTTTCATCCCTGCTGCCTTAATTAACGCCATTTTCGGAGAGCAGGTGAAACAAAGCCTTTCTGAATATGGCGCGGCTTGTTAACAATCAATCCGCCCGGCCAGTGCCGGGCGGATTTCCTTCGGGCGGTACGCTGCAATTAAATCAGGAAGTCATCCAGTGACTTACCGTTATCAATCGCAGATTTGATCGCAGAGGGAGTACGTCCCTGACCGGTCCACTGCTTAACTTCGCCGTTTTCATCGGTGTACTGATATTTGGCCGGGCGAGGCGCGCGCTTTTTCTTCTCAACCGGCGCCGACTGCATACCATTTAACAGTTCGTTAGGATCGATACCTTCCTGCAGCAGCAGTTCACGATATTTAGCCAGTTTCTCAGCCTTTTCACGATTTGCAGCTTCTGAAGCCTGCGCCTCTTCACGACGCTCACTAACAACAACAGAAAGTTTTTCCAGCATTTCTTCCAGGGCAGCAAGATCGAGTTCGCGAGCGTTGGCGCGAAGGGTACGGATATTATTCAAGCTGCTGAGAGTGTCACTCATCAAAGTCACCATAGTCTTGTTCAGATAATAAAATACAGAGCGGGTTCACGCTGATGCTTTTCGTCAGACCTGCTTTTTAAAATGCTTGCCTTCGAAGAATCTCAATACTGAACCAATAGTTCAACTCAGACATATTAATCGTTTTTCAAGGCAGTTGAAACTGCAATTAACGTGCATTAACCTGGGAATCGTAAATGAACTTACACTTTTTTGTTCTGTGGCTCAAAAAATCAAAAAAACGCAGCGCTTTTCATCCGCGAGTTAAATCAGCCAGAACGGGGTTATTCCTCACTGTGCGTCAATTGTTTAGCGCGTCATACAGACTTTTTTTAGCCATTATCAATCGGTAGAACGATAGAAATCATGTGGATATCATGTCATGTGAAACAGGATGTGTGGGCTTTGTTAAGCGTGATAATTACGCACTAAAGTATTGATCCGCTAACAAGCACAATTCGCTTCTGCCATATTCATTCCGCTGGAGGAATAACTTATCTTTATGATTCACTTCTTCTTTCAGAATGATTGACGGGTAAAAGAGGAGGCAGGCTGCAATTTGGTGCTTCACACTCGCAACCGGTTGGGTTAAATGTCATTGGCATCGGCTAATCTTCCTTTTTCCTATTCCGGCTAAAGTGAACAGCAGTCAGACCCGAGATGATTTGCAAGTGGTTATCCAGGGTAATAATAACGATAGGGTCTGTGGTTGAGCAGGGCTTATATATGAACAATAAATCATCAAATGCCGATTATTGACTGTATGCGATGACATTATTGCATTAAACGCATTAAAATTTTCTTCAGGGGACGGCATCTGACAGCTGGTATTACGCCGCCGGAAGGGGGCGTTATCCGCTAAACTGCTACATGCTGAACGCTCTCTGTGCATTATAAAGAGGTGGGTCTGAAGTAAATCGACCGGTATGACTATAGCAGTGACAAGTGATGAGATTTTTTAGATAGCGCTGACGCTCGTTTTTCTGGCGAATTGAACGTTTATAACGGCGCGATGTAACACGACTTTTTCAGGTGTCCGAGAGGTGAATAGCGCACTGGCCCGGCCATTTCGCAATGCTGGGAACAGAAATCTTCAGGGCCAGTGCCTGGGTACTTCTGCTAAGAAGATTATTCGGCCCGTTAAAGCGAAAGCGGTTCATCTGCTGCTGCTCACACAGAGAGGCTTGCTGTGTTAAATCACAGAGAACAGGCTGAAAACTGGTTTTCAGTGGCTGACGTTGAGACAGCCGGAAAGGGATATGAGAGTCAGAGACGTTGCTTTCTGCCAGCCTCAGTCAGGCTGACGCTTTTGATTTTTGCATTCTCTGATGAGGCTATTCTGTTGACTTTCAAGGGAAACAAAAAGAATTTACCGGTCCGTTATTGTAAAACCTGCCATAAACCTATGGTGTGGCGTAAAAAATGGGAAAAGTGCTGGGATGATGTGCAGTATTGTTCTGAGCGTTGTCGGCGTCAGCGTCATCAGTTGCCCGACAAACATCAACTCTGATCATGCTTTTACTAGTGTTCGGTTGCATCAGGTTTGACCCGTTTGTACTCAACGCATCCGGACAAGCTGAGGATGATGAACAGTAGAAATAGAGTATTCAGGATCAGTTTCTCATCGATATTAATTCTGTTGCCGGCCGGTAACACAAAACGCTACCGGTCGGAGAGTATCAGGAGATCTGCTTTTTAACGGGTAAAGGTAAAGGGCCTGCGTTTAGCGGGCTGTCGACACGCAGAAGTTGACCCTAACGCCAATAAAGGAACCATCAATCAGCGTATGGCCAGAGGCCGTCCATCTTTACCGTCAACACCGGCGTAGCGATAGCCAGCTTAGCCATCAGCGCTGTAATGGGTCACCAGCGTAGACCACCTTCTGCATCAACAAAGTTTTAGTGAAATGTTCGGGAGCAGCATAGCCTTCGCCATACAGGGCAAAAATGGCAGCCAGATTAAGTGTTGCACCTCCGCCAAACGGAAAAACAATGCAGTATCGCCTTTCTTGCCGCCAGTATCAGTTGCTTTTATCCCGGCTGACAGCATGACAGGTCCGGTTATAACAGGTAGCGGCTGGTCCAATCTGTGCACCATCGCGAGTGTTTTGATCCACTGCCTATTGAGATAAATCCCGCTGGAAGGTTTGCCTATTTCAGCGTTGAGGTCGTAAAATTTTTACCCTATTATGCTTTCAGGTCGATAGCTATCGCTGATGACGAGGAAAAAACAGTACGCTTATGCCAGTCTAAACCTTTTTCATGTCATTAGTCCTTGATGTAATTATGGTTGCTTTGCAATCTCGTTTTTAAGGGAACAATGACCTGATTTTCAACAAGCTCTTTCACATCCTGCTGCTTCAGTTGGTGTGTATTTCCGTCAGTATATCTATAAGATATCAGACCGGTCTCTTTATCTTTGGCTGGTTTCCCGTGCGTGGAAATCATATGTTCATCGCGGTCCGGGATTACGTTATTGCCTGAACAGGCAGAAACCATCATTGTCGTGGTGAGAAGAAAGACGCTACATACTGTTTTCCGGCCTGATACTGAGACTTTTATTGTGACTACCTGCTCAACTTTGTTAATTATGACCGGTATTACCGGTACTGCGCATTTTCACTACTGTTTATTAAACCGGTTCGCAATGGTCAGGTTTTATTTTTTTGGGCCCGTAAGTTGATCTCTTTCATTGTTGATTCGGAAAGAAATTTACTTAACGGCTGCAGGATGAAAGGCTCTGCCCGCAATAATCCGCATCCGGTTTAATCCTGGTTAAGGGTAAAAAATGCGTCTGAACTTTACCTTTTTCAACATTCAGATCATTGTGCTGAATGCACCCAATCGCCTTACATGCTGACGGCACATCACGTCTCGATCTTCTGGCTTATCCAGCGCGGCAGTATGCTTTCACAGTGCGGTTCCAGCATGCCGGGGTGTCGATGAGCCTTGGTTTTTAAGATTTCTGCCTGCATCATTTCTTTACGTATTTGCTTAAAAAGCGCTCGATTAGCGCTGCGGTTAATCCCTCAGACCCTGTCAGCCAGACTGGAATCTGCGTCTCTTGCTCCAGAAAGTGATTTCAGTCACTTCTGTTAGCTGATGTCTGTCGGTTCCTCATGCAGAGGATGACCTCAGACAGCTACGGCTGCAATCAGCTCATGTAATGCAAAAACAAATTTTGCGCCTGATTGCTAAAGGTTACGGACAGGTATGCATACTCAGAATCCTGATCGGACAACCAGCCTCACTACCTTCCGGGAAGTCTTCAGGCAGCTTGAGCAGGGGAGTTATTCCCGCATTCAGCTGAACACCAATATGTCTGGTGATGAGTTTTTCCGCCTGGTCTATCTGGTGAAGCAGACCGGTGACATAGAGATTAAACACCAGAAGAATGGTTTCTGGCTGAAGCAGCAATAAGACTGGGCTCTCTCTGTGACTGAAAGATATCTGAGGCGCAGGGAAGTTGTCTGGCTAAAATGATGTCATATAACCGCCAGCAGGTTACAATGCCCGGCTGTCTGCCAGTAAACACTCGGACACTTCCTTAGCCCATCAAGTAGTTACATCATTCTAAAGAAACCTTGCTGATGACGGTGCCAGAAATTTACCACCGAGCCCCTCCTGACAACGTCCGCTGCGTGCTGAAAATAAGATACTGACCCTGACTACCGTTATCGTGCAAACCTTAAACATGCGCCTGGGATGGCCCCCTGAACAGGCGCGCCGCCGGGCCGCAGGCCCGATGTTTGAAGTCGCTTTATTGAATGATGTAACTAAGCCGCTAACGGTTAATTGCCTGACCGGCAGTTAACCGCAAGCCCCCGGAAATCTCTGATTTCATGCCGCGAGCGCCATAAAATCAGCTCACCGGGGCGGTGGACTTAGTGGTTAGTAGGGTGTCGCGGTAAGGCCGTCAGGTCAGTCAGGCAAGTGTCGGGAATAAGCCTTCCCTGAATCACCCTATGCCAGCTGTCGCGATCGGGTGAGGCGCAGCCTGGATCTTTATAACGGTTGAACGCAGGTTGACGTTTCCTGACATTATTCAGCGTATCCGATGTCAGATCAAAATCAGGAATAATTATCATTTATATAATCACTGCCACTTACCACCACCCAGATTGTCATATGGCGATGAACATGCAAAGCACTTACCGTATCCTCGGATATCAGCCCGCAGTGAACCCCGCCTGGCGTCAGAAATTGCTTACCATGGGAATGCTCCCGGGGGCAGTTATTGAGATTATCCGCGTCGCGCCGATGGGCGATCCTGTACAGATCCGCACCCGGCGCGTCAGTCTGGCTGTGCGGCAGCGTGACCTCGCCGCCATCATTCTGGAGGAAATTGCCTGATGAAAAATATCACCATTGGGCTAATCGGGAATCCGAATACCGGTAAGACCACGTTATTCAACCAGCTAACCGGTGCACGCCAGCGGGTGGGCAACTGGGCCGGCGTGACCGTCGAGCGCAAAGAAGGACAATTTTTCACGGCTCAGTCTGATGTCCGGCTCGTCGATCTGCCCGGCACACGTTCACTCACGACGCTATCCGCGGAAAGCTCCATCGACGAAAGTATCGCCTGCCAGTACCTCTATAACGATCACGCCGATTTAGTGATTAACGTGGTCGATGCGTCGAATCTGGAAAGCAATCTGTTCCTGACGTTCCAGCTTCTGGAACTCGGCGTGCCCTGCATTGTCGCCCTGAACATGCAGGATATTGCCGCCAGTCAGAATATCAATATTGATGTTGAGGCACTGTCTGTCCGGCTGGGCTGTCCGGTGGTCTCGCTGACATCAACCCGTGGTGAAGGGCTGGCACAGCTCAAAGCGCTGATCGATAATCCACATTACTATACTTCGCCAGAACGAGTGCGTTATCCGGCAAACATTGAAGCTGCTATTCATCAACTTTGCGCGCTGATGCCCGCATCGATACATTCTCAGAAACGTTATTGGCTGGCGCTGCAGCTACTGGAAGGGGATATCAACAGTCAGCACCTTTGTCCGACGCTGATGCCGCATCTGGCCGATATTATTCAACAGGCTGGCGGTGATACCGGTGTGACTATTGCCGATTATCGCTATCGCGCAATTCATGCCCTATGTGCCACCGTCAGTAATATTCACCATGCCGCACCCGGTAGCCTGACCAGCCAGATCGATAAAGTTGTGCTGAACCGTTGGCTGGGTATCCCGATCTTTCTGGCGGTGATGTACGTGATGTTCGTGCTGTCGATTAATATCGGGGCGGCATTACAGCCGCTGTTTGATAGCAGTTCGGTCGCCCTGTTTATTCATGGCGCGCAGTGGCTGGGCTATGTCTGCCATTTCCCCGCCTGGCTCACCGTCTTTCTGGCGCAGGGGATCGGAGCGGGTATCAATACCGTGCTGCCCATCATTCCACAGATTGGCCTGATGTTTCTGTTCCTCTCCTTTCTGGAGGATTCGGGTTACATGGCCCGCGCCGCCTTTGTGATGGATCGTCTGATGCAATCACTGGGACTCCCGGGTAAATCCTTTGTCCCGCTGATTGTCGGATTTGGCTGCAATGTTCCCTCGGTCATGGGCGCCAGAACCCTGGACACGCCGCGTGAGCGACTGCTTACCGTATTAATTGCGCCCTTTATGTCCTGCGGCGCGCGGCTAGCCATCTTCGCTGTTTTTGCCGCCACATTCTTTAGCACGCACGGTTCCAGCCTGGTTTTTTCACTCTATCTGCTCGGTATCCTGGTGGCGATCGTCACCGGATTAATACTGAAACATACCTTATTGGGCGGTGAAGCCTCGCCATTTATTATGGAGTTGCCGGTCTATCACCGGCCTCATCTGAAGAGCCTGCTGATCCAGACCTGGCAGCGACTGAAGATGTTTATGGTGCGTGCGGGACGGGTCATTATCCTGGTCAGTATGCTGATGGGCGTGCTGACCAGCTTCTCGTTCAATGGTCAGCCGGTTGACGATATTAACCAGTCTGCACTGGCCACAACCAGCAAAGCGATTACACCGGTCTTGCTGCCCATTGGTGTTACTCAGGATAACTGGCAGGCTACAGTAGGATTGGTCAGCGGCATCATGGCGAAAGAGGTGGTGGTGGGTACGCTAAATAGTCTTTATACCAGCGAGGCGATTCAGAACGGTGCCTTTAACCCACAAGAATTTAATCTGCTGGCCGAGCTAAAAGATTCTCTCATCGAGACCTGGACTGGTCTGACTGCAGCGTTAAGTATAGATGCACTGGCCCATCCTATTGATGCCAGCAAAGGCGATGGCGAAATGGCGGCGAGTCAGAGGGGCGTGATGACAGCCAGATTTGGCAGCGGCATTGCGGCCTACAGCTACCTGATCTTTGTGCTGCTGTATGTCCCGTGTGTATCGGTGATGGGCGCTATCGCGCGCGAGGCCGGCCGCAACTGGATGCTGTTCTCTTTCTTCTGGGGTCTTAACATCGCCTTCACCACTGCAACGCTGTTTTATCAGAGCGTGACCTTTGCCGAACATCCCACTTTCAGTACGACCTGTCTGATTAGCGTTATCGCACTGAACGCGGTCATTCTGCTGGCAATGCGCAAATCGGGTTCCCGGATGAAACAGCAGCCGCTCCAGCTGCCTGTCGTCAGCAGCGAATCGGGTTGCAGTGGTGGCTGCAGCGGTTGTGCTAAACAGGATACCTTCGCGCAGTAGCGCGATTGTATTCCGCAGCTGGCAGAGGGGCAGACCCGGAATTCTTCATGGCTGATTGAGAATGCGCTTCTGGCATACCTCAAAGATTTCATCCGCCAGCGGATCGTTACCCGGACAGGCGCGTGACTGCACCATATCACCAACCATCCGGGCGATAGTATTGATTAACTTCGACCGGTCAGCCCTATTAACCTGCAACGGCACGCCGTCTGGCCAGGATCGCTCTCCGCATACGACATTGTTCCCCGCGGGGACGAAGTAATATGAATGGATTTTCAGCCATGACGGTAAGCGCCAGTTACCCCTTATTTGTTAAAGATATAGGCCTTGTCAGTACCGGCTTACACACAGGCTGTCCACTTTTTCTGTGGATAACTATCGGCAATAAAAATATCAGAATCGTTGTGATGTCAGTCTGCCGGCTGTTCCATAAGATCCACCATGGCACCTTTATGTGCATCGAGGTGGCGGATATAGCGCATCAGGGTCTCCGGTTTTTTCCAGGTTCCTTCCTGCATAATCTGGGCGATAGAGTACCCTTTTGCTGCCATATCCTGCGCTGCGCCGACGCGCGCACTGTGCCCACTCCAGCCGGTATAGCGGTTTTTATTGGGCTTCACCGGGTCGCGCTGACCCGCAACGGTCCAGGCACGAGAGAAAATCTGCTCCAGTGCGCGCGTACTCAGCGGAGCCTCTGCCGTTATTACCTGACCTGAGCGGTGCACGGCACTAAACAGAAAAGCATCTGGCTGACTGGCCAGTCCTGATGCCTGAACCCATGCAACAAGCCGCTGCGTTGAACGGGAGCTCAACGCTTTTACCAGCCCGCCCGTCTGAACCACGGTTTTTGTCCAGCCAACATCCAGAATAATCCGGCCATCCGCGGCATATGTCACATCCCGAATCCGCAGTCGCGCCAGCTCGCTGATACGCAACAAAGTGGCATAAGCCACATGCAAAAACGCCAAATCACGCAGCTGCTGCAAACGGACCGAATTACTCCAGTGATTATCCAGATTCAGCAGATCGTCGAGCCTGAACGGTACGGCCTGGCCGGCTCGCTCTCCCTTCATCACCGCAACACGATTTATTTTCTTCACGGCACGAAAAACCACTGGCGAGTGATTGGGTGCAGGCAGTCCGGCGTTACGGTGTAACATCGAGATTAAGGCGGCGTGCGAATTAACGGTGGATGAAGCCCGGCCGCTCTCTGCCAGGAACGACAGATAATCGCGCAGATCATCAGAAGTCATCGGCAAAAATCTACGCTGATTATCTTCTGCCCACTGGCTACAGATACGCATCACGCTGAGCAGTTGCCGCCAGGTATTCGGCGAAAAAGCCTCTTTGTCCTGAACAAACTGCTGCAGTTGCGCCGAGAGCTCTGCATGGCTCACGCCACTAACGTTTGCCAGTTGGGTTAACTTTGTCATATCTGCTCATCTGTTGTTTTAATTTGCGATTGATCGCGCTACGTCAATTCTGGCCAGTCATACCCCTGCACAAAAGCCAGAATTGGCGTAGCGTTGCCATTTTTAAACTGCAATTATTGCTTTTCCGGCCTGAAAGTCCGTCCACGACATTGAACTGGCTTCGTATAAGTACAATTATACGAAGCCAGAAGATCAATGAACAGCATTCATTGACCTTAAGTCGTTGTGGCTGAGCGAAAGGGATGCTGATGCCCGTCGCTGACCGCACTCTGAGATAATTATCTACGTCGAACAGAATATTGCAGACCGTACGGGCGCTACAATAAAGCTTCGTAAGGTATGAATAGCATTATCAGGAAAACAGACAGGTGCAGGTTTTTAAAAATTAAAAAATCAATAATGCAGGGCTGAGTAATGATACTTTTCCCTATCAGATTCATTCTTACGTGAATATCCAATCAGGAGTGCGCTTTTCAGCCATAAAATTTACATTTTATTTAACCAACCATCATCCTTTATAAGAACCTTTCTATATATCAAACAGATTTACCCACTCATCAATGATATGGACACAGAATAACCGTCGGTTATCTCTGGCGACATTGAAAAAGGTAGAACTTCAATTCGCTCATTACAAGGCATGCCAGAAATCAGAACTTAAATCTAAATACCGATAATGAATAGCATAAACATCTAAATGAATTCATTTTAACAATTTATGTATCTGATCAGCCAGTCAATCAGATATTATTCTTCCAATACATCGGCGTTTACACTTAATCGGGGTTCTTATTAAAATGAAAAAAAACTTATTCTCACTCTGTTTTTTAGGTCTGTTTTGTCTGCCGAACGTCACTTTAGCAGCTGAACCCGTAACCTGTATTAAAGCATCAGAACAGGATGTGGCGGGCTTGTTTACCAAATGGAACGATTCTCTGGCAACCGGTGATGCAGAAAAGGTCGCAGACCTCTATGTCAGCGATGCCGTTTTATTACCAACCATTTCGAACCAGGTCAGGCTGACCAATCAGGAGCGAATTGATTACTTCAATGATTTCCTGAAAAAAGGACCGCAGGGTAAAATTGATTCGCGCACCATCAGAATTGGTTGTAATAAAGCGATTGATACTGGCGTCTATACGTTCACGTTTAAAGACAACAGCCAGGTCACTGCGCGCTATACCTTTACCTATGTCTGGGACGATAACAGCTGGAAGATTTCAACGCATCACTCCTCAGCAATGCCGGAAACTGTTAGCAAACCCTGATTTTCGAAGCAGTGACGATTGAATATATCAGCTGATCCAGCGCCAGAGTAACACTGGCGCTGGTTAACCTAATCAATAAAAGATTAAAACTATTTTCCAATGAAAAATTACCTTTCTTGCTGGTAAGAAGCATGAAGATTTAAATAGATACAAAGTCTTTTAAGATAACAAGGCTATATCATCGTTATCAGGTAGTAATTAAGGCAATAAGCTTGAGTGGGATATATTTACATTGCTCTTTCCGGAAGAGTATTTTTTAGCATAAATGCATAAGCCTTTTTCTGGATCTTTTACTAAAGGTAACAGTAGAGTAACTTTTTGTTTTTAAACTGATCTTCATGAATGCATTTCCGAAGAAATGTATTCATGTCTGTCAGTTAAAATCTGACCAAAGTAGATATCAAACCCGGGACGTTTATTAAAACCCTCGTCACCATGACTGTGGACATTAATATACTTACCAATATATTGATTTAACTTTTATTTAGAGAACTAACTAATGAAAATGAATAAACTGGCTGTGGCTTTTACTGCCATCCTGGCACTGTCTGCGGGCATGGCTCATGCGGAAGAAGATGAGACTCCCCCGGTCGATCCGTCTAATCCAGCCACTACGCTTAGCGGCGGTACTGTCCATTTCCGTGGTAGCCTGGTAGACGCAGCCTGTTCTGTTAGCTCAGATTCAGCTGATCAAACCGTTGAGCTTGGCCAGTACACCCTGCACCACTTCAAGACAACAGGAGATACATCCTCGCTGGTACCTTTCAAAATCAATCTGGAAGACTGTGATACCACAGTGGCCAGTACCGCTGCTGTCGCCTTTTCTGGTCAGCAGGATGCGACTAAAGCAACCCTTCTGGCGGTTGACTCTAGTGCAGGTGGTAACACCACAACCGCATCCGGCGTAGGTATTCAGATTTTGGACGAAGCGTCTAAACCTGTCACTCCAGACGGCTCCAGTTTTTCAACGGCGCATACCTTAATTGATGGTCAGAACACCCTGAACTTTGCTGCGCAGTATGTTTCTACTGCAGCCAAGCCTACTGCAGGTCAGGCGAATGCTGACGCTGTATTCATTATGCAGTACCAGTAATTCTTGCACTGTAGTCCTGTCTCTCCGGCCGACATATTCGCGGCCGGAGGGTTTTAGGTGAGGCTATCCTATGCGTTTTTGCCTTCGCAACACTGCTCTTATCGTACTGTTTACGTTCACCAGCTTTGTGGATTCATATGCCCGCAATCACGTAGTGACAATCCGCGGTGGAGAAGTTCATCTCAGGGGCGCGCTGGCCGAGGGGGGCTGCGAGGTGTCTACGGAAAGCCGTGAAATGCAGATTGATATGGGGCAGTACCGGACTGATAGCTTCGACGGAGTAGGCTCACTGTCAACGCCAGCCATTCCGTTTAGCATCCATTTAACTGATTGTAATCCTTCTCTGGCTAATGAAGTGGGTATCAGCTTCTACGGTATGACTGACCAGAAAGAACCTGACGTCTTTCTGGTGACCTCCTGCGATGCTTCTCAGGCAGCAATTAGCGGTGGAGAAGGGAGCAGCGGTCTGGGCCTGGTGTTATACGACAAGGCCGGCCACCAGCTTATTCCGGATACGCTAACCGACCTTACTGCGCCTGTTCAGGCTCGTGAGGTCGTAATGAACTATATAGCCCGCTACCGTGTCACCTCACGCGAAACATTGCCTGGTACGCTGTGTAGCGAGGTCTGGTTCCGGCTCGAATATCCGTAACGGACAAGGGTCAAGACAGTTCGTAAAGGAATGATTAATATGAGTTTCACAAAGTTTGTTTTAGCACTGATAGTGGCTTGCGGCAGTCTCACCGCGACAGGGGTCGCCACCGCAGGCGGCATAGGTCTGGGGGCTACACGCGTCATTTATCCGCAGTCTGCCAACCAGGCATCGCTTGCCGTCACCAACAGCGATCCGCACGAACGCTATCTTATCCAGGCCTGGGTGGATGATGACAATGCCCATAAGACTCGTGACTTTATTGTCACGCCGCCATTATTTGCCTCCTCGCCGAAAAGCGAGAACACGTTGCGCATTATGTACGCAGGCAAGATGCTTCCGCAGGATCGGGAAACTGTTTACTGGTTGAATGTCAAGGCTATCCCCGCCGTCAATAAAGAAGCCATAAAAGAAAAAAATACACTCCAGCTGGCTATCCTGTCGCGAATCAAGCTTTTCATGCGTCCGGACGGGCTGAAAATGGGAGAAGCTGAAGCAGTGAACCATCTGCGCTTTAAGCAAAGTGGAGGTCGCCTGGAGGTGATAAATCCTACGCCCTATTACGAGACGCTGGTAAATCTGACAGTCGGGGGGGAAAAACTGCCTAACGTTATGGTTCCGCCTAAAGACAAGCTGTCGCTCAAGCTACCTTCAGGTGCGAGTGGAGTGGTTCGATTTCAGACCGTAAACGACTATGGCGCTATAACGCCGCAGCAGACGGGTAAAATGTAGTTGATTTGACTTTAATTCCGCATCCGGACTCAGCATGGACCTTTCATCATTATCAGGTAAATATCTTTTTGTCGGACTGTCGATAACGGCTATTGCACTGCCTGTACCTTCATATGCCGCCGATTGGTTTAACCCCGCGTTTTTATCCGGGGGCGAGCATGAAGTAGCAGATTTGTCGCGCTTTGAAAGCGGAGCGGGACAGGCGCCGGGCGTGTATCGCGTTGACGTCTGGTTAGGTGATGAATTTGTCACTACGCAAAATGTCCGCTTTGAGGTGGATGACGAACCCGCACGGACTGTATCGGAACCGAAAAGTAACGGTGATCATGTCGTTTCCTCATCATCAGACGACACGGGTCTGGTGCCCTGCCTGACGATAAAATGGTTGAAGCGGCTCGGCGTGATGACGGCAGGCATTCCCGCGCTGCAGGGACGGAAGAGTGATGACCCTGAGTGTCTGAATTTCAGAGCGCTGTTTCCGGGTGCCAACTCCTTTTATGATTTTTCCTCGCAGCGGCTCACCCTTAACTTTCCGCAGGCGGTTCTGCAGAATGGCGTCCGTGGTTACATTCCTCCGGAAGAATGGGACGAAGGAATCAACGCCGCGCTGTTGAACTACACCCTTACAGGTGACCGGGGGCGTGAGAGCGACAACTATTATTCGAACCTCGAGGGGGGATCAACCTGGGGGCATGGCGTCTGCGCCATAATGCTGTCTGGAGCTACTCTGGCTATAGCAATTCGACCCGCAGTAATAAATGGCAGAATATTTCCACTTACGCGCAGCGCACGGTGATTCCGCTTAAGAGTCAATTCTTACTGGGGGATAGCAGAAGTGACAGTGAAGTGTTTGATAGCGTGGGCTTCCGAGGGGTCCGCCTGTATTCTTCCGATCCAATGTATCCTGACAGTCAGCGGGGTTACGCCCCGACGGTACGGGGCATCGCATCAGGACGCTCAAAGATTACGATCAGGCAGAACGGGTATGTTATTTACCAGACGACTGTTCAGGCTGGCGCTTTTGACATTACCGATCTGAATCCTACCTCATTCAGCGGCGATCTTGACGTCACGGTGGAAGGCGAATCAGGAGACGTCCAGCATTACATGGTGCCTTACTCCGCAGTCCCTCTTCTCCAGCGTGAAGGCCGTACAAAATATGACCTGGTGGCGGGGCGCTATCGAAGCGGCCTGCAGAATAAACGCGCGCCAGTTTTCTTGCAAGGAACACTGGCTCGGGGGTTTGAAGGCGGTTATACCCTTTACGGTGGTACACAGCAGGCCAACAAATATCATTCCGTAGCGGCCGGTATCGGACAAAATCTCGGTACCTGGGGGGCAGTATCTTCAGACCTGACCAGCGCCTGGAGCCAGCTTGCTGATAACAGCTGGCATCAGGGACAGTCGCTGCGCTTTCTTTACAACAAAACGCTAAGCGGTCTCGGGACCAATTTCCAGCTGCTGGGCTATCGCTATTCGACCCAGGGATTCTATACCCTGGATGAAACAGCCTGGAACACGATAGAAGGCTACCAGTACAGGTGGAAGGATGAGGGCAATGGTCAGGAAAATCACTCTGAACCGGTCAGCTACCACAACCTGCGACGCAGCAAAAAGGGACGCTTTCAGATGAATGTCTCCCAGCAGCTTGGCGATATGGGGTCGCTGTACTTATCCGGAAGCCAGCAAACCTACTGGAATTCAACGAGTAAGGATTCATGGTACCAGGCCGGCTTCTCCAGCGGCTGGCACGGCATGAACTACAACCTTTCGTATTCGATGAACCGCAGCACAGGGCTTGCGAGAAGCAATCGCCTGCTGTCGCTGAACCTGACTATTCCATTTGGCCGATTCCTTGGACACGATATGCCTGAGCATGACGCGTTGAATAGTATGTATGCAACAGCGCAGACCAGCCGGGACCAGGACGGCGTGACGCGGTTGCAGTCGGGCCTGAGCGGCACGCTGCTAAAAGAACACAATCTGAGCTACAGCATAATGCAGGGACACAGCAGTGAAGTGGGTAACAGCGGCTCCGCAAGCGCATCTCTGCGTGGCAGATACGGTACAGCCAGCGGGGCTACAGCTACAGCCGTTACGATCACCGGATTAACTGGGATATCTCCGGCGGGATTGTTGCTCATAATGACGGCATAACGTTCGGCCAGCAGCTCGGCGATACTAACGTGTTGATAAAGGCGCCAGGAGCAAAGGGCGTTCATGTAGAAAACGGCAATGGCGTGAAGACGGACTGGCGCGGATACACGGTGCTTCCTTATGCAACAATGTACCGCCGCAACCGGGTAGCACTGGATGTCAACAGTCTGGATATGCATACAGACCTGGATGACAACGTGCAGAATGTGGTGCCAACGCAGGGAGCGATCGTCAGGGCAGAGTACGGGACGCATACGGGAATACGTGCGCTCCTGACGCTAGTGCACAATAACCGTCCAGTGCCGTTTGGTGCCGTCGTTACAGAGAAAGTGTCAGGCGCGACGGGCATAGTGAACGAGTCGGGAGAGATTTACCTGACGGGCATACCGTTAAGCGGGGAACTTGCGGTGTCCTGGGGAAATAACAATATGCAGAAATGCAACATGCCCTACCAACTGCCTGAAGGCAGTGAAGAAATTCCTGTCGCGCAATTAACTCTGTCTTGTGAGGGACAATGATATGCAATCATTATTAAAGCTCTCCGTTACCCTGTTATCTGTCATATTGTATATACCTTGTATGCATGCCGAGGCCGAATCAATGGGTGCTATTACACTTGATAGTTTTACATCTCAGTGGGATGGAGGAGAGACAATAACTATCGTCTCAGCTTCAGCGAGCGCTACGTTTAATCCTGACGGGACATGGTGTAACCCCTATAGTGACGATGTATGCGGTGTTGCAATCATGGGCATGGCGGACATTAACTCGGTGCAAACACCTTTTAATTATCTCGTAAAATCTGGTAGTGTGGATTCCTTTACTGCCCGCATGGCCGCTGAGGTTATAAACAGCTTTCCGGGCCTCACTATCCCTCTATCCACCTTAGTAGGAACTTCACATGTCGATAAAGTTCGAGGGGTATGTATTGGTAAATATGAAAAAACTCATAGTGGTGAAAGTTTTTCTCGTTTTCCTGGTGTGTGTAGCGGGGGGAATATACCCCCGATTGAGGCACCTGCGAAATGCGCTATAAACATAAGCAATAACGTTATAGATTTTGGCAATATTTCTGCCAGTAAGTTTTCAGAAGCCGGTGCGGGTAATGTACCTGAAGGGGTCTTACCTCAAACACGCAATGTAACCATTGAGTGTTCTGATGTTAACGAATCCACTCATGTAAGAGTGCTGCTTAAAGCAGACAAGATGAGCGGTAATTTTATACAGTCCAGTAATGATGATATAGGTTTTTTAATAAAGGATGCTACGGGTTCAATTGTCCCACCTAACAACAATGGACAAGGCATTGATTTATCAACCGACACCAGCGGAAATGTGATCACAAACATTAATGCCTCTCCAGTAAGTATCTCTGGTAAGAAACCATTGGCTGGCGAATTCTCTGCTGCAGCGGTTATGGTTGTTGAAAATGACTAGATTAATTTGCAGCGCCGAAAAAAAAAGTTTTTTAATTTTAATGCTTTCTGGCTTGCTGACGATGTCATCTGCTGTTGCTGATGAGGAGGGCCTATTAACATTAAAAGGAACAGTGATTGAGCAGGCTTGTACAGTTGATCCTTCAGATGAAAACAAAATGGTCGAATTAGGTGAATGGTCAACCAGGAAAATTTCATCCCCTGGTGGACATTCAGAACCAGTGGATTTCACTATAAAACTTACAGGTTGCTCAGCGGGTGGTGTTACACTCACCTTTACCGGAGAAACAGATACTAATGATAACAGCCTGCTGGCGTTAAATAATGAAAGTACTGCTTCAGGCGTGGCGGTAGAAATAATGGATTCCGCCCATCAACGGCTGCCGCTGAACGAGGAATCTAAGCCCGTCGATGTGGACGATAATGGCAATGTCAGGCTTAATTTTTCTGCACGTTATATTTCGACAAGCGATAGAGTCACCGCCGGTACAGCTAATGCAGATAGTCTGTTTACGCTTAGTTATGACTGAAACAGGCATAAAATAATTTGATCGGTGAAACAGAGTAATAACAGCTTTCAACTGCATGATGCGTTTTCCCTGCTGACAGCTAAATAGCATCAGAACAGAATGCCTGTTGAAGATCAGCCTGTATTTAATCACGAAAGCCATCCGGAATCGTGGCGTATTTTTCCACTTGGTAAATTTACGGCATAAGGCCTGACCGTGATCCATAAAATAAAGCGGGTCATTTTTGTCAGCGGGCATGATCTTTATCATTCACGCGGTCATGGAAAAGCATGGCTTGCTTGTAAATATCTTTTTGATATGCATTGTTAAGATCAGCGATGAGGTCACAACTCAGCCGCGACCACATAACCGTCACCTCATTTAACATAATCTATGTTTTGCGAACTTTGATCTTCTGCTCCTTTCATTCATTTTTAATGATCAGCCTGTCCGCTCGCTCTGCCCTGTTCTGCGCTCAAAACAGGGGGATCGCACATAGCCAGCTGACTCTTTTCCTTCTAATGGCAGCGTAAACCAGAACCGGCTCCCGCCTTCCTGACGATTCTCTGCACGTAACTCACCGCCGTGACGTTTGATAATCTCATGACTGATGGTCAGCCCCATGCCCATGCCTTCCGCTTTTGTGGTGTAAAACGAATCAAATATTTTTCCGATCACCGCATCAGACAGGCCCGCGCCGTTATCTGCAACGTCAATGCGAATAACTTTACCGGAAGGATGGGAAGAGGCGATGCGTAGATGGCGAGCACCGGTGTTATCTGCCATCGCTTCGACGGCATTGATCACCAGGTTGAGCAATACCTGTTGTATCTGAACGCTCTCACAGAAAATCTCATCGTTTTCTGCCGCCAGATCCAGCTCCAGCGAGACAAAACGACGTTCCAGTTCCAGACGCGACAGCACGATAATGTCCCGGGTAATGAGATGCAATTTTGCCGGAGCAAATTCGGCAACCTGATTACGTGTCAGCGCCTGCAGTCCGCGAATGATATCGCCCGCCCGCCGGCCTTCCCGGATAATTTCATCCAGACTACTGCTGGCATTCTCCAGATTTGCCGGGTCACGTTTGAGCCAGCGCTGGCTGGCACCGGCATTAGCCACAATGGACATCAGCGGTTGATTAATCTCATGGGCAATGGAAGAGGTAAGCTGGCCGACGGTGGTTGCCCGCGCGACGCGGGCCAGTTCCGCCTGAGCGATGCGCACCGCGTCTTCCGACTGGCGCTGCGCCGTGATATCGGTGAGCGTGCCAAAATATTCGGCCACTTCTGGCCAGTTTTCATTTGGCTCGCCAATGCCTTTGATGTAACGGCATTCTCCGTCATCCCGAATGATGCGAAACTCAGCCTGCATGACCGTTCCTTCCCGCACGCTGGTTTCAATCAGCGCCCTGAGGCAGAGAATATCATCCGGATGAACGCGACTCTGGAATTCAACCATCGAAGTGGTCGCCTGCGCCTCCGGCAGTCCCATAATGCGTTTATATTCATCGGAGATGTACTGAATATCCGGTTCAAGATACCAGTGCCAGGTGCCGGTATGACTGATCTTCTCACCCAACATTAAAGAGGTCTGGCTGGCACGCAGCTGTTTTTCAATTTTGCGACGTTGAATATTCTCATCCACCAGCTCGGCGTACAGGCGGGCCGTCTCAAGGGATACCGCCGCCTGCGCGCCCAGCATTGAAACGATCCTGGAGTGATCGGCGGTAAACACGTCTGGCATCAGGCGGTTTTCCAGATACAGAACCCCCACCATCTGCGCCTGTCTGAACATCGGGACACACATCACCGCCGCGCCCGAGGCAACCAGATAGTTATCCTGACTGAAGGGACTGAACACCTCGGGCTTACCGGTACGGATCTCCTGTCCGGTGCGGATCACTGCAGACAGTACCGACAGAGGAAGATCGGTGGCGACCGGCAATTCACGGACAATCCTCACTTTAACGCCGTCCACGGTGGTCGAGGCTCTTGCCTGAATTTCCGGTAAGCTGCCATCAATCAGGCGAATCAGCATGCAGTGCTGGGCACCGGCACGTTCCACCAGCATCATCATCAGGATGTGAATCAGCCGATCCAGATTAATCTCTTCAGTGAGCGCACGCATCACCGTCACCATGCTCTGCAGATCGCTGATGACCGGACTCTGCTCAAACGAGACGGTGCTCAGTGCGGTCTGCGTCGCATGGCTGGCAAGCGCCGGATGCTGCATCTCCAGCTGGCGAACCTTGGCCCCGGCGCCCCAGCGGTCCCAGGCGGCGAGAGCTCCTTTGATATAAGCATCCCCGGCAAACGTCATGTTACTGGCATAAGCCATGCGTGCAGCCAGCTCACAGGTGAGCCCATTAATGTGATGAAACTGCCCTTCGCGCGACAAATTAATCGCTTTTTCGAATTGCTCAAATGCCTGTGCCGTTTTTCCTTCCAGACGAAGCCATTCCGCGCGTAGCAGTGCTTCTTTATCAGCGAACGTTTTGCTGTTTTCGTTTGACCAGGTCACGATCCTGTCGAGGTGCTGCTCCAGCTGTAGTCGTAAATTTTCCGTCATCGCCCCGGTTTTAAGCGGTACGGTCAGCGAAAGCGCGCTGTAGAGATGATAATCGAGCATATGCACATGCCCTGGAATACGTTCGGTGAACGGTTCGGCCTGTTTAAACCATGCCTCTGCCGCCGCATACTCGTTGGCAAAAAAGTGGGCCATCGCTTTATAAAGACGTGACCAGAACTGCATCAGGTAAATGGGTTCAACCGCGAGTTCAGGTTTAACCACCGCCAGCACCGGCGGCAGAAAGTCATCACCGGTGAACACATTGTTGCGCGGCTTGCGCAGGAAAAGGACGTAGTCCAGCTGCATCCCCAGGATGACTTCCACGTCGCGGTATTGCGCCTTTCTGACAAACTGCATGCCGCGCGCTATTGAGGTGTGTACCCCATCAAGATGATCGCCACGCGTAAGGGTGTTCATGATGATGTGACGCAGCGCCAGACAGGCCGACGTCCGGTCGCCCGTTTCAACACCGACATCGAACGCTGCTTTTGCCCGCTCAATGGCATAAGTCAGCGGCATCGTCCAGATGCTGACCTGATCGAGCGGCAACAGCGTTCGGGCTTTAAAGCTGACAAAGTCATGCTTATAAACCAGTTCCCGCGCCAGCAGCGTGCTGGCAAAGCCGCGACTGTACTCAGCATATTGATCGCCGCACACCACACCATACCAGGAGAGCGCAAGCGTAGAGGCACCACTGAGACCGCGCGCCATCGACAGGTGAAGCAACTGGCACAGGATCATAAAGTGCAGCCGCGGGTTAATGAACGCAGCAAACGTGCTGGCGCTGGCCAGCAGATTCATCACTGCTTCGGTATTTTACAGTTTACCCGCGACAGTGAGCGGAAGCGGGTGTAGGGATTTTTTCCCACATCCTTCTTCAGCTTCGTCCGTGCCTCATCACACTCCGCCTGCTCCGGATTGCGGTTAAGGTGGATGCCAAACACTGCCAGCCAGGCCAGAGCCGTCTCCAGCGCCAGCTTACTGTCTGACTGACGCATATGGATTTCAGCAATCAGGCAGGCGGCGCCGGCTTTATCTGCGGCGTCACCGGGTGAAGACTGGACCCGGGAGCTTAACGCCAGTGCGCCGGGCAGATTGCCGTGAAGAAATTCGCATTCCGCCTCTTCCAGCAGAAATTCACTGCTTTCTACATATCCTGCTCCGTGGTGAAGCGATCTGGCCGTCTGCAGATACCGCAGCGCGGAAAGGTAATCGCCGGTATTTTTTGCACGTCTGCTGGCGTGGAGTAATAGCTGGCAGAAAGGCCGGGTCTCTTGCCTGAGCAGCGTAAGGTTTTTAACAGCCAGGACGTGATGTGCTGCCCTGAAAAGCACGGCATGAGTAATATCGTGCTCTGATTGCTGGCGGTAGTAGCGCGCAGCAGCTTAATGAAAGGCATCCTTATCTTCATGCCGCAGAAGATTAAGCGCCGCCTCATGCATGCTGTCATGCATAAAGGCATATCCGATCTCATTACGGGTGATCAGCCTGGCCGTCACGGCAGGCAACAATGCCTGCTCTATTTCTGCAGCAGAGGCATCGATAATCCGGCTCATAACCTCACGTTCACCCGTGCTGCCCAGCGAGGCCAGCTTACCCAACATCCTGCGGGTGGCGAGCGGTAGCGAGGCGAGATGCTGCAACACGCTGGCCGCCACATTCGCCGTATAGTGGCAGTTTTTAATCGCCTCTGAATCGTAGGTCCATCTGAACGGCGCATGATGCGTAATCAACCCTTGTCGCACCGCCTGCCGGAAAAAGTCATGGACCGCGAGCGGATTACCGCCGGTTTTTTCATGAATGACCCGGGCAAGTTCCGCCGTCGCCGAACTGCGGGTATGAAATCGCCCCGCCAGCCAGCCGGCAATACACTTCTCCGAAAGCGGTTCTGGCGTAATCTCCAGGATGCGGGGCGTAGAAGCCCGCAGCTGGTTCAGATTGCCCGCAATGAGCGGACAGGGTAACGAGGTGATATCCCGGTGCGCGACAACCAGCAGCAGCGGGATCTCTTTGCTCAGCCCCAGCAGTTTCTGCAGTAAGAGGAGTGAAGCCGGGTCAGCCCAGTGGCCGTCATCGATAAGCATCACCAACGGCCGCCCCTGTGCTGTAAATGCTTTAACCAGACTGCAGGCAACCAGATTAAAGCGGTCTTTCGCATCAAGCGTATTCGAGTGCGGCAAAACAGTGGCTTTCTGATTAAGCAGGATACCCAGTTCAGGCACCAGATTTACTGCCAGGCCGGTATAGGCACCCAGCGATCGCGAAATATGCGCTTTCCAGCGGGACAACTCCTCGGTGGGAAGGCCCAGTACATGCAGTACCAGCGTCCGGAATACCTCGGTAAAAACGGCATAGGGTAAGATCGGCGAATGCTGATCGACTTTCACCACGCTGAGCATCGTTTTCTTGTTACGCAGCAGTTTAAGCGATGAGGCGATCAGGGAGGACTTACCCGAACCGGCTGCGCCACTGATGGTCACCAGGCAGTGTTTCCCGCTCTGGCTCACCGCCTCAAACGCTGACAGGATATCGATTGCCTGCGGGTGATCGGTAGAGAGGACGTCGGACGAGAAGCTCGCGGAGGAGGTATCCTGCAGTCCCAGCGCAAAAGATTCCATTGATCCGTCCGGCATCAGGGTTGCAGCACAGCGGCGCAGATCGGCCAGTACCCCATCAGCCGTCTGATAACGGTACTCTGGCGATTTGGCCAGCAGCCTAAGAATGAGCGCGGAGAGAATGGCCGGAACGTCAGGACGAATGATATGAGGGGACAAGGCTTCCGAAGCAATGTGATGGTGCACCCATTCAGCATGGCCGCCTTCGGGGCTGCCATAAGGTAATCTGCCAGTCAGCAATTCATAAAGCACAATGCCCAGACTGTAGAGATCACTGACACTACTGACCGGATGGGCAGAACGGGAAGTATGCTCCGGCGACATATAGGCAAGGGTTCCTGCGGCTGCCGGCAGTCGCGCCTGCTCAGGCAGTTCGCTCTGCACCGATGAGAGTCCGAAGCCACCGAGAGAGACAGCACCCTTATCGTTAAGAAAGAAGTTTGCCGGCTTGATATCGCCATGCACCAGCCCCTGCTGATGTGCCTGGCTCAGGCTGCTGCAAAGCAGCGCGGCATAATGAAGAAATTCAGCAATCGTGCCAGCCGGCAGACACAGTACATCGGCCAGCGTGCGGTAAGTAAATGCGCGATAAATCAGCGCATAGCGACCCTGATGAAGAGTATGACCCAACGGCTTCAGCGCCCAGCTTTCAGCAAGCCTGTCGCGCAGTTCATATTCATTTTTCAGCAGTTGCGTGACCTGAAAGAGTGACGCTTCACTGGCGGCGGTCGCCAGCACAAAGATTTCACCGGTGACGGCGTGGCGGCACCGAATCCACTCAATATTGCCCTCCTGCGCCAGCGGGCTGAAGACAATATCGTCTGATAAGGTGAATTCATCGTTTTCTGCTGAGTTCAACGCCTGTGGATTTGTGCTCATTGACGGGCAGCCCTTGAGGAGAATTCCTGCCGGATATGTTCAAACAACGTATCAATTTCGATAGGTTTTGGCAAAAAGGCAATCGCCCCCAGATTAATGGCATAGCGCAACATATTCTCATCGCCGTTGCCTGAAATGATAATCCCTGGCGGGTTTTCAATGCGCTGAGTGAGGTTAATAAACAGCTCGAACCCATTCATTCCCTTTAGCTGGACATCAATGATAAAAAGCGCGGCATTCGCCATCGCGGCGTCATCACTCAGCAGAGATTCGGCTGATTCAAAGGCCTCGGTCAGATAGCCTTCAGACTGGAGCAGATTGGTCAGTCCACTCCGTACAGAACGTTCATCATCAATGACGACAATGCGCTGCGACAGCTGCATGCTGTTTTCCTTACATAAAGCTCAGGCCTGATTCAGGCATTTCCATAACAGGATTGCTCACCTGATAGCGGGGTTATGTCGCCAGTTTTCGAGTGCCTGATCAGCGGTTGCTGTCACTCACCCTGTCAACGTCATGAGGCTGGCGAATCTCCCGCTACGTAACGGGTCGTGCACATTGTAGGAACCTTTTTTTCTTCAGACTATTATCCTTAGGTATAACCATGACCACGCAGGGTTTACCTGTAACTCCCGGCTTTTCTCCTGCAAACGGGCTTTCTGTTCGCCAGCCTTGCTTTCCTGACTGACGCCCTTCCCGTCCATATCCGACTGCTTTGTCTGTCGCCCGCTTCACCGCTGTGATAACCCGCTGGCTGAAAGCTCGCCACGCGCATCCCGGTGACAAAGGACAACATCAATTTTTTTGATTTACTTCAGCATATTTCTGGCATTTTCATCGCACCACGTCCGGCGTAATCTTCATCACATCGAGGCAGATTGCCTCATCAACTAAACTTAACGCTGAGAGAATTATCATGAAAAGCATCAAAAAAATCGCTGCAGCTATCATTCTGTCTCTGGTTTCATCCGTCAGTTTTGCCCAGACGGTAACGGCTACCGCTTCCACGCTGGACGCCGCCGAAGCGAAGATTGCAGCCAGCGCTAAACAGGCAGGTGCCCGTTACAGCATCACTGAAGCCTACAGCGGAAATCAGGTCCATATGACAGCTCGTCTGACCCGATAAATAGTGGTGCCTGTTCTTCCGTGAAAAGGGCTGCCAACAGGCATCCCTTTTCGTTTTTAGCGACCCGGATGTCATTGAATAAATGCGGGCATCAGCCGTTTTCCGATGACGCTTTCCACCGCGATAGCCGCCTGAAGAATATCCCCATCCTGACCCGGAGCCCCGTAGAGGGTGTACGCCTTCCGCATCTTCGCCTGCGGGTAACGCCATCACCGGCGCGCCCACTTTTCCGGTGTATTTTGCTGCTGAAAGGGGCGACAGCAAAACATCGGCCTGTGCGGACGCCAGCGCAGCCAGAATCCCGGCTTCAAGGCTTAGCGCAATATCCTGTTGGCGATCGCGAGCATATTCTGCTGAATGGATATCGGGTGCAGCCTCAGCTGCCTGCAGCAGGGACTGACCATAGGGGATGGGCGATGTTCCACGCGATGATGTCGCATAAAGAGCCCATACCGCACGGTTTAAGCACCGTCAGCAGGCTGTTAATACTGGCACGAAACTCCGTGCGAAATACGCATGACCGAACGCGGTTAAACTGCGCTGCGGAAGGCAGATCGTAAGGGTCGATAATCACGGCCCCCGTCTGAGTCAGTGATTGCAACAGGCGGTCAAACACCGCTGTGCGTGCGGGCATCATCACGCTGTCGGCAATGAAGCGCCGGGGAATACCGATCCGCAGCCCCGCAGCGCTTTTCACAAATTGATTCAGTTGAGTTCACGCGACGCAAACTTTTCCAGCGCCGGGCCATCAAGCCGGTAACGTACCCACTCGCTCAGCGGAAGCGCATCAATACTGTGATAGAAATCTTTGGCGGATTTATCCCAGTCGAGCACATTCCATTCAATCCGGTTGCATTGCCGGCTGACAGCAAGCTGAGCAATATAGTGAAGTATGGCTTTGCCTGCCCCGCGCCCGCGGTAATCGGGCGTGAAATAGAGATCTTCCATATTCAGGCTACAGCGGCCGAGCCAGGTGGAAAAACTCATTGAAATGACGCAGTAGCCAGCAATCACACCCTCGATTTCACAGAGGTAGGCTTCTGCGGTGCTGTCGGGTGCAAACAGAGAACGTCTGATCTGGTCAGCATCCGGCACCGACTGTAACGGCGCTTCGCTGTATACGGACAGGCCGTTTACCATGTTACAGATGGCATCCGTATCTTCCGGGCTGGCCTGTCGAATAATAACGTTCATAAATATTCTCTACTCAGTACCGTTTGATGCCCGTAAGGATAATCGCTATTCTTTAATGAATTAAGTGCAATAAAATCAATTACAGGTGAATCTGATGCATCATGTACTGAGACGACTCGATCTGAATTTGTTGCCTGTTTTTGATGCTGTATACCGGCACCGTTCTGTCAGGCTTGCGGCCGGTGAGCTGGCAATGAGCACCTCAGCGTTAAGCCATGCGTTAACCCGCCTGCGTGAATTCCTGAAAGATCCGCTGTTCTATCGCCAGGGCCACCGGATGTGTCCCAGCGTCTTTGCGCATCAGCTGGCGCCTCATATTGCCGCGTCCCTTGCCGTCCTCAATCAGCATCTCAGCCCGGTCAAGCCGTTTGAGCCTCTGACCAGCACGCAATCTTTTCGGATTGCCGTTACGGACTACACCGCCTTCTGTATCTTTCCGGAACTGATTAAAGAGGTTGAAAAAACCGCACCCGGCATTAATTTCGAACTCTGCCATCTGCCGCATAATCCTGCGCTGAATGAATTACTGGCCGGTGAAGTTGACCTGGCACTGAGTTTTAGCGAACCGGATGATGTCAGACATCAGGATCTGGATGAGGTGGATTTGTTCAGCGATGAATTCGTGGTGATCAGCAATATTCATCGCGCCAGCCTGACGCTGGAAGATTATCTGGCGGCGGGTCATCTGGTTGTGACCCCGTGGAATGAAAAGCAAGGCCTGCTGGATACGCACCTTGCCCGACTGGGGCTGACGCGCCGGATTACTCTCAAAACGCCCTCAATGCTGAGTTCTCCGCATATTGTGGCTGAAAGTGAATTGCTGATGGCTATACCGTCTTATGTCGCCGGAAGAATTGCCCGGCTAGCGAAGGTGAAAGTCTTCCCACTGCCCTTTTTCGCCCCCGCTTTTACGGTGAAAATTTACTCTCACCAACGCAGTGGCAAAAAATCCTCGGCCGACTGGCTTAAAAAGAATATTTTTCAGAGCATTCAGCGTCAGAATCTGACGCTTAATCACGTCCCTGTTCTGCAAATGCCGATTGGACAGCCTCAATAATCTGCCGGGCCTTTTCGCCATCTTCAAGTTGCGGGAACGCTTTTTTCAGCTTCCCGGAAACCTGCCAGCCATTCTCCTTCAGCGAACGGATGATGCGGCTGGCATCCTGATCCGGCATCTCTATTACCTCTTTCAGACGCTGCTGTGCCCGTTGGAAAATGACCAGCACTCTGGCCTCATCAGCCATTTCCGTTTGCACGGTATGCGCGATCACCCGGGCGGTGTAGAGCACCTGTTCCGTTAAGTCGGGGTAGCGCCAGGCGAATCGCGCGTCGTCATAGTCACTGAAACTGAAGTTGCTCAGCGTACCGTCTGGATAGGTGATCAGCTCACCGAAACGATAGCTGCCGGCGTAACGTCGCATCAGGCGCTTTGAAAAAACGTCCAGCGTGCGATCGTAACCCGCGCGGAAATCAAGCGAACTGGTGATGGTGGCTGAGACCGGCAGAATGACGCCGTCCGGTACGGCCCGATCGCGAATCAGCGTATCGTTGATTAAAAACCGGTGAATGCGCCCATTGCCGTCGCGCATAGGATGGATATACACAAAACCAAAGGCGATAACGCCGGCACGCGCCAGCGGTTCAGCGCCGCGCGTGGCCTGTTCAAAATCTTTCAGACCCTGCATAAAGCGTGGAATGTCAGTGTACCGCGGCGCAATGTAATGAACGATGTCTTCCCGCATCGTCGCCTGTCCGACAAACACCGGCGAGCGGCGCAGCCCCAGCCCGAGCGCATCGTGTCCCAGAATGCCTTTCTGTAAGGTGTGCAGGCTGGCATCACTGAGCGGATCGTCAAGCTGGCCGCAATATTGCGCAATCACATGCGCAAAGCGCTGAATGCGATCGGCCTGGCTGGCCTCTTTTTCAATCAGAAAACTGGCGCGTGATTCCTTAAACGTCAGCCAGCTGGCCGTGCGCATCAGAATGTCTGCGCCAAATGCGTTATCCAGCTCGGCGAGGGCGCTCTTCAGATCAAAAGCCAGCGCCTGTGCGGTGGCGGCCGTCCGCCGCACAATCGGGCAGAAATCGACGCTGCCCGGCAGGTTGTCATTGATGCGCCAGCGCTTTGACCGCTTTACGCGGGTGCGGGTGCGGGTCAGGTAAGCTTCAGACGAAATCGCATCAACGTAGCCGCCGTTGGTCACATCCGACACCGCCAGCGTCTCGCCGGTCAGCCATTCATAGAAAAAACCGGCACGACGGGCATATTGCCCATAAGGCTCGCGGCGGCACCAGCTTTCCAGGGGTTCTGGACCGGTGGCGGCAAACAGGCGGGCAAAAAATTCCAGATGGATCTCTTCATATTTGAGGCCAAAGGCAAAGTGACCGGCAAAATCGTCTTCCGGACGATAGCTGGGCGGATAGCGGTTCTCTATCTTCCCCTGACTTTCATGATGGGATCGTACCGTGCCAATGGCCGATTCAACACGCAGCGGTTGCGCCAGCTCAATAGCATAACGTTCAGATAGCGCCCTAAAACCGACCAGCATGGTTAAATCCTTTATTTTCCGACCGAAAATGATAATAAAAGAAGTTTGTAACACGAAAATGATAACCCCGCCAGTCGGCTACGTTAACGGCTGCGTAAAAAGGGTAATAAAAAGAGGCTTAGCGGTGAAAATGCTAATAACTGAGGCGTAATCAGATCGGGACAATTTTCACGAAAGTCCTGTTCCTGACGAACAACGCTGAGAAAAAGTGGGGCGACTACCCGTAAAGGCGCGCAGAAAAAACATGACGGGTAAGGCACTGAAACCCTTTCCCGGCAGATGACCCGCAGGGAAAGGCTGATAACGTTTCCCAGCCTGCGTCACTGGCAGGCTGTAATCGGGCGGCTTCCTCAGCGGCGTTCAGCACCCGGATATTCGTCTGAAACGAGTTGCTGTTGATGACCGTGATAATCTCGCCACCGCGGCCCGCATTAACGGAGGCTTCCGTGACCAGCTGGCTGGCATGATGCGCGTTTCAGCATTCTGTTCCACCGAGGAGGCCAGCTGTTCCATACTCGCCGCGGTTTCTGGCAGGCGATGTCAGGGCTTACGCGCGATACAGAGCACCCCGATGATGATAACGGCTATTCCCGCCAGTCCGCGCCAGCTAAAAGACTCATGAAAAAAAGGGAGGCCGACAGCGGCCAGCCACACCAGCACATAACTCAGGCTAAGCAGTGGATAAACCCGGTTAAGCGGAAAATGACGAAGCGCCTGTATCCAGCACAGCATTGACAATCCGTAGGTGCCGAGTCCGGTCAGCAGCATCAGCGCGGGAAGCAGGGCAAAAGAGATGCCCGCTGCGGCCAGCGCCACAAAAATAAAATTGAGGCTCAGCATCGGATACGCCTGGCTGACCGGCACCCGCTGCAGCCCGTGGCGCAGCTCACGCTGGACAGCGTAACTTGCCTGCGGTTCGGGCGAGATCGATAGCGCCAGCAGGATTACGTACGCAGGCCGATGGCACAAGCTCTTCTGCGAGATGGCCGTTGTGCGACAGCAAATGACCACAACACCACAGGCGCGCTCGCAACAGACGAAAAACCCAACAGCGCGTGAGTGACCCGCAGGCAGATCGTCCTGCCGGTCCGGATCATAGCGACACTTTTTCAACCGGACAGAATCGATGATCGGCCAGTGAAATCACTGCCGCTTCAGCAATTGCCTGGGCTTGCAGACCATCTTCCAGCCCAGGAAGATCGTCAACTAACTCCCCATTCAGCGAACGGACAAACGCATCCAGCTGCGCAAAGTAGGTCGCCTTTACGCGACTGAACCAGTCAGGTAGCAGCCCTGGCTGCTGGATCTGCTCGCGCTGATAGCAGGTCACGCCTTGCTGCTGCTGACTGCGGGACTCCAGCATGCCAAGTGGTCCCATCACACTGATCCGCTCATCGTAGCCGTAGCCAGTGCGGCGGGCATTATCCAGTTGCGCCAGCCCGCCACGTTGCAGCCGCAGCAGCAACATGCTGGTGTCCACGTCCGAAAAATTGCTGATGGCGGGCAGTGCCAGTGCCGCACCCATGGCGGCCACTTCCGTCACTTCGTCATCGGTCAGCCAGCGTAGCAGATCAAAAAAATGGATCGCCTGATCGCGCATCTGTCCTCCGGATGCCTGCAGATACGCCAGCGGCGGCATTTCAGAGGAACGGCAGACCATCTGAATCAATTCCGCCGGCCCCACTCTGCCCTGCCGGAGTTGCTGCTTAAGCTGCTGGTGGCTGACATCGAAACGGCGATTGAATCCGACCGTCACCGGCACATTAAAGGGCAATACCTGAGCCACCACCCGGCGCGCGCGTTCCAGTGACAGATCGATAGGCTTCTCACAGTAGATCGCTTTGCCTGCGCGCGCCGCCGCCACCAGCAGATCGGCATGGGTCGGTGTCGCGCTGGCGATGAGCACCATGTCAATACTGTCATCATTCATCACCTGGCTGACTGGCGCAGCGTGAGCAGCAAAACGCGCAGCAAATGTGGCGGCGCGTACGCTATCAGTATCGGTAACGGAAACCAGCTCTGTGGCCGGATGCGCCTGCAGATTCGCGGCATGCACCTCACCAATAAATCCACACCCCAGCAGGGCAACACGTTGCTTTTTATTCATTTATTTGAACTCCATCATAATCCAGCGGAAAGCGACCTTCGCAGCTTAACCTTGCTGGTTACACTGGTGACATCGCATTGTTGAGGTCTTTACCTCAGGAGAGAAAAGAATGTCGCTGAAAGAGATCGCCCGGCGTGCGGGTGTCGGTCTGGCGACCGTGGATCGGGTGCTCAACGAGCGCGGCGGCGTGTCACCCCTGACAGTGCGTAAAGTCCTGCAGGCCGCGCGTGAAAGCGGGATGAAACGCATTTTGCCGGAAGAGCATCGCCAGCCGTGGCAGATTGAAGTGTTAATCAGCAGCAACGATGCTTTTTTCTTCCGCCAGCTGGCACAGGATTTTATTGAAGCGGCAATGCATCCGGGCTATCGGCGGCTGACACTGCACCGTACGTTTGTGCCTGAAGCGCAGCATGAGCGACTGGCACAGCGCATTATGGCAGGCAGCGAAACGCGGGACGGTCTGATCGTCTTTGCGCATGCACATCCGGCGATTTACGCCGCGCTGGTGCACTGTCAGGCGCGTGGAGTGCCGGTTATCACGCTGGTGACCGATCTGCCTGACGCGGCCCGGCTCTGCCATGTTGGTATAGACCAGCAAAAAGCAGGACGTACCGCCGGACAACTGATGGGCAAAATGCTGCAACAGCCGGGTGAGGTGCTGGTTGTCAGTGGACGAATGGATTACACCGCGCATCGAGAGCGAATCGACGGCTTTCGTGATGTGCTGAGCGCACGTTTTCCGCATCTTCATTTGCGGGAGGTGCTGGCGGCTGAGGAAAATCGTGATGTCATCAGTAAACTGCTGGAAAAACAGTTGATCCAGGGCGGAAATTTGCGGGGTATTTATAATACGGGTCTGGGAAACACCGAAATTGGCCAGGCGCTGGCGCGTCATCGCCGCCTGAATCAGTGCGTGTGGATTGCCCATGAGCTCTATTCCACCACCCGTACGCTACTGGCGCAGCAAAGTCTCGCTCTGACGCTGGACCAGAACACGCGGCAACATGCGCAGCTGGCGCTGCAACTGATGCTGAACTATATGGAACAGGGAGAAAAACCTGAAATATACGCAACAGGTAAGGTTGAGTTCGTTATTTACACATCAGAAAATAGCGTTTAGGCATCAGGTGCGGGAGGTCTGCCCACATTCTGCAAGCAAGGTTCAGATCGGCCGCAGGATTAAAGAATAAGCCGTTTATGCCACTATTTTTCCCTTTAAAGTTTGCTCTGCACCCTGTCAGCACGCGCAACTTTAGTCCGCCTTTTAACTTCAACCATCAATAAACCCAATTACTTTTTTCATCTTATTTCTGGAAGCTGGGTTAGTTGATGATTTACTGAATGTTAAAAAAAGGTAAAGCATAAAATTAATGTAATATTTTAAGCAGCGTAAATAGTCATTAATTACAGCGCAATAGCTTTCCCGCACAACAAATCAAAAACCCGTATATCAATTAACCTATAGCCCTGCTCAATAAACAACCACTCCGCACCTTTTTGTCGACTAATATCAACTTTGTTTACTTATAATGACTGATAATGTCAGCACTGTCAGAGACCTCTTACGGTACCTTTAAAACCGTAATAATTCCGGAACCGTAATGAGACAGAACAGGGGCCTCCCGTTCAGCATATGTTAACAACATTAATTTAAAATTATAAAAATTCTTACATGTTAAAACCTAATTACTTTTTACTTTACAAGGAGATAAGCGCCGTGTATCTGAAATGCGACCTGATGACTTCAATGTAACAATGATTGGTTCGGTGTAATACTCCCGTTAAGTTACCGCTCCGTTAAGCATGACTCTTTATAAAGAGCTATGTGTCCAGGCTGAGCGAGAACAACACGTCTCAAACTCACGCCAGCCAGACAGCATTATGATTTACGTCTCCGTTAAGGACGCCGAACGTTTTTTAACATATTGATTATTGGAGGATCTATGAAAAAGACTGATTATCTCATGCAATTGCGAAATTGCCCCTGTAAAGACATTCTGGATATCGTCACCAGCTATATGCGTTACCGTGTACCAATGGAAGACCTTTCTTCATTTGAAAGTGCGTACGATCACCGCAAAGCCGAACTGGTTATGAACGAAATTTATAGCGAAGTGCCCATTGAAGCCTGGCGGTATGTCTATTAACAACACCCACTCACTATGTACCTTAAATCATCACTATTTCAGGTCAGTCAGGCCCTGTTACTGAATAAATGATTGTCTGACTGAATGAAAAACAGAGCACCATCAACACGGGTGATGCTCTGTCAATATTGAAAGTAATGGTGAAAATATCCCCATTGATACCGTCTATTCTAACGGAACCGCCAAAAATTTTGTTCACTTTGCATTTAATCAGATAGCACGTTTCATGTCGTCTGCCACGCCGAGGATGGCCGGCAGCCATTACAGGCCCCGGCAGCAGGTGGCCGGTTTGAAAGTTTAATGTTAGTACCGTTTCCATCTGCATGACTGCCAGGCAGGCAAATGTTACTCAGGTTCGCGTTATTGCCCCGGCACTAAGGTTGCAAACCTGGGTTTATAAAATTCAGTTCTGCCTCTGCATCTTTACTTTTTGGCAATAACAGGAAAACAGACCTGCGCCTCTATTCACAAAAAGACGTTGAGCAGTCTGTTCAGTGCCTGAGCTCATCAATAAATACCTGATCTTTTGCGGCGTTTCTCATTACGTCAAGCATTCAAAATCATCGTTGCCGTACCAGACAGACTGCGGCATCAGACGTTCCGGACGCCATAAATTACTTTGCGAAGACAACTATGCTGACGGAAGACATGGCCGCTATAAATAATAAATCGTTGTCGCCTTTTTTATGCATAAAGTGACAAGGGATACCCCATGATAAAGGCAGTGCGTTCAATTACGTTAAACCTTTTAAGTACACCATTTTTATGACAAAGTATGCCATTAACGGCATAGAATTATATCAGTTGATATTCAGCTGGGGCAATTTATCTGGCTGGGTAACGGTGTCCTGAGCTAAAACGTTACCGCACAGTTCATCCACCGACCGGTTCTGACATCGACATAAACCGCTAACGGTTTTAACGACGCCACCATTAAGACCAGGCAAATTCCCTATCACGTGCATAAATGCCCTTTCGTTGAGATCTGGAAGAACCACAATCAGTCAACTACTGAGGTTAATATCAATGTATCCAGAGCAATAACCCGCTTAGTTTTTCTTTTAATGATATAGGTTAAATGCAAACTTAATGGCAATACAGTAAACAGATATTGTTTGTCAGGTAATTTCATTAATTTATTCCTCGTCATCTATCCTTGAGAGCTTCACTTTACTGCCAGTGATGTCATCGACCACCGATTATATATACTCAAAAAGCAATGCTTGTAAAAGCTTTTAACAATCAAACCCCACCTGCAATTTCCGCATCACCTTAATTTTCAACGAAGAAGATCTGCGGACGCAGTGTTCATCGTCACAACAACATAAAAGCGGACACTTTCGGTATCTTTACACAATTCAAGAATGCCCGGCATAATCCTCTTACTTACATTAAAGATGGCATTATGAATTATATGTTTGCTATCAACCTGACCGAAAATTATCAGGCAACTCATTCAATGCGTTTAAACATGTCCTGATGGAATCGTGATCAATTGAGTTGAAACCGGATCGTCAAAAAATCTTAAGGAAGAGTTACAGGTATGAATAATAAACTTAGAGTGAGCAGAATAGCAAAAATGCTAACGCTGGCCAGCGGCGTGAGCATTATGCCCGGTTTCGGTAGTGCGGCGATGACAGGAAGCCAGACGGGCAGCGATATTTCGTTACCAGACGGTACCATGCTGATTGCGGATAAAATTCTGAATGGCGGGCTATATGGTATTCTTGTGCCAAACGTCTCTTCCGCTAAAGTTGCTGTGGGTACTGGCAGTACCGTTCGCGTTACTGATACCGACCATTTTGCCCAGGGCATTATTTTAAAAGGACCGAACACTCTTTTTACTGCTGACAAACTGATTGTTAGCGTATCAGGCAAAACAGCCAGTGCGTTTGAGGTTACCGGTAAACAGGCCAGCGCTGATTTAGGCACTGGCAGTTCGATCACCTCCGTAGGAACAGGTAGCGGATTTGCTGATGGCGTAACGGTGAGCAATGCCTCAAGCCTCACAGCAGAAGAACTGCAAATTTCTACCCAGGGCACCAACGGCACGGGGCTGCATGTTTCTGGCTATGGCAGTCAGGCCAGTCTGGGAAATGACAGTGACATTCAGACTAATGGCAGCAACAGCTATGGCGTCCGGGTTGATGCATTGACAGGTGTGGCCACAGGCAGTGCCCCGTTACTGACAGCAAATCACCTCACCATCCATACGCTGGGTAACAGTTCACAGGGCATCGATATTCAGGCAAACAGCACAGTCGAACTCGGCAGCAATTCTGCCATTACCACCACCGGCGACTCCTCTGGTGGAGTATGGAGTCTGGGCAATTTAACAGCAGATCACCTGACCATCAGCACGGCAGGTATGGAATCTGAAGGTCTGTCTGTCAGAGGGAACGGGTTTGCCAGTATTGGTGCGGGTAGCGTCGTTGCTACCGCTCAGAGCGGAGCCATAGTGGCGATGGGCAAGAGCGCTACGTTAAATTTCTTCGGCACTGAAACAGAACGCAACATGCTGCAGTCCGCCGGATTATATGGCGCGTTATCGCAGGCAGCAGGCGCGACGGTAAACCTGCTCAACACCGATATTATCATGAAGAGTGTCAACACCATCGGGTATGGTTTGCTGGCAATAGGCGGTCAACTCAATGGTAAAAATGTGAACATCAAGGGCTTAGCTGACAGCACATATGGTGTCTACGCCCTGGCCGGTGGGCAGATTCATCTTCAGGGTGACCTGAATATTGATATGGGTTCGCCTGAAGGCGTTGCGATGTCCACTGAGCACCTTGATGGCTATGCGCCAGGCATGATCAACGCTGACGGCAGGATGACCATAACCGGAAGCGTTATGTCTCAGGGCGGATTAATCGATCTGAACTTTGCCTCTGGCTCGCTTTGGGCCGGCAGCGCCTCCAGCGATAAAATCAATAACGGCCATCTTAATGTAAACCTGAACGACAGCGAGTGGCGAGTGGCTGGAAATTCCGTGCTCGATAACCTGCAAATGAATCAGTCCCTGGTTGATTTGACTGCCGCCACCGACGATAGTAACTATTCAACCCTGACCGTTGCGAACCTGAGTGGCAGCGGCGATTTTGCGTTACGCACCAATCTGGCTGGAGAAGGGAACGGCGTTTATAATAATGGCGATAAAGTCGTAGTGACCGAAAGCAGTGCGGGTGATTATAGGTTGTTAATTCAAAACCGGGGCAGTGCCGTCACTAACGGTAATGAAGTGTTGACTGTAGTCGCCACACCCGATGGCGTTGCCACATTTAAAGGGGTTTCGGATGTCGAACTGGGCGGTTATGTTTATACCGTCAATAAGCAGGGTACTAACTGGGTACTCTCCTCACCAAAAGCTGAAGCCGAAACGCCAGATGTACCGGCGGATGGTGCTGAAGCATCGCCAGCAACACCTTCCGTACCGGATAAAGAGATCGATGACAGCAGCGTGTTGCCCACTGCCCCAGCGGAAGTACCGCCAGCAACACCTTCCGTACCAGATAAAGAGCACGATGACAGCAGCGTATTGCCCACTGCCCCAGCGGAAGTACCGCCCGGAGATAGTGGCCCGACGGTCATTAGCAGAACGGCCAATGCTGGCGCGAATTTCCTTAATATTGGTTATCTGATCAATTACGCCGAAACCCAAACACTGATGCAACGAATGGGTGACGTTCGTCAGAGTAAAACCGGTGGCAATGTCTGGCTGCGTGGGATTGGTGGTCGTTTCAGCGGCTTTGCGAGCGGTAAATTAAGTCACTTCAGTATGAACTATACCGGCTATCAATTCGGTGTAGATAAACGTGTGTCCGAAGAGATCCCAGTTTATCTCGGCCTGTTTATGGGTGCGACCGAAGCATCACCACACTACAAAAGCGGTAACGGTACCACGCGATCCAGTCACGTTGGCCTCTATAGCACCTGGATGAATGACAACGGCTATTATGCCGATGGTATAGTGAAATTTAACCGGCTAAGAAACCAGTTTAGCGTCAACGACACGCAACAAAATAAAATTTCGGGAACAAATGCGTCATACGGTTTAAGTGCATCACTCGAAGCAGGAAAAAAAATCAGTTTCTCAGAAGAGGCTAATGGCTTTTATCTGGAACCCCAGTTACAGATGACCGCGGGTCATCAGGATAGCAGTTCGCTTCGGGCATCGAATGGCCTGAACATCAATCTTTCTAGCTATAAATCAGTCCTGGGCCGGGCCGGTGTGCTGGCAGGCTATGAGATTAATCAAAGCGGTTATAATCTCAATAGCTATTTTAAGACAGGAGTGATGCGTGAGTTTTCAGGCGGCGCTCATTACACTTTGAATAGTTCACGTGAGAACCTGTCCTTCAAAGGTAACGGCTGGAATAACGGTGTTGGTGTCAGTGCTCAGCTTAATAATCACACTCTGTTTGTGGAAGCTGATCGCATTGATGGTAATCGTTTCAATCAAAGTCAGATTAACGCAGGTTATCGTTTCAGTTTTTAAACATCATTACGATCGCTAATTAACTACTGATTTGTTTGAAATGAAGCGAAAAATGCTTAGTAATCGTTACGGCAGGCTGACCGGCGCTATCAATGAACGAGCCAATAACGAACACTACTGGCTTAAAAATTTAACTGGCCGCATTCGAAGCGATCATAAACATGATCACGATTTGGTCGGTAAAAAAGTCCGCGTAAAGATGAAACAGACAGTGACGATGGCCAGACAGAATGGATGTTGATCGGTTAATTTTCATTCGGTAGGACACTCCCAGAG
>NZ_MLFN01000020.1 GCF_002095315.1 Pantoea conspicua
CAGCTTCATAACGCTGACGATAGTGATCGAATATATTCATAGCGATGCCCGTCCTTTCGTTTTTAGCACAGGTAAGGAGCGTAATTAGAGGCTCATGCAGCTCCCGGAAGATATTCTCTATTGAGTACAGCAACCCTTATGCCAACCTGATCAATTTTATCGGGATACACAATTTTACTGGCTACTCTGCTCGTACATATGGTCTGGTCTTACTTCTAACTGTAGATGGCTTCTAAGAAATTTCCTCCATGGCTGTGGATGAATGAGGGTGAGATCAACAACATAATCAGTCTGAGGTGAGGCCGGTAAGCGCCTCTGATGAGTTAACTTAACGTGATTTTAACCTTTAATGCCACTTTCTACGGCTGGCCGCTGAAAGGATTTCGATATAAGTTAATCCAGTCGCAAAAAAACGTTAGACTTCGTGTTTGATTGTTATATTTATGGAATGAATAAATTGTGAACCAATTCAAACTTAAGGCGCTTGTCGCACTTTTACCTTGTTATTTTCTCTCTGGTGGCGTAAATGCCGCACCCCTCTCGGTCGGGGCTTCAGTGATTTATGCCGAGTCGCCTTATCGTGGCGGTCAGGACCGTTACCTGCCGGTGCCGGTAATTAATTACGAGGGCGAGAACTTCTGGTTCCGTAGCCTGCAGGGCGGCTACTACCTGTGGAAAGATCCACAGAACCAGCTGTCACTGACGCTGCTTGGTTCTCCGCAGGAGTACAAACCCAGCGACAACGACCTGGGCGACATGAAAGGGCTGGATAAACGCCGGATGACCCTGATGGCGGGCGCGACATATCGTCACACTGCCGACTGGGGTATTGTCCGTACCGCATTGCTGGGCGACGTGCTGAACAACAGTAACGGCATGATCTGGGATTTAACCTATCTCTATCGCTTTGAAATGGGCGACTTCAGCCTGACGCCGGGCATTGGTGCGATGTGGAACAGTGCCAATCAAAACCGCTATTATTACGGTGTTTCGGGCCATGAAAGCGCCCGCACCGGCATCAGCCGTTATAATCCGGATGACAGCTGGTCACCTTATGTTGAACTGAGCGCCAGCTATCAGATTTCGACGCAGTGGAACGTCGGCGTGGTCGGCCGCTATACCCGTTTCGACAGCGAAATCAAAGATAGCCCGATGATCGACAAAAGCGGCCAGGCGACGCTCTGGACCGGCGTCAGTTACAACTTCTGATAACGCACAAAAAGAGGGCATTCTATGCCCTCTGTTCTTTTATGGGGCCTCGTAACGGGGCGGGGGAACGAAATGCGCAACAGCATGAATTTTGCCGGCCATAGCGATCTGCCGGTGATCGGTCAGGGCACCTGGTACATGGGCGAGAATTCCGATCAGCGCGCGACGGAAGTCGCTGCACTTCAGCACGGGCTGGCGTGTGGCCTGCGTCTGATCGATACCGCTGAAATGTACGCTGACGGCGCAGCCGAAGAGGTAGTCGGCGAAGCGTTACGGGGACGCCGTGACCAGGCGCTGGTGGTGTCGAAAGTTTACCCGTGGAATGCTGGTGAGCACGATGCCATTGAGGCTTGCGAACGTAGCCTGCAACGGCTGAAAACGGACTACCTTGATCTCTATCTTCTGCACTGGCGCGGGAATATCCCGCTGCAAGAGACGGTGCGGGCGATGGAACGACTGCAGCAGCAGGGAAAAATCCGCTACTGGGGCGTTTCTAATTTCGATACCGATGACATGGCTGAACTCTGGGATGAGCGGGCGGGACGCAGTGTGCCACCAATCAGGTGCTTTACCATCTCGGCTCACGGGGCATCGAATATGATCTGTTGCCCACCTGCCAGCAGCATGACGTGCCGATCATGGCATATTGTCCGCTGGCGCAGGCCGGACGGCTGCGCGATAGCCTGTTCAGCGACCCGCAACTGGGTCAGCTTGCACAACAAAAGGGCATCAGCGTGGCCCAGCTCCTGCTTGGCTGGGTGATTCGCCAGCCTGGCGTCATTGCTATCCCTAAAGCCAGTTCTGTCGCTCACGTAGAGGAAAATGCGGCGGCGCTGAAAGTGGTACTGAGTGTTGATGATCTGACCCTCATCAACCAGCGTTATCCGGCACCGCAGCATAAGTTACCGCTCGACGTGGTTTAAGCCTTAACCGCGTCGCCGCTGAGCTTTTTCTTCAGGCGAAAGGTGGTTGCCAGGCGGGCGGGTTTTTCGCCTGCACTGCGCAGCGGCTTATTGATGCGCGCTGTCTCAACGCAAACCATGGTCTTATAACCTTCATTCGGCATATCGGCCATGCTGCAGGAGAGCTCGACCCCAGGATTCCACGTCACGACGTCACTGTGATGGTGGTGATAGACCTCAATCTGGCGCTGTGAAGCCGGATCGTTAATCACCGAGCAATCTTCAGCTGCGGTAAAAATGCGATCGATCCGGCCCGGATAGCGTTGTCTGCCGTTGCTGCTGCCGATCTCACCCTGATTGACCTTGTCGATGTAGGTCTCACCCAGGCCCGACACTTCAATGCCGCTGATATCGCTGACGGTAAAATAGCTGTGCAGGGCAGCGGTGGCTTCAAAATCACCATGCGCTTCCAGTTCAATCTCACAGTGCTGACCCAGCCGGAAGCGGGCAATGAGGGTGAACTCATGCGGCCACAGCTTCAGCGTCTGAGGATTACTTTCCAGCACCAGCGTTAGCATCACGCCATCTTCATTTTCATCATGGGCTGACAGCGTCCACGGTTGATTGCGGGCAAAACCGTGTGCCGGTTCACCTGCCGGACCAAACCACGGCCAGCAGATCGGTACGCCGCCGCGGATCGCTTTGCCGGGCGAAAACAGACTCTTATCGCTGAGCCACAGAACCGGTTGCTCACCGCTGGGCTGCCAGGCAATCAGGTGGGCACCCTGCAGCGTAATGGCTGCACGCACTTTCGGATGACTGACAATAATCGCCGGCAGTTCACCAACCTGACGCTGTGAGAGGTAAGGGGAGATTTGTGTGATGACCGGCAGAGAAAACAGTTTATCTTGCATGTTCGATTCCTTCCTGAGCGGATCAAAAAAAGGGCGACCGAAGTCGCCCTTATTCTCAATGATGTCTGGCTGCCTTATTTAGCAGAAACCAGCGCAATCAGGTCGAGAACTTTGTTTGAGTAGCCAGTTTCGTTGTCGTACCAGGAAACCAGTTTCACAAAGTTGTCGTTCAGCGCGATACCGGCTTTAGCGTCAAATACTGAAGTCAGGATTTCGCCGTTGAAGTCAGTAGAAACCACGTCATCTTCAACGTAGCCCAGCACGTCTTTCATCTCGCCTTCTGCAGCCGCTTTAATGGCAGCACAGATTTCTTTGTAAGATGCCGCTTTTTCCAGACGTACGGTCAGGTCAACCACGGAAACGTTAGGGGTTGGTACGCGGAATGCCATACCGGTCAGTTTGCCGTTCAGCTCTGGCAGAACTTTACCTACTGCTTTCGCTGCGCCGGTTGAAGAAGGGATGATGTTCTGAGATGCGCCGCGGCCGCCGCGCCAGTCTTTGTGAGACGGGCCATCAACGGTTTTCTGAGTCGCGGTAGTCGCGTGAACGGTGGTCATCAGACCTTCAACGATACCAAACTTGTCATTGATCACTTTTGCCAGCGGTGCCAGGCAGTTAGTGGTGCACGATGCGTTAGAGACGATGTCCTGACCCTGATATTTGTCGAAGTTTGCACCACGAACAAACATTGGGGTGTCATCTTTAGAAGGACCGGTCAGAACGACCTTCTTCGCGCCTGCAGTGATGTGTTTACGCGCAGTTTCGTCGGTCAGGAAGATACCGGTTGCTTCAGCAACAACGTCAACGCCCACTTCGTCCCACTTCAGGTTAGCCGGATCTCTCTCAGAGGTAACACGGATTTTCTTGCCGTTAACAACCAGTGCGCCATCCTGAACTTCTACAGTGCCGTCGAAACGACCGTGCGTAGAGTCATACTTCAGCATGTACGCCATGTAATCCGCGTCCAGCAGGTCGTTGATTGCAACGATTTCGATGTCAGAACGCTGTTGAGCAGCACGGAAAACGATGCGACCGATACGGCCAAAACCGTTGATACCTACTTTGATAGTCATATATTCCACCAGCTATTTGTTAGTGAATAAAAGGTTGCCTGTAAAATTACAAAAACCTTACCAGGCGTCAAGCGGAATCGTGTCAATTGTTGCGACAAATCAATTCGCCTGAAAGGAATTATTCGATGCGCAACCGCTTGCGTACCGCCAATTGTATCGCGCTTCGTTTAATCAATCGCCGAATATATAGGGATGCCCCGGATAAAAGGTGATCGAAGTCACAAATCCGGGTTGTGAGAGTCGGACTGAAAGGGTGAGCACGAAAAAAGACCCGTCTTATGTTGATCATTTGTTAGAATAGTAGTCGAAATTTTCAGATTGGCACCCTTCCGGAATCTTAAAAATGGCTAAAGACACCGCACCCGAAGCAAAAAATTTCGCAGCTGACAGAAATGCAGCGTTATGTTACCCAGCATCGCGGAACGGAGCCGCCTTACAGTGGCGCACTGCTGCACAACAAACAGGAAGGCATTTATCACTGCCTGGTCTGTAATGCGCCGCTGTTTCTGTCAGAGACTAAATATGATTCAGGTTGTGGCTGGCCGAGCTTTTACCAGCCGGTGAGCGACGACGCGATTCGTTATATTGAAGATGACTCACACGGCATGCAGCGCATTGAAATCCGCTGTGGTCAGTGTGATGCGCATCTGGGACATGTCTTCCCGGATGGCCCACAGCCTACCGGCGAACGCTATTGTGTTAACTCTGCCTCATTGAATTTCACCGATGAGCAGGGTGAGCAGACGAAAGGATAAGTGCGATGAAGCAGCAACTGGAAGCGATGCTCGCCGCGATGACGCCAGAAGTCTACCAGCGACTGGCGACAGCGGTTGAGATTGGTAAATGGCCGGATGGCGTAGCGCTGACGCCGGAGCAACGTGAAAACTGCCTGCAGCTGGTCATGCTGTGGCAGGCGCGGCATAACGATAGCCCGCAACACATGACCATTGGCAAGGGCGGCGAAATGGTGACGAAGTCAAAAAAAGAGCTCAAAGAAGAGTTTGGTATCGATTCGGACGTCACCCGCATTCAGCTGCACTGAGTGAGCCGGGTCACCAGTAACGGCTGACCCGCACTTCCGGGTAAAAAAGGTGGCATAACGCCAGCTTTTTCATATCAGAATCGCGCCCTGCGCCATCATTTGTGCGAGGGCGATCTCGCTATCCTCAGGATTCAGATTCACCCCGCGACAGCCTTCTTTTACCACCTCAACGTGATAGCCCAGCTCCAGCGCATCCAGCACGCTGTATTTCACACAGTAATCGGTCGCCAGCCCCAGCATCACCAGATGGGTAATGTCGCGTTCGCGCAGCCAGCTATCGAGTTCGGTTTTACGGCGATGGCCGTTATCGAAAAAGGCGCTGTAACTGTCCACGTCCTGATCCTGGCCTTTATGGAAGATCGCATCGAACAGGCTGCGATCCAGCCTGGGATGGAAGTCAGCACCGGCCGATCCCTGAATACCGTGGTCGGGCCACCAGATTTGTGCCAGGCCATTCAATTCGCCGAGCATATAGACCGGTTCGCCAGACACCGAGGCAAAACTACCGTGATCGGCCGGATGCCAGTCCTGCAGCGCCACCACACATTCCCCGTTCTGATGAAAGGTGCGGGCATAACGATTGGCGATGTCAACGGTCTGGTCGCCTTCGTGGACAGCCATCGGGCCGCCAGGGCAAAAATCATTCTGGATATCAATAATGATGAGTGCGCGTTTCATTACAAGTCGCTCCGTCTCAGTCTTCTGTCAGTTCGCCGCGCAAATTTTGCTGCATTTTGCCACGTATTTCATCGGCAGAGAGGTTCTGGCTGAGTAAAAAGTGCAGCTTCGTCAGTGCTGCCTCAACTGTCAGATCCGAACCGCTGATGACGCCAGCATGCTCAAGCGCATTGCCGGTCGCGTAGCCGCCCATATTAACCTTGCCCGAAATACACTGCGTCAGATTAACGACCACAATCCCGCGCTGGCTGGCCTGCTGGAGTTCTGCCAGAAACTCGGCGTTTTGCGGCGCATTACCGACACCGTAAGAGCGCAGAATCAGCGCCTTAACAGGCTGACGCAGGAAGTTGCGCACCACATCCGCCGAGATGCCGGGATAGAGGGTGACGACGCCAATCGGCTGCGGCGTAATAGTGTGAACAATCAGTTCGCCCTGACCCTGTGGCGCGGCCGGCGTATTCAGGCGGCGGATATGAATACCGGCTTCCAGCAGTGCAGAGAGGTTAGGTGAGGCAAAAGCGTTAAAGCCATCGGCATGCGCTTTGGTGGTTCGGTTGCCACGATAGAGCGTATTGTTGAAAAACAGCGAGACTTCGCTGATTGGATAATTCGCCGCGACATAGAGTGAGTTCAATAAGTTCTGCTGCCCATCAGAACGCAGCTCTGCCAGCGGAATCTGCGAGCCGGTGACGATAACCGGTTTAGCCAGATTCTCCAGCATAAAGGAGAGAGCGGACGCGGTAAACGCCATGGTATCGGTGCCATGCAGAATCACAAAACCATCGTAGCGTTCGTAGTTCTGACGAATATCTTCGGCGATTGACTGCCAGTCCTGCGGCGTCATATCGGAAGAGTCGATCAGTGGCTGATACTCATGGATGGTGAAATCGGGCATTTCGGGGCGGTGGAACTCCGGCATGTTAGCCAGCTGCTGCTGCAGATGACCCGAGACCGGAATATACCCCTGCGCCGAGCGCTGCATACCAATGGTACCGCCAGTGTAGGCTACGTAGATGTTTTTCTTTTGCATCAGAGAACTCAGACTTGCCGTAAAACGCGCAGTATAAGGGGAATGACGAGGAAATGCAGCCCGACCCATGGCCGGGCTGCGAGGTTTATCGCACTGTTGACTTACCGCACGTCACCGCAGTTCAGGCAGAAGGCATACCGGTTTTGCGGATCGTTGAGGTGATCGAACAGCCCTGGCTGCGCTTTCATCTCGCTCATCACATCCAGCATCGGCGCCGGTAGCCAGGCTTTCAGCGGATCCGGCAACACGGCGCGAATCGAGGCATTCATCTGGTTCAGCATCATATCTAAGAAACCCGGGGCATCCTGATACCAGCTCAGCTGCGGTTTGCTGACCTTCGCCAGCTCTCCGGCTTTCTTCACTGCATCGTCAAAGTCACCCAGCGCATCGACCAGACCATTGGCTTTGGCGTCGCTCCCGGTCCAGACGTGACCCTGCGCAATGGTGTCGATCTGCTCCGGCGTCTTGTTGCGTGACTTCGCCACCAGACCCACAAAGTTGCGATAACCATTTTCGATGGTCAGCTGCATCAGTTGCTGAACTTCGGTTGGCAACGCTTTGGTGGTGGAAATATCCGCCAGCGGCGAGGTGGCGACACCGTCGGTGTGCACCCCAATTGCATCCAGGCTGTTTTCCAGCGTATTGATCACACCGAAAATACCGATAGAGCCGGTCAGGGTGCTCGGGTTAGCCACGATGTAGTTAGCGGGTGTCGAAATCCAGTAGCCTCCAGAGGCAGCCATACCGCCCATTGAAACCACGATTGGTTTACCGGCGGCATGTGCGGCCGCCAGCTCTTCACGAATCGCTTCGGACGCCGTCACGCTTCCGCCTGGGCTGTTCACCCGCAGAATGATGGCTTTAATTTTCGGATCGAGACGCGCATCGCGGATCTGTGCGGCAGTGGTATCCCCCCCGACGTTACCGGGCGTCTCTTCACCGTCCATGATCGCACCACTGGCCAGTACCACAGCAATGTTGCCATCCTGCTGCGCTGAGGCCGGTTTGACCGCGTAGTCGTAGATGCTGACGCTGCGATAATCGTTGCTCTGCTTATCCAGGCCAAAAGTTTTCACCAGCTCCTGATCGGCGGCCGCACGGGAACCCAGCACATCCACCAGCTTGTTATCCAGCGCGTACTGCGCGGTATCGCCCTTAACGGCGTTCAGTCCGGCAATCACCGCCGCCGCACCCGGGAACAGTTGTTCAGGCGTAATCTGACGATTAGCTGATACGGTATTCAGGTAGTTCTGCCACAGCTGACCCACCCAGCGGCTATCCGCATCGCGGGCAGCAGGTGACATATCATCACGCAGGAACGGCTCTACTGCGGATTTATAGGTCCCGACCCGGAACACATGGGAGGTGACTTTCAGTTTTTCCAGCAAGGTTTTGTAATAGAGGCCGTTGGTGGCAAATCCGTGCAGATCGACCGTGCCCTGCGGCGACAGGTAGATTTTGCTGGCGTAGCTGGCGAGATAATATTGCGCCTGGCTGTAGCTGTCGCCCAGCGCATAAATCGGTTTGCCGCTGTCGCGGAATTCACGCAGCGCTTTACCGACATACTGCAGCGAAGGCTGATCGCCACCGGCAAAGTCGCGTAAATCCAGCACCATACCTTTGATGTTGCTGTCCGTTTTGGCCTGACGGATCGCATCGACCACGTCAAACAGCGAATTTTCCTGCAGGCGGTCACTGCTGGCACCCAGCAACTGGCGGCCAATTTTGCTCAGGCGATTGCTGACCGAGGGTTTATCCACCAGCACGCCGCTGAGATCGACCCGCAGCGCACCTTGTTGCAAGGGCGCCGAACTGCTGCCCGAACCGCTGACCTGCAACCAGATGCCGACACCTGCCACAATTAACAAAATCAGGAAAATATTCAGGATGAATTCCCTGACAAAATTTAATACCCGCCAGGTCCAGCGAAACAGACCTGCAATTATTCGCCACAATGTGCGCATCAGACTCTCCATATTCATGTAGCCGGAAGTGGCCGCCGCGCGTACCAGGCTTCCCCGACGAGCTCATCCTAAAGAGCAGCGTGCTAAAAGTCAGCAGGAATTCACCGCCGACTGTTACAAAAAATCTGCCTGTGCCAGGATTACTGCAACATTAATGCGATCGGGAGAAAAAACATGGATGCACTGGAGTTACTGGTTAACCGTCGTTCGGCGTCACGTCTGACCGAACCGGCACCCGCCGGCGAGGCGCTGGAAAATATTCTGCGCGCCGGTATGCGCGCACCGGATCACGGCACGCTGCAACCCTGGCGCTTTATTATTGTTGAGGGTGAGGGGCGCGATCGGCTGAGTCAGCTGCTGGAGCAGGCGGCACGCGATAAGCAACTGGATGAGAAGGCGATTAACAAGGCCAGTCAGTCGCCGTTTCGTGCTCCGATGATCATCACTGTGGTGGCGCACTGTGAACCGCACCCGAAAGTGCCGCGCTGGGAGCAGATCGCCTCAGCCAGCTGTGCCGTGATGGCAATGCAGATGGCTGCGGCCGCGCAGGGATACAACGGTATCTGGCGCAGCGGCCCCTGGACTGACGACGCGGCGGTGCGTCAGGCATTTGGCTGCCGGGAGCAGGATGCCATTGTCGGCTTCCTCTATTTAGGCACGCCACAGCTCAAGTCCAGCACCACGGTACTGCCGCCCGACACCGCGCCTTTCGTCAGCTACTTCTGACCCTGATCTTTTCCCACCATGCAGGGCATTTTCTGGCCCTGCTGATTGAACGGTTCCTGTGCGAATGATCGCTAACCCAGCCCGTGATGCTTACGCCAGACGCCTTGCCAGGCTAACATAGCCGCCATGATTGCAGCCGACAGCTAACAATCGGTTATCCCCGTTATTCCCTGATGTTAAGGATTACCTGATTCAATGCGTTTGTTTATTGCGGAAAAACCCAGTCTTGGGCGTGCCATCGCCGATGTACTGCCAAAACCCCATCGTCGCGGTGACGGATATATCGCCTGCGGTAACGATCAGGTGGTCACCTGGTGCGTCGGGCATCTGCTGGAGCAGGCGCAGCCCGACAGCTACGACAGCCGCTATGCGCGCTGGTCGCTGGCCGACCTGCCGATTATTCCGGAAAAATGGCGGCTCCAGCCGCGCCCGTCGGTGGCGAAGCAGTTAAAAGTGGTGGAGGGCCTGCTGGCGCAGGCCAGTGAAGTCGTCCATGCCGGTGACCCGGATCGGGAAGGTCAGCTGCTGGTGGATGAGGTGCTCGACTATCTCAACCTGCCGGCCGAAAAACGCAGTCGGGTACAGCGCTGTCTGATCAACGATCTCAATCCACAGGCGGTGGATCGCGCGGTTAACCGCCTGCGTGAAAACCGGGAATTTATTCCGCTCTGCGTCTCGGCACTGGCGCGTGCGCGCGCTGACTGGCTCTACGGGATCAACATGACCCGCGCCTGGACGCTGCTGGGACGTAATGCCGGTTATGATGGCGTGCTGTCAGTGGGACGGGTACAGACACCGGTGCTCGGGCTGGTGGTACGACGCGACGAAGAGATTGAGAACTTCCTGCCGAAAGAGTACTTCGAGGTGAAAGCCCATATCGTCACGCCTGACGACGTACGGTTTGTCGCCAGTTGGGTGCCGAGCGAAGCCTGTGAACCGTGGCAGGATGAAGAGGGACGTCTGCTGAAGCGGGCGCTGGCCGATCACGTTGTGGCGCGTATCACCGGCCAGCCCGCAACGGTGACCGCCTACAGCGATAAACGTGAAAATGAAGGCGCACCGTTACCGTTTTCCTTATCCAGCCTGCAGATTGAGGCGGCGAAGCGTTACGGTCTGAGTGCACAGACGGTGCTCGATACCTGTCAGCGACTCTACGAAACCCACAAGCTGATTACCTATCCGCGTTCCGATAGCCGCTATCTGCCGGAAGAACATTTCGCGGGCCGCCATGCGGTACTGAATGCCATTCAGTCTCATCAGCCGCAGCTGACGCCACCGGCGGATTTTGATGCCGAACGCCGCAACCGCTGCTGGGATGATAAAAAAGTCGATGCGCACCATGCCATCATCCCGACTGCCCGAGCCGGCTCAGTAAAACTCAGCGAAAATGAGCAAAATATCTATGCGCTGGTGGCACGCCAGTATCTGATGCAGTTCTGCCCGGATGCGGTGTTCCGTAAATGTGTCATTGAGCTGGAGATCGCGGGCGGCAAATTCGTCGCCAAAGCGCGCTTCCTGGCGGAGGCGGGCTGGCGGGCACTGCTCGGTAACAAAGAGCGGGACGAAGAAAATGATGGTATGCCGCTGCCGGTGGTCGCCAAAGGGGATGAGCTGTTGTGTGAGCACGGCGAGGTGCTGGCGAAGCAGACTCAGCCACCGCGTCCTTTTACTGACGCCACCATTCTTTCCGCCATGACCGGGATTGCCCGCTTCGTTCAGGATAAAGAATTAAAGAAAGTGCTGCGCGCGACCGATGGTTTAGGGACGGAAGCGACACGAGCCGGCATTATCGAATTGCTGTTTCGCCGTGGCTTCCTGGTGAAAAAGGGCCGCTATATTCACTCAACTGAGGCTGGTCGAGCCCTGATTCACTCGTTACCCGATCTGGCTGCCCGTCCGGATATGACGGCACAGTGGGAATCGACCCTGACCCGTATCAGCGAGAAAGCCTGCCGCTATGATGAGTTTATGCAGCCGCTGGTGCAGACCCTGACCGGGTTGATTCATCAGGCACGGCAGCAGCCGGTGCATGCGTTTCGGGGATTACCGTCCACCGGGCAAAAGCGTCCGGTGCGCAAAACAAAGCGTAAAGTCAAGGAGACGGAATGAGGCGTTATTTACTTTTAACAGTACTGGCCCTGTCGCTGGCTGCCGGTGCAGTGCAGGCTAACAGTCGTCATCAGCCGCCACCAGTAAGCGATAATGGCGTTAATACCGATGTGGTAGTGGACCTGCCGCCGGAAGTCTGGACCCAGGGTCAACGGCGTCAGCCGGACTGTATCAGATGCTGTATCTTTGAGGATCGTAACTACAGCGAAGGCTCGGTAGTCAAGTCAGAAGGGGTACTGCTTCAGTGCGCCCGCGATGAGCATTCGCTTGGCACCAATAATCTGATCTGGAAAATCGTTAAATAATCATCGCGTGGCATTCCGCCACGCGTTCTTCAGTTCAGCGCGCAGTCAGAATCTAAAGGTTGACCATATCGGCGCATGATCCGACGGTTTTTCCATGCCGCGGATAGCATAATCGATGCCGCTCTCGACGCAGTGTTCCGCCAGGTTTTTACTCGCCAGCACCAGATCGATACGCAGACCGCGATTATCATCGAATCCTTTCGAGCGGTAATCGAACCACGAAAAACGGTCAGCAGTTTCAGGATTATGCGCCCGCCAGGTATCCACCAGCCCCCAGCTCATCAACCGATCCATCCATTCACGCTCTTCCGGCAGGAATGAACATTTACCGGTGCGCAACCAGCGCTTACGACTCTCTTCACCAATGCCAATGTCGAGATCGGTGCTGCTGATATTCATGTCGCCCATGATGAGCACCGGTTTATCGGCGGGTAAATCCTCGGTCAGAAAACGCTGCAGATCACGATAAAATTTCTCTTTGGCCGGGAATTTGGTCGGATGGTCGCGACTCTCCCCCTGCGGGAAATAGCCGTTGATCACGGTGATGTCGCCGATCGGGCTGGGGATTTCGGCCATAATCAGCCGGCGCTGGGCTTCTTCATCATCACCGGGAAAGCCACGACGTACCGCAACCGGCTGAACTTTTGTCAGCAGGGCAACGCCATAATGGCCTTTCTGACCGTGATAGAAGACGTTGTAGCCGAGCTTTGCCACCTCTTCCAGCGGAAACATATCGTCGTGGACTTTAGTTTCCTGCAGGCCAATCACGTCCGGGTTATGTTGCTCGACAAGTGCCTGGAGCTGATGCGGGCGGGCGCGCAAGCCGTTGATGTTGAATGAAACAAATTTCATGGGGTCGACCGTTATTCAGCGAGTAATAGGCTGGGATGGTAGCGATTTTTGCCTGAAAAGTCATGGCAGAACACGGTAAGAGTGCGCGAAAGGGCAGGTTCAGATGGACCACGCAGTGTGGACGTAACGAAAACAGCAGAGTGTAACGGGAGAAGGCAGGGGAGAAGGATTATTCGGCGCGTTGCGCCTCACCCTTCTTGCCGCGCTGAAGCGCGTTGTCTCGCGATGCCCGACCCGAACCTTAGACGAAGGTTCTCATCCCTCTCCCCGCAGAACAGGAAGTTTTGGTGTCAGTACAGGGAATGAGTGCAACATGCGAGATGGTGGTGGGAGAAGGATTCGAACCTTCGAAGTCTGTGACGGCAGATTTACAGTCTGCTCCCTTTGGCCGCTCGGGAATCCCACCAGGGATGGCTAATGCAGGCTAAAAGACGATTCAGATGGTGGTGGGAGAAGGATTCGAACCTTCGAAGTCTGTGACGGCAGATTTACAGTCTGCTCCCTTTGGCCGCTCGGGAATCCCACCATGGCCTGAATCTTTCTCTCTTAAAGCGGGGCGCATCATACCAAATGCGATAGGGGTGTAAAGCGCCCATCGGCAAAACAGCAACTGTTTGCCCACTTTTACCCGGAGCGCTGAATCTGCAGGCAATTCAGCGTCCGGGGTGATTAAAGAATAATCGTTCGGTTGCCGTAGACAAAGACGCGCTGCCCCAGCACTTTGTACAGCGCGCGGCTTAACACGTTTTTCTCGACGTCACGACCAGCACGCATCATCTCTTCGGCGGTATAGCTGTGATCGACATTAATGACGTCCTGCATAATGATCGGGCCTTCATCAAGGTTATCATTCACATAGTGCGCGGTGGCGCCGATAATTTTCACGCCGCGTTCGTACGCCTGATGATAGGGACGAGCGCCGATAAAGGCGGGCAGAAACGAGTGGTGAATGTTGATAATCTGGTTAGGGTAACGCTGGACGAACGACGGCGTCAGGACGCGCATATATTTGGCCAGCACCACATAGTCAGGCTGATAACGATCGATCTCTTCAACCATCCGGCTGTCATGCTCATCACGCGTCAGGCCTTCATGGCTGACCAGCACGAACGGGATATCGAAACGCTCTACCAGTGAACGCAGCGTGTCATGGTTGCCAATGACCGCGGCAATCTCCATATCCAGACCGCCAAAAGCACTTTTCATCAGCAGATCGCCAAGGCAGTGCGCCTCTTTGGTCACCAGGATAACCACGCGGCGGCGGCCAGCGCTGTGCAACTCACGGACCGACCCCTGCGGCAGGGCGCTATCGAGATCGGCCAGCAATGTGTTGTCGTTAAAAATCCCTTCCAGTTCTGTGCGCATAAAAAAACGCCCGGTGCGATGATCCACAAACTCGTTGTTCTGCACGATATTCAGTTCGTGCTTGTAACAAATATTGGTGATTTTGGCGATCAGACCTTTTGCATCGGGACAAATGGTACGTAAAACTTTTCTTTGCATGGTTTGCGCTTGCATCTCAATCAGAGTCCTGTCAAAGCATTAGGGGTAGAACCATTGCGGCCGTTAGCGGCTCAGCCACAACATTTTTTGTATTTTTTGTCGGCACCGCAGGGGCACCGATCGTTACGGCCAATCGGCGGTGTCGTTCCGTCGACATAGTACCAGCGTTGATCCTCACGAAGAAAGCGTGAACACTCATGAATGGCCTGAATGCTCATTTTCTCGCGGTATCGCGCAAAAAAGGTAACGAAAGCTTCATTGTCATGGCTTCCATGATTACAACGAGTTACATTCAGGCTAAGCCATTCGGTACCCGGAAAACTTTCAGATAAAAGCCCTGCCAGCGCCGGCTGACGTTTGGCAGGATGCCAGGTGGAAACCAGATAATCTGCATTCTGCTGAACATACGCACAATAACGTGAACGCATAAGTTGTTCAGCTGTAACAGGAATTTGGGTACCCTTGAGAAAGGGCTCGCAACATACGCTATACTGCTCTCCGCTACAACATGGGCAGATGTCTGACACGTGATCTCCTGAGAGTAATGAGTCGGAATAACCAGCGCGCTATGTTAGCTGACCCCACGTTGTGACGCTATGCATTGACGGCAGGACCAGACACAGATGAGAAAGGTAAAAATTGGATTGGCTCTGGGTTCTGGAGCGGCCAAAGGATGGGCGCATATCGGGGTAATCAAAGCCCTTGAGCACGCCGGAATTGAAGTTGATGTCGTCGCTGGCTGTTCCGTCGGCGCGCTGGTTGGCTCAGCCTATGTTAATAACCGCTTGCCGCTGATGGAAAAATGGGTCGGCGCGTTTCGTTACTGGGATGTCATTCGCCTGATGGATGTTTCATGGCAGCGTGGCGGCTTGTTGCGCGGCGAGCGGGTCTTTAATCATGTCCGGCAGTTAATTCCCAACGACACTATAGAGACCTGCGGTAAACCCTTTGGCGTGGTCGCCACCAACCTCAGTACCGGTCGTGAACTGTGGTTAACCGAAGGCGATTTACATCAGGCGGTGCGCGCATCCTGCAGTATGCCAGGCTTATTACCGCCCGTGGGCTACAATGGGTATTGGCTGGTGGATGGCGCCGTCGTTAACCCGGTGCCCATTTCGTTAACGCGTGCCCTGGGCGCAGACATTGTTATTGCCGTAGACCTGCAGCATGACGCGCATCTGATGCAGCAGGACCTGTTTTCTGTGACACCTCAGAACAGTGAAGAAGAAGCCGCTGCGGTGGCATTGAGCTGGCGCGGAAAGCTGAGACAGCGTCTGGTGAATTTTAGCCAGCGTCGTGCGTCCCAGACGCCGGGAGCGATGGAGATCATGACCACCTCTATCCAGGTGCTGGAAAATCGCCTGAAGCGAAATCGAATGGCAGGCGATCCGCCCGATGTCCTCATTCAACCCGTCTGTCCGCAAATTTCGACGCTGGACTTTCATCGGGCTGAAGAGGCTATCGAGGCAGGCAAGGCCGCCGTTGAGAAGAAAATGGATGAACTGTTACCACTGGTCCGTGGCAGATAATCAGGTTGTTCATTCACAGATGTTACTTCGGGCAATTCTGAAAGGCGCAACTGCGTTTTATGAACCACTATTGAAAGATCTGGTACGCAGGGGGAGAGAATGGAAAAACCACTAATCGGCAAAAAGATACTCATTGTCGAAGATGAGGCTGTTTTCCGTTCGTTGCTGGACCAATTTTTGTTATCGATGGGTGCTGTGACGTTACAAGCGGAAGATGGTCTGGAAGCAATTGCACAACTGCAGCAGCATACTGTCGACCTGATAATTTGCGATCTGGAGATGCCGCGCATGAGTGGCATTCAGTTCGTTGAGCATATCCGTACCCGTGGCAATGCGGTGCCCATTTTGATCATCTCTGCCACTGAAAACATGTCCGATATCGCGCATGTGTTGCGCCTTGGGGTACAGGATGTGCTGCTCAAACCACTGAAAAACTTTGAACGCTTCCGTGAAGCGGTCTATGAATGCCTTTATCCCTCAATGTTCACCTCCAAAGTGGAGGAGGATGAGCAGCTGTTCCAGGACTGGGATGCGCTGGTGCGCGATCCGAAAGCTGCCGCTAAGTTGCTCAAGCAGCTCCAGCCGCCGGTACAACAGACTATTGCTAACTGTCGGGTCAACTATCGCCAGCTCACCATGGCAGAGCAACCCGGTCTGGTGCTCGATATCGCTGCACTTTCTGATAAAGACCTGGCTTTCTATTGCCTGGACGTGACCCGGGCTGGCGACAATGGCGTGCTGGCTGCGCTTCTGTTGCGGGCGCTATTCAATGGCTTGTTGCAGGAACAGTTGTCCGGACAAAAACAGCGGTTACCGGAGCTGAATGGTCTGCTCAGACAGGTCAATCTGCTATTGCGTCAGGCCAATCTCAGCGGCCAGTTCCCCTTACTGGTGGGTTACTACCATCGTGGTTTAAAAAATCTTATCCTGGTGTCGGCTGGTTTAAACGCCACGCTCCATGTTCATGCCCATCAGATTCAACTGAGTAATGGTGTCCCGCTCGGCACGATGGGAAGCACCCATCTTAACCAGATCAGTCAGCGCGCAGATAACTGGCAATGCCACGTCTGGGGCGCGGGCGGACGCATTCGCCTGATGTTATCGGCTGAAGAATAAACCGCAAAAATTAATTTAATCTGGCGCTGGAGACAGGGCCAGAAGTTAGCTTTACACTTGGGTAATAGTCTTAATTTCGACGGTTTGAGTTCTTCCAGGATAAATCCGTTCGATACTAACTGATATACTCATTTCCGAATTTAAACCGACATATCAAGTATTAACTTGAACGGCCTATAAGAGAGGTATCTTAATGTCTGCCTATAAGTCCAAAGTAAAAAAAGCGGTAATCCCGGTAGCGGGTCTGGGCACGCGTATGCTCCCAGCCACTAAAGCGATTCCGAAAGAGATGTTACCGCTGGTTGATAAGCCGTTAATCCAGTATGTCGTTAACGAGTGTATTGCTGCGGGCATCAACGAAATCGTTCTGGTGACCCACTCCTCTAAAAACGCCATCGAAAACCACTTCGATACCAGCTTCGAACTGGAATCTATGCTGGAAAAACGCGTTAAGCGTCAGTTGCTGGATGAAATTCAGTCAATCTGTCCGCCACATGTCACCATCATGCAGGTCCGTCAGGGCATCGCTAAAGGTCTGGGTCACGCTGTGATGTGTGCACACCCACTGATCGGCGATGAGCCATTTGCGGTCATCCTGCCAGACGTCATCATCGACGAATACGAATCTAACCCAACCAAAGATAACCTGGCAGAGATGCTGAGCCGTTATGAAGAGTCTGGCCGCAGCCAGATCATGGTTGAGCCGGTTGCTGACGTAACAGCTTACGGTGTGGTCGATTGCCAGGGCGCAGAACTGAACCCAGGCGACAGCGCACCTATGGTCGGTGTGGTTGAGAAGCCTAAAGCGACAGAAGCGCCATCAAACCTTGCCGTAGTGGGTCGTTATGTTCTCTCCTCTGACATCTGGCCACTGCTGGCAAAAACGCCTCCAGGTGCAGGCGGTGAAGTTCAGTTGACTGACTCTATCGCTATGCTGATGGAAAAAGAGACCGTTGAAGCTTACCACCTGAAAGGTGTGAGCCATGACTGCGGTAACAAACTGGGTTACATGCAGGCTTTCGTTGAGTACGGTGTTCGTCATCCGGTATTGGGCAAAGATTTTTCTGAATGGCTCGATGGCGCAGTTGGCAACAAAAAGTAATTCATAAACACAGGATAACTCGATGAAAGTCACTGTATTTGGTATCGGCTATGTCGGTCTGGTTCAGGCTGCGGTGTTGGCCGAAGTCGGACATGACGTTCTCTGCATTGATGTCGACGAAAAGAAAAGTCGAAAATCTGAAAAAAGGCATCATTCCTATTTTCGAACCAGGTTTAACGCCGCTGGTAATGTCTAATTACGAAGCGGGTCGTCTGAAGTTCAGCACTGATGCTGAATTGGGCGTAAACCATGGTGTTATGCAGTTTATTGCGGTCGGTACGCCACCGGATGAAGACGGCTCTGCCGATCTGAAATATGTGACCGCTGTAGCGCGCACCATTGCGCAATACATGACAGATCACAAAGTGGTTATCGACAAATCAACCGTTCCGGTTGGCACAGCAGACAAAGTGCGTGCGGTGATGACGGAAGCGCTTCAGGCGCGTGATGCTAACATCACTTTTGATGTGGTCTCTAACCCTGAGTTCCTCAAGGAAGGCGCGGCAGTGAATGACTGTATGCGTCCTGAGCGTATCGTTGTCGGCACCGATAACGACGAAGTGGTTGAACTGTTACGCGAGCTCTACGAGCCGTTTAACCGCAACCACGATCGTATGATTATGATGGATATCCGTAGCGCAGAGCTGACCAAGTACGCCGCGAACTGCATGCTGGCGACCAAAATCAGCTTTATGAACGAGATCTCTAACCTGGCTGAGCGTTTAGGCGCGGATATTGAAAAAGTACGGCAGGGTATCGGCTCTGATCCCCGTATTGGCTACCACTTCATCTATCCGGGCTGTGGCTATGGTGGCTCCTGCTTCCCGAAAGATGTGCAGGCGCTGATCCGTACCGCGGAGTCTATCGGCTACAAACCTCGCCTGCTGCAGGCGGTGGAAGATGTTAATGACAGTCAGAAGACCAAGTTGCCAACGTTCATCAAGCGTCATTTTGGTGACGATCTGAGCGGCAAGACCTTTGCGCTCTGGGGTCTGTCATTTAAGCCGAATACCGACGACATGCGTGAAGCCTCCAGCCGCGTGCTGATGGAAACACTGTGGGAAGCGGGTGCTTCTGTTCAGGCGTTTGATCCGGAAGCCATGGATGAAGCGCAGCGCATCTACGGTCACCGCAGCGATCTGAAGCTGATGGGGACCAAAGAAGCGGCACTGCAGGGCGCTGACGGTCTGGTCATCTGTACGGAGTGGCAAAACTTCCGTGCGCCTGACTTTGACGTCATCAAAAATGCACTGAAAGAACCCGTGATTTTTGATGGTCGTAACCTGTATGATCCAGAGCGTACCAGCAAACGCGGATTCGTTTATTATGCAATCGGCCGCGGAGCGTCTATTCAAATTGCGTAATTAATGAGGGATTTATGAACTTTCTGGTCACCGGCGCCGCAGGCTTTATTGGTTTTCATGTTAGCCAACGTCTGCTGGCCGCCGGTCACCAGGTTGTCGGAATCGACAACCTGAATGATTATTATGACGTAAATCTTAAGCATGCTCGCCTTAACCTGATCAAACCCGATCGCGCTTTTACCTTTATTGAAATGGATCTGGCTGACCGTGACGCTATGGCGTCACTGTTTCAACAGTATACATTCCAGCGCGTTATTCATTTAGGCGCTCAGGCAGGTGTTCGCTATTCCATAGAGAATCCACATGCCTACGCCGATGCCAATCTGATTGGTCACCTCAACATTCTTGAGGGCTGTCGCCATCATAAAATCGAACATCTGCTTTATGCTTCCTCCAGTTCAGTTTATGGCCTGAATCGTAAAATGCCTTTCTCGACCGAAGATAGCGTTGACCATCCGGTTTCGTTATATGCGGCGACCAAGAAAGCCAACGAGTTAATGTCCCATACTTACTCGCATCTCTATCAGTTGCCGACAACCGGGCTACGGTTCTTTACCGTTTATGGTCCGTGGGGCCGGCCGGATATGGCATTATTTAAATTCACCCGCGCGATGATTGCTGGTGAAGCGATTGATGTTTATAACCAGGGCCAGATGAAACGCGATTTCACCTATATTGATGACATTGCGGAAGCGATTGTTCGCCTGCAGGATGTTATTCCACAGGCGGATGAAAAGTGGACGGTAGAGAGCGGCTCGCCAGCGACCAGTTCGGCTCCTTACCGCGTTTACAATATTGGTAACAGTCAGCCGGTGACGCTGATGAGTTATATTGAAGCCATCGAGAAAGCGTTAGGCATTACGGCCATCAAAAACCTGATGCCGATGCAGCCTGGTGATGTGCTGGAGACCAGCGCCGATACGGAAGCACTGTTTAAGGCGATTGGCTTTAAGCCACAGACCAGTGTGGAAGAGGGCGTTAAGCACTTTGTTGACTGGTATCGGGATTTTTATCAGGTATGATGCAAAATAAAAAAGGAAGCCAGCGCTTCCTTTTTTTCTTTTAACGCATATTACCTTCAGCATCAGCTCCGGTGATTTTCAGCGAAGCGGGAGGGGTTATTAAAGTAAAAAATCGTCCAGCTGTTTGCCTTGTTCTTCCAGCGCTTTTTTAATCACGGCGGGGGTGCGGCCCTGACCGGTCCAGGTTCTGGATTCGCCTTTTTCATCAACGTAGTGATATTTTGCCGGACGTACTGAACGGTTACCTTTTCCTGTACCCTTGATATCTGACAGAGAGCTAAGCAGTTCATTCGGATCAATGCCATCCGCCAGCAGCATTTCACGATACTGATTAAGTTTACGTGCGCGCTCGGCACTTTCCGCCTGAGTCAGCGACTCTTCTTCGCGACGTTCTTTTACCACCACTTCAAGCTTTTCCAGCATCTCTTCCAGCGAGTCTACCGGATACTCTCTGGCCTGGGCACGCAGCGTACGGATATTATTAAGAACTTTTAGTGCTTCGCTCATTGTCCTGGTCTCTGAATAATAAAAAAGTTATTTTGCCCGACAATAGTAGAGGCGGTAATAAATAACTTCAACACAAATTAAAATTATAGCGTCAGTAAATATATAAATAGAGTCGAAACAAAAGTCATGCTTCAGTAAAATTTACTTTTTCCTTGTTTAAGACTATTACTTCACCGGTTTTAAAAGAAGTAAATTTAATACATTAAGGAAGGGGGTAAAAATTGCCGCCTGTTGTGGCTGGCTTAACCCAGACCCGCTGCGCTGCGTGACGTCAGCAGGGCGGTGGTGTGCCAGCAACGGAACGCTGTTTGATCATTATTCGGGGATCCATCCCCTCGGTTTGGCGGCACTTTATGCTAATATGCGCGCCATTCCGTTTAGTCCTGATGAAGAACCCGCTGCTATGGCTCAACTCTATTTCTACTACTCTGCGATGAATGCAGGAAAATCGACCGCCTTACTTCAGTCCTCTTACAACTATCAGGAACGCGGTATGCGGACGCTGGTCTATACCGCGGAAATTGACGACCGCTTCGGCGCTGGCACGGTAAGCTCCCGCATTGGTCTCTCGTCGCCTGCCTTGCTCTATAACGCAGAGACGTCGCTCTACCGCGATATCGCCAGCGAACATGCTGCGCAGGCTATTCACTGCGTGCTGGTCGATGAGAGTCAGTTCCTGACCCGTGAGCAGGTCAAAGCCCTGTCCGACGTGGTGGATAATCTCGATATTCCGGTGCTCTGCTATGGCCTGAGAACGGATTTCCGTGGAGAACTGTTTACCGGTAGCCAGTATCTGCTGGCATGGGCTGACAAGCTGGTTGAACTGAAGACGATTTGTCACTGTGGTCGTAAAGCCAGTATGGTGCTGCGGCTCGACAGCGAGGGGAAACCCTTTAGCGAAGGGGAGCAGGTGGTGATTGGGGGCAACGAACGCTATATCTCGGTATGTCGCAAACACTACAAACAGGCGATAGAGCAGGGATCGTTGCAGGCGATTTATGGTGCCCAGACGCCGCTCAACTGATGCCAGCGTGACAGGCATAAAAAAACCCGCCGTAGCGGGTTTTTATTTACTTATCGATCAGAACGCATCGATCAGACTTTTTTCGCTTTCTTCTCGACTTGCACACCTTTTACCGGCTGTTCGGCCACGGCTTCAGCGACGCTGGAGAAGGGCTCAACAAATTCGCGGCCATAATAGGTGTCCAGCATAATTTGTTTCAGCTCAGCAATCAGCGGATAACGTGGGTTAGCGCCGGTACACTGGTCATCAAAGGCATCATCTGCCAGCTTATCCACTTTCGCCAGGAAGTCCGCTTCTGCCACACCCGCTTCGCGGATAGAGGTTGGGATACCCAGTTGGGTTTTAAGCTCATCCAGCCACGCCAGCAGTTTTTCAATTTTCTGCGCGGTGCGGTCGCCCGGTGCCGACAGGCCTAAGTGATCGGCCACTTCGGCGTAGCGACGACGTGCCTGTGGACGGTCATACTGGCTGAAAGCGGTCTGTTTAGTCGGGTTATCGTTCGCGTTGTAGCGAATGACATTGGCGATTAACAGCGAGTTAGCCAGGCCATGCGGGATATGGAACTCTGAACCCAGTTTATGCGCCATGGAGTGACAGACCCCAAGGAAGGCGTTGGCAAAGGCGATACCAGCGATGGTGGCTGCATTGTGCACACGTTCACGCGCTACCGGATTTTTCGCACCTTCAGCATAGCTGGCGGGCAGATTCTCTTTCAGTAATTTGAGTGCCTGCAACGCCTGACCGTCAGAGTATTCATTCGCCAGCACTGAAACATAGGCTTCCAGGGCGTGAGTAACCGCATCCAGACCGCCAAAGGCGCAGAGCGAACGCGGCATATCCATCACCAGATTGGCATCGACAATCGCCATATCCGGGGTTAATGCATAGTCAGCCAGCGGGTATTTCTGGCCGGTAGCATCATCGGTCACTACCGCAAACGGCGTCACTTCTGAACCGGTACCGGAGGTAGTGGTGATCGCTACCATGCGCGCTTTCACGCCCATTTTCGGGAATTTGTAGATACGTTTACGGATATCCATGAAACGTAACGCCAGCTCTTCGAAATGCGTTTCCGGATGCTCGTACATCACCCACATGATTTTCGCCGCATCCATCGGTGAACCGCCGCCCAACGCGATAATCACGTCAGGTTTGAAGCTATTCATCTGCTCTGCGCCTTTACGCACGATGCTCAGCGTCGGGTCAGCTTCCACTTCAAAGAACACTTCGGTCTCAACGCCGTGCGCTTTCAGTACGCGGATCACCTGATCTGCATAGCCGTTGTTGAACAGGAAGCGGTCAGTGACGATGAACGCACGTTTGGCGCCATCCGTAGCCACTTCTTCCAGCGCAATTGGCAGAGAGCCCCGACGGAAGTAGATGGATTTAGGAAGTTTATGCCACAACATATTCTCAGCTCGCTTGGCGACAGTTTTGGTATTGATCAGATGTTTCGGACCGACGTTTTCAGAGATGGAGTTACCGCCCCATGAACCACAACCCAGCGTCAGAGAAGGTGCCAGTTTAAAGTTGTAGAGGTCGCCGATGCCGCCCTGAGAAGCCGGGGTATTGATCAGGATACGTGCGGTCTTCATTTTGTCGCCGAAATAGTGCACGCGCTCGGTCTGGTTGTCCTGGTCGGTGTAGAGACAGGAGGTGTGACCGATGCCGCCCATCGCCACCAGTTTTTCCGCTTTATTAACCGCGTCGTGGAAATCTTTCGCCCGGTACATCGCCAGCGTCGGTGACAGTTTTTCGTGGGCAAAAGGCTCAGACTCGTCCACCAGCTGCACTTCGCCAATCAGAATCTTGGTGCTCGGAGGAACGGTAATGCCCGCCATCTCAGCAATTTTAAACGCTGGCTGACCGACGATGGCGGCATTCAGGCCACCGTTTTTCAGAATGATGTTCTGCACTGCACTTAACTCAGCACCCTGCAGCATATAGCCGCCGTGGCTGGCAAAGCGTTCACGTACCGCATCATAGGCAGAATCCACCACAATCACTGACTGCTCGGAGGCGCAGATCACACCGTTATCGAAGGTTTTCGACATCAGGATTGAGGCCACAGCGCGTTTCACATCTGCCGTTTCATCAATCACTACAGGTGTATTACCAGCACCGACACCGATGGCAGGTTTACCTGAACTGTACGCCGCCTTCACCATGCCTGGACCACCGGTTGCCAGAATCAGGTTGATGTCAGGGTGATGCATTAACTGATTAGAGAGCTCAACCGAAGGGGCATCAATCCAGCCGATAATATCTTTAGGTGCGCCAGCCGCGATGGCTGCCTGCAACACGATATCCGCCGCTTTATTGGTGGCGTCTTTGGCACGTGGATGGGGTGAGAAAATGATGCCGTTACGGGTTTTCAGGCTGATCAGGGCCTTAAAGATAGCGGTGGAAGTAGGGTTAGTGGTCGGAACGATACCGCAGATCAAACCAATCGGCTCAGCGATAGTGATGGTACCGAAAGTGTCGTCGGTGGCTAACACACCGCAGGTTTTTTCATCTTTGTAAGCATTGTAGATATATTCAGAAGCAAAATGATTTTTGATCACCTTATCTTCAACGATGCCCATGCCGGATTCGGCAACGGCCATTTTAGCAAGGGGAATTCGGGCATCTGCGGCGGCAAGCGCGGCAGCACGGAAAATGGCGTCAACCTGTTGTTGGGAAAAGTTGGCGTATTCACGCTGTGCTTTTTTTACACGTTCAACCAGTGCATTAAGTTCAGCGACATTAGTAACGGCCATGGTGTTCTCCTGAAGGAAGTTAAACTTTTTTAGTAAGCAATCCTGCGTCCTGAGTATAGTCCCGCCTGGCTGGTACGCCGGACTGGGCCAGAACACCCGGATTTTCAACTGTTTACTAAACTAGTCTGCTCTCCCGGCAACGATGGTGACCATTGATGCCGTTAATACTTCCGTTGCGAAAAGATTACCTGGTTTGAGGTAGAGTAATTTTGATGCAGATCAATTTAAACCCAAGCTGACACCTTTCAGCCGCACTTTTCAGCGCCTGCCTGTCAAAACCGGTTACGCCTCTGGGTAGCCAGCTTGTAGCGGCTAAAACCAGCGGGTTTTTATTGTCTGGTAAAATGCGCTAAGACGCTGGTCAATTGGCAGAATAAATAGCTGTTCTCACATCTGGCATCAGGGCGCGTTTTCCCTTACATTAGGCGCGTTTTCCTCCCCTGTGGTACGGAGTCTGTCGTGAACCCTGCGCTATTAGATTTATCAGGCTATATCAAATTTTTTGTCGGTCTCTTTGCGCTGGTTAACCCGGTAGGCATTATTCCGGTCTTTATCAGCATGACCCGCTATCAGGGCGTAACTGAGCGTAATAAAACCAATCTGACAGCTAACCTCGCGGTGGCAATCATTTTATGGACTTCACTGTTTCTCGGTGATGCGATATTGCATATCTTCGGCATCTCGATTGACTCGTTCCGCATCGCCGGCGGTATTCTGGTGGTCACTATCGCGATGTCGATGATCAGCGGCAAGCTGGGTGAAGATAAGCAGAATAAACAGGAAAAATCAGAAACCGCGATTCGCGAAAGCGTCGGAGTGGTCCCGCTGGCACTGCCCCTGATGGCCGGACCGGGTGCCATCAGTTCGACCATCGTCTGGAGCACCCGCTATCACAGCTGGCTCAATCTGCTCGGGTTCAGCCTGGCGATTGCGCTGTTCGCCTTTTGCTGCTGGCTACTGTTTCGCGCCGCGCCATTGATGGTTCGGGTATTGGGCCAGACCGGTATCAACGTCATCACCCGTATTATGGGACTGTTGCTGATGGCGCTGGGTATTGAGTTTGTGGTGACCGGTATGAAAGCTATTTTCCCGGGCTTGCTGAATTAACACGTCACTTATTTCAGCAGGCGAAATGAAAGGATGATTCATTATGGTGCAAGATCTGCTTTTTCTGCACCAAAAAAAGGCAATTATTCATCCGGCTTAATAGATTCAGCAGATTATCACTTTTATTACTGCCTGCCGGGATACGCACTGATGATGCTGTAAAGAATGTCACGATTTTCACATGATAATCTGCTTGTTATTTCCTGCTTAACCTGACAAATCACGCCCGTTTCGCTGACGGGCGTGCATTCATCGCGTCTCCCCGCGCCGCCTCCGAATAAATGCCAGAATGGCGCAATAGCGCCGTTGCCTGCGCCTGCTTTCGCAGCCTTTTAACTAAAATCACTATTTTTCATATCGATAAGATATTTTCAGGTCGAAAATTAACACTTCCGCTTCCCGAGAACTCATGATAAAAGAGAATTAGTTAACATTTTTAGCTATTTTGCTTTGGCACCCATTCACGGCTTCTGATAATTTTTGGCGTAACGTAAAAATTTTTTACCGAAAGCCCAAAGTGAGAATGCTTTTTGCTTAAGCCTATCGGGATATTTAATAAAAGGTTGTCGCTTTCGCATGACTGGGATGAAAAAATTGCAGCAGCAACGGTCAAAAAATTGCTTTAACGTTGTTAATCGCCTTTTCACCGGCTTACGCCGCAACGGTGCCATCCGAAACCCCTCTGGCACCGCAGCAGCAGATCGTGATCAACAATGGCACTGAGGTGGCGTCACTTGACCCACATAAAACCGAAGGCGTGCCCGAATCCAATATTATTCTTAACCTGCTCGATGGGTTAGTGAATACCGATAACAGCGGCAACGTGGTGCCCGGCGTCGCGAAGAGCTGGCAAAACCAGCAGGGAAGGCAGTGGACCTTTACCCTGCGTGATGACGCGAAATGGAGCAACGGTCAGCCGGTTACCGCCGATGATTTTGTCTACAGCTGGCGACGTCTGGCGGACCCTGATACTGCTTCTCCTTATTCCAGCTATCTGCAGGCGGCCCATTTTGCCAATATTGATGCTATCCTGGCGGGTAAAGCGTCACCCGATCAGCTCGGCGTCAAGGCGCTGGATGCTCACCATCTGCAGATTACCCTGAGCGAGCCGGTGCCTTATCTGGTGGCAATGCTGGCACATACTGCGATGAAGCCGGTCTATGGCCCGGCGATCAAACAGTGGGGCGAGGCCTGGACGAGGCCGGGTCACTACGTCGGCAATGGCGCGTATACCCTGAGCGACTGGGTTGTTAACGAAAAAATTGTGCTGAAGCGCAATCCACATTACTGGGATAACCGCCATACGGTGATTGAGCAGGGCACGTTCCTGCCGATCGCCTCTGAGAACAGCGATATCAATCGCTATCGCAGCGGTGGTACCGACATAACCAACAGCGCAATACCGCCAGAAATGTTCGGCAAACTGCGCCAGGAGTTGGGCGACCAGGTCAAAGTCAGTCCGCTTCTCTGCACATTTTATTATGAAATCAATAATAAAAAGCCGCCATTTACCGACCCCCGGGTACGTGCCGCGATCAAAATGACCCTCGACCGTGAGGTGATAGCCAACAAGATCATGGGGCAGGGCCAGATTCCGGCCTATAGCTTCACCCCGCCGTTTACCGCGGGCATCAATTTAACCCCACCGGAGTGGTTTAAAGGGAGCCAGGCGCAGCGCAATCAGGCCGCGAAAAAGCTGCTGGCAGAGGCGGGATTTGATGCCAGCCATCCGTTAAGTTTCACGCTGCTCTATAACACCTCCGATCAGAACAAACGCCAGGCGATCGCTGCTGCCTCCATGTGGCAGAAAAACCTCGGGGCGAAGGTGACGTTACAGAATCAGGAGTGGAAAACGCTGCTGGAGACCCGTCATCAGGCGCAGTATGACGTGGTTCGCGCGACCTGGTGCGCCGATTACAACGAGCCGTCGACGTTCCTCAACATGCTGGTCAGCAACGCGTCGATCAATACCGCGTTTTACAGCAGCCCGGTCTTTGACCGTCTGATGGCTGAAACCCTGACTGCCGGGAGTGAAGCGCAACGCGCCAGCCTCTATCAGCAGGCTGAAACACAACTCGACAAAGACTCACCAATTGTGCCAGTTTACTACCGCGTGAGTGTGCGCCTGGTGAAGCCCTGGGTTGGCGGCTTTACGGGCAAAGACCCGCAGGACATGACAGACCTGAAATACTATTTCATCAAACAACACTGAGCCGCGCGCTTACCCGGCGAGACAGTCGGGGAGCGCGTGATCGTGCAGACCACGTAATGCGGTCACTATCCTCAGGTTAACCAGCCGGGGATCCCGAGACGGGGGACGCCGGGGCAGCCAATCGCCCCGGCGACGATAATAAAACTGGAGTGTAATAATGAACAACATCACGAAAAAAGCCTGATTGCAGCGGGCGTATTCGCTGCAATCAGCGCACTGGCAGGGAATGCGGTTCTGGCAGCTACCGTGCCAGCTGGCGTTGAGCTGGCAGCAAAACAGGAACTGGTTCGCGGGAATGGCGATGAGGTGCAGTCGCTTGATCCGCACAAAATTGAAGGCGTACCGGAAGATAACGTGGCGCGCGATCTCTATGAAGGTCTGCTGGTCAGTGACAGCAACGGTCATCCGGTACCGGGCGTGGCGGAAAGTTACGAAAATAAAGATTTCAAAGTGTGGACTTTCCACTTGCGTAAGAACGCCAAATGGTCGAACGGTGAGCCGGTTACCGCACAGGACTTCGTCTACAGCTGGCAGCGTCTGGTTGACCCGAAAACCGCGTCACCTTACGCCAGCTATCCGCAGTACGGTCATATTCTTAACGTCGACGATATCATCGCGGGCAAAAAACCGACCTCCGATCTTGGCGTGAAGGCGATTGATGATCATACGCTGGAAGTGACGCTGAGCGAGCCGGTCCCTTATTTCGATAAGCTGATGATCAACTCAGTGATGTCGCCAGTGTATAAACCGGCGATTGAGAAATTCGGCGATCAGTGGACGCAGCCACAGAACTGGGTCGGCAACGGTGCGTTTAAGCTGGAGGCGCACGTCATCAATGAGCGCATCACCCTGGTGCGTAACCCGAACTACTGGGACAACGAACATACCGTGCTGAACAAGGTCACCTTCCTGCCAATCAACTCCGAAGTCAGCGACGTTAACCGTTACTTCTCCGAGAACGGCAGCGACATGACCTACAACAACATGCCGATTGAGCTGTTCAAGAAGCTCCAGCGTGACAACGGTAAAGAGCTGCACGTTGATCCTTATCTCTGCACCTACTACTACGAAATCAATAACCAGAAAGCGCCATTTACCGATCCGCGCGTGCGCGCCGCCCTGAAGCTCGGCCTGGATCGTGACATCATGGTCAATAAAGTGCTGGCGCAGGGTCAGGTGCCAGCCTATAGCTTCACGCCGCCATCCACCGACGGTATGGACATTCTGCCGCCAGACTGGTTTAAGTGGTCGCAGGTAAAACGTAATGAAGAGGCGAAAAAACTGCTGGCTGAAGCCGGTTATACCGCCGACAAACCGCTGACCTTCAACCTGCTGTACAACACCTCCGATCTGCATAAGAAGCTGGCCATTGCCGCCTCGTCGATCTGGAAGAAGAACATCGGGGTGAACATCAAGCTGGAAAACCAGGAGTGGAAAACCTTCCTCGACACCCGTCATCAGGGCAACTTTGACGTGTCGCGTGCCGCCTGGTGCGCGGACTATAACGAACCGACCTCATTCCTGAACATCATGCAATCCAACAGCAGCAGTAACACTTCGCATTATAAGAGCGAGGCGTTCGATCAGGTGCTGCGTGACGCGATCAAAGCGCCGGACGATAAAGCGCGTGCTGCCGATTACCAGCGTGCTGAGCAGATTCTGGATAAAGACAGCACCATCGTCCCGGTCTACTACTACGTGAATGCGCGTCTGGTGAAACCTTACGTTGGCGGTTATACCGGTAAAGATCCGCTGGATAAATCGCAGGATAAGAACTTCTACATCATTAAACACTAATAGCACACAGGCTATCGACAGTGGCGGCGCGTCTGCGCCGCCTTTACGTTTTTTTATTTGTTGTGAAGCAACAGCCTGGTAGGTACGGCAATGTTAAAATTCATCCTGCGTCGCTTGCTTGAAGCGGTCCCGACGCTGTTCGTTCTGATTACCATCTCCTTCTTTATGATGCGACTGGCACCCGGCAGTCCCTTTACCGGTGAGCGCACCCTGGCGCCGGAAGTCATGGCTAATATTGAGGCGAAATATCACCTCAACGACCCGATTAGTAAACAGTATGTCGATTACCTGGTGCAGCTGGCGCACGGCGATTTCGGCCCCTCATTTAAATACAAAGATTATTCGGTTAACTATCTGGTTGGTCATGCGTTTCCGGTTTCAGCCAAACTCGGTCTGGCCGCCTTTCTGCTGGCGGTGGTGCTGGGCGTAACTGCTGGCGTTATCGCCGCGCTGAAACAGAACAGCCTGTGGGATTTCGCGGTGATGGGGGTGGCAATGACCGGCGTGGTAATACCGAGTTTCGTGGTAGCGCCGCTGCTGGTTCTGGTGTTCGCCATCACCCTGAAATGGCTGCCCGGCGGAGGCTGGAATGGCGGACAGTGGAACTACATGCTGTTGCCGATGGTGGCGCTGTCACTGGCCTATATCGCCAGCATCGCGCGTATTACCCGCGGATCGATGATTGAAGTGATGCACTCCAACTTTATCCGTACCGCCCGTGCAAAAGGGCTGCCGCTGCGCCGCATCGTGCTGCGCCACGCGCTGAAACCTGCGCTGCTGCCGGTCATCTCCTACATGGGACCTGCCTTTGTCGGCATCATCACCGGTTCGATGGTGATTGAGTCCATCTACGGTCTGCCGGGCATTGGACAGCTGTTTGTGAACGGCGCGCTGAACCGCGACTACTCACTGGTGATGAGCCTGACCATTCTGGTGGGGTTACTGACCATTCTGTTTAACGCGATTGTCGACGTGCTGTATGCCGTCATCGATCCGAAAATTCGTTACTGATTGCGGAGTTCGCCATGATGTTAAGTAAGAAAAACAGCGAAGCTCTGGATGCGTTCAGTGAGAAGCTGGAAGTTGAAGGGCGCAGTCTGTGGCAGGACGCCCGTCGTCGTTTTATCCATAACCGTGCGGCCTCACTCAGCCTGCTGGTGCTGCTGCTGATTACGCTGTTTGTGATCATTGCGCCAATGCTGTCACAGTTCACCTACGACGATACTGACTGGGGCATGATGTCCTCTCCGCCGGATACCACGTCCGGGCACTGGTTCGGCACCGATTCCTCGGGGCGCGATCTGCTGGTCAGGGTTGCGATTGGCGGCCGGATTTCACTGATGGTTGGTGTGGCCTCCGCCTTGATCGCAGTGATCGTCGGTACCCTGTACGGTTCGGTAGCCGGCTACCTCGGCGGCAAAACCGACTCGGTGATGATGCGTATTCTGGAAATCCTCAACTCGTTCCCGTTTATGTTCTTCGTTATCCTGCTGGTGACCTTTTTTGGCCGAAATATCCTGCTGATTTTTGCCGCCATCGGCATGGTGTCGTGGCTGGATATGGCACGTATCGTGCGTGGACAGACCCTGAGTCTGAAGCGCAAAGAGTTCATTGAAGCGGCCCACGTTGGCGGCGTCTCTACCTGGAAAATTGTGCTGCGACACATCGTGCCAAACGTCCTCGGTGTGGTGGTGGTCTATGCCTCATTGCTGGTGCCCAGCATGATTCTGTTTGAATCTTTTCTGAGCTTCCTCGGCCTGGGTACCCAGGAGCCGCTCAGCAGCTGGGGCGCACTGCTCAGCGACGGCGCGAACTCGATGGAAGTGTCGCCGTGGTTACTGCTCTATCCGGCCGGTTTTCTGGTCGTGACGCTGTTCTGTTTCAACTTTATTGGCGATGGCCTGCGTGATGCCCTCGACCCGAAAGATCGTTAAGGAGTTTCCCGATGACCATTCATGAATTTCAGCCAGCAATGGCGGCCCGCGCGGGAAGCGAACAGTTACTGCAGGTGAAAGATTTACGCGTCACTTTTGGCACGCACGACGGCGATGTCACCGCCGTCAACGATCTTAACTTTTCGCTGCGTGCCGGTGAGACGCTGGGCATTGTCGGTGAATCCGGTTCCGGCAAGTCGCAAACCGCATTCGCCCTGATGGGGCTGCTGGCAAAAAATGGCCGCATTGGCGGCTCCGCGCTGTTTAATGGTAAAGAGATCCTTAATCTGCCCGAGAACCAGCTTAACCGGCTGCGTGCCGAGCAGATTGCGATGATCTTTCAGGACCCGATGACCTCGCTTAACCCCTACATGCGGGTCGGCGAACAGTTAATGGAAGTGCTGAAGCTGCACAAGGGCATGAACAGCGCCCAGGCATTTGAAGAGTCAGTCAGAATGCTGGATGCGGTAAAAATGCCCGAAGCGCGTAAGCGCATGAAGATGTATCCGCATGAGTTTTCCGGTGGGATGCGCCAGCGCGTGATGATCGCCATGGCGCTGTTATGCCGGCCAAAACTGCTGATCGCCGATGAGCCCACCACTGCGCTCGACGTGACGGTACAGGCGCAGATCATGACGCTGCTTAACGACCTCAAGCGTGAGTTCAACACCGCTATCATCATGATCACTCACGATCTGGGCGTGGTTGCCGGGATCTGCGACAAGGTGCTGGTGATGTATGCCGGACGCACCATGGAGTATGGCCGCGCCCGTGACGTCTTCTATCAGCCAGCGCATCCTTACTCTATCGGCCTGCTGAATGCGGTGCCGCGGCTGGATGCCGAAGGGGAGAGCCTGACCACCATCCCCGGCAATCCGCCTAACCTGCTGCGTCTGCCGGCGGGCTGCCCGTTCCAGCCGCGTTGTCCACACGCGATGGATATCTGTGCCAAAGCGCCGCCGCTGGAACCGTTTGGCGATGGGCGTTTACGTGCCTGCTTTAAGCCGGTGGAGGAATTAGTATGAGCACCGTAGCGGAAAAAAGAGTGTTGCTGGAAATCGCCGACCTCAAGGTGCATTTCGACATTAAAGATGGCAAGCAGTGGTTCTGGCAGCCGTCAAAGACCCTGAAAGCGGTGGATGGCGTCAGCCTGCGCCTGTATGAAGGGGAGACGCTGGGCGTAGTTGGCGAGTCGGGTTGCGGTAAATCGACGCTGGCCCGCGCCATCATCGGCCTGGTGAAAGCCACCGAAGGTCGGGTGGCGTGGCTGGGACGCGATCTGCTGGGGCAGAGCGAAGAGGAATGGCGCAAGGCGCGCAGCGACATCCAGATGATTTTCCAGGATCCGCTCGCCTCTCTCAATCCACGCATGACTATCGGCGATATCATTGCGGAGCCGCTGCGTACCTATCATCCGAAAATGGCGCGTCAGGAAGTCAAAGATCGCGTTAAAAATATGATGATGAAGGTCGGTCTGCTGCCAAACCTGATCAACCGTTATCCGCATGAGTTCTCCGGCGGCCAGTGTCAGCGTATTGGCATCGCACGTGCATTGATTCTGGAGCCGAAGCTGATCATCTGTGATGAACCGGTGTCAGCGCTCGACGTGTCGATTCAGGCGCAGGTCGTCAATTTGCTGCAGCAGTTGCAGCGCGAGATGGGGTTGTCGTTGATCTTTATCGCCCACGATCTGGCGGTGGTGAAACACATCTCAGACCGCGTTCTGGTGATGTATCTCGGTCATGCGGTCGAGCTGGGCACCTACAGCGAGGTTTACAGCAATCCGCAGCATCCCTACACCAAAGCGCTGATGTCGGCGGTGCCAATTCCCGATCCGGATCTGGAAAAGAATAAGCAGATTCAGCTGCTGGAAGGGGAACTGCCGTCACCGATCAATCCACCGTCGGGCTGCGTATTCCGTACCCGCTGCCCGATTGCCGGTCCGGAGTGCGCCAAAACCCGGCCGCTGCTGGAAGGCAGTTTCCGCCATGCGGTCTCCTGCCTGAAAGTCGATCCGTTATAAAGCAAAACGCCGGGCAATAGCCCGGCGTTTTTTATCGCGGTGACGACTATTCACGCCACAGGATATGACACAGTTTGTGGTCTTTTTCACGACACAACAGTACGCGTGCAAAAACGTCGGTAATCGGCTCCCCATCCGCTTCACCCAGCCCAATCACCACTTCCGCGAAAAAGTCAGGATTCAGATCAAAATCGACGTGATCTTTCCAGTCTTCTGACGGATCGAACAGCTCGGCACCGCCGCGCTCTTCAAACTGCAGATTAAAAAGAATGATATCTGCCGGATCGAGATTATCGCCTGCCAGCTCAAGAAAAATATCGTAAGCCTGTTCCAGCGTTTCGTCTTCAGTAAGGCGGTTGTTTAAATCCATGGTCTGTCCTGTCTGCCTGAGGCCGTATACATAATCTGGCTCGTTTTACAGTAAAGGGCTGAAGAAGTAAAACAGTCGTTCGACGATACGCTGCCACCAGGCACGTTTTGACCAGCGCTGGCCATCCAGCAGGCGTGAACGGGCAATATAGTCATCCTGCACACAGGCCAGATCGCTGCCAAATCCGGCATCGTCTACCACCAGTGTAATCTCAAAATTGAGCCACAGGCTGCGCATATCAAGATTTACCGTGCCGACCAGGCTGAGTTGTCCATCGACCAGGACGCTTTTGGTATGCAACAGCCCATCTTCAAACTGGTAAATTTTCACCCCCGCCTCCAGCAGTTCACTGAAGAAGGCGCGGCTGGCCCAGCCCACCAGCAGAGAATCGTTATGGCGCGGCACAATAATACTGACATTCACCCCGCGCTGCGCTGCGGTACAGATGGCATGCAGCAGATCGTCGCTTGGCACGAAGTAGGGCGTAGTCATGATTAACTGCTCACGTGCGGAATAGACCGCTGTCAGCAGTGCCTGGTGGATCATATCTTCCGGGAAACCGGGACCCGAGGCGATGACCTGCACCGTATGGCCGCTCTCCTGCTCAAACGGCATGATATTTCGGTCGGGCGGGGGGGAAGAATGCGTTTTCCTGTCTCTATCTCCCAGTCGCAGCTAAAGACAATTCCCATGGCGGTGGCGACCGGGCCTTCCATTCGTGCCATCAGGTCGATCCACTGACCGACGCCAGCGTTCTGTTTAAAGAAGCGGGGGTCCACCAGGTTCATGCTGCCGGTATAGGCGATGTATTTATCAATTAAGACGATTTTTCGATGCTGACGCAGGTCCATCCGGCGCAGGAATACGCGCAGCAGGCTGACCTGTAACGCTTCAACCACGTCAATGCCGGCATTGCGCATCATGCCGACCCACGGGCTGCGGAAAAAGGTCACGCTGCCTGCTGAATCGAGCAGCAGCCGGCAGTGTACGCCGCGGCGTGAGGCGGCCATCAGCGACTCGGCGACTTCATCCGCCAGGCCGCCGGGATGCCAGATATAGAACACCATCTCGATATTATGCCGCGCCAGCTGGATATCCCGAATCAGCGCCTGCATCACATCATCGGCACTGGTGAGCAGTTGCAGCTGATTGCCTTTAACACCGGCGATGCCCTGACGGTGATAACAGAGTTCGAACAGCGAACGGGCAACATCGCTGTGTTCAGTAGCAAAGATTTCACGACACTGCTTCAGATCGGTCATCCAGCGGGCCGTCGATGGCCACATGGTACGGGCCCGTTCTGCGCGACGTTTACCCAGATGGAGTTCGCCAAACGACAGGTAGGCGATAATACCCACCAGCGGCAGAATATAGATAATCAGCAGCCAGGCCATCGCCGAAGTCACGGCACGACGCTTCATCAGTATTCGCAGCGTGACACCGGCGATCAGCAGCCAGTAGCCAAATAGCAGCAACCAGCTGATCAGGGTGTAAAAAGTGGTCATTAAGTGGACATCCCGTTCGCGCTTTCGTCTGGCAAGTTTACGTGCAGATCACGGTCAGCGAAACCCTTTATCCTTTGCCATAACGATCAGATCCGATTTGGCATTGGCGATAAGATCTTTATAATGCGTGCGCGTGAATTCGATGTCAGAGAGGAAGTGATGAGACGAAGCAGAAATGAAGTGGCGCGCTGGAGAATGTTACGTCAGGTACACCGACGCCGTTCACGCTGGCTGGAAGGGCAGTCACGACGCTATAAACGCATTCACAGCATTCGCCATCAACTGGCGCAGCAGCAGCGTCGCTCCATCCTGTTTATTACGCAAAATATGTAGGCTGTAGTGCGCATCAGGCTGCAGGCCCGCTGGCAGAGGCAGTCCCTATCCGCCAGCCGGGTGGACGCGGTTACTCAGGCTTCGAAAAATCCCAGCTCGGCCAGAAAGCCACGCGCCTGCAGATGTTCCTGTTGCGAAGCACCGCGATCGCTCACTTCACGCATCAGACAATCCGCCGGGCTACCCAGTCCCACAGGACGGCGGCAACCGGCGCGGTCATACCATTCAAAAGACCACTTATCCGTTTTGCGATGATAATAGATGGTTAACCAGGCAGAGCAGTTTGCCGGATAACCACTCAGCACTTCGGTTTTCGGATCGGCAATTGCCTGCATCCGGTATAACAGCTGATCGACGAAAGTTGTGGCGCCCTGAATATTATAAGTCTTATGCATAATGAGCCTGCGACTGTGCTGTAGCGTCCATTCTGAGCTTCAGAGGTGTAATAACGAAGTCATAAATGTAGTCAGCGATAAGAAATAATTCCTGTTTACCCTAAAAAAAATGTCTGACGGCGCAGCATTTCGTCGCTGCGTGCCGGTAAATATTCACTGCAATGCGGTTTAACCCGGCCTTCCCAATAAGAATGGCTAAACCTGTACAGCTTTACAATCACACAAGTTACTGTTTGGGCTCAAATTATTTGCCGTTTTAAGAAATTATTGCAAATTACTCGTCAAATACCTGTACAAGTAATGGTTGGTGGTATAGCTTTATCGCATCGGTTATGACATTTAATGAACTCTGTGAGGGTTGACCATGCAAGCCAACGTAAGAATCCCGGCCTCAGTTTCTGATATCTCCGCTTATCTGAGCAGTGCTTCCCTGCCGGCTCAACAGGCCATTCTTGGCGCTGTCGTGACAGAGATCGTGCGTTCTGGTCGCAGCCTGAACCGTAAGGCCATCTGCACCCGACTGGTCAGCCGTTTACAGGCGGTGACCAGTGCGGAAGAAGAGCATCATTATCATGCACTGATTGGGCTGCTGCTGGACCGCAATTAAACACCGCGTCAGGCGCTGCGGGTGCCGCTGAAAACAGGCCTGCAGCGCGGTAACGAACGCCTCCGACACGCTTGACAACCGAGCGGGTTTTTTATAGAAAATAATCATCTTTCGTGATCGTTTTTCGTTGTCCAATCATTCATCCCTCACGGAAGATCGAAGCCCTGCCAGACCGGCAGGGCTTTTGTTTTTCCCGCCCGAATCCGCACAGGATCAGTCCAGCAAATAGATGCCTGCAACAATCGCGCTGACAGACATGATATGCAGCAATTCGGTCATGACGGCCTCTCCTGTTGGGGTGATAAGTCTTTTCAGTCAAGAATACCTGAGCGATCAGGTCAAAAAAATTTACATTTTTAACCAGCGACTGAACCATGCCGATCTCAGATTACGGCCTGCCGCCCTGAAATCAGACGAGGTGTACCGGCTTGCGCTTCGGCTATTGTTTAGCGTGGCTGTATTGTTGAGGCGGAGGTAGCATGAGGCGCTATCCGTTATTCCGTGGACTTCTGCCTGGAGCGGTGAGTGTCGGTGATACCCCCATTTTGCGTGCCAGGATGCTTTTAAGAACTCGCCAGATTGCCGCTTTTCAGGTCCAGGATTAAATTTAAATCAATTACCTTTGGGAGCAGGACAATGAAAAAACTGGCAAGGTCTGGCGTCATCGCATTAACCCTCTGTTTGCTTTTCACCTCACCGGCGCTGTTGGCCAATCCAGGCAATGGAAACGGAAACGGCAATGGAAAGGGCAATGGTCATGGACAAGGGCATGGTAATAAGGGCGAGGGGAAACATGATAAGTCACAGGGTAAAAAGAATAAGGGCGGCGATCCCTGGCGGGCAGAAACCGATATCAGTTATTCATTCGCGCGTGATCTGGCCAGACAGCAGGGGCTGACCGGCTACTCATCTTTGCCGCCGGGAATTGCTAAAAATCTCGCGCGCGGTAAACCGTTGCCGCCTGGTATCGCTAAACGCTCGGTGCCGCGCGGTATGCTGGAGGGTCTGCCTTCTTATCCCGGTTACGAATGGAAAATGGTGGGGGATAACCTGGTACTGATTGCGCTGAGTACGGCAGTGGTCACCGCGATTATCAATAACGTCTTTGATTGACGCCATCGCTGTGCCTTACCAGTAAAAAAAAACCGCCGGTGGGCGGTTTTTTTTACGCGTAACGGCTGATCTTTTCAGCCCGCGGCACCGGATTCAACACGCACCATCAGGATCATGTTTACCAGTTGCAGCACCGCTGCCAGCACAATTAACATCACAATCAGATGTTTTTTATTGCGCCAGCCCTGCTGCGCCAAAAGTAAAGGGCGGTCGCGATAAGCGCCACGATCGGCACCAGCAGCGCCAGAATAATCATTTGCATTGTTGCTTTACCCGGAAAACAAAAAAGGCCCCGGTGCGCCGCACCGAAGCCATTTATCAGCGCGCATTCGCGATTAGAAAACGCGTTTGAACGGTTTAACGGCCACCTGTTTGTAAACGCCAGCGGCAATATAGGGATCATCTTCTGCCCAGGATTGTGCCGCTTCAAGTGACGGGAACTCGGCAATCACGGTTGAACCGGTAAAGCCTGCCACGCCCGGATCGTTGCTGTCGACGGCAGGCATCGGACCCGCAATAATCAGGCGTCCTTCTTCATGCAGTAGTTTCAGGCGCGCCAGATGGGCAGGGCGCACGGCATTACGTTTTTCCAGTGAATCTGCGTTGTCTTCTGCATAAATGACGTAAAGCACTTGGGAGCTCCCATTAACTCTTCCTAATTTCGCAACACGTTAAGGGATTGTTTATCAGAGTGCAAACGAAACCTCTGACCCGCTTACTGCTCAGCATAAAGGGCTAAAAAGCGCTTTTCTTTCGGTGAGATGGCGGGAGTTATTGAAACTGATTGCTATTTGCATTTAAAATCGGCTCTTCATTTAATGACTGCGACTGTTATGACCACGCTGACTATGCCATTACCCAAACGCACGCCTGTCTCCATGTTATTGTCTGTCGCTTTGCATGGTACCGTCATTGCCGGAATTCTCTACGCCTCATTCCATCAGGTGACCGAAGTGCCCAAAGCGTCGCAGCCCATCAGTGTCAGCCTGGTCGCCCCGGAAATTCAGCCACAACCTGCGCCAGCGGTAGTTGAGCCACCGGCTCCGCAGCCAGAACCGGTACCTGAACCGCAGCCAGAGCCGGTACCTGAACCTCAGCCCGCCCCGGAACCCCCGAAGGCGGAACCGGTACCGATTCCGAAGCCAGAACCGAAGCCAAAACCAAAACCGAAACCCAAGCCGGAACATAAGCGTGAGCAACCTAAACGCGAGGTAAAACCGCGTCAGGAGAGCAAACCCCAGGCCAATCCGTTTAAACAGGACCTGCCGGCGACGCAGAACAAGCCGACAACTGCGCCGAAATCGACGCCGTCAGCGAGCCAGACGGTTTCCAGCGGGCCGAAAGCGCTGAGTGTCAGCAAGCCAGGTTATCCACAGCGCGCACGGGCGCTTCGCATTGAGGGTCGGGTGCGGGTGAAATTTGATGTGAACAGCGAGGGACGGGTGGAGAATATTCAGATCCTCTCCGCGGAACCGCGCAATATGTTTGAACGGGCAGTCAGGGAGTCGATGAAGCAGTGGCGTTACCAGAGCGGTCGTCCAGGACAGGTGACCATGAACGTTGTCTTTAAGATGAATGGCGGTGCCAGCATCGAATAAAAAAGCTGGCGGTCAGTGACACTGCACCTGACCGCCAGACGACCGGCTAGTCGCTGGGTTGCTGGTTAGCACGCCCGGCAGGTAGTGGACGCGAATTGCCGTCATTGTCTACCGCGACATAGATAAACACCGCTTCGGTGGCACAGTAAGTCTGACCAATCGGTTCAGACGACACCTTCTTGATCCAGACTTCGACATTGATGGTCATTGAACTGTTACCGGTACGGATACAGCGCGCATGACAGCTGACCACGTCGCCCACCGCCACTGGCTTCAGAAAGGACATGCCATCAACCCGCACCGTCACGACCCGGCCTTCGGCAATCTCTTTAGCCAGAATAGCGCCGCCCATATCCATCTGTGACATCAGCCAGCCGCCAAAGATATCGCCATTGGCATTGGTGTCTGCTGGCATGGCTAACGTACGTAACACCATTTCGCCTTGCGGCAATTTATGCTTTTCGCCCATTGCTTTCGTTTCTTCTGCAGATGATCGCTAAAAAAATGCCCGGCGTGCCGGGCAGAGTAATTATTTTTGTTGTTGTTGCGGCATCTGTCGCCAGATATAGAGCCCGCTAATCAGGGTAAACAGTAAGGTGAGACCGGTCAGACCAAACACCTTAAAGTTAACCCAGAACGCCTGAGATAACCAAAACGCAACGTAGATATTTACCAGGCCGCAGATCAGGAAAAACAGCGCCCAGGCGGTATTGAGCCGACGCCAGACCGGATCGGGCAACTGTAACTCTTTGCCCAGCATGCTCTGGATCAGCGTCTGCTTCATGAACCACTGACTGTAGAGCAGCGCGACGGCAAACAGGCTGTAGATCACTGTCACTTTCCACTTAATAAACTCATCGTTGTGGAACACCAGCGTCAGCGTGCCAAATACGGCGACCAGCACAAAGGTAAAATGGTCATCTTCTCCAGCTTACGATAGAGCAACCAGCTGACAACTAAAGCCAGACCGGTCGCGACAATCAGTGCGCCTGAAGCAACAAAGATGTCGTACAGCTTGTAGAAGATGAAAAAGACCACCAAAGGGAGAAAATCGAGTAACTGCTTCATAATCATTCCAGTCAGGGCTGAATGGGGGACCGATGCGCCCGAAGGCGCACCGCTCATCAACGTAACAGCATATAAAGCCGGTACAGATAGATGATTAACATGGCCGAAACCAGGTTACCTGCAGCGGTGAAGATCACCGAGGAAACGTTCATCGGCAGCACGGTCAGTGATGAGAAAAACAACATCACCACCACTTTTGCCAGCAGCCAGAGAAGAATGGCGGGCGCAATCAGCTTCACGTTCTTCCACGCCATTCGCATACTGGCCCGCATGGCGGCGAACACGCCGATCTTCTCATTCGCCAGCATCACCGGTGCCAGCGACAGCAGAATCGTCAGCAGAATACCAGGCACCACCAGAACCATAAAGCCCAGCTGCGCCACCAGCGTGATCAGAAAAATCAGCAGTAACAGCTTTGGCAATAAAGGCGCAGAGGCGCCAATGGCACGCAGCGCACTGACCCGCTGACCAGAAGAGACCATCGGAATCAGACACAACATCCCGCCGAGTAACAGCGTATTACCCACCAGTGCCGCGAACGTTCCCGCCGCAGAGGCGCGCAGCAACACCTGCTGCTGTTCAGGTGACATGTTTTGCACCATCTCAAACAACGAACTGGCACTGTCGTCACCCTGCTGCAGAATCGCCATCTGATCGGCGCCAGGCGTCAGCACATGTACCAGCATGACGGTGATGAAAGCAGTCAACAGCGACATCAACAGTAAGGTGACCAGCTGATGGCGGGTAAAATTTCCAGTGTCACGGTATAACGAGCTTGCCGTGATAGACATGTACACTCCTTGGAGGAACCGGGTTAATTAACCCGGCGATTGTACATGTTCTGGCAGCTCGCGGGCACCCGGCGAGAGATAACTTTCTGTCATAACAGGTAAAGAGGGGTGAAAAAGGGCGGGAAGACCGTAACGGGCGCGGGCGCGATCGCAGGCGTCATTGGCGACACCCTCTTCGCCCGACATCGCAAACTCCCGACAGGGCGTTGGCCGTTGCTCATAAATGCCGCAGGAGACGCAGCCGCCAATCTCGCCCTGCAGGGCGACACAGCGAGGCGCACGATCGTTGGTGCCGCGCATATTGCGCATCAGCAGGCTCAGCGGTTCGGTTAATTCGGCGGGCACCGGGCCGCCAGCATCATCGGCTTCAGCCCAGTAGAAAGAGACACGGAAATGGGCGCAGCAGGCGCCACAGCTGACACAAGGGTTAGACGTTTCGCTCATTTGATCACCCGCCACTCCTGAGGCATCGAACCAAAATCAACAATCAGGATCAGCAAAATAAGCCGGGCAAGATTTTTCAGCAAGGGGAATTTCCCGATGTCAGCCACAGCCAAAATTGATCTAAATCAATTCATTGTTTTTTAAGTGATTTATATCAACCGAACAGAGTGCAATTTTCTGTAAATCACGTTAAATCTTTGCCAACAAAAAAATGATGACGTTGGATATATTTACCTTTAGCAAAGGAGTGATAATGAAACTGGCAAAATGCGCGATGCTTCTGGCTCTGGCTTTACCACAACTGGCAATGGCTCATGAAGCGGGCGACTTCTTTATGCGTGCCGGCAGTGCAACGGTACGTCCAACCGAAGGTTCCGATAATGTGCTTGGCATGGGAGAGTTCAGCGCCAGCAACGATACCCAGCTGGGCCTGACCTTTACCTATATGGCAACCGACAATATCGGGGTTGAACTGCTGGCCGCCACGCCATTCCGGCATAAAGTCGGTCTGGGTCCGACCGGTACACTGGCCACGGTACGCCAGTTACCGCCGACGCTGATGGCGCAATACTATTTCTTCGACAGCAAGAGCAAAGCGCGCCCGTATGTTGGCGTCGGTATCAACTACACCACCTTTTATGATGCAGATTTTAATCAGACCGGCCGTGATGCCGGACTCACCGATCTGAGCGTCAAAGATTCATGGGGGGTAGCAGGCCAGGTCGGTCTCGATTATCAGATCAACCGCGACTGGATGCTGAATGCGTCGGTGTGGTACATGGATATTGATACTGAGGTGAAATTCAAGGCGGCAGGCGAACAGCAGAATATTAATATGCGCATCGATCCCTGGGTCTTCTTCTTTGGGGCGGGTTACCGTTTCTGATGAAAAAAGGCCGCTGAATCAGCGGCCTTTTTAATCTTCATAGCAGGTATTACTTGATCTGCATGTTGTTAACCACGGACTTCACGCCCGGCACGCTGCGGGTAACCTGTACGGCACGATTAGCCATCTGTGGTGATGAGACAAAACCACTGAGCTGAACTTTACCTTTAAAAGTTTCTACGTTGATTTCAGTCGATTTCAGCGAGTCATCTTTCAGCAGTTCACCTTTCACTTTGGTGGTAACCACGGTGTCATCGATATAGCCACCGGTTCCCTCTTTGGTCGCGGTTGGCGCACAGGCGCTCAGTGCCAGCGCAACCACACCTGCCATCAACGCACCCGCCACAGCTTTAAATAATTTCATTGCTTTCTCTCCCTGTCACAAATTGGATGCGACGTTACCGTAACGGCGCTCTGACATTGTGGTGCAGATTTTGCAAAAAGGGCAAATGGCGGGATGTAAAAAAAGGAAAGAAATCATGCCTTATCGTGTGATAAGGCATGATGGCGGGATTAACGGCTGGCGGCTTTCAGGCTGCTGACGAAGTTTTTCAGTTCACGCAGCATCACCTCAGGTTCCGCATGATTTTTTTCAATGATCCGGACAATGGCCGAGCCGGAAATGGCACCCGCGGCACCGGCGGCGATGGCTTCCTTAACCTGCGACGGTTCAGAGATGCCAAATCCCTGCAGCGGCGGGGCCGCATTGTATTCACGCAGCTTTTCGATCAGGTGCTGCAGCGGCAGGCTGGCGCGGTTGTCTGCGCCGGTAACGCCAGCACGGGAGAGCAGGTAGGTATAGCCGCGCCCGTGTGAAGCGATTTCGCGCAACAGCGCATCGCTGGCGTTCGGCGGGCAGATGAAGATCGGTGCCACACCATGACGCAGTGCTGCCTGACGGAACGGGGCGGACTCTTCCACCGGAACGTCAGCCACCAGCACCGAATCCACACCGGCTTCTGCGCAGCGGGCGTAAAACGCATCAACACCGTTGGTGAATACCAGATTGGCATACATCAGTAAACCGATCGGCAGGTCCGGGTATTTACGGCGAATGGTCGCCAGCATTTCAAAGCACTGTTGGGTATTGGTGCCCGCCGCGAAGGCGCGCAACGTCGCATTCTGAATCGTCGGGCCGTCAGCCAGCGGATCGGAGAAGGGAATGCCTAACTCCAGCGCATCTGCACCCCCTTCCACCAGCGCGTCAATAACCTGCAATGAAAGCGCCGGTGACGGATCCCCGAGGGTGACGAAGGGCACAAAGGCGCCTTCGTTACGGGCAGAGAGGCGTTTAAACAGTTGATCGTAACGTTCCATCAGATTTCTCCCTGCGCGGTCAGAATGTCGTGAACGGTGAAAATATCTTTATCGCCACGGCCGGAGAGGTTAACCACGACCAGCTGCTCTTTGTCCGGCTCGGCCTGAATCATCTTCAGGGCATGGGCCAGCGCATGTGACGACTCCAGTGCCGGAATGATCCCTTCGGCACGACACAGCTGTTTAAAGGCGGCCAGCGCTTCGTTATCGGTAATCGAGACATACTCAGCGCGACCAATGCTGTTCAGGTGCGCATGTTGTGGTCCCACTGACGGGAAATCCAGACCGGCAGAGATCGAATAAGATTCTTCGATCTGGCCATCTTCGGTCTGCATCATCGGGGCTTTCATACCGAAGTAGATGCCGACGCGGCCATGTTTTAGCGGTGCGCCATGCTCACCGGTTTCAATACCGTGACCCGCCGGTTCAACGCCGATCAGTTTCACGCTGGTTTCATCGATAAAGTCAGCAAACATACCGATGGCATTAGACCCGCCGCCGACGCAGGCGATGATGGCATCGGGCAGACGTCCTTCTTTTTCCAGGATCTGCTTTTTCGTCTCTTCGCCGATCATCCGCTGAAACTCCCGCACGATGGTCGGGAACGGATGGGGACCGGCGGCGGTACCAAGCATATAGTGTGCGGTTTCGTAGCTGCCAGACCAGTCGCGCAGCGCTTCGTTACAGGCATCCTTCAGGGTTGCTGAACCACTGTGTACCGGGATCACTTCCGCGCCCATCAGACGCATACGGAACACGTTAGGAGACTGACGCTCAACGTCCTTGGCACCCATGTAGATGCGGCATTTCATGCCAAGCAGGGCGCATGCCAGCGCCGAGGCAACACCGTGCTGTCCGGCACCGGTTTCGGCGATGATCTCGTTCTTACCCATGCGTTTGGCTAACAGCGCCTGACCCAGTACCTGATTGGTTTTGTGCGCGCCGCCGTGCAGCAGATCTTCGCGCTTCAGGTAGAGCCGGGTTTTGGTGCCTTTCGTCAGATTTTTACACAGCGTCAGGGCGGTAGGCCGGCCGGCATAGTTTTTCAGCAGATCGGTAAATTCCGCCTGAAACTCAGGATCTTTCTGGGCATCGACAAACGCTTCTTCCAGCTGGCGTAACGCTGGCATCAGGATCTGCGGGACATACATCCCGCCAAATTCGCCAAAGTAGGGATTGAGTAACGTCATTTTTCATCTTCCTTTTTCAGGCCCGCCGTTGAGCAGGCCAGGCAAATCAGTAGGCGCGCAGTGTCTGAAACACCGCCGCGATTTTACGGGCATCTTTAATGCCGGGCGCGCTTTCCACCCCGGAGTTGAAGTCGAGACCGGCACAGCCCAGCTGCGCGGCTTCAACACAGTTATCCGCGCTCAGGCCACCGGCCAGCAACACATCATTCAGCATCTGGCCCTGCAACAATGACCAGTCAAAGCGCTCACCGGTGCCGCCGTCGCCGTTATCAAACACGTAGCGATCGATGTGCGCCCAGTTACGCTCGGGTAACAGACCTTCAATGCGCAGCGCTTTCCAGATTTCGATTCCGGCGGGCAGCGCCGCGCGCAGTTCTGCAACGAAATCAGGCGTTTCCTGACCGTGCAGCTGCACGGCTGACAGTGACAGTGCGGTCGCCTCTGTGACAACGTCACTAACGGAGCTGTTACGGAACACGCCGACGTAGCACAGCGGTGCGCCAGCCATCACCGTCCGGGCGGTCCCGGTATCAATCTGACGCGGTGAGCCGGCGGCGAAAATCAGTCCGCCATAGATGGCGCCTGCTTCATACGCAGCGCGTGCATCTTCCGCCCGGGTCAGACCGCACACTTTGTTTGCGCCGAGCGTGACCCGGCGTACCGCGGCGGTCAGATCGGGCTCTTCCATCAGGGCGGAGCCAATCAGGAAGCCGTTAGCAAAGTGGCTGAGCTCGCGAATATCGGCATAACTGTTAATGCCGGACTCGCTGATCACCGTCACGCCGTGCGACAGGCGCGGCGCCAGCTGACGGGTACGGTTCAGATCGATCGACAGATCGCGCAGATCGCGGTTGTTAATTCCGACCACTCTGGCCTGCAACGCAATGGCGCGCTCCAGCTCCTCTTCATTACTGACTTCGGTCAGGATACCCATCTTCAGGCTATGGGCGACGGCAGCCAGCTGACGATACTGTTCATCATCCAGCACCGATAACATCAGCAGAATGGCATCTGCCTGATAGTAACGCGCCAGATAGATCTGATACGGGTCGATGATGAAGTCTTTGCACAGCACCGGCTGGGTGATAGCGGCGCTGACGATCGGCAGAAACGCGAAGTCGCCCTGAAAGTATTTTTCATCGGTCAGTACGGACACCGCGGACGCATAGTGGCGGTAGACCCCGGCAATGGCGGCAGGATCGAAATCCTCACGAATAATGCCTTTTGAGGGCGACGCTTTTTTACACTCCAGAATAAACGCGGTTCGCGCGCCCTGTAGTGCATCATAAAAATGACGGCTGGCAGGTTCAATGCTGTTCTGAAAGGTAGAAAGAGGTTGCTGCTGCTGACGCGCTGCCACCCAAATCGCTTTGTCCTGCACAATTTTTTCTAACACGGTACCTTGCATGGTTATCCTCTTGCTGCCAGAGCGACCACGCGCTCGTAAGCCTGTCCACTGCGGATAGCGTTGAGCGCACGCTGTGCGTTTTCACGCAGATCTTCATGACCGAAAACTTTAAGCAGCATCGCCACATTCACGGCGACCGCTTCCTCATGGGCCTGCTGGCCATTACCCTGGAGTAAAGCCGTGAGAATGTCACGATTTTCTTCCGGCGTGCCGCCAGCCAGCGCCTCCTTAGGATGGAAGCCAAAACCGAAGTCTTCCGGCGACAGCTGATAGCGGGTGATTTCCCCGTCACGCAGCTCAGCGACGTGGGTGACATCATGCAGTGCCACTTCATCCATTCCACCGCCATGCACCACTGCGGCACGCTGATAGCCCAGCACTTTCAGGGTCTGCGCAATCGGCATTACCAGCTCGGGACTGTAAACCCCAATCACCGCCAGCGGTGGACGTGCCGGGTTGATCAGCGGACCTAATACGTTAAACAGCGTCCGGGTTTTCAGCTGCTGACGCACTGGCATCGCGTGGCGAAACCCGGTGTGGTACTGCGGTGCAAACAGGAAACAGACGTTGAGATCGTCCAGCGCCTGTCGTGCCCGTTCAGCCGGCATGTCCAGATCGATGCCAAACGCTGCCAGCAGATCGGAAGAGCCGGACTTGCTGGAAACGCTGCGGTTACCGTGCTTCGCCACTTTCAGGCCGCAGGTCGCCGCCACGAATGCGCTGGCGGTGGAAATATTGATGCTGTTGCTGCCGTCGCCGCCGGTACCGACGATATCAGCAAAGGCATAGTCGGGACGGGGAAAGGGTTTTGCATCTTCCAGCAGCGCGGTCGCTGCACCGGCAATCTCTTCCGGCGTTTCGCCCCGGACTTTCATTGCAATCAGCGCCGCCGCCAGTTGGGTCGGCTCCAGCTGACCGGTAATAATTGCGCTGAACAGCTGATGACTCTCAGCCTGATTCAGCGTCTGCGCCTGGTAAAGTTTTTCCAGTGTCTGTTGCATAGTCATTCTCCCTGTTACTTCGCCAGCGCCCAGGCCAGCGTCTGCTCAAGCAGTCGTGCGCCCTGAGTGGTCAGGATGGATTCCGGATGGAACTGGAATCCGCATACCCGGTCAGTTTCGTGGCGCACCGCCATCACCATGCCGTTGTAGCTGGCATTGACGGTGAGCTCTTCCGGCGTATTGCTGCCGACCAGGGAGTGATAGCGCGCCACCGGCAGCGGGTTGCTCAGGCCGGCAAACATCGCCTCGCCATCGTGAACCACCGCAGACGCTTTCCCGTGCAGAATCTCGCCAGCCTGGCCAACGTGACCGCCATATTCTTCAACAATCGCCTGATGGCCGAGGCAGATACCGATAATCGGTAAGCGTCCGCGCAGCGCCCGCAGTAGTTCCGGCATACAGCCAGCCTCTTTTGGCGCGCCAGGGCCGGGCGAGAGCATCAGTACCGGATTTTCCATCCGTTGCAGGTGCTCGATTAACAGCGCTGCCGGCAGATTGTTGCGATAGATCACCACGTTATGACCAAAGGTCCGCAGTTGATCGACCAGGTTATAGGTAAATGAGTCGATGTTATCGAGCAGCAGAATATCGGCCATCAGAAGATCTCCTTGCAGTGATGGGCAGTGGCAATGGCGCGCAGTACGGCGCGGGCTTTATTGCGGCTCTCATCGGCTTCCGCCTGCGGATTCGAATCCAGTACCACACCGGCGCCAGCTGCACAGTCGCTACGCCGTCTTCTACATATGCCGAGCGGATGACGATACAGGTATCAAGATCGCCATTGGCGGTAAAGTAACCGACCGCACCGCCGTAACTGCCGCGACGGGTGCCTTCGGCCCCGGCGATCAGCTGCATGGCACGGACTTTCGGTGCACCGCTCAGCGTGCCCATGTTCATACAGGCGCGATAGGCGTGCAGCACATCCAGATCTTCGCGCAGGGTACCGACCACGCGTGACACCAGGTGCATGACAAACGAATAGCGGTCAACTTTGGTCAGGTCCGCCACATAGCGGCTGCCCGGCACACAGATACGCGCCAGATCGTTGCGCGCCAGGTCGACCAGCATCAGGTGTTCCGCCAGCTCTTTATGATCGGTGCGCATCTCCAGCTCAATGCGGCTGTCGAGGTCGCGATCCAGCGAACCGTCGGGTTTACGTCCGCGTGGACGGGTACCGGCAATCGGATAGATCTCAATCTGACGCGAGCTGGCGTCATATTTCAGCGAGCTTTCCGGTGAGGCACCAAACAGAGCGAAGTCCTGGTCCTGCATGAAAAACATATACGGGCTGGGATTGCTGTTTTTCAGCGTGTCGTAGGCCGCCAGCGGTGAAGGACAGGGCAGTGAGAAACGGCGCGACGGTACCACCTGGAAGATTTCGCCAATGCGAATCGCTTCTTGCATGGTACGGACTACCTGACAATATTCTTCATCGCTCTGGCTGGTGGTCAGGCTCATCTGCTCCACCGTCTGAACCGGCAGGGCCGGCGCCGGCTGCAGCATCTGACCATGCAGTTGCTCAATACGGCGTTGCAGACGCTGAAATTCACTGGTGGATGGGCAGAACAGGCTGGCCTGCAGTCGCGCGCTGCGGGTCTGGTGATCGATCACCAGCAGCGTTTCCGCCAGATAAAAACAGTAATCCGGGCAGCGCTGCTGATTGTCCAGCGCCGGCAGGGTTTCAAACCCGGCAACCAGATCATAGGCAAACAGGCCACCTAACAGCACGGCTTCCCGCTCGTCGGAGGGGGAGTTGACCAGCTGGGGAATCAGACGCAGGGCATCAAACACCGACAGCGCCTGCAGACGGGCATCTTCATCCTGCTGCCCGGCGTTTTGCGGGAAAGTCAGTTCGCGCCCGTCGGGACGGACCTGGTTATCCACGGAGTCTGGTAGCGCGGCGTCAAGCAACGGCAGCAGCGCGCGGCCATTCTCCGACAGCGCCTGCAAGGTCACCTTGTTGTCCAGCGCGCTGATACGCAGTGCGCTGTCGACAATCAGCAGGCTTTTGAGATTCTTTTTGCTGTCAATATCAGCAGATTCAAGCAGCAGGGTTGCCGGACGTGCGCCGCATAACTGATGAAACACTGCGGCCGGATCTTCGCGATAAGGCGCGTTGCCGGTAATCAACTTCACTGTAGGTTTCGCAATTGGCATGATGGTTTCTCTGAATTTCGCTCAAAAAAAAGCCCGCTCGGTGGCGGGCTCAGGTATCTGCACAGCGTTTACGCAAAATGTGCACGACCACGTCGCCCGTGTTCGGGAACATCGCGCCACCAACCGTTAAAATGCGTGATTACAACAGCCATGATTGAATACCCGTTACGTGTGAACTTGTGTACTAGTTAACGGGTTCGGGGCGGAAATGTCAATACACTTTTTCACTGGCGGCTAAAATCGTTATCATGCTGGCCGGTTTAGTTTCCAGCAGGAGTTCTTTTGAGCGATATCGCCCGTTTCCCGATCTATGATTTACACAGCCACACGCGGGCTTCCGATGGCTTACTGACGCCTGCGGCGCTGGTACAGCGCGCGGTTGAGATGCGCGTAGGCGTACTGGCGATCACCGATCACGATAGCGTCGCCGGCGTAGATGAAGCGCAGCAAACGGTCATCGATCTGGCCTTGCCGGTTAAGGTGCTGGCGGGCGTTGAAGTCTCTACGCTGTGGGAGAACCATGAGATTCATATTGTGGGATTGAATATTGATACCCGTCATCCGGCGCTGGTCAGTTTTCTCGCTGGCCAGCACGCCTGTCGACAGGCCCGCGCGGAACAGATTGCCGAACGGCTGGAAAAAGCGCGTATTCCGGGCGCGCTGGCAGGTGCGATGCGTCTGGCCGATGGCGGCGTCATCACGCGTGGTCATTTCGCCCGCTTTCTGGTGGAGCAGGGCAAAGCGGATAACATGGCGCAGGTGTTCAAAAATTATCTGGCGCGCGGCAAAACCGGCTACGTCCCGCCACAATGGTGTACAATTAAACAAGCTATTGATGCGATTCATCATTCTGGCGGTTGTGCAGTACTGGCGCATCCCGGGCGCTATGGCTTATCAGCGAAATGGTTAAAGCGGCTGGTGGCCCATTTCCGTGAAGCAGGCGGCGATGCGATGGAAGTGGCCCAGTGCCAGCAGGCGCCGAATGAGCGTACTCAACTGGCGCAATATGCCAGAGACAATGCGCTGGCCGCATCACAAGGTTCTGATTTTCATCAACCCTGCCCGTGGATTGAACTGGGCCGCAAGTTATGGCTGCCCGCGGCGGTTGAGCCGGTCTGGGAACGCTTCCCCGCACTGGCGCCCGCCCAGCTCTCCACGGAAAGGTGACACGAGGTTTCTATGAGTCAATTGTTTCACATCCATCCCGATAACCCACAGCCACGTCTGATTAATCAGGCGGTGGACTACCTTAATAAAGGCAGCGTGATCGTCTATCCGACCGATTCCGGTTATGCGCTGGGCTGTCGACTGGAAGAGAAGGGCGCGATGGAGCGCATCTGCCGTATTCGTCAGTTAGACGGGAATCACAACTTCACCCTGATGTGCCGGGATCTTTCCGAGCTTTCTGTCTACTCTCAGGTCGGCAACTCCGCCTTTCGCCTGCTGAAAAACAATACGCCCGGCAACTACACCTTTATTCTCAAGGCGACCAAAGAGGTGCCACGTCGTCTGATGAATGACAAGCGGAAAACCATCGGGCTGCGCGTACCTTCCAATCCGGTGGCGCTGGCGCTGCTGGAGGCGCTGAACCAGCCAATGATGTCCACTTCGCTGATTCTGCCGGGCAATGATTTTACCGAGTCTGATCCGGAAGAGATTCAGCACAGCATCGGTAAGCTGGTCGATCTGATTATCGATGGCGGCACGCTGGGGCAACAGCCGACCACGGTGGTCGATTTAACCACCGATGCGCCGGAAATTGTGCGTGAAGGGGTGGGCGATACCCGCCCATTCCTGTAAGGCGACTGACTCAGGCACCGCGAGTCGGTGTCTGTGCCAGATTGCTCTGCAACCAGGTTTTAAACTGGCCGTAGGGAATATAAAGTGAAACGTCTTTGAGGATCACTTTCCCGGTACGGCCATTTTTAATGGCATCAGAATAACCGACAATCACGCCGCCCAATGTCTCATCACTATTATAAACGCCACCGCCCGACATGCCCTGTACCACGCCAGCATTAGAGGCCATTGCCATACAGGGGCTTTTATTCCAGCCATTGCGAATAGAGGTGCGGGCTAAATTAACCCCTTTAGATTCAACCGGCAGCGCGGAAATAAAACTGTAGCCGTACATTTTTACCGGATCGCCAATATCGCTGCTGCGGAAGCGGGTTAAGGTCCCGGGACCATTCTTATGATAAATAATCGCCAGATCGCAATAAGGATGGTAAGACTTAACGCGCTGCACGGCGGTTTTCGCGACGTGGGCGGCGGTCAGGCTGTATTCAGGGGTAAGCGGAATGCTGGTGCCAAGGGTACCCAGACCGAGGATCGTCGGAATGCCAGTCACGCTCATATCTACGTGCTGCATCGCCGTACGACTGTACTCAGTATGGCCCACGGAACACCCGGTCAACGCCAGCGCGGCAAACGCTGGGCACAGAAAGAGGTTTCTCATGATGGTATTCTTTTTTCAGGCATGTCGTGAAAATCCCTGGTGAAGACTTCTGACATGCAATCAAGGTTCATCACTGAACCGTATTAACGCAACAACTCCGGATGCGCCGGTTTATTGGATTAATCTAAAAAGGCTATTTTTATTAATGAATCATTAAAATTTAATTTTTATCGCGAGCTTATTTTACTGCCAGCTCTGCGTTTTTATCTGCTTCAGTGACAAAGTGTACACTTATAATTTTTCTGTACAATTAATTAAAACTAACCTAATTAAAATACCCTGTAAAATAAAGTAATAAACAAATCTGCCTTGGGGTTACGCTACTAATTTTTATTTAATAGATGGCATGTGGCGGTTAAACTCAACTCCCTGGTCTTTTATGCTGCAATGACGAATGAACACAGAAGAAATATTGCAGCGGAAAAGCGATGGAAGTGTAAGATACCGTGATTGTTTTTTCTTCTGACGGATTGAATGGTTTTGAACCATAGTTCAGAAAATTTAAAATACGCGCACTATAAAGTTTTTGAAAATCGGTTTTATTCTCCATCTTTACTTATTAAATCGTCTGCGAAGGAGTACCTGCTAAAGCTGGCGCAGCAGGCAGAAAATTGACCGGAATCGGCTATCCTTTATTTGACTCTGTTAACCATAAAGCGCGTTACATCAGGGGTGAATGTCTGTATAATGGGCCAAACTTTTTAAGTTAACCTATTGATTTAAAAAGATTTCCCACCCTACCGTGACGCCTGGGAAGGCGACAAAGAGGAAGCTCAATGAGCGAGAAGTTACAGAAAGTGTTAGCGCGTGCCGGTCATGGCTCGCGTCGTGAAATCGAATCGATGATTGCTGCCGGTCGCGTCAGCGTCGATGGTAAAATTGCCACTCTCGGCGACCGTGTCGAAAGCAGTAAATCCCTTAAAATTCGTATTGATGGCCACCTGGTCTCCATCGCCGAGTCGGCGGCGGAAGTCTGCCGGGTGCTGGCCTATTACAAGCCGGAAGGCGAGCTTTGTACGCGTAGCGATCCCGAAGGCCGTCCAACCGTGTTTGACCGTCTGCCCCGCCTGCGCGGTTCACGCTGGATTGCCGTCGGCCGTCTGGATGTGAATACCTGCGGTTTAATGCTGTTCACCACCGACGGTGAACTGGCAAACCGCCTGATGCACCCAAGCCGTGAAGTTGAACGTGAATACGCGGTACGCGTGTTTGGTCAGGTCGACGACGACAAAATTCGTCAACTGAGCAAAGGCGTTCAGCTGGAAGATGGCCCGGCGGCATTTAAAACCCTGCGCTTTGGCGGCGGCGAGGGCATCAACCAGTGGTACAACGTCACCCTGACTGAAGGACGTAATCGTGAAGTGCGTCGTTTATGGGAAGCGGTGGGTGTGCAGGTGAGTCGTCTGATGCGCGTGCGCTACGGTGATATCACCCTGCCAAAAGGCCTGCCTCGCGGCGGCTGGACCGAGCTGGACCTGCCGGCCGTCAACTACCTGCGCAACCTGGTTGGCATGGATGACGAAACGGTGACCAAGCTGGTGGTTGAGAAAGATCGTCGCCGCACCAAAGCGAACCAGATCCGTCGTGCGGTGAAGCGCCATAGCAAAGTGAGCAGCACGCCACGTGCGCCACGCCGCAATCCGGGCAGCAAACGTAACTCCGGTTAATCCCGATTCCGTTGCCCGATAGCGAAAAACGCAGCCCTGGGCTGCGTTTTTTTTTCTGCTACCAGTCAATTCCCTGTTGCGCCTGAATGCCGGCATCAAAGGCATGTTTCACCGGCCGCATTTCGGTAACGGTATCTGCTCTCTCCAGGATGCTGCGATGACAGCCGCGCCCGGTGATAATCACGCTTTGCCCGGCGGGACGCTGTTGGAGGGCAGTAAGCAGTTCTTCCAGCGGCAGATAATCCATGCTAATCATGTAGGTGATCTCATCCAGGATGACCAGTTCCTGCGACGAATCCGCCAGCATCCTTCTGGCGTGCTGCCAGACCGCCAGACAGGCGGCGGTGTCAGTTTCCCGATTCTGGGTTTCCCAGGTAAAACCGGTCGCCATCACCTGAAACTCGACACCATGCTGTTCCAGCAGGTTGCGCTCGCCGTTGGGCCAGTCACCTTTAATAAACTGAATAGCGCCGACGCGTTTACCATGACCACAGGCGCGCAGGGCAGTACCAAAGGCGGCCGTGGTTTTGCCTTTGCCGTTGCCGGTAAAGACCATCAGGATGCCACGTACCTCACTGGCCGCTGCGATGCGGGCATCGACCTGCTCCTTAAGCCGCTGCTGCCGTTGCTGATGGCGATCGTCGGCCATTATTCTGCTGCCCCCGGTTTCCGGCCCGGCTGTGCATCAAAACTGATACCGGTTTTGCGTCGACTGTCGTCGCCCATTAAATAAAGGTAGAGCGGCATCAGATCGGCGGGGGTTTTCAGCTTGTCAGCATCTTCCTGTGGAAACGCGCTGGCGCGCATTTTAGTGCGTGTCCCGCCGGGATTGATGCAGTTTACCCGCAGAGTATGGTTTTTATACTCATCGGCCAGCACCTGCATCATGCCTTCGGTGGCAAACTTGGAGACCGCGTAGGCACCCCAGCCCGCACGACCGGTGCGACCCACGCTGGAGGTGGTAAACACCAGCGAGCCCGATTCTGATTTCAGCAGCAGCGGCAACAACGCCTGGGTCAGAAAGAAGGTGGCATCCAGATTGATTTTCATCACCTGCTGCCAGACCTGCGGATCCAGTTCAGCCAGCGGCACAATCTCACCCAGAATGCCGGCGTTGTGCAGCACGCCATCAAGATGAGAGAACTGCTGCGCCAGCTGGTGAGCCAGTTGCTGACAGCGTTCAGGCGTGGCGTCCGCCAGGTCAAACACCAGTGAGTGCGCCGGGCGTTTAGTAAGTTGATTAATCGTCTGTTCGACCTGTTGCAGCCTGTCGGCGTTGCGGCCCATCAGGATCACTTCGGCGCCATAGCGGGCGTAAGTCAGCGCCGCTTCCCGGCCTATGCCGTCGGACGCGCCGGTGACCAGGATAATGCGATGATTGAGCAGGTCGCTTTTCGGTTGATAATGCACAGCGGGATCCTCCAGCGAAAACAGCATGATTCCGCTTTATGCCTGAATTTACGAATTGGCGCAATCGCCAACCGGCGCATTCTGTGCCAGCTGCTGGCATTTCAGGCGACTGATAGGGGCAAAACGGCTAAACTAGCCCATTGTCTCTAATTCTCTGTTTACTAAGGCGACGCAATGGATCTTCTTTCAAGTTATGGACTGTTTTTAGCAAAAGTGGTGACGCTGGTTATCGCGATCGCTGCAATTGTGCTGATTGTGATGAATGCCGCGTTGCGCAAACGGGGTCAGAGCGGTCAACTGCGGCTGACGCATCTGGGTGAGGACTACCAACAGATGAAAGAGGACCTGCAGCTGGCGAAGATGAAACCGCAGGTGCAAAAAATATGGCTGAAAAACCATAAAAAAGCAGAAAAGCTGAAAGCGAAGGCGGAAAAGCGGGCGGCGAAGCAGGGTGAAAGCGAGGTGAGCAAACCCACACTTTACGTGCTCGATTTCAAAGGCAGCATGGATGCCAGCGAAGTCACGTCGCTGCGTGAAGAAGTCTCAGCGGTACTGGCCGTCACCCAGCCAGGCGATGAAGTGCTGCTGCGGCTGGAGAGTCCGGGTGGTGTGGTGCATGGCTATGGCCTGGCCGCCTCTCAGCTGCAGCGTCTGCGCGATCACGGTCTGCACATCACCGCGGCAGTGGATAAAGTGGCGGCCAGTGGCGGCTACATGATGGCCTGCGTGGCCGATCGTATCGTGGCGGCGCCGTTTTCGATTATCGGCTCGATCGGCGTTGTGGCGCAAATTCCCAACTTTAATCGTCTGTTGAAGCGCAACGACATTGATGTGGAACTGCATACCGCTGGACAGTACAAGCGCACCCTGACTCTGTTTGGTGAAAATACCGATGAGGGACGGGAAAAGTTTCAGGAAGATCTGGATGAAACCCATCTGCTGTTTAAGCAGTTTGTTCATCAGATGCGCCCCACGCTGGATATCGATAAAGTGGCGACCGGCGAGCACTGGTATGGTCGACAGGCGCTGGATCTTGGCCTGATTGATGAAGTTGGCACCAGCGACGATCTGATTATTCGTCAGATGGATCGGTTTAATGTGCTGGGCGTGCATTACGCCCGTCGTCGCAAGATGATTGACCGTGTGACACACAGTGCCGGATCGGTCGCCGAGCGGCTGCTGCTGAAACTCTGGCAGCGCGGCGAGAAGCCACTGCTCTGATACCCGCCCTGGCCTGTGTCTGATGCTCGTCAGTTATGATTAAGTTTGCAAAGGCTGTCACGGTCAAACGTGGCAGCTTTTTTTGTCTGGCAGGCGTGCCGGAGTGCGGGCCTGCGCACCGCTGCTGCTGCCGGGC
>NZ_MLFN01000021.1 GCF_002095315.1 Pantoea conspicua
CGCTCAGCCTGCTGCGACCCAACCCGCTGCCGCTGAGCCGGCCAGCAATGCGCAGATCAAAGTCTACGACACCAGCAGCCAGCCGATTCAGCAGGTGATGCAGCAGGCACAGCAGGATGGCGCAACCATCGTGGTCGGTCCGCTGCTGAAAAGCGATGTTGAGCAGGTCGCTAACAGCCAGACGCCACTTAATGTGCTGGCGCTTAACGAGCCGGAAAAGATCCAGAACCATCCGAATATTTGTTACTTTGCGCTTTCTCCTGAAGACGAAGCGCGCGATGCCGCGCACCATATCTGGGATCAGGGCAAGCGGCAGCCACTGCTGCTGGTACCACGTAGTGGATTGGGCGATCGCGTGACTAACGCCTTTGCGCAGGAGTGGCAGACGCTGGGCGGCAGCACCGTGCTGCAGCAGCGTTTCGGTTCTACCGCTGAGCTGAAACAGGGTATCAACAGCGGCGCGGGCATCAGTTTATCCGGCACGCCGGTGAATGCTGCGCCAGCCGAACCGCAGGGCGTCTCAATTGCGGGCGTGACCATCCCGGCCCCGCAGCAGAGCACGCCAGACGTGGCCAGCACCAGCGGCGACGGCGCGGTCGATGCCGTCTACATCGTTTCTACGCAGGGTGAGCTGCAGCTGATTAAACCGATGATCACCATGCGTACCGGCAGCCGCAGCAACCTTGCGCTCTATGCCAGTTCACGCAGTGCGCAGGCGGGAGCCGGCCCTGACTTCCGGCTGGAAATGGATGGCCTGCAGTTCAGCGATATCCCACTGCTCTCCGGCACCAATCCGGCTCTGATGCAGCAGGCGTCTAAGTCCTTTAATAATGACTATTCGCTGGTTCGCCTGTATGCGATGGGGATTGATGCCTGGACGCTGGCAAATCACTTTAACCAGATGCGTCAGTCACCGGGCTTTACGCTGGAAGGCAATACCGGCAAGCTCAGCGCCAATGCGGATTGTGTGATCAACAGGAAGTTGACATGGAACCAGTATCGCCGGGGCGAAATCGCGCCGGCCAACTAAATCGCCGTCAGATTGGTGCCGGGCATGAACAGCGTGCCCGTTGCTATCTTGAGCAGGCAGGCCTGAAATGGGAAGCCAGCAATGTCCATTGTCGCGGCGGGGAACTTGACCTGATTATGCGCGACGGGCACTGTTGGGTGTTTGTCGAAGTTCGCTACCGGCGCGATGCGCGTTACGGTGGCGCCCTCGCCAGCGTGACCCGCGAGAAACAACATAAGCTGCTGCGTGCCGCTGCTCTGTGGCTGGCACAACGCGGCGGCAGTTTTGAAACAGTGAATTGCCGTTTCGACATCATCGCCATTACCGGCAAGGCGCTCGAGTGGCTGCCGAATGCCTTTAATGCAGACGTTTAGAACCAGGTGGTCGTGTGCAGGAAAGAATTAAAGCGTGTTTTACTGAAAGTATCCAGACCCAGATTGCCGCCGCTGAGGCGCTGCCCGATGCTATTTCCCGCGCGGCAATGACGCTGGTGCAGTCGTTACTGAACGGCAATAAGATCCTGAGTTGCGGCAACGGCGCCTCCTCAGCCAATGCGCAACACTTTGCCGCCAGCATGATCAATCGTTTCGAAACCGAGCGTCCCAGCTTACCAGCGCTGGCGTTAAGCGCCGACAACGTGATGCTGACCGCGATTGGCAACGATCGCCTGCATGACGAGGTTTACGCTAAGCAGGTGCGGGCACTTGGCCAGGCGGGCGACGTGCTGCTGGCTATCTCCACCCGCGGTAATACCCGTGACATTGTTAAAGCCGTTGAGGCGGCAGTGACGCGCGATATGACTATCGTTGCGCTTACCGGGTATGATGGCGGAGAGCTTGCCGGACTGTTAGGTCCGCAGGATGTGGAAATTCGCATCCCGTCGCACCGCAGTGCCCGTATTCAGGAGATGCATATGCTGACCCTTAACTGCTTGTGCGATCTGATTGATAACACCCTGTTTCCCCACCAGGAATGACCGAAGGAGCTCCAATGAAAGCATTGAACGCTGTAGCCATTCTGTTAGCCGCATTGCTGCTACAAGGCTGTGTCGCCGTGGTTGCTGGCAGCGCCGCTGTCGCCACCAAAACAGCCACCGATCCCCGCACCGTCGGGACGCAGGTTGATGATGGCACGCTGGAATTACGCGTCTCTAACGCCTTAGCCAAAGACCAGCAAATCAAAAGCGATGCCCGCGTGATCGCCACCGCTTATCAGGGCAAAGTGCTGCTGACGGGTCAGGCCCCTTCGCAGGAGATCGCCGATCGAGCCAAACAGATCACCATGGGTGTTGATGGCGCAACCGAGGTCTATAACGAAATTCGTATCGGCCAGAAAGTGACGCTCGGGACGTCCTCTTCAGATACCTGGATTACCACCAAAATCCGTTCGCAGCTGCTGGGCAGCGATCAGGTGAAATCATCCAACGTCAAAGTCACCACCGAAAATGGCGAAGTGTTCCTGCTGGGTCTGGTGACGCCGCAGGAAGCCCAGGCGGCGGCCGATGTGGCCAGTCGGGTAAGCGGCGTGAAGCACGTGACCACAGCCTTCACCATGCTGAAGTAAACCTTCAGATAGCAAAAAGGCGGCCATGGCCGCCTTTTTTTATGGCTGAATGCTCAGACCGGAATATCAATTACTAAGGCCTGAGTCGCGGTTTTTGCGGTCAGTCTGACCAGCTGTTCTTCCTGTAAAAATGCACCATCACCACAGCCCAGCTTCTCCTGATACTCGGTCCCGGAGATCGCCTCCAGCGAGCCATGAATCGATTGCAGGTAGGCGCGGGGACCGTTTAACCGCATCACATGCTGTTCACCCGGTGCCAGCTCAACCTGATGAATCCACACCTGCTGTCGCAGCTGCAGGCTGCCGTCCGCGCCGTCTGGCGAGGCCAGCAACTGCGCGGTTTTCCCCTCCGACAGCACAATTTTCTGCATCCGTGGATTTTCCCGCTCCGGACAGGCGGTCAGCCACAGCTGCATCCGCGTCAGCGGGCGATCTTTGCTCGGGTTGATTTCGCTATAGCTGACGCCCGGCTGGGCCGAAAGCAGCAGCGCTTCCCCTTCCCTGACGATGATGTGGTTGCCCTCACTGTCGCGGTATTCCGCTTCACCCTGCAGCACGATGTTCAGCACATCGACCTGCGGATAAGTGCGCGGCTGAAAGGCGGCACCCGGTGCCAGCACTTCCTGGTTCAGGACGCGTAACGAAGCATAGCCCATCAGTTTGGGATCGAAATAGTGACCAAAAGAGAAACTGTAGCGCGCCTGCAACCAACCGAAATCGGCCTGACCACAAGCGGACGCACTGCGTGTTGTTATCATGATTTACCTCCAGCATCCGGTGGCGAGGATCGGCCACGGACTTTATACCCTTATGGTAAAAGTCTGGACGCCGGATTGTTAGCCAGTTAATCTGCCCGGCATGTTCAAATTTCCTGACAGAGAACCGGGATGGCTAAAGAGCGTGCGTTAACCCTTGAATCTTTACGTGTTATGGATGCGATTGATCGACGCGGAAGTTTTGCTGCAGCCGCTGACGAACTGGGCCGGGTGCCTTCTGCACTCAGCTACACCATGCAAAAGCTTGAAGAGGAACTGGATGTGGTGCTGTTTGACCGTTCCGGTCACCGCACCAAATTTACCAACGTGGGACGCATGCTACTGGAGCGAGGCCGGGTGCTGCTGGAAGCGGCCGATAAGCTGACCACCGATGCGGAAGCCCTGGCGCGCGGCTGGGAAACCCATCTGACCATCGTCACCGAGGCGCTGGTGCCGACCGAAGCGCTGTTTCCGCTGGTGACGCGACTGGCAGATAAAGCCAACACCCAGTTTTCGCTGGTCACTGAAGTGCTGGCTGGCGCGTGGGAGCGGCTGGAACAGGGACGGGCTGATATTGTGATCGCGCCCGATCTGCACTTCCGCGCCTCGACCGAAATCAATACCCGCAAGCTCTACACCATGATGAGCGTCTACGTTGCCAGCGCCGACCACCCGATTCATAACGAGCCAGAACCGCAGTCGGAAGTGACGCGGGTGAAATATCGCGGCATTGCGGTGGCGGACACGGCGCGTGAGCGTCCGGTGCTGACCGTACAGCTGCTGGATAAGCAACAGCGCCTGACGGTCAGCAGCATGGAAGACAAGCGCCGTGCGTTGCTGGCGGGTCTGGGCGTCGCCACCATGCCCTATTCGCTGGTTGAGCAGGATATTGCCGAAGGCCGCCTGCGGGTCGTGAGTCCGGAATACACCCGTGAAGTGGATATCATTATGGCGTGGCGTCGTGACAGCATGGGCGAAGCCAAAGCCTGGTGTCTGCGCGAGATACCGCGCTTGCTGGCGAAAAAGAGCTGACGCTGCGCTCCCCGTACCACCGGAGAGAAAATGTCGTGACTGACCAGCTATGACCGGCTGAGACAGTCGATCGCCACTGCCTTAAAGCAGGCGAAGTCGGTGCTGTCACGCAGCCGGGTCATCGCCCTTTCACGCAGAAAGGTCACGAACAGGTCGTAGATCGCCATCGCTTCTTCATATTCACTTTTGCTGATCGCCAGCAGGAAAATGACGTAAGCCGTGTCATCACCCCAGGCGATGCCGTGCGGCGCCAGCACGGTGTAAACCACGGTTTTCTTCGCCAGTAGCCCCAGCGAATGCGGCAGCGCAATCCCTTCGCCCAGCATGGTGCTGACGATCGCTTCGCGCTCCTCCACCGACGGATAAAATGCCGCATCAACATAACCTTCCGCCTCCAGCTGGTCGCAGAGTTGCCGGAACAGCGCAGACTGGGTCAGCGGCCGGTCAACAATGTGAAAATGCTGCGCATCAAAAAATTTCGCCAACATATAGGGACGGGTACGATCCACCAGCACCAGCTTACCTATCTGCTCCAGCTGGAAGCCGGTCGGGAATGGCGACATCACCACGACCGGTTTCTCTTTTTCGCTGAGCCGGGTAGTAGAGATAACAAAATCCTCATCAATCCGGCTGCGCGCCTCATATTCCCGCTGCGACAATCGGGCCGTCACCTGCAACTGCGGGTATTTGCGTAGCAGCATCGCCTCGATCATCCGTAAGGTTGAGTTACCGCTGTCGCACACCAGCAGCACCTGCGGATGACGCTGATAGCCGACATCATAGTGCCGCTCGAGTCCGACGCCGATATGCAGCACCAGAAAGCCGATCTCGTTTTCGCTGATAACGTACGGGGTATATTTCCCCCAGCTGGACACCGCCGCCAGCGTCACATCGTAGGCCATCGGATAGTGCTGTTTGATGTTGCTTAGCAGCGGATTAGGAATATGAATCTGGTAGCGCACCCGGGTGATCATGGTTTTGATATGGGTGAGCAGATCGGCGCGCAGCTGCTGGTCGTTTTGCAGATTGAAGTTGTAATGGGTGTTGATAAAACTGAGCAGATAATCGACCAGAGCGTCAGCATCATCAGCATTAATCGCGCTGGGCGCAATGGCCTGGATGCGCCGCGCGGCGATATTGACCCGCAGCCAGTTCTCTTCGGCAGGTGAGATCGGCTTGCTCACCAGCGGCCGCATCAGGGTGATCAGCTGGTGCGCCGCTTCCCGCACTTCATCACCAATTTCTTCAGCGCCGGGATCGTTGAGCGGATAGCCTTCGCTGATGCGCCGGACCGCCACCGCGCAGTAGATCCGCAGGTAGCGCTCGCCTTCATCACTGATGCGGATGTTGTGCTGAGCGAAACAGCTTTGCAGTAAGGGACGCAGCGTATCAAGCATTCCGCTGTTCAGCGCTTCAATGGTCAGCAGCGGGCTATCCGGCTGCGCCTGATCGATCTCCCACAGCAGGTCAGTCAGGCAGGTACGGATCGCCACTTCGCTGCCAAACAGCTTCATGCCGTAGTGCGGTTTGCTCTCAATCGTCAGATGATAGCGCCCCAGCCACTCCCGCACTTCGGTCATATCGTTTTGCAAGGTGGCGCGGCTGACGAACCACTCTTCCGCCAGCTCTTCCAGCTTGATGGAGTAAGCAGCTGTGAGAAACCGGGTCAGTAAATAGCGGACGCGATCCGGTGAGGTACGCGGCACGCGCAGCGGCGATGCGGTCTGTTGTTGCAGGTGCTGGAAACGCTGAGCATCCTCAACCTTCAGTTGATAGCCTGCACCACGGTTCAGAATAAACTGCGCGCCGTGCTGCGCCAGCAGCGCGTTCAGCGCGGTGATGTCGGTGCGCACGGTGCGCGTCGACACGGCAAACCGCCGCGCCAGTTCATCCTGAGGCAGCGTTTCGTTTTGCAGGGCATCAAACAGTTGCGCAAGGCGCTGATTGGGAAATCTCACGATGGTTTACCTGTTGCTGCGGTTGGAAAAAGCCGGCGTTCAGCCGTCAGCCTACGGGGATCGTGGGGCAACGTCCATTTTGCCTGACGCCCGCCATTCAACGGGCAGGCGTCAGACGAAGCTCCTCAGGCCAGCAGCTTTTTACAGATTGCCAGCAGTTGCTGCACATCTTCAATCCGGGTTTCCCCGCTGGCTTTATCGATGATCGAACTGTAGACGTGCGGGATCACTTTACTGACGCCGGCATCCAGCGCGATACGAATGATCTGTTCAACGTTATCCAGATCGATACCGCCGGTCGGCTCCAGCCAGAAATCCTGTCTGGCGCAGGCATCCGCCACCGCACGATACTCCTCCACCGTCTGCAGTCCGCCCATCGGGAAATACTTCACTGAACTGCCGCCCATGTCCTGCAGCATGGCGATGGCGGTGCTGATCGGGACGATTGCGTCATCACTTTTTGCACTACGCGGTCCGGTGGAGATTTTTACCTTGCCCGGCGTGCCGGTGGGCGAGATTAACCCGTTGACTACCGTCTGCGACTGACCCAGCAGCGCACGGCTGGTGGCGACGCCGGTAAACACCTGGTTGACATGTTGCGGTTGCAGCACGGCGGAGATCTCACTCACCATCTGCGACTGACCCGGATCGCCTGCCCCCAGGCCGACCGACAGCGCATTATCGATCAATGCGGCATATTCGCGCATATCCGCGATCGCGGCGTCATTGCTGGCGTAGTTTTTCGACAGAACGCCGACCAGCACATGCCCTTCTGCCGCCTGCCAGATGGCGCGCGCATTCTCTTTCGATCCCGCCAGTACGTTAAGGCACAGGCGATCCTGATAAAAATTGGGTGTCAGCGTCATGCGTTTTTCTCTCCGTTTAACAGCGCCTGAATATGGGCAAAAATGGTCTGTAACTGATCGGCGCTGACGCTGCGCACGTCCGCCTCAATGATCCCTTCGTTGGCTTTATAGCCACGGAAGTAGATGGCGGTCTCACCGTTTTTCAGCGCCTGTACCAGATCGCCGGTGCGCTGCCGGATCGCCGCTTCATCAAAGGCGATCTCGGCGCGGGCGATATCCCGTCCGGCGGCATCCCACACCACCCGAGCGGTGACGCCGTTCAGTTGATTGAGCTGGTCAATAAATGGCGTTATCTTTTCCACCATCTGTGCGCCGCTGATTTTCGGCTGAGTCAGATAGTTTTCAATCGCCTGCGTCAGGCCAAGAATGCCTTCTTTACCGACTTTCATCGCGCGACCAATGCCGTTAGTCTGGCGTTTCACCCATTCGACATAGTCATGACGGCCAATCACCAGTCCGCTGGTCGGGCCTTCGATCGCTTTTGCGCCGCTGTAGATCACCAGATCCGCACCCGCCTGGTAATAACATTGCAGATCTTCTTCTGCGGCCGCATCAACAATCAGCGGTACTCCGTGCTGACGTGCCACTGCCGCTGCCTGCGCTACGTCGAGGTGGCTTTTCTGCACGCAGTGATGCGATTTTATGTAGAGGATCGCGGCGGTCTGCGGGGTAATCGCCGCCGCCAGTTGCTCTGGCGAACACTCGTTGCTATAGCCCGCTTCCACCAGATGACCACCGCCCAGCGTCACCATGCTGCCGACCGGCGCGCCATAATTCACGTTATGCCCTTTCGGCACCACGATATGGTGCGGCACGTTGAGTGGCGCCGTGTGCAAATTATCCAGCAGCCAGTCGTTGTCTTTGACGATGACCGCCGCCACGCTCTGGGCGATGCCGGCTGAGGCGCAGGAGACCACCAGCGCATTCTCCACCCCAAGCAAACCGGCAATGTAGCTACCGGTCTTGTTAACCAGATCCTTCATTTCGAAATAATGATCGAGACCATATTTCACCGTATTGATTACATCACTGCTCGGGGTTGAGACCCCAAGAATCGTCATACGGCCAGAGGCGTTAATCACTGGCTTCAGGCCATACTTTTCATATACCGAGCTCATTCATTGCTCCTTCTTCAGTCGCGATCCACCGGCCAGCGACCACTGCCGCCAGCGGGACCAGATGCTGCTCACCCGCGACCTGTTCACCTTCTGAATCGATAAACGGTCGGGTCTCTTCTTTCAAGGTAAAAATGGTCAGATCGGCGTCGTAACCGACTTCAAGCCGGCCCTTGCGCGTCAGGCGCAGTCCGGCCGCCGCGTGGGCGGTGACGCAGTCAATCACCTGCGGCAGCGTCATGCCGACGCTGAAAAATTTCGACATGACGTGCGCCAGGCTGTGAACCGGTCCGGTCAGCCGATTGCGGCAATAGATGTCGGAACTGATGGTGTCGGGCAGAATGCCCTGCGCGATCGCCACGCGGGCCACCTCAAAGCTGAAACTGGCGCTGCCATGACCAACATCCAGTCTTACGCCACGGGCAATCGCCTGTTTTACCGCCGCTTTCAGTTCGCCCTGCGGCGTCAGAATACGGTTGGGTTTGCCGTTAAAGCAGTGAGTGATGATGTCGCCAGAGGTCAGCAAATCGGCAATCTGTGCCAGATCGGGCGGATTGTTACCGATGTGGACCATCAGCGGCAGGCCGCCCACCTTCTGCTGGATCGCTTTGGCTTTCACCAGCGGCTGAACACCGTTTTTACCCACTACACTGCTGCTGATACGCGCCTTAAGACCGACGATAAAATCGGGCAGTCGCGCCACCGCCTCTGCCACCGCCTCCTCGTCAATCTGCGTCATATCAGCCAGTTCGTTCTGGGTGACAATGCCGGTGCGGGCGATGTTGATCAGCGCATACACCTGGGTCTGCGCTGCGCGCGTCAGCTGATAGAAATCATCAATGTGCTGCGCGCCGGTGCTGCCGGCATCCACCACGCTGGTGACGCCCTGGCTGACACCGATGGCGTCCGCTTCATCATGATAAATCGGAGATTTCGGATAGCAGTGAACGTGGGAATCGATCCAGCCTGCGCTAAGGTAGTAGCGGCCAGCCAGATCGCGCTCGCGGCGTGCCTGACCATTTACCTCGCCGATGGCGGCGATTTTGCCGTCCAGCAAGGCAATATCCACTACCTGCTCATCACTGAGGCGCGCACGGCGAATAATCAAATCGAACATGGGGACTCCTTAACGGCGGCCCGTTGCCAGGCCGCCGGTGACATCAGAGCGCGATGGGGAAAATCGCACCGAGGATCATCGCACCGAGGATGGCTCCGCCGGTGATCGGCTTGTTCCACAGGTAGAACAGCAATGCACCCAGCAGCGAACCGAGGCCAATCGGAATGGACGCCGCCATCGCTGACAGAATGATTAACGGCCCAAGGAAGCGGCCAGACGCGTTACCGGCGCCCATCATCACGTCAGCACCGTAGGTGGAGTCGCTCTGATTGATAGTGAATTTACGCGCCAGGATAATCAGGTAGCCAATCGCCACGCCAATCACCAGGCCGGTCGCCAGCGAGGCGGCGAAGTTTGCTACCGGGAAGACGATGCCCGCCCCCAGCAGCAGTGCCGGCACGCCCAGCCCGACGCCGGTCTGAATCGCGCCGCCGATATCCAGAATACCGACCAGCGATCCCTCAATGATGCGGGCGAACAGGAAGCTGGCACCGAATGCGGCGACTGCGCCGTAGACGCCGGTTTCCATACCCGCACGCAGCATTGAGACAAATGCCACCTCGTTGAAGGCGCCGATGCCATACAGGTAATACATATGCGTACCGGCAAACACGCCGGATGAGAGCAGGCCAACAAAGATCGGGAATGACCAGTCGGCGTACCAGAAGCCTTTATTTTCGTTCATCAGCATCGCCTCTTATTTGCCACTGACTGAGTTGTGGATCATATCGAGCCAGCCAGGGATACCGAGCTGAAATGACTGCAACAGCTTCATGTCGAAACCGCGGAAGAAGCCACTGAGGACGAACAGCAATACAATGGCGGTCATCATCACTTTGGTGACCCTGTTCCAGCCGCTCTCTTCCACGCCTTTGCCGATCAAAATACCCAGTACCAGCCCCGGTACGGCGTTGCCCATGATCAGCTGCGCCAGACCGCCAAAAATGGTGGCCCAGAAGCCCGATTTGCGGCCGGCATCGATCGCTGCCAGCCAGAAGATCACCGGCATGACGGTATTGACCAGCAGGTTAGCTGCCGGTACCAGCACTTTCACTGCGGTAACCTGCAGTGCCGCCGGTACGGCTGACGCCGTAGAGTTGAGGAAAGCCACCACGAACATGCCGATGATGCCGCAGGCGATAGCCATCTTTTTCGGGTTGTGCAGCGTTTCCGCCACGTTGCGGTTTTTGACCATCAGCGCCGCGGCGCCCCAGTTTGGAATGATGCGGTGATCCACATCCTGCGTGAACGAACCGGCTGCAACAGAAGATGCCCAGGCGTTAAAGAAGAAGCCAAGACCAAAGGAGAAGTGAGAGGCTGGATCGCCTTCGCACGAGTTGAGTTCCCCCAGCGTACGAAAAGCCCCCATCCCCTGAGTGGTGGGTGCGTGAAACATCCGCGCCGCGCCGGCACCGACGCCGACTCCCACCAGCCCACCAATGATCAACGACTTAAACAAAATGATTAAAAACATGTTGTTGTACCTTTGTTGTCGTTTTTACCCGGCACGCATCAGCCGCCGTCTTGTCACAGCCTGCCCGTCGCGTAACCAGCGGCCAGCGCGTCGTCGGACAAGCGGCTTTCTGACGTGAAAGGGTTGTTTTTACGGTGTCACGGTAAACGTCACCTGTTCGGTGTCGAAAACGGTGACGCTGACGGTGATCTCCAGCTCGACGCTGTAGGTCCGCCGTTGGCGCGCCAAAAAGAAGAACAGAAATTTCTCACTTTTGACGCTCTCCTGTGCGCGCAGCACCCGCACGTCCTGGGGCTCAATGCGCAGCAGAATTTTTTGCGTCGCGCGCAGAACCTGGTTCTGTACGCGACTCAGGGCATCGGCAAAGGCTTTCGCTTTGCTGTCACCTTTCCCCTCTACCGTTACCTGCGTAACGTATTGTTCTTTCATGATCAGCTGCCGTGCTTCTTGTTCCAGGCCTGCACCAGCCGTTCGCCCAGCTCTTCTTTATCCATGAAACCGAAACCTAATACGGTGGCACCTTCGTTGATGGCGGTGACGCCTTCGTCGATGGAACGCATCCCATGTTTCGCTTTGTAGCCATATTTGTTCTGGGCGGTGATGGCGCCTGCACCACCGCTGCCGCAGAACGAAATGCCAAAGTCAGCGTTTTCTGCCTTCATTACGTCGCCGAGTTTCATGTCTGCCGCCACGCCGGGTACCACCACCGCACGTCCACCAGCTTTTTCGATGCCTGCCGCGACTTTCTGTCCTTTACCTAAACGATCGCCAATCACTACGGTTACCATATTCAATTCCTCATCAGTTATTTGATCGGGCAACTTCGATATGTACCGAGAGCAGCCATGCTTCTTCACGTGGCAGATTGCCAAACAGATCCACCACCTGCTGCGCCAGCTGCAGCGTTTCCGGCGGGATATCCTCAAACAGCTCGGCTTCCACTTCTGGCAGCGGCTCACCGCTCAGCGAACGCGACGCCATTGCCCCGACATGTGACAACAGCATCTGCTGCTGAACCGCATTCGGCTCAATACCGTGCTGCTGATAGAGGGCCGCAATCTGCGCCATCACCCTGTCAGCCAGCTGCTGCACTTTCTCCGGTGGCGCTTCATGCACCGGAATGCCGTTATTGCTCACCTTGCTACTCCTGTCAGACCGGATAATTCGCGTTGAAAATAAATTACCCCTGATAGCGCGGCCTGTGGAGACGCAACATTTCCAGCATCAAGTGGAAATCGAGGTGAAGGTTGTGCGCCAGATCGCAGACTGCACGCTTAGTGCGACTCAGCTCCCGGAATGCGTTAAATGTTTGTAATGTCAGCAGGATGCGCGCGAGCTGTGCGGTAACGTTCAGCAAGGCGAGCGGTAAAACGGTGAGTAATAAGCAGAAGTGATGATAAAAATCGCCGGTCGGGGCTGACCGGCGCTGGCGTTACCGGAATTTCTTATGGTTGGCGTTGCGGATGTCGTCGAACTTCGCGGCTTCGCGTTTCGCACCCTCCACGTTGTTGGATTTCGCCAGGGCGCTGACCACATCTATCTGCGCAATCAGCGAGTCAATACCGGCGTGAAAATCTTTAATCTGTGGGCTGTCAGCTGGCTGGCCTTCCAGCTTATCCGGCGTGCCTTGTCGTGCATCCTGTGCCGCCGTACGCATTTTGGTCAGCGCCTGCTGCATCTCCTGCGCATCGTCGGTTTTTTTGACGATCTTCAGATTGGCATTCAGCGTATCCATATCCTGCTCCAGATCGGCCGCATAAAGGCTGGCACTGGAAAACAACAGAGAAGCAGACAACATTGCAATCACATGCTTACGCATTGCTCTTTCCTTTCTTATTGTGATGAAAAAAAAGCAGCCATCAGGCTGCTTTCAGAATCCATCTTTCTTATTGTCCCGCTATCTTCATTTCGGGCAGTAATACCGAACCGCACTGAATGTTGCTGCGGGTTTCGATGTCATCACCAACGGTCACCATATTGCGCCACATCTCTTTCAGATTGCCGGCAATAGTGATTTCACTGACGGGATACTGAATTTCGCCGTTCTCAACCCAGAAACCCGCCGCGCCGCGTGAGTAGTCACCGGTGATGGCGCTGACGCCCTGTCCCATCAACTCGGTGACCACTAACCCGGTGCCCATCTGCTTCAGCAGATCGTCGAAACTGTGGCCCTGGCCAGCGATACGCCAGTTATGGATGCCACCGGCATGACCCGTGCTGGTCAGACCCAGTTTACGGGCTGAGTAGCTGGTCATTAACCAGGTTTGCAGCACGCCATCTTTAATGATGTCGCGCGCCTGGGTCCGGACGCCTTCGCTGTCGAACGGGGTTGAGGCCAGGCCTTTCAGCAGATGCGGCTGCTCATTAATCGTCAGCCACTCTGGCAGGATCTGCTGGCCCATCGAATCCAGCAGGAAGGTCGATTTACGGTAAACGCTGCTGCCGCTGATCGCCCCGACCAGATGACCGAACAGACCGGTGGCCACTTCAGCGGCGAAAATCACCGGTGCTTTCATGGTAGAGAGTTTACGCGGTGCCAGCCGCGACAGCGTACGACGTGCGCACTCCGCACCGACCCACTCCGGGCTCTGCAAATCTTCAAACGCGCGGCCAATGGTGTAGGCGTAGTCACGCTCCATGTTGCCATCCTGCCCGGCAATCACGCTGCTGGAGAGTGAATGGCGGCTGGAGCAGTAGCTCTGCAACATGCCGTGGCTGTTTCCAAACACTTTGATGCCGACGTGGCTGTTGAAGCTGCCACCTTCTGTATTGATAATGCGTTTGTCGGCCTGTAATGCTGCCTGTTCCGCCTGCGCCGCCAGTTCAATAGCGCGATCGGCGTCGATCTCCCACGGATGGTAGAGATCCAGGTCTGGCGCGTCATAAGCCAGCAGATCCGCATCCGCCGGACCGGCAAAAGGATCGGGTGAGGTATAGCGCGCAATATCGATTGCCGCCTGCACGGTGCGTTTAATCGCGTCCGGGCTGAGGTCGGTCGACGAGGCGCTGCCTTTACGATTCTGATGATAAACGGTGATGCCAAGCGCGCCGTCACTGTTAAATTCGACGTTTTCCACTTCACCGTAGCGGGTGCTGACGCCGATGCCAGTGGTTTTGCTGACCGCCACTTCCGCGCCGTCAGTGCTTGCTTTAGCCAGTTCGAGCGCCTGCGCAATCGCCTGCTCCAACACTTTTCGCTGTTCTGCAACCTGAGTAGATACGTTCATCGACCTGCCGTCTAATCTTATGTATGTATGATTTGAGTCTATCAGAGTCAGAGAACAATTTCGCAGTCACCCGATAAACTGGTAGGATTAGCCTCTTTTTTTGGGAGTCCACTAATGACCAAACAGCCCGATGAGTGGCTCGACGATGTGCCAGATAATCATGAAGAAGAAGATGAAGAGATTATCTGGGTCAGTAAGAGCGAAATAAAGCGCGACGCTGAAGAGCTGAAACGCCTGGGTGCCGAACTGGTCGATCTGGGCAAGAACGCCCTGGATAAGATCCCGCTGGATGAACGTCTGCGCGCCGAAATCGAACTCGCGCAGCGTATTAAGAAAGAGGGTCGCCGTCGCCAGTTGCAGCTGATTGGTAAAATCATGCGCAGCATGGATGTCGAGCCGATCCGCCAGGCACTGGATAAGCTGAAGAACCGCCACAACCAGCAGGTTGCGCTGTTCCACAAGCTGGAGATGTTGCGTGACCGTCTGATTGAACAGGGCGATGACGCCATGACGGATGTGATTGCCCTTTATCCTCAGGCCGATCGTCAGCAACTGCGCAGCATGATCCGTAATGCGCAGAAAGAGAAAGCGGGCAACAAGCCGCCAAAATCTGCGCGGCAGATCTTCCAGTATCTGCGCGAGCTGGCAGAAAGCTAAGCGATGCTGGGGCGGGCAGATTGCCCGCCTGCAACCCGATGCCGCTGTGCCATCACAGCAGGCGTTTACCGGCAGCGGCCGGACATCCGCTATCCTCCCCGATGACCAGCTGCAGTCCGACGCGCTTTTTCCAGGCGCAAGGAGGCACGGTCACTCTCTGCATTCTCAGGCTATGGGTGGGCAAAGGAGCAGGTCTCGCCTTTGTCGGCCAGCTTATTCAGCCGATACGTGCTTACAGGCTGTTCGCTGTCGGCCACTCAAACGATGGACTCGCACCAGGCGGCCCTCTTTTCATTTCGTTCAGCTCAGGAGAGCCTTCGCGCGCGCAGCGATACCGTTTACGCACAAGCGTGGCGTGGCGTGTGAAGCCAGATGACGCTATACAGCGCAGAGGGCGAAGTTCGGCGGGTCATAAAATGCCGGATGAAGTCAGGTTAAGGTAAAAAAAGCGCCCCGGCGGGCGCTTGTTCTGTTAAGCCAGTTTATCGAGTAGCTTCTGATGAATGCCGCCGAATCCGCCATTGCTCATCACCAGGATCGAATCCCCCGGCTGTGCCGCTTTAGCGACCATTGAGACCAGCGTATCGATATCCGCCGTAGTGTGTGCGGGCTGCATACAGGCGTCAGCAACGTCTGAGACCTGCCACGGGATGTGATGCGGCTGAAACAGGAAGACTTCATCTGCGCGCGCCAGTGACGGTGCCAGCTCGTTTTTATTCACACCCATTTTCATGGTATTTGAGCGTGGCTCCAGTACCGCAAGAATCCGTGCCGTGCCGCCCACTTTGCTGCGCAGCGCCGCCAGGGTGGCCAGAATCGCGGTCGGGTGATGCGCGAAGTCGTCATAGACTTTGATGCCGTTGACCTCGCCGCGCAACTCCAGCCGGCGACGCGCATTGATGAAGCTGTCCAGCGCCTGACCGGCATCTTCCGGTTTCACCCCAACATGCCGCGCTGCCGCAATCGCCATCAGCCCGTTGTGCATGTTGTGTTCACCGACCAGCGACCAGTTCACTTCGCCTACTTTCGCGCCATCAAGCCACACTTCCCAGTGCGAGGCATCCGCGGTGAGCTTCTTCGCCTGCCAGCGACCGTGATCGCCAACGCTCTCCTGCTCGCTCCAGCAGCCCATCGCCATCACCTGTTTGAGGTTGTGATCGTTCTCGGGCAGCAGGATCTTACCCTGCCCCGGTACGATCCTGACCAGGTGATGGAACTGCTTCTGGATCGCCCGTAGATCGTCAAATATATCGGCGTGATCGAACTCAAGATTATTGAGGATCAGCGTGCGCGGGCAGTAATGGACAAACTTGGATCGCTTATCAAAAAACGCGCAGTCGTACTCATCCGCTTCAATGACGAAGAATGGACTTTTTCCTAATTTTGCTGAAACGTCGAAGTTTCCCGGTACCCCACCAATAATAAAGCCCGGCTCCAGCCCGCAGGCCTCAAGGATCCACGCTGCCATGCCAGCGGTGGTGGTTTTGCCGTGGGTTCCTGCCACTGCCAGCACCCAGCGATCGCGTAGCACGAAATCGTGTAGCCACTGTGGGCCAGAAAGATAAGGAATGTTGCGTTCCAGTACCGCTTCCACACAAGGATTGCCGCGCGTCATGGCATTGCCGATGATCACCAGGTCAGGCGCCGGGTCGAGCTGCCCTGCATCGTAACCTTCTGTTAATTCAATGCCTTGCTGCTCAAGCAGCGTGCTCATTGGCGGGTAAACATTGGCGTCCGAACCGGTCACCTGATGGCCGAGCGAACGGGCCAGCATCGCCAGGCCGCCCATAAAAGTGCCACAAATCCCAAGGATGTGAATGCGCATAACGAGATCCATTACTCAAAAGTTCGGCGCACAGTGTAACGCCGCTCGAAGACGGAAGAAACGGATTAGGACTATGGTTTTTGAAGTTCAATCGGCTAAACTGCGTACGCATACGTTGGCAGAATGTTACGCATGCTGCCACTCCATCGAAGATTCAGGGAATGTGTTATGAAAACGTTGGGCGAATTTATCGTCGAGAAGCAACACGACTTTCCGCACGCCACAGGTGAACTGACGGCGCTGATTTCAGCCATCAAGCTGGGTGCCAAAATTATCCACCGCGACATCAATAAAGCCGGTTTAGTGGATATTCTCGGTGCCAGTGGGGTTGAGAATGTTCAGGGTGAGCAGCAGATGAAGTTAGATCTGTTCGCCAACGAAAAACTGAAAGCGGCATTGAAAGCCCGTGGCATCGTCGCCGGTATCGCGTCTGAAGAAGAGGACGAGTTCGTTATCTTTGAAGGTGAGGAAAACGGTAAATATGTTGTATTGATGGATCCACTGGATGGGTCATCGAATATCGACGTTAACGTTTCTGTTGGTACCATCTTTTCTATCTATCGCCGCGTCAGCGAGCCGGGTACGCCGGTTGTTGAAGCGGACTTTATGCAGCCGGGCAACAAGCAGGTCGCTGCCGGTTACGTGGTGTACGGCTCGTCAACCATGATGGTCTATACCACCGGTGCAGGCGTGCATGCGTTCACTTACGATCCGTCACTGGGCGTGTTCTGCCTCAGCCACGAGCGGATGACCTTCCCGGAAACCGGTTATACCTATTCAATTAACGAAGGTAACTACATCCGTTTCCCGCAGGGCGTGAAGAAATATCTGAAGTTCTGTCAGGAAGAGGATATCGCGACACACCGTCCATATACGTCCCGCTATATCGGGTCGCTGGTCGCGGATTTCCACCGTAACCTGCTGAAGGGTGGCATCTATCTCTATCCAAGCACCGCCAGCCATCCGCAAGGTAAGCTGCGTCTGCTGTATGAGTGCAACCCGATGGCGTTCCTCGCCGAGCAGGCGGGTGGTAAGGCCAGCGATGGTCAGAAACGCATTCTGGATATTCCACCGGTGACGCTGCATCAGCGCTGTCCGTTCTACTGCGGTAACGAGGCGATGGTAAACGACGTTGAGCGCTTCCTGGCCGAGTTCCCGGATTGCCGTCAGGGTTAATCTGGCGACAATCAAAGGGCGCGAATATCGCGCCCTTTTTTTGGTTTCAGACCGGCTGCAAACGGAACTGCGCCATGGTCGCCTGTAGCTGACCGGACTGGGCTTCCAGCGACTGGGTCGCCGCAGTAGCCTGCTCCACCAGCGCGGCGTTCTGCTGCGCGGCTTCATCCATCTGCGTCACCGCCAGATTGACCTGTTCAATGCCGCGGCTCTGCTCGTCAGAAGCCATCGAGATCTCCTTCATCAGCGCCGTGACCCGCATCACCTCACCTGAAATCTCATCCATGGTTTCTCCGGCACGCGTCGCCATCTCGCTGCCCTCTTTAACCCGGGATTGTGAGTCGCCGATCAGCGTGCGGATCTCTTTGGCGGCGTTGGCGCTGCGCTGCGCCAGGGTGCGCACTTCATTCGCGACTACCGCAAAGCCCCGTCCCTGTTCACCGGCGCGCGCCGCTTCAACCGCCGCATTCAGCGCCAGAATGTTGGTCTGGAAGGCGATGCCGTCAATCACGCTGAGAATGTCGCCGATGCGGTTGGCGCTGTCGGTGATTTCGTGCATTTTTTCCATCACGTAGCAGACAACTTCAGCGCCGCGATCGGCTGTATCCGATACCGCATTCGCCAGCTGATGCGCCTGCTGCGCGTTGCTGGCATTGAGCCGCACCGTCGCGGTTAACTGCTCCATGCTGGCTGCCGTCTGCTCCAGCGAGGCCGCAGATTCTTCGGTGCGCTGTGACAGATTAACGTTGCCGGCAGCCAGTTCACGGCTGCCGATGTCGATTTGCAGGCTGGCTTCGCGCACCTGACTGACTGATGCGCGCAGCGCCTGCTGCATCTCTGCTAGCGCATGATTGAGCCGGCCCAGTTCATTGTTGCCCGCCGCCGGCAGGGTCTGGGATAAATCCCCTGCTGCCACCTGCTCCAGATGGACGATGGCGCTGTTGAGCGGCTGGAGCAACATCCGGCGCAGCAGTTGCCAGGCCAGCACTAACAGCAGCAACGTCAGTACCACCGCCACCGCGATCAGAATTTTCATTTTGGTTTCGTTATAGGCCGCCTGATCCAGCTGCGTCGCGGTCACCTGGTTCGCGTACTGGCCGAAATCGTCCACCGCCTTGCTGTAGCGGGCGGCCAGTGCGGCCAGGTTGCCCTCCAGCAGCTGATAATATTCATCGGTATATTGCTTATCCAGCGCGCTCATCATCGGCCTGATGCCCTGCTCAAGATAGGCCTTGTAGCTGCCCGCCACCGCATCCGCCAGCGTTTTGCCGTGTGCCGTCACGGTGCCCGCATCAACAAAACGCTTCAGGCTCTGTTGCGATGCCACCACATCGGCCTGCGCCAGCTTAGTGACACCGGCCCCCTCTTCCAGCAAGCCAATTTCAATTTTTCGCACCGCCAGCGCCGCGTTGGCGCGCGCACGCATTAAATCCGCGTTGCTCTGATAGAGGCTGTTCAGCTCAACTCCCTGGATGCGATTAATCACATCCAGCGACCGGTTCCCTTTGTTAATTGCCACGATACCCATAAAACTCACCGCCAACAGCAGCAGTGTCATAAATGCCAGCAATGCCAGCAACCCCGTGCGAAGTGATAACTGTTTCATCTTGATAGTTTCCGTGTATGAGAAAAGGCGAAATTTCCAGCGGCCCTAAAACGGAACAGGTATCGGCCATCACCCCGCTAAACTTTAACCTTAATGAACGGTTAACGACTTGATCATCACGGAGACATCTATCAAGCTGGACGCCGCTTATCAGTAACCCGGGGAAAAATAATGAAAACAGGATGGCTTCTGGCCCTGCTGTTGGCCAGTGACGTGGCAATGGCACAGGATCTGCCCGCAGATGCCGCACTGAATCGCTGTCTTAGCGGCGCATCGACCACCCTTGCGATGAATCAGTGCTATGCCGTGGCCAGTAAAGCCTGGGATCAGGAAATGAATAATCAATATGGCAAACTGATGAGCCAGTTAACCGGCGAAGCGAAAACAACTTTGCGTCAGGCGCAGCGTGCCTGGCTCAGCTACCGCGACAGCTGGCTGACAGCGAGCCGCAGCCGGCTAAGCGATCAGGGTACGCTGGGTAGCGTAGCGCTGGGCGCGCAGAACGTTAGCCTGGTGCGTAACCAGGCATTGATGTTGCAATCGCTGAGTAAAGGCAGCTGCGCCAACCCGGATGATTGTTGATTACCACCCGTTTATGCGCTGGCTGATGACCTCAGCGCACTCGTCCATTTTCAGGGAGAAACCATGGCTGCTTATGCCTCGACCATTATTCTGATCTGCCTCGCCGTCCTCAGTTATTTCGTTCACAACAACGCCGTCACCATCTCCATTCTGGTGCTGCTGGCGATCAAGATCACCCCGCTGGCGCAGTTTTTTCCCTACGTGGAGAAGCAGGGCATTACGTTAGGCATCATTATTCTTACTGTGGCGGTGATGGCGCCACTGGCCAGCGGATCGCTGCCTGCGTCGGCGTTGCTCAAATCTTTTGCCAACTGGAAGTCGATCGTGGCGATTCTGGTCGGCATTTTTGTCGCCTGGCTGGGGGGGCGCGGCGTTAACTTTATGAGCGTGCAGCCCTCGGTTATCGGCGGCTTGCTGATTGGTACGGTGATCGGCGTGGCGTTTTTCCGTGGCGTGCCGGTCGGACCGCTGATTGCGGCCGGGATTGTTTCGCTGTTTGTGACGGCGAAATAGCGTTAGGGTGCATTCCGAAACGCCAAAAGAGGGCATACTTTCAGAGTCAGTTGGCTATAATAGCCGACACTCAACATACGACTACTGAAGGAATGCCCGATGAGTTTGAACCAGGTGCCAGCAGGTAAAGACCTGCCAGAAGATATCTACGTAATCATTGAGATCCCGGCCAATGCCGATCCGATCAAATATGAAGTTGATAAAGAGTCTGGTGCCCTGTTTGTAGACCGTTTTATGTCTACCGCCATGTTCTATCCGTGCAACTACGGCTACATCAACCACACTCTGTCACTGGATGGTGATCCGGTTGACGTGCTGGTCCCAACGCCACACCCACTGGAGCCAGGTTCTGTGATCCGTTGCCGTCCGGTTGGCGTGCTGAAAATGACCGACGAGTCTGGCGAAGATGCCAAACTGGTTGCGGTTCCGCACACCAAACTCTCTAAAGAGTACGATCACATCAAAGATGTGAACGACCTGCCAGAACTGCTGCGCGCACAGATCACCCACTTCTTTGAGCACTACAAAGATCTGGAAAAAGGCAAATGGGTTAAAGTGGATGGCTGGGATAATGCCGAAGCGGCCAAAGCTGAAATCATCTCCTCTTACGAGCGCGCACAGAAGAAGTAATTCTGCTGTCAGCCGGTAAGTCGAAAAAAAAAACACCGTCCAGATGGACGGTGTTTTTGTTCAGCCCTCTGGCTCTTCATCACGCTTTAGCCAGTCTCCGCTCAGGATACGCTGGCGACCTGCCACTGAGCGTTGATAGACATAAAGCCATGCGCTGCCAAACGGCGTCTGAATCAGATGACGTTTGTACTCTCCCCCCTTGGTGCGGAGCGCATCCAGCTCACCCAGGGTTGAGGCATCGATGCGGTATACTTCACACTGCACCGCTCCATTGCCCTCAATCACGCCGGGATAATGTCCCAGACTGTAAAGCTCAAAGCCCTCAATCTGGAAATCTCCCAGCCATTGCGCATTCGTCATCCAGTGACTGTTTCCCTGTTTGCGCCGTAAACTGCCGTAGACAATTATTCGCATTGCTAAAACTCAAACTGATAGAGCAAATCGAGAGCCTGATCCACACCGGACACGGCTTCCAAATAGAGTTTAGGCATCAGGCGGTAACGCAAGGTTAACGTCGCCAGTGAATCAAATATGCCGACACCGTATTTTACCTGCAGACCCGGTAGTACATAGCCGCTGACCTGCACCTGCTGGCTGTCGCCAACACCGGCAGTATCAAGGGCCAGGTTACTGACACCGAATGTCTCACCGATTTTACCCACAACCTGCCCACTTTGTGCAACCCCTAAGCCAACAAGCGCTGAGGTTAGCGCGTTACTGTCGCCGCTGCTGCCGAGTCCCTGACCGCGCAGCAGGTAAGAGAGCGCTTCCTGTTGCGACATCGCCGGATCGGAGAAGACTTCCGCTTTTGGCTCATCGGCCAGGCCGGTGACCCGCAATCCGGCGGTAACGTCATCTTCAGTCGCCTCCGGGTTACGGATCGCTTCCAGATTGATGTAAGGCTGATCGGGCGGGCCGGCAAACTGCAACTCGCCCTTACGCACAATCAGATCCTGTCCATAGGCGTGGAAGCGGCCGGACGGGATGTTGATCTGGCCGTTGAGACCGAGCCCGGAGCGATCCTGCACCAGTTTCAGATCGCCATTCAGCTTCGCTTTCAGCCCGAACGCGGAGAGACGCACATCGTTACCGACGTGGATAACCAGGTTGCTGTTGATCGGAATGGCTGCGGTTTTCGGCTGAATCGGCTTGAGGTTCTGATCCAGCATCACTTCATCAGACGAGACGCCCGTAGCACTTTCCGGCACTTCCTGCACCGTGATGCGCGCCCACGGAACCTCGACCCGCCCCGACAGGTTAAATGCTGCCGGCGTAGCTTCGAACACCAGATCCGGCGAGACATCCATCCGCACCATCGGTGGCACCGTGACCCGCACCCGACTGCCCTGCGCCGCCACGCGCGCGCGCCAGTTATCGAGCTGGCTCCAGTCGGCGTTACCGTTGAGATTAATATTGCCCTGCGCGGTCTGAATCAGCCCGTTCAGGGTCGAGCTCATGCCGTTAAACACCAGATTGAGATTGGCGGCGGTGAGATCGACCGGCATAAAGCTGCCATCGACATCGACATCAGACAGGCCAAGCTGACCAAACACCTGTGGCTGCTGCACGCTGCCCGCCAGCCTTAAACTGCTGTTGAGGTTGCCTTTGATCTTCTCGCCCTGCATCAGCGCCGGGTTCAGCATCGCCAGCGACAGGTTACGGATATTGACGTTACCGCCCAGCGTGCGGCGATTTTCCGGATCGGTGATCTGAACGTTGCCATCCAGCTGGCCGTTATTGGCGATACGGATCAGCCAGTCGAGCCGGGCACGTCCATCACGCAGCGCCGCATTCAGGTTCAGGGTATCAAAGGCGATCGGCAGGGTATTGCCCTGTACATCCTGCTGCACTTTAACGCCGTTACCTTTCAGCGACACCGTACCGGTCGGCAGGCCCTTACCGGCCTGCCAGTTAACCCGAACATCACCGCTGAACACGCCGCTGAGCTGGGTCGCGTCCGGCATAAACGGCTTAACCATTGCCAGATCAAAACGGTTCAGCACCACATGCGCCTTGCCACTCGGGCCGGCTTCAACCGGTTCCGGTACGCAGAGTTGCGCATTCGGATTCTGCCAGCAGTGAGGACCGATGGTAGCCGTCTGTTTGCTATTGAGGTAGTCAATGGTCATCGCCCGCGTCAACCGCCATTCCCCTACCGGCGTATCAAAGCGGGTGTTGTTCAGTTCGCCTTTCCAGCGCTGCGTCTGGCGATCAAAACTGCCGTTCAGCGCCAGCTGACCGGACACCGGCTCGCCCTGTACATTGAGCTTCAGCTGATGCTGGTGCTCGTTGCCGTCTGCATTCAGGGTCAGCAGATTAATGCTGAGTGCATCCTGTTTCAGTTGCTCAACGCGCAGTTGCAGCTTACCGGCCACCTGCTCGCCGGAACGGACATCGCCCTCCAGCGTGACGCGGTTAATCTGCATCTGCTGCCAGCGCAGTCCACGGGCATTGAGATCGGCCAGCAGCTGCGGCGCGCTCAGGGTTCCGCGCGCTTTGATCGTGCCTTTGACCACGCCGCCCAGACCGGGCAGCGCATTATCGAGTTGCGGCGCGTCAATGCTGGCATCCAGATCCAGCTGTTCACCTAATCCGCCCTTCACGTCCAGATGGTTACGACCCAGCGCCAGCTTAATGCCCGGCACCGTCCACTGGTTGTAACTGTTGCCGGTGAGCGAGCCTTCTGCCGTGACCGCGTTCTGCTTTACATTCCCTTTCAGCTGCAGCTGCGGCACGCTTAACTGCCAGCTTCCGCCGTACAGGCTGCCACGGGTGGTGATTTTGCCATCCAGTCTGGCGGGCCAGTCGGGATACTGCTGAGCAGTGTTGATGCCCGCCAGCGTCAATTCGCTGCGCCAGCTGATCGCCTTACGCCAGTCCACCAGCGCCGTCAGGTCGATGTTGCCCTGCAACGCCGCGATACGCAGTTTGTCGAGGCTGAACTGTTCGACATTACCCTTACCCGTCAGCGAAATGTTTGCCGGAGGCACGGCTTCCCCTTTCACGGCCGTCCGTAGCGACATCACGTAATCAGTGGCTTTGCCTTTGAACTGGTAGTCAAGGTTATCAGCCTGGTACTGTACCGCCCCGGTTAACGGCCAGCGCAGCTGCGGGCTGGTAAGCTGTAGCGACAGCGGCAAGCCCGCCACTGCCAGCTGGGTGGTGGCATCCAGCTGCGCCTTCACCGGACCGGACAGGTTGAGCGCCAGCTTCAGCTCATCGCGCATCGCGCCCTTCAGCGTCAGCGCGATTTTTTCGCCTTTAATCGGGTCGGTATTGACGTCACCGTTAAGCGAGAAATCGACCGGCCAGTTATCCGCCAGCGTCGCCTGACCGCTGCCGTTCAGCTTGCCGAGATTTGAGTCCACTTCCAGCGTGCTGAGCTGCATCTGGCGGTCAGCGGTTTTCGCTTTCAGCAGTAACCGGCTGATGGAAATATCAGTATCACCGGTGATGCGTAATTGCTCGCCCAGGATCTGCTGTACGTCAATATCCAGCGGCAGCTGAAAATCGGGGAGTGCGGGCAGCAGCGGTTGTGCAAACATCGCCTGCAGGGTTTCACCCAGTGGCTTCTCCGCTGGCTCAGGCTGCTGAACCTTCGGCTGTACCACCTGCTCATTCGCTACCTGCGCCGCTTTCGGCAGAGCAATCAGCAGGCTTTGAATATGGGTCGGGTTAAGCGTCAGCGCACGATCCTGCCACTGCAAACCGGTGGTGAAATCCAGCAGCGAGATGGCGGTATCGTCAACTTTGACATTGATATTGTGCAGGCCGAGATGCTTCAGCGTAATCGGATATGGCGTGCTGAGGTTGGCGTTGCCGCTCTCCTCTTCCGGCGGCGGCTCGCTGGCTGGCGTCATCTTCTTGCTGTCGACCACCACGCTGATATCGCTCAGGGAGACATCGTTAACGCAGACCGATGAGTGCAGCAGACAGTTGAGGTCGACCGCCAGGTGAATATGTCCCGCATCGACGCTGACGCCGGGCATCTCATACCGCAACCCAGTGAGGGTCAGATTACGCCAGCCGCCATCGACCTGTTTGATCGATAAACCCGGTACCCAGCGCGAAGCGCCATTTAACAGCAGGTGCAGACCGGGCGTGGTGCCGACTAAAAAAGCCACGCCGCCCAATAGCAGCACCAGAAAAATCAGAATGCCGATCAGGACCTTTTTCCACAGCTTCATAGTTCAGGCCCCAGTCCTATATAAAATTGCAATCCATGTTCCTCGTCATCCCCAATCGGCCGGGCAATATCCAGTTTGATTGGCCCAACCGGTGAAGACCAGCGCACGCCGAAGCCCGCGCCGGTTTTAACGTTACTCTGCTTGATATCGTTGACCGCTTCGCCGGAATCGACAAATACCGCGCCCCACCATTTGCCGCTGACGTTGTACTGATATTCCAGCGATCCGGTGGCGAGTTTTGAGGCACCGGTCAGTTTGCCGTCCTCATCGCGAGGGGAGATGTTTTTATATTTGTAGCCGCGAATACTGCGGTCGCCGCCCGCGAAGAAGCGTAGATCCGGCGGCACTTTGTCGAAGTCATTGGTTTCGATCCAGCCAAGATTGCCGCGTGCGACAAAACGATGCTTATCACCCAGCGTGCGGATCCAGACGTTTTGCGCCTGCATAATCAGGAAGTCAACGTCTGAACCCCAGGTGGTGTCGGACACGTCTACCGAGTAGCGCTGCGAGTCACCCCAGGTCGGCATTAAGCCGCCGCGTGAGCGGGTACGGTTTACGCTGACGCCTGGGTAGAGCAGCATGGTGGTATTGGTGACGCTACCCTGGGTAAAGTGATCCAGGCTCCAGCGCAGATTAACGGCCTTCTGCCAGCCGCTGCTGCTGTCCCAGTTGCGCGACATCGCCAGTGTCGTGGTATCGGCTTTGGTGTCGTTGAGGTCGGTGCGCTTCAGACCGCCCGAGAAGGTATAGTACTGTTCCAGCGGGCTTTTCAGCAGCGGGACTTTATAGCTCAGATCGACCTGCTGTTCAGGGGCAGAGACGTAGGCGCTGGCCGCCAGACTGTGACCGCGATCGTTGATCCACGGTTTTCTCCAGGTCCCTTTCAGTCGAGGCCCGACATCTGTCGAGTAACCCACCCCGGTTTCAATGGTGTTTTCGGTACGCGGTGACATCACCGCATTGAGCGGCAGAACTTTGGTTTTGCGCCCCTGTTTGAATTCCGGTGCCACCACCACCGAATTGAACCAGCCGGTGGCAGAGAGACGGCGATTCAGCTCAGCCAAATCGCGTGAACTGTAGTCGTCGCCCTGCTTAAATGGCACCAGATTTTGCAGGTACTCTTCGCGAATTTGCGAGCCCTGAAAAGTGACGTCGCCAAAACGGTAGCGCTGACCGCTGTCGTAGTCGATATCCCAGAACGCTTCTCGCCGCTCGACCGATACGCCTAACTGGCTCTTTTTAAATACGCCATCAAAATAGCCATTACGCAGCGCAAGATTAGAGAAGCCACTTTTGAAACTGTCATACTGACCGTGGTTGAGCTGGGTCCCCACTTTGGGACGCCCCTGCGCCACCCAGGCTTTATAGTCGGCATCGTTACGGGCATCGCCCTCAACAACGATGCTGCTGCCGCCAATTTTCACCGGTTCGCCGGGCGTCACGCGCGCCACCAGCACCGGACGGCCACCCTGCGCAGGCGCAGGACGGGATTCAAAATCGATAACCGGCTCGTAGTAACCGAGCGCGCGCAGGCCCTCTTTTATCGCTACCGAGACGCGTGCGCGAAAGCGGCCGTCGTTAGAGACCTCATCACTGCCGATGGTCGACAGGCGCGCCCTGACGTTTTTTTGCAAATCCCCGGTTAAGCCTTCTACCTGTAATCGTACCGTCGCTGCCTCAAGAGCAGGCGCGGCAAGCAGCAGGCTGGCCATGCAATAAACATAAAATCGTGGCACCTGTACTCCTGTTAATCATGCCGGCCCCTTTTCCGCGGGGCACTTATTAATCATCTTTGCCCGCACTGGCGTGACGGCAACATCCTCATCATAGCCGCACTTTATGGTAACTGACGGCGCAACATCATCATCTAAGTCAAATACCGGGCTATTGTCGGCAAATGATGCGATCGATACAACAACTGTGGCGTCGAATGATAGCGGCTGCCGGGTTCACTCAGATTAATCTGAGCGGGAAACAGGCTTGCCGGGCGAATTGCGCGACCGGAACAGGTGGTTTGCCCTCTGGCGGCCCGGTGATAGCACCTGCTATAATCTGCCACCACAGGCATTTCGCCTGTTTTCATTTCTGCCCCGACATTGTTTTTTCCTGTCGAACTGGCGCAGACATTTTTGGCACGGATAGCCCTGTTTGACAGGTAAGCAGATCGCTCAGGATCTCACCTGCACGCTGCCCAGGCCAAAAATGACAAGTGGATAACCCTTTGGATCTCTTATGTTAGATAGCTTACTTGTCATCCTGTTACTGATCGTAATCAGTGCATTTTTTTCCCTGTCGGAAATCTCGCTGGCGGCCGCCCGCAAGATAAAACTCAAGCTGCTGGCGGATGAAGGCAATGTCAACGCGCAACGCGTGTTGAAAATGCAGGAAACGCCGGGCATGTTCTTTACCGTGGTGCAGATTGGTCTGAATGCCGTCGCGATTCTCGGCGGTATTGTCGGCGACGCCGCCTTTTCGCCAGCGTTTAACAGCCTGTTTAACCGTTTTGTCGCGCCGGAACTGGCGGAGCAACTCAGTTTCATCTGCTCATTCACCATCGTTACCAGCCTGTTTATCCTGTTTGCCGACTTAACGCCAAAACGGGTCGGTATGATCGCCCCGGAAACCATCGCCCTGCGTATCATCAACCCGATGCGCTTCTGCCTGCTGTTGATGCGTCCGCTGGTCTGGCTGTTCAACGGTCTGGCCAACGTCTTCTTCCGCATCTTCAAACTGCCGATGGTGCGCAAAGACGATATTACTTCTGATGATATCTACGCGGTGGTGGAAGCGGGTGCGCTGGCTGGCGTGTTGCGTAAGCAGGAACATGAGTTAATCGAGAACGTGTTTGAACTGGAATCACGCACCGTGCCCTCTTCGATGACCTCGCGTGAAAATATTGTCTGGTTTGATCTGCATGAAGATGAAACCAGCCTGAAAACCAAAATCGCCCAACATCCTCACTCTAAATTCCTGGTCTGCAGCGGCGATATCGATCATATCGTCGGTTACGTTGACTCTAAAGAACTGCTGCTGCGGGTTCTGGGAAATCAGAGCATGGCACTGAACAGCGGCTTACAGATTCGCTCGGCGCTGATTGTGCCCGATACGCTGACGCTGTCTGAAGCACTGGAGAGTTTCAAAACTGCCGGTGAAGACTTCGCAGTAATCATGAATGAGTATGCGCTGGTGGTCGGGATCATTACTTTGAATGACGTGATGACTACGCTGATGGGCGATTTGGTTGGCCAGGGCATGGAAGAGCAGATTGTGGCGCGTGATGAGAATTCGTGGCTGGTAGAAGGCGGAACGCCGATTGATGATGTGATGCGGGTACTGGACATTGATGACTTCCCGCAGTCAGGCAACTACGAAACCATCGGTGGCTTTATGATGTATATGCTGCGTAAAATTCCAAAGCGTACCGACTTTGTGAAGTTTGCCGGTTATAAATTCGAAGTGGTCGATATCGACAGTTATCGCATCGATCAGTTACTGGTTACCCGCATTGATGAGCGGCCGCCGGTACTGAATATGACCAAAAGTGAAGAAGAGTAGATGACTAAGGGCCTGCCCCATAAGGCGTCATTGTTGCAGACAGTCTGGACACGGACAGCGCGGAACAAGCAGGCGTATACGTAGTACGTGAGGATTGTGAGCACTGCCCAGGTTCAGAATGGCAAATAAAATAGCCTGATGGGCCAGGCTCAAAGGGCGCCATCGGCGCCCTTGTGATTAGTTGAACTCAAGTTTCAGACGAACGACCTGGCGGTTAATTTCTGACATCACGCTCAGATGCTGTTTGTCTTTGACGCGCGGGATTAACACTTTCCCTTTGTCGAACTCAAACGCGCCGACATCCTTGATATACAACCTTCCTTTGAACAGCGTTTTTACATATTTCGCTATTTGCAGCGGATTATAGCGCTGGAAGATCTTCATACTGATTAACTCCTGTACAATTTTAAGCACGCTTCGCCGTTTCCAAATTAGGTACGAGCCCATGAAGCGCGAATTCGGGATAAACTATAGAACACTCAGCGCTGCCGATGTTCCGAAAAATGAATTATTTTACTGAGTTGACACATCATTACAGAACACTCTGTTATCACGCTCATGCAACACAGTATAAACCTTCAGTCGTTAAGAAATTGTGGCGCTGATAACAAACCTGACACCTTTCCAGGACAGCAGCATCATCCCTGCCTACTATTGCAATAAAATGACTAACTGGTCTGATCACTTAAGGAAACCGCGATGCGAATCACTCTGGCAGCGATAGTTTTGTCGTTACTGATACCGGTAAGCGCCCTGGCACACGATCTGAAACAGGATGCGCGCGTGCCGGCAACGGGCGTGAATGACAAAGGTGAGCTGTTACTGCAGCAGGATAAGTTTAGCTACAAAAACTGGAATAGTGCGCAGCTGAACGGAAAAGTTCGCGTGATTCAGCATATTGCCGGGCGCTCGTCCGCTAAGCAGATGAATGCGGCGTTAATCGAAGCGATCAAAGCCGCGAAGCTGCCGCACGATCGTTATCAGACCACCACTATCGTCAATACGGATGATGCGATTCCCGGGACCGGGATGTTTGTCCGCAGCAGCATCGAAAGCAATAAACAGCAGTATCCGTGGTCACAATTTATTGTCGACGATAAGGGAAATGTTCAGCGTGCCTGGCAACTGCAATCGGGTGGATCAGCCATTGTGGTGCTGGATAAACATGGCGCGGTGAAGTTTGTGAAGGATGGGCCGCTGACACAGGAAGAAGTACAGCAGGTGGTTAATCTGGTGACCTCTCTGCTGGCGCACTAACCAGCGCCGCACGGCGGGAGGTTGCCCTCCCGCTTAACAGATTAAAACAGCGAAACGCGAAAGCCAGGATTGAGGAAGGATTCGCGCGGTGCGTAATCCAGCGTTTTGCCCTGCCAGTCATGTACGTGGGCACCCGCCGCCATAGCTACCGCGTGGCCCGCACCGGTGTCCCAGATGTTGGTCGGCCCGAAGCGCGGATAGAGCTGCGCTTTTCCTTCCGCCACCAGGCAGAATTTCAACGATGAACCGGTCGCTACCGTCTGATGCTCGCCGAGCTGCTTCAGGTACTGTTTCATCTCATCATCGTCGCCGTGAGAACGGCTCACCACCACCAGCGGTGGCCGGGCATCACGCGCATGAATCTGTTCACGCCGGCCGCCCTCTTCTTTCCAGGCCTTACCGTCCGCGGCAGAGTACATCACGCCCAGTGCTGGCGCATAGACCACGCCCATCACCGGCTTGCCCTCTTCAATCAGCGCAATATTGACGGTGAATTCGCCGTTACGCTTGATGAACTCTTTGGTGCCATCAAGCGGATCAACCAGCCAGTAGCGCTGCCAGTGCTGACGCACCTCCCAGGCAGGCGGATCTTCTTCAGACAGGACCGGTATCGCAGGTGACAGCTGCGCCAGGCCGTTCACAATCACCTGATGCGCAGCAATGTCGGCGGCGGTCACCGGCGAGTCATCCGATTTGTGAGAAACGTCAAGCGGCGCGGCACCGTCGTAAACCTGCATAATTGCGTCGCCCGCTTCGCGTGCCAGTTGGCAAATTTGCTCTAACATTTTTCACCTCGTTGTGTCCATCGGCTGCACGTTCAGTTCAACGCCTGATGGTTACATTTTAGCAGTTCCGTCCTGCAAGCCGATCGCGCAGTGGCAGCACGGAGTAATTTATAGATATATCAATACCATAGTTACCTGCTTATCGCTACGCCTGCACCGCTACGCCCTATTCCGAAATGGCCGGCCGGGTAACCGATGCGCCAAAACGTTATATCCATCACGATTTAAACTGACCACTCATCAGGCTTTTACATTATTTTGAGAGCCTTAACTTATCTGGCAGCAGGAGCAAGCATGTTTAAGCCTGGAATGATGTTACTGGCCCTGAGCGTTTCAGTCGCCGCACAGGCGGCAACGGTCGATTTGCGGATACTCGAGACCACCGATCTGCACAGTAACATGATGGATTTCGACTATTACAAAGACACGCCAACCGAAAAATTTGGTCTGGTGCGGACTGCCACGCTGATTCATGCGGCACGCCAGCAGGTTAAAAACAGCGTACTGGTCGATAACGGCGACATCATCCAGGGTAGCCCGCTGGGCGACTATATGGCGGCCAGGGGCCTGAAAGTGGGCGAAATCCACCCGGTCTATAAGGCGCTTAACACACTCGATTACAGCGTCGGTAATCTGGGTAATCATGAGTTTAACTATGGTCTGCCTTACCTGAAAAAAGCGCTGGCTGGCGCACGCTTTCCTTATGTCAACGCCAACGTCATCGACGTTAAAACAGGTAAGCCGCTGTTCACGCCTTATCTGATCAAATCCACCCGCGTGGTGGACCGCGACGGCAAAGCGCAGACGGTGAAGATAGGTTATATCGGCTTTGTGCCACCGCAGATCATGGTGTGGGATAAAGCCAATCTGCAGGGCAAGGTGCGGGTGGATGACATCACCGAAACCGCCCGTCGCTACGTGCCTGAAATGCGCGCTCAGGGCGCGGATATTATTGTCGCCATTCCCCACTCCGGCCTGAGCAGCGAGCCGTATCACGCGATGGCGGAGAACTCGGTTTACTACCTCAGCCAGGTTGAGGGCATCAACGCCATTATGTTTGGTCATGCTCATGCGGTGTTCCCGGGCAGCGACTTCGCCAGTATTAAAGGCGCAGATGTTGCCCAGGGAACGCTGAATGGCATCCCGGCCGTGATGCCCGGCATGTGGGGCGATCATCTGGGCGTGGTCGATCTGGTGCTGAACAATGACAGCGGACACTGGCAGGTCAGCAGTGGCAAAGCCGAGGCGCGGCCCATTTATGACGCAGCCGCGAAAAAGTCGTTAGCGGCAGAAGATCCGGCGCTGGTTACGCTGCTGGCTGACGATCATCGTGCCACGCGGGAATTTGTCGGCAAGCCGATCGGCAAATCCGCCGATGTGATGTACAGCTATCTGTCGCTGGTGCAGGACGATCCGACGGTGCAGATCGTCAACAATGCCCAGCGCGCTTACGTTGAACACTTCATTCAGGGCGATCCGGATCTTGGTGGTCTGCCGGTGCTCTCCGCCGCTGCACCCTTTAAAGCGGGCGGACGTAAGAACGATCCGGCCAGCTACGTTGAAGTCGAGAAAGGTCCCCTGACCTTCCGTAACGCCGCCGATCTCTATCTCTACCCCAATACCCTGGTGGTGATGAAAGTCAGCGGTGCGCAGGTAAAAGAGTGGCTGGAGTGTTCAGCGGGCCAGTTTAATCAGATCGACCCGCACAGCAGCAAAACACAGTCGCTGATCAACTGGGACTTCCGCACCTATAACTTCGACGTGATTGATGGGGTCAGTTACCAGATCGACATCACTCAGCCGGCGCGTTATGACGCAGAATGTCAGCTGATTCATCCGCAGGCGTCGCGTATTCGTCAGCTGAGCTGGCAGGGCAAACCGATCGATCCGCAGGCCACTTTCCTGGTGGCGACCAACAACTACCGCGCATATGGCGGTAAGTTTGCCGGCACTGGCGATAAGTACATTGCCTTTGCCTCACCGGATGAGAACCGTTCTGTGGTGGCCGCCTATATCAGCGCGGAAACGAAAAAACAGGGTGAGGTCAGACCGCAGGCGGATAATAACTGGCGTCTGGCACCGATAGCATCCTCCACGCCGCTGGATATCCGCTTTGAAACTGCGCCTGGCGATAAAGCGACCCGCTTTATTCAGCAGCACGCACAGTATCCGCTACAGCCAAAGGGCACGGATGCGATCGGGTTTGCCATCTGGCAGGTGAATTTACAGCAGTAGGCGGGCAGGAAGCCGGTCAGGCAGGATACGTGACCGAAACACAATGCTGCCACCGTGGGCGGTGGCAGCATGGGGAGGATTACAGGATTTCCAGCAGTTCCACTTCAAAGATCAGGGTGCTGAATGGCGGGATAGAGGCACCCGCGCCACGCTCGCCGTACGCGAGGTTCTGCGGGATCACCAGTTCCCATTTTGAGCCAACCGGCATCAGGGTCAGCGCTTCAATCCAGCCCGCGATCACGCCGCTGACCGGGAATTCTGCTGGCTCACCCCGTGCTACGGAGCTATCGAACACGCTACCGTCAATCAGTTTGCCGGTGTAGTGGACGCGTACGCGATCCTGACGTGATGGGATCGGACCGTCACCCTGAGTGATGACGCTGAACTGCAGACCGGACTCGGTGCTGCTCACGCCTTCACGCTGTGCATGTTCCAGCAGGAACGCCTGGCCTTCTGCCGCCATCGCTTCGGTGCGCTCACGACGCACGCCTTCAGCGCGCTCGTGCACTTCACGCAGTGCACGATGAACCACATCAACCGGCACCGCCGGCGAGTTCCCTTCCAGCGCGTCGCGCAGGCCCGCGAGCAGTGCTTCTGGTTGCAGCCCCTGCAGACCAGATTCCAGCAGCTGCTGGCCAACCTGTAAACCAATACCGTAACTTGCTTGTGCTTCGACGCTGTCGAAAGAAGGGGTAGTCATCTTCGTTCCTTTCACTCTCGGATAAATTCGAACCGGCAGCATAACAGTGCAGGCCGCTGGCGTAAAATGCCCTGCATCGCAGATGACTTTTCCCGATGAAAGAGAAACAATAGGCCCGTCAAATTTATCAATGCTGGCAGGCACTTCGCGCCGGTATTGCCCATACTATAACTGTTGACGGGATTAACCCGTCTGTTGCACACCAAAAGAGAGAACACATGGGCCAGATCGCCCCACGACGCCGCAGGACGCGCGCAACGCGTATTGTATCCCGGCTGCAAACCTGGCTGGCCGCACGCAAGCCGCAGCAACCCGCTGGAGAGGAGGAACCACGAATGGCTTCAGACGCGTCATCACGGCTACCGACATGGCTTCATCGTATCTGGCATTTTACCGACCATATCGGCTGGATGGACCCGCTGCCGGCCCCTCATCGTCGCGCTATTATTATCGCGCTGCTGGTGATGCTGCTGGCGTTTCTCTGGCCGGTCACTACACCGCGCTATCCGGTGGAGCGGCCGGTTACGCCGTCCGCTGAGAAAGAGGTGCCGATGCAGGCGGATATTTATGACAACAAAGCCGACTCCTCCCCTTCTCAGCCGCAGCAAGCGCCAAAAGCGGATTCACAGGGCCAGTGGCGCAACTATACCGTCGCCTCAGGCCAGACGCTGGCGCAGCTGTTCCGTGACAACAATCTGCCGGTGAATGATGTGTTTGCGATGGCGCGGGTGGAAGGCAGCGATCAGCCGCTGAGTTCACTGAAAAGCGGTCAGCAGGTCAAAATCCGTCAGGACACACAGGGCGCAGTGACAGGACTGACGATAGAGGGCGCTAACGGCCCGGTGCTGTTTACCCGTCAGCCGGACGGCAGCTTTATTCGCGCGCAGTAAGTTTTACACGGCGACAAAAACAAAAACGCCGGCACAAGGCCGGCGTTCCCGCAGTGCTCAGTAATAAAAATTACTCAGCAACAATACTTACGATCAGTTTCGCGAATACTTCGCTGTGAACCTGGAAGTTCACTTCGTGCTCACCGGTGGTGCGCAGAACGCCGTTCGGCAGACGAACTTCGCTCTTAGCCACTTCAACGCCAGCTGCAGTCACTGCATCAGCGATGTCGCGGGTACCGATGGAACCGAACAGTTTACCTTCGTCGCCCGCTTTAGACGCGATGGTTACGGTGCCCAGTGCATTGATTTTCTCAGCGCGTGCATTTGCTGCAGACAGAACGTCGGAGAGTTTAGCTTCCAGTTCTGCACGGCGTGCTTCGAAGAATTCAACGTTTTTCCTGGTAGCAGGAACAGCTTTGCCCTGTGGTACCAGGAAGTTACGAGCGTAGCCCGCTTTAACGTTAACCTGATCACCCAGGCTGCCCAGGTTTGCTACTTTATCAAGCAGAATAACTTGCATTACCTTATCCTCTTAAAGTCGTTAATGGACAGTTGCCGATTACTGATGACGATCAGTGTACGGCAGCAGAGACAGGTAACGCGCGCGCTTGATAGCACGAGCCAGCTGACGCTGGTATTTTGCGCGAGTACCAGTGATACGGCTTGGTACGATCTTGCCGCTTTCAGTGATGTAGTTTTTCAGCGTTGCGATATCTTTATAATCGATCTCTTGAACGCCTTCCGCGGTGAAACGGCAGAACTTGCGACGACGGAAATAACGTGCCATTTGGCTAGTCTCCAGAATCTATCAATTCAATCTGCTCGGCATGTAACACCATTTTACTCTGGCCATTGCGTGCCTGATGGCAGCTAATGAAACCGTCGAGTATGAGTTGCGTGCCGACCGTTATATGTTGAGTAATCACCTGATGGGCGCTGCCGCTGATAATCACCGGCATCCGACACCAGGCTTGCCGGTGAAACCCGGCCTCCTCCTGCACTGAGCGGTGCTCAAGCACGAACTGGCAGTGCGGAATTCCTGACGGGCTAATTTTTCGAACCGGCGTCTTGCACACCGTGCCAGACAAGCGCAGCCGATTAACCGTCACGATGGATTACTCTTCAGAATCCCCAGCATCTGAGTCATCAGCGGATTCGTTAGCAAAATCTTCGCGGCGCTCACGACGCTCGTCTTTCGCTTTAACCATCGGTGATGCTTCAGTTACCGCGTTTTTAACGCGCATAACCATGCTACGGATAACGGCGTCGTTGAAGCGGAAGTTCGTTTCCAGCTCATCGATCGCTTCCTGCGGCGCTTCAACGTTCAGCAGAACGTAGTGTGCTTTGTGCAGTTTGTTGATCGGATAAGCCAGCTGACGGCGGCCCCAGTCTTCCAGACGGTGAATCGTGCCCTGTGCACCAGTGATAGCACCAGTGTAACGCTCGATCATGCCCGGAACCTGTTCGCTCTGGTCAGGATGGACCATAAATACGATTTCGTAATGACGCATCGAAATTGCTCCTTACGGATTATTCAGCCTCCTGTCGGGGTCAACCGCGGCCCATGGAAGCAAGGAACGTTATAGGCTGTGTCCCACAAAGGTTCGTTAAGGCGAGCACTTGTGGGACACAGCCTGAGAATGCGGCTGAAAAATTGACGCGTAATCATACTGGCGGCGGGCGCTAAACTCAAGCGCACATTTCAACAAATCTGATGTGGCGTGCCAGATAGGGTGGCTTTTCGTGCTAATCACAGCGATACAATCTGTTAAGCAGCCATTGTTCAAAAATGCTGACAAAGAGGTTCAGGCGGAGGATCTGGCGATAATATCAGCAGTCGCTAAACTTAATGCAGACGTTACGGTTTGGCTTATCAGCGTCTAACAGAGTGTGTTCCCTGAAGTGAGGAGTCGGCCATGAAAAGGTACGTCATCGCCACTTTACTGGGTCTCTTCCTGTCTCTCCCCGCTCTTGCCAGCAATGCTGACTGTGCGCAGCAGATGAGAAGTCACAGCAGCAGAGCGGCATCGGGTTATGTCTATGTGAATCGACTGGATGCACCGGAGAAAAGCCCGGTCAGCACGCCGGCCCGACCGGCAGAACGGTTTGCTGCCCCGTAGTAATCGGGGCAGATAATGGGCGGATTGCATCAATCCGCCCTTTTTATAACGGATGTTTTATAGCTGATGTTTAAAGAAGTTAACCAGCGCCGTCAGGCCTGACGGTGTGATCTTATGTCCAATCTGCTTTTCCGACAGTGAGGTCAGATGGTGTGCTAATCCCTGGCTGCGCAGCGCCGCTTCCAGCCGCGCGCTCTCGGCAAACGGCACCACCTCATCAGCTTCGCCGTGCCACAGCAGCAGGGGTCGGTTGGCCAGCGTTTCCAGCCGGATGCTGGGATCGTACTCCGCCAGCGGCGCCATCCGGGCATCAAACTCGATCTGCTGTTCCGGCGAGCGCACCACCAGCGGCGGGAACAGCGTCTGGCTGAGCTGCATAAAGTAGCCGGACCCCATCATGCAGGCGACACTGTGGATCTGCGGATAGCGCGCCATCGCGCCCAGCGCCGTCATGCCTCCCATTGAGGCGCCTGCCACCGCAAACCGTTCTCCGGCGATCAGATCGTCAGCTCGCAGTGCGGCTTCCAGCTGCGGCAGCTCATCAATACTGGTTTTAATAATGTCCCAGAAGCAGCGCAGACGGCTTTCGGCGTCCCCGTGATCGCGCGCGCCATGCAGATCCGCATCCGGCATCACCGCCCGGAAGCCAGCCTGAGCTAAGGCGACGGCGAAATAGGCATAGACCTCTTTCGAAGAGGTGAAGCCGTGATAAAACAGCACGGTCGGCAGTTGGTTACGGCGCTGACCGGCAGGCGCGGCGTGCAGACACTCAATACCGGCCAGCGTTTCCGTGGTGAGTTCGATCATGTTATCTCCTGAAGAGGGTCAAGACGTGCGTGATCAGTGTACGGTCTGCCACTGAATTTGCGAACCGGTCCACCACTCTCTGCCGTAAACTTTCGTGCTAAACTTTTCCACGCTTCTGCCGTTGATCCGATATCTCCCTAATGCGATCAAAGGTAATTTATGAAGCGGCTCTCTCTCAGCGGCCTGAGTCTTGGAGTTAAGCTGTCTGTACTGACGTCTCTCAGCGTAGCGCTCTTGTTGCTGGTTCTGACGCTCACTCAGAGCCAGACCGCCTCGCACCAGCTGGAAAAACTCGCGATTGATGATATGCACAATCAGGTGCAGGGCATCAGCGAAATGGCGACCATGTTCAACGCCACGCTTTCCGAAGAGGTGAGTAACTACACCAATCTGTTTACCAGCTTTCTGCCTAAGCGCTTTAGCCTGGATGAGACGACGCGCGTGCAGGTCGGCAGCTTCTCAACGCCGGTGCTGCGCGCCGGATTAAAGACGCTCAACCTTGATCAGACAGCAGTGGACGATTTCACCGAGCGCACCGCCGCGGTCGCCACCATTTTCGTGCGTGACGGCGATGACTTTATCCGCATCTCCACCTCACTGAAAAAGCAGGATGGCAGTCGCGCCATCGGCACCCAGCTCGATCGCGCCAGCGCAGCCTGGAAAAACGTCCACCAGGGCCATGTCTATCGCGGCCTGGCGACGCTGTTTGGTCATCGCTATATCACGCAGTATCAGCCGGTTAAAGATGCCAGCGGCACGGTAGTCGCCATTCTGTTTGTCGGGGTCGGTATCGATCAGCAATATACGTTGATGCGTGAAAAAATCCTCGCGCGTCGGCTGGGCGACAGCGGCCATTTTTATGTGATTAACGGCGCGCCAGGCAGCGCGCAGGGCCAGTATCTGTTTGCTCAGCAAAACGAGGGCAAACTGCCGGCCTGGGATCAGTCGGTGCAACAGCCACTGCTGACTCAGCCTCAGGGGATAGAGCAGGTGGAAATCGACGGTGAAACCCGGATGCTCGCCTGGCAGCAGTTACCGGGCTGGAACTGGGTGATTGTCGGCGAGGTTAACCGCGCCAGTCTGCTGGCCCCGATTACCCACAGCCGTAACCTGTTCCTGCTCACCGGTCTGGCGCTGGTGGTGGTGTTTGCGCTGGGGTTTGTCTGGTACAGCCGCCGGGCAATTACCCGTCCGCTGCAGCAGGTGATTCATCTGGCGCAGCAGTATGCCGCCGGTAATTTGCAGGTGCATCTGGATACCTCACGACGTGACGAAGTGGGCCAGCTGATTAATGCCATTAACGGCATCGGCGATGGTCTGGAGAAGATCGTAGGTCAGGTGCGCAGCGCCGCGCAGGAGATCAGCGACGGCACCGATACTATCGCCGCCAGCAGCCACAACATCAGTGAACAGATTGGTCGTCAGGCCAGCAGCGTGGAGCAGACCTCCGCCAGCATGGAACAGTTTGGCGCAACGGTCGAACATACCGCCGACAGCCTGCGTCAGGCGATGTCGCTGGTCGCCGAAGCCAGCGATATTGTCAGCCATGGCAGTCAGACCGTGGTGCGTTCAGTGAACACCATGTCAGCGATAAAGGTCTCTTCCCAGAGCATTGCTGATATCACCCATGTGATCGAATCAATCGCCTTCCAGACCAATATTCTGGCGCTGAATGCCGCGGTGGAAGCGGCGCGCGCCGGTGAACAGGGGCGCGGGTTTGCGGTGGTAGCGGCCGAAGTACGGGCGCTGGCGCAGCGATCTGCTCAGGCCGCGAAAGAGATTGATGGGCTGATCGCCACCTCAATCGGCAACGTGGCGGAAGGCCATCTGTTATCTGAGCAGACACGCGACGCGATGAGTCACATCGTGACCCATATCGAGCAGGTACAGGCGCTGATGGGTGAGATCAACGTGGCGGCACAGCAGCAGGCTGCCGGCATTGGGCAGGTTAATCTGGCGATGAACCAGATCAGTCAGGCCACGCATCAGAACAGTGAACTGGTGGCACAGGCGGAAAATAGCGCCCAGAATCTGAGTGATAAAGGCCATCATCTGACCCAGCTGGTGAGTGTTTTTAACCTCAAATCCTGACGTCATTCGGGACGATGGCGTACACTTAATGCTTCGTCCTGAATGAGGGTTTTCCTATGCGTTTCGCTTACTTACTGGTGTTAAGCCTGTCACTGGCAGGCTGTTCTGCGTTTCAGACAACCCCAAAAGCGCCGCCCGCGCCGACTCAACAGGCGCAGGAAATTTCACGGGCGCAGAGTACCTCTTTGCCGAAGCTGGGCAATATCACCGTTAACGTTCACGGCTCGCCGGATGATGCGCAGCGCGCCGTGGCCGCACGCGCCAATCAGGCCGGTGCGACTTATTATCAGATTGTGGCGCTGAGTGAAACGGTGATGCCTGGCTTATGGTACGCCAGCGCAATTCTGTATGGTGCTTCACCCACCGCAGGCGCGAGCCAGTAAGCGGTCGGCCAGCGCGGCATCCAGTGGGCGTGCGCCGCGCTGATCGAGCCATTGCCGGCACCAGGCATCCGCCAGCGGCGGCTCGGCATATTTCAGCAGCTGTGCGCCGGTCGCCAGCAGCAGCAGGCTGCGGGTCAGTTCCCGCGCCTGCGCCTCCGGCATTTTGTTGAGTCGCAACCGCAACTGACGCCAGCGCGCGTCGAAATGGCGATTGCTGCCTTTGACTGCCTCAAACTCCTGGCTGAGCATCTCTGCCACATCGCCCTGTCGGGAAAGCACGCGCAACACGTCAAGGCAGATCACGTTGCCCGAACCTTCCCAGATGCTATTGACCGGAATATCGCGGTACAAGCGCGGCAGTTCGCTCGCTTCGCAGTAGCCGATGCCGCCTAATACCTCCATCGATTCCGCCACAAATGGCGCACCCGCTTTGCATATCAGGTACTTCGCCGCCGGCGTAACCAGACGGGCAAAGGCAACCTCATGCGGTTGTGCTGGCTGCGACCAGGCGCGTGCCAGCCGCATCAGTAGCGCAGTCTGTCCTTCCAGCTGCAGCGCCTGCTGCGCCAGCACCTGACGCATCAGCGGCTGATCCACCAGATTTTTACCCAACACCTGGCGCTGATGCGCATGATAGAGCGCAACGGAAAAGGCGCGGCGCATCTGACCGTGGCTGCCAAGCGCGCAGTCAAATCGCGTCATACCGCCCATTTTCAGGATCAATCGGACGCCTTCGCCCTCTTCCCCCAGCAGCCAGCCGGTGGCGTCGCGAAATTCCACCTCGCTACTGGCGTTAGATCGGTTACCGAGCTTATCTTTCAGCCGCTCGATCAGGATCGCATTGCGGCTACCGTCCGGTAGCAGGCGCGGCAGGAAGAAGCAGCTCAGGCCGGCGGGCGTCTGGGCCAGCACCAGATGCGCATCGCTTTGCGGCACTGAGAAAAACCACTTATGACCGGTAAGACGGTACATTTCACCGGGGCCGCGTGCGCCCAGCGGCTCCGCGCGGGTGGTACTGGTGAGCAGATCGCTGCCGCCCTGTTTTTCTGTCATGCCCATGCCGATCAGCAGTCCGCGCTTTTGATCGCCGGGCTGCGCATGGGTGTCATAACGGTCACTGAGCAGCGGATCGAGCCAGCCTTCGAACGCGGCAGGCAGGTAAGCTTGCAGCAGCGGAATTGCCGCGTGTGTCATGGTGACCGGACAGAGCGTGCCCGCTTCCACCTGGGCATGCAGAATAAAACGGGCGGCCCGCGCTACGCTGGCATATTCGCGTACCGTCGGTTGCCAGCTGAGGTTGTGCAGACGACTGGCGCAGACACCCTGCATCAGCAGATGCCAGGCGGGGTGAAATCGCACTTCATCGAGCCGTACACCGCGCGCATCGTAGCGCAACAGTTCAGGCGGTTCGGCGTTGGCCAGGCGGCCCAGCTCCAGCGATTCGGCACTGCCCAGCTGCAGGCCGACCGAGGCCAGCCATTCACGATCCCACTCTGCGCCCTCGCGCTGTAGTGCGTCGCTCAGCGGCGTATCGGAAAGGAAAAGATTGCTGTTGCTGAGAGGATGGGGCTGATTAAAAACGGTGTGTGTTGTCCAGGTCATAACCACTCCTCGCGGATGTCACTCAGTAAGTATACCCGTCGTCTTTCAAGCTGCATTTTTGTTGGCTGCGTTCACTCACCCGAGTCACTTACTCATGTAAGCTCATCGGGATTCGTTCTCTTGCCGCCTCAATGCAACCCGAAATCCTTTGGGTATATACGAATGACGCGCAGTTATGCCTGGTACAGAAACTAATTTGTGGCGAGGATCACATCGGGATCAGGCGTTGCGCTGGCGCACCGCTTCAAACAGGCATACGCCGGTCGCGACCGAGACGTTGAGCGAAGAGACGCTGCCCGCCATCGGAATGCTGATCAACTCATCGCAGTGTTCCCGCGTCAGCCGACGCATTCCTTCACCTTCGGCACCCATCACCAGCGCCATCGGGCCGGTCATCTTACTCTGATAAACGGTGTGATCCGCTTCGCCGGCGGTACCGACCACCCAGATGTTGTACTCCTGCAACAGGCGCAGTGTACGGGCCAGGTTAGTGACGCGGATCAACGGCACGTTTTCTGCCGCGCCGCTGGCCACTTTTTTGGCCGTCGCGTTCAGCGGAGCGGAACGATCTTTTGGCACAATCACCGCATTGACGCCCGCCGCGTCAGCGCTGCGCAGACAGGCACCCAGGTTGTGTGGATCGGTGACGCCGTCCAGTACCAGCAGAAACGGTTTATCCAGGCTTTGCAGCAGGTCCGGCAGATCGCCTTCCTGATACTGACGACCCGGTTTAACCTGCGCCACAATACCCTGATGCACACCGCCTTCTACCTGGCTATCCAGCCACTTGCGCTCCGCCAGCTGGATCACGATCCCCTGAGCTTCCAGTGCGGCGATCAGAGGTTGCAGGCGACGATCGTCACGGCCTTTAAGGATAAAGACTTGCTGGAAACGTTGTGGGTCACGTTCCAGCAGCGCCTGCACGGCATGGATACCAAAAATAATTTCGCTCATCGATCTGCTCAGTGTTTGGAAATGAATAAATTACCGCCCTTTCCCGCAGGAGAAAGGGCGGATAGGCGCATCAGTCAGTTTGCGCTTTTTTGCTGGCGCGCTTCGCCCGCGTGGCGGCGGCGATTTTACGGCTTTTTTCCGAGACGTTTTTACTTTTTTTCTCGCTATTTGCTGCCGCCGGTCGGGACTTATCACCGCGGAACGCCGAGTCTGGCTCGAAATTAGATTTCTTGCTCACCTCACGGCGACGTTTTGACGGCGGTTTGCCATCACGCTTCGCCCGATCGCGCTCGGTTTTTCCTTCTCCGCGCACCTGACGCTGGCTGGAGACCAGGGCGAAGTCGATTTTACGCTCGTCCATATGGACCGCTTCCACTCGCACTTCCACAATATCGCCAAGACGATAGGTACGACCGCCAGATTCACCAATCAGGCGCTGACCCACCGGATCGAAACGGTAGTAGTCGTTGTCGAGCGTCGAGACATGCACCAGGCCATCAATGAACAGATCGCTCAATCGAACAAAGAAGCCAAAGCCGGTGACGCTGGAGATCACGCCATTGAACAGGTTACCGACCTGATCCTGCATAAAGTCACACTTCAGCCAGTCGGCAACGTCACGCGTCGCCTCATCGGCACGGCGCTCGGTCATTGAGCAGTGCAGCCCCAGCTGTAGCATCTCAGGCATGTCGTAGTGATAGCCACCGGTCGCTGTAGTCAGATCTTTGGCTACGCTGCGATCTTTTGGCCTCAGGTATTTCATGGCGCGTTGTACCAGACCTTTACCTTCATCCTGCTCTTTAGCCAGCAGATACTTGATGGCGCGGTGCAGCGTCAGATCCGGGTAGCGGCGGATTGGCGAGGTAAAGTGAGCATATGACGAGAGTGCCAGACCAAAGTGACCGCGGTTTTCCGGGTCATACACCGCCTGCTTCATCGAACGCAGCAGCATGGTTTGTAGCATTTCCGCATCAGGGCGATCGGCCACCTGCTTCAGCAGCGCCGCATAATCGACAGGCTGCGGTTTGTTGCCGCCGGGCAGACTCAGCCCCAGCTCGTTGAGCACGGTACGGAAACTCTTGATGCTTTCGTCGGTCGGGCGATCGTGATCGCGGAACAGCGCCGGCTCCTCATTCTTCTCAACGAAGCGTGCCGAGGCGATGTTCGCCAGAATCATGCACTCTTCGATCAGCTTGTGGGCGTCATTACGTGAGACGCGCTCAACCCGCTCAATCCGGCGCTCAGCGTTAAAGATGAACTTCGCTTCTTCGGTTTCGAACGAGATACCGCCTCGCTCTTCCCGTGCCGTTTCCAGCGCCTGATAGAGGTTGTGTAGCTCTTCAAGGTCTTTGACCAGCGGCGCATATTGCTGACGCAGCTCTTTATCGCCCTGCAGAATATTCCAGACTTTGTTGTAAGTCAGGCGCGCATGTGAGTTCATTACCGCTTCGTAGTGCTTGAAGCCGGTGAGTTTACCTTTGGTCGAAACGGTCATTTCGCACACCATACACAGGCGATCGACCTGCGGGTTGAGCGAACATAAGCCGTTCGACAGTACTTCCGGCAGCATCGGGACCACCTGAGACGGGAAGTAAACGGAAGTGCCGCGCTGGTGCGCTTCGTTATCCAGCGGTGTACCCGGACGAACGTAATAGCTCACATCCGCAATCGCCACCCACAGGCGCCATCCGCCACCGCGTTTTTTCTCGCAGTAGACCGCATCATCGAAGTCACGAGCATCTTCGCCATCAATGGTGACCAGCGGCAACTTACGTAAATCGACACGTCCTTTCTTCGCCTCTTCTGGCACCTCTTCCTTCAGCGTGCTGACCTGCGCTTCGACCTCGGGTGGCCAGCTGTGAGGAATTTCATGAGTGCGCAGCGCCATATCGACGGCCAGGCTGGTGCCCATGTCATCGCCAAGAATTTCAGCCACTTTACCGATTGCTTTGCTGCGACGGGTGGGGCGCTGAACGAGCTCCACCACCACTACCGAGCCCATGCGGGCATTCATCGTCTCTTCCGGCGGAATCAGGATGTCAAAGCTCAGGCGGCTGTCGTCCGGCACCACAAAGCCAGCACCGGCATCGGTGAAGTAGCGGCCAACAATCTGGTTATTGCGCGGTTCCTGTACCCGGACCACGCGCGCTTCGCGGCGGCCTTTGCGATCGGCACCTAGCGGCTGAGCCAGAATGACATCGCCGTGCATACAGAATTTCATCTGTTCAGCGGAGAGGTAGAGATCATCCTTCTGACCTTCGGCCCGTAAGAAGCCGTAGCCGTCACGGTGGCCGATGACCTTCCCGCGCAGCAGATCCAGACGTTCAGGCAGGGCATAGCATTGACGGCGGGTGAACACCAGCTGACCATCACGCTCCATGGCGCGCAGGCGGCGTCGCAGCGCCTCAATGTGCTCCTCTTCCTGCAGGTTCATCTCTTGTGCCAGCTCTTCGCGGCTGGCCGGTTTCTCACGTTTTTCTAACAGCGCCAGAATAAATTCACGGCTGGGAATAGGGTTTTCGTATTTTTCAGCTTCTCTATCCTGAAAAGGATCTTTTGACATAGCGGTTCCTCCGATGTCATTGAGTATTTATTGCCACCGGCGGTTCGGACAATATGATTTCATAAAGTTGGGTGTTTCCTTCAACCAAATCCGCCAACGTGTAGCTATCCAGTTCCTGCAGGAAACGCTGCACCGCGTCATGGAGCGCCTTCTTCAGGCGACAGGCGGGTGAGATCGAACAGGATGCGCAGTCCACTAATTGTAGCGGTTCCATCTTACGCACAACGTCTCCAATCACAATCTGGCTGGCTGGCATGCCCAGACGAATGCCACCATTTTTGCCGCGCGTGGCTGTGATATAGCCCGCCCGGCTCAGTTGATTAATGATTTTGACCATATGATTACGTGACACACCGTAAATGTTGGTCACTTCAGTGATGTTGGTCTGTTGGCCTTCGGGCAACGAAGCCAGATAAATCAGGGCCCGTAAACCATAGTCAGTAAAACTCGTCAGCTGCACAGTAACCTCAGTGAATCATCAATAAGTGGCATCGCATAACCCGGCTTGCGATTAATGTCAGGAATAGATCGGATCGCCATGCGAATGGCTATGATGATAAACCAGAGTCTGATTGACCGTGCGTTTTTTTCAGCCAGCACTGAGTTGGACAAGCGAAGCGGGGATAAGTGGCATCACAGAGTGGAAAACAAAGGCCGGACAGGGTCCGGCCTGGGTGATTATGCGTCGAACGGGTCGCGCAGAATCATCGTTTCACTGCGGTCCGGACCGGTTGAGATAATATCCACCGGAACGCCAGTTACATCTTCAACACGCTTGATATAGTCGCGAGCGGCTTGTGGTAAGCCCTCCAGCGTCTTCACCCCAAACGTGGTCTCGCTCCAGCCTGGCAGCGTTTCGTAGATCGGCTCAATGCCTTCCCAGTTTTCTGCTGCCAGTGGCGTCGTGGTCACTTCGCGGCCATCCGGCATCCGGTAAGCGACACAGATTTTCACCTCTTTCAGGCCATCCAGCACATCCAGCTTGGTCATGCAGAAACCTGACAGTGAGTTGATCTGCACGGCACGGCGCACGGCAACCGCATCCAGCCAGCCGGTACGACGGCGACGGCCGGTGGTGGCACCGAACTCGTTACCCTGCGCACAGAGGAACTCACCGGTTTCATCAAACAGTTCCGTCGGGAAGGGACCGGCACCCACGCGGGTTGAGTACGCTTTCACGATGCCCAGTACGTAGTCGACATAGCGCGGGCCAATGCCTGAGCCGGTCGCAACGCCGCCTGCGGTAGTGTTGGATGAGGTGACGTACGGATAGGTACCGTGGTCGATGTCCAGCAGCGTGCCCTGCGCGCCTTCGAACATGATCAGATCGCCACGCTTACGCGCGCCATCCAGCAGTTCAGAGACGTCAACCACCATGCTGGTGAGGATATCGGCAATCGCCATGACATCGCTCAGTACTTTATCGAAGTCAACGGCCTGCTCTTTGTAGTAATGCACCAGCTGGAAGTTGTAGAAATCGACCACTTCTTTCAGCTTGCCGGCAAAGGTCTCTTTGTTGAAAAGATCGCTGACGCGCAGCGCACGGCGAGCGACTTTATCTTCATAAGCAGGACCAATACCACGGCCGGTTGTACCAATCGCCCTGGCACCACGCGCTTTTTCGCGCGCCATGTCCATCGCAACGTGATACTGCAGAATCAACGGGCAGGCTTCAGAAATCAGCAGACGTTCGCGTACCGGAATCCCGCGCTCTTCGAGGCCTTTCATCTCTTTCATTAAGGCTTCAGGAGAGAGCACTACGCCGTTACCAATGATACTGGTGACGTTATCGCGCAGAATGCCAGAAGGGATCAGGTGGAGGACGGTTTTTTCACCGTTGATGACAAGCGTGTGGCCCGCATTGTGGCCGCCTTGATAACGCACAACGTAATTCGCGCGTTCAGTCAGAAGGTCTACAATCTTACCTTTACCTTCGTCACCCCATTGGGTGCCCAGTACGACGACGTTCTTACCCATTTCTCAAAATCACCGATTGCTTAAAAAAGGATTCTACCATCAGATCCGGTGGTTTTCAGCACTTTTAGCATACGATTGCGCGCTTTTTTTGCCAGCATTTTGAACACTACAACATATTGGGGAAAACGGAGGCGACAGGCACAATTTATGCGCCGTCAGCCAGGTGTCAGAGATTACCGTGCAGGCTGAGCATGCAATAGATCACCATTCCCGCCACCACCAGACCACCGCCAAAACGGTGCAACAGGCGATCGGGCAGCTGCGTCATGGCCTGTATCATCCGGCGCCAGGCGCGCGGCATGAACATCGGTCCCAACCCCTCCAGCACTAACACCAGCGCCAGTGCCATCCAGATGCTTGTTTTCATACTGATACCCAAAAAAAAGGCCGACAACATTGTCGGCCTGTAGGTTATATCAGTTCTTAACGTGTCGCGTTAGAGGGCGCCTTCATATATCGGAAGAAGTCGCTATCCGGGCTTAACACCATCACATCCTGATTGTTATTAAAGCTGTTTTCATAAGCACGCAGGCTACGAATAAAGGCGTAGAAGTCCGGGTCCTGACTGAATGCCGCGGCAAACAGTCGCGCCGTTTCCGCATCACCGTCACCGCGGGTAATCAGCGCCTCACGCTGGGCTTCGGCCAGCGTACGCGTCACCTGATAATCCGCCTGGGCGCGCAGTTTTTCTGCCTCTTCCTGACCCTGTGAACGCTGGCTACGCGCCACCGCTTCACGTTCAGCACGCATACGGTTGAAGATCGCATCAGAAACTTCGGTCGGCAGGTTGATCTGCTTAATGCGCACATCCACCACCTGAATTCCTAACGCCGCCATGCTGTTCGGGTTGGGAGCCGGTTCGCTGCTGTTGGTTTCACGCTCGACACGCGCGGCTGCACTGGCGATCGCATCGTCAGCGGCTGGCGTCGCGATTTCATCATCGTTGCCCGCACTACCGGTATTCAGCGCATCACGAACGTCAGTGGTCAGACGACCACGAGAGTCGGTCACGATATCTTTCACATCCAGACGGCCCATTTCAGAACGCAGACGGTCACTGAACTTACGTTTCAGCAGTACTTCCGCCTGAGAAACATCGCCGCCGCCGGTGGCCAGGTAGTAACGACTGAAGTCGCTGATACGCCATTTGATGTAGGAATCGACGATCAGATCTTTCTTCTCTTTAGTGACGAAGCGATCGGCCTGGTTGTCCATGGTCTGAATACGGGCATCCAGCGTTTTCACCGTTTCCAGGAAAGGAATTTTGAAATGCAGACCCGGTTCAAATACCTGCGGTTTGTTTTCATTATCGCGCAGCACTTTACCGAAGCGCAGTACAATGCCACGCTGGCCTTCCTGCACCACAAACAGCGAGGCATAGAGCGCCACCAGCACGATAATGATTAATACTATGATTGGCTTACGCATCGATTACTCTCTCCCTTCGCGCTGGCTGTCGTTGCGCAGAGCGTTAGCCCGACGCTGATCCATGATGCTGTCCGGACTGTATGACGACGTGTCACTGCGGCTGGCGCTGCGATCGGAGAGCGCAGGCTGTGATGCGGCATTGCCACCTTTCTGACCGTTCTTGCCGGATGAAGCCTCACCGCCACGCATCAGTTGATCGAGCGGCAGCACCATCAGGTTATTGCCCCGATCGTTAACCAGTACTTTACGCGTATGGCTTAACACACGTTCCATGGTCTCGATATAGAGACGCTCTTTGGTAATTTCCGGTGCCGCTTTATACTCAGGCAGAATCTTGGCAAACCGTGCCACTTCACCCTGCGCTTCCAGAACCGTACGCTCTTTATAAGCGCGGGCTTCTTCCAGAATACGCTGCGCCTGGCCGTTAGCACGCGGCTGAACTTCATTGGCGTAGGCTTCAGCTTCACGAACGTACTGCTCACGGTTTTCACGCGCAGCAATCGCGTCATCAAACGCTGACTTCACCTCTTCCGGTGGACGCGCCGCCTGGAAGTTAACGTCCAGTACCGCGATGCCCATATTGTAGGGACGAATAGTCTCGTCTATTTCACGCTGGGTATCGCTACGCACCACGGTACGGCCTTCGGTCAGGATACGGTCCATGGTGGAACGCCCAATCACGCCGCGCAGTGCGCTGTCGGTGGCCTGACGCAGACTGTCATCCGCACTGGTCACGGCAAACAGATAACGTTCCGGATCGGTAACCCGATACTGGACGTTCATCTCAACCCGCACTACGTTTTCATCTGAGGTCAGCATCACGCCTGACGCCGCCAGTTCACGCACCGCTTCAACGTTAACGGCACGCACCTGATCGATGAAAGTTGGCTTCCAGTTCAGACCCGGTTCAACCAGATGACTGAACTTACCAAAGCGCGTCACCACGCCCCGTTCCGCTTCTTTGATGGTGTAGAAACCGCTTGCCGCCCAGATAACGACGGCCGCAACGGCTACAATGCCAACAATTTTGCCGCCGCTGCCGGAGCCGCGCTGACCGTTATCGTTCTGTTTGCCACCGCCCAGACCACCAAGCTTCTTGCTCAGCTTACGGAAGATATCATCCAGATCGGGAGGCCCGGATTCCCGTCCTCCTTTATTCCCCCCAGAGTTGCCGCCTTGATTATTGCTGCTTCCCCACGGGTCGCGGTCCTGTCCGTTATTTCCGGGCTGATTCCACGCCATGTCTCTACTCCATTTATTGTATTTGCGGTTTTTACCCTTCATCTTTCGGATTGCAGCGGTGTTGGCTGCCTTCGCTCACCCCGGTCACTTACCTGCGTAAGCTCCCGGGGATGCACTCAGTTGCCGCCTTGCTGAAATCCGAAATACTCGGGTCATTCCTGCGTATTCCGGTCTGCAACGAAAATGCGACAATCTTCAATTTTTAAGGTAAATGCGTTTGGGCAATATCAAACAATGTAACTGGTCAGCGACGGTTCCTGTTTACATAAACGCAGCCATTCAATAATAGGCATACGTATCTGCAATCCTACACTGCCGTCTTCCTGATTCCACTCTTTCTCAATCGCCTGCAACTGGTAGAAACGGCTGCGCAAGCGCCCCGCTTCGGGTGGCAGACGTAATTCATACTGGGCAATTTCACCCGACAGCCGTTCAGAGAGCGCCTGCCATAACAACGGAATGCCGGCGCCGCTCTGCGCTGAGAGCCAGACGCGGATCGGCAGATTTTCTTCGTTACGATCGATGCGCGGTTCAAAGCCATCGAGCATATCGATCTTGTTCATCACCAGTAAGGTGGGGATTTCGTCCGCCTCGATCTCTTCCAGTACGGTATCCACGGCTTCAATATTTTCCGTGACGCGTACATCGGCACCATCAATCACATGCAGCAGCAGCGTCGCCTGACGCGTCTCCTGCAGGGTCGCTTTAAACGCAGCAACCAAATCGTGAGGAAGATGACGGATGAAGCCGACCGTATCCGCCAGCACCACTTCACCGACATCGGCGACGTTCAGGCGGCGCAGCGTAGGATCCAGGGTCGCAAATAGCTGATCGGCAGCAAAAACGTTGGCCGAGGTCATCGCGTTAAACAGCGTCGATTTACCGGCGTTGGTATACCCCACCAGCGACACGGTCGGCACGTCGGCTTTGGCTCGCGCCTGACGTCCCTGCTCACGCTGTTTCTCTACCCGTTCGAGGCGGGATAAAATCTGGCTGATACGCCCGCGCAACAAGCGGCGGTCAGTTTCTAGCTGCGTTTCACCCGGACCGCGTAAGCCGATCCCGCCTTTCTGACGTTCAAGGTGAGTCCAGCCGCGCACCAGACGTGTGGCAAGATGGCGTAGCTGTGCCAGCTCAACCTGCAATTTACCTTCATGGGTGCGTGCGCGTTGGGCGAAGATATCAAGAATTAAGCCGGTACGATCGATCACCCGGCATTCGCACAGGCGCTCAAGGTTTCTTTCCTGAGCGGGCGTAAGGGCATGATCGAATAACACGACCGATGCTCCTGTTGTTTTTACCGCATCGGCAATTTCAACGGCCTTTCCTTCACCGACAAAATACTTGGGATGTGGCGCTTTGCGGCTGCCAGTGATCACTTGCAGCGCCTCAACGCCAGCAGAAGAGACCAGGGTTTCAAACTCCTGTAAATCTTCTACTTCTTTGTCTTGGGAGAACCAGATGTGTACCAGTACGGCCTGCTCACCGGCATCATAACGGTCAAACAAGCTATAACCTCGCTAAAATAAAAGACCAGGACGGAAAACCAGTTGTGCTCTCCGATCCTGGCTGTACGGCGACGCGTTACTCTGCGTTATCACCGTCTTGTTGTGGCTGTGGCTGCGCAGATGTGTTGCTGCCGCCATGATGGTAATTGTTGCTGCCGCCACCACCGGTATTATTACTATGGTGTGAAACCGGGCGCGAAGGAACAACGGTAGAAATGGCGTGTTTATAAACCATCTGACTTACCGTGTTTTTCAGCAAAATTACAAATTGATCAAATGACTCAATCTGACCCTGCAGTTTGATACCGTTAACCAAATAAATCGAAACCGGAACACGTTCACGACGCAGTGCGTTCAAAAACGGGTCTTGTAATGATTGCCCCTTAGCCATTCTATCTTTTCCTTATATGCTTGTTGTTTGTTGCTTGTAGAACCTATGGTTCTGAAAAAACTGCGTAAAAATTTGCGCACGATAACCAGTCAATTGTACACAATCACCCATGCTTCGCACTAAGAACCTGTAACACCCTGTCACGCGCCAGTTGGGGCTCGTCACTGTCTAACCAGTGAACATTTTCCCAGCCGCGTAACCAGGTGATTTGACGCTTAGCAAGTTGCCGGGTTGCGCAAATTCCCCGATAAACCATCTCGTCATAATCGATTTCGCCCGATAAATAAGACCACATCTGGCGATAACCCACACAACGAATGGAAGGCATGTCCGTATGCAAATCACCTCGTGCAAACAGGGCCCGAGACTCCGCTTCAAATCCTGACGCCAACATCTGCTCAAAACGCAACGCGATGCGCTGGTGTAACAGTTCACGGCTCGCGGGGGCGATGGCAAACTGGTACACGTCGTAGGGTAACGCTTCGCCGGAAGTTTTTGTCAGTTCCGTTAAAGTTTTACCCGAAATAAAAAAAACTTCCAGTGCTCGCGAAAGTCTCTGCGGATCATTCGGATGAATACGACTGCCGGCAACCGGGTCGATTTCACACAGCTGGCGGTGTAAAGCGTCCCAGCCTTTTTCACGCGCCGTTTGCTCTATCCGCTGACGAACCTCAGGATCGGCCGAGGGCAACGGCGACAATCCCTCAAGTAACGCCTTGAAGTAGAGCATGGTTCCACCAACAAGCAACGGAATTCGTCCGGCCTGAACGATATCCGCCATTTCTGCTAACGCATCGCGTCGAAACTCCGCCGCCGAATAGGCTTCCGCGGGATCGCGTATGTCCAGCAAACGATGGGGTGCCACTGCTAACTCTTCAGCCGACGGTTTCGCCGTGCCAATATCCATCTGACGATAGATTAAGGCAGAATCTACGCTGATTAGTTCCACTGGCAACTGCTTACGTAGCTCAATTGCTAAGGCAGTCTTACCAGATGCCGTGGGTCCCATCAAAAAAATAGCCTTTGGCCGGCCAGCCTGGTTTCGTTCACTCATGCTTCAACGCGTCAATCGCGCTCTCAATCTCAATGGCCTGTAACAGACCTGAAGGCGGCGATTTCAGTAACTGCGGACAGAGCCTTTCGAGCTCAGCCAGCAGATTAATCGCCTGTGAGTGATTCCAGTCAGATGACTCTGCATCCTGACGCCGCGCCAGCCACTGGGCCAGGTGCGTCGCAGAGTTATCCTGCTGCCGGGCGAGATAGCCTAACAGTTCAGGAATCAAGATTTGTAAATTTTGTGTTCGTAACGGTAAAGGAACCGCGCGCAGGGTCACATGGTCCCCCTCCAGCTGCAAATCAATGCCCATCTGACTGAGCAGACTGCTGTTTTCCTGCGCCGCCTGCCGCTCTGTCTGCGCAATTTTAAGCCGTACCGGAATCAGTAACGGCTGCGGTTTTAATCCCGCCTCGCCGGGTTGCAGTTGTGCCTGTTTTAACCAGCGCGCCGCCACCGGCAACGCCATCAGCAACAATCGCTGATCCTGCTCCAGCAGTGCATAGTGGTGATGCAGTACCGTCAGTACCCGGCCAAAACTCTGAGCATGTGCCGCCAGCGGTGACTCTTTAGCGACGGGACGCGGCGCAGGTTCAGCCTGCTTTGCCGGTGGCGCGCCGCTGGCGGGGGTTTTCAGCAACTGCTGATAAACCGCCCCTTCCCGCTGACGATAGCTATTCTCTTTGTTCTGCCAGGCGGGTGCGGCGGCGGGCGTTGACTCGCTGCGACGCGCGCTGGGCTGTGAGAAATGGTTGCCACCGGCGGCCTGCCGGTTCTCCGGCTGCCAGCGCGGCGTGGGCTCTTCAGCCTGCAGCGTTGGCAGGGCGGGTGTGGCACTGGCCTGCAAAACACTCATCACGCCCTGATAGATAAAATCATGCACCAGCCGCGACTGATGAAACCGCACCTCATGTTTAGCCGGATGGACGTTAACATCCACCTGATGCGGATCGATTTCCAGATAAAGTACATAGGCGGGCTGCTGATCCTCCTGCAGCTGGGTCTGGAAAGCCTGGCGGATAGCGTGATTGATCAGCTTGTCCCGCATCATGCGGCCGTTTACGTAGCAATATTGCAGGTCGCTGACCTGACGTGAACCGGTGGGATCGGCTACCCAGCCGCGCAGCGACAGATCGTCGTGCTGCCACTCGATGCGTAACGCATGCTGCATAAAGGTCACGCCACAGATAGCCGCCAGGCGCCGTTCGCGCTGACTCTCATCACTCACCGCCCGATACTGACGCATCATTTTGCCATTATGGCTGAGCGAGATAGCGACGTCGAAGCGGGCCAGCGCAATGCGGCGAATCACTTCGTCAATGTGACCGAATTCGGTTTTTCAGTACGCATGAATTTACGGCGCGCGGGGTGTTGTAAAACAGATCCAGCACTTCCAGCGTGGTGCCGCACGGATGGGCTGCCGGCTTGACCGTGACAGCCATATCGCGCCCTTCAGCGTAGGCCTGCCAGGCTTCGGTCTGATCGGCGGTGCGTGAGGTCAGGGTCAGACGAGCGACCGAGCTGATACTGGCCAGCGCTTCACCACGAAAACCGAGGCTCATGATCGCCTCCAGGTCATCCAGTGAGGCAATTTTGCTGGTGGCGTGACGGGCCAGCGCCATCGCCAGTTCACTTTTTACGATACCGCACCCGTTGTCACGGATACGAATCAGCTTCGCACCGCCCTTTTCAATCTCAACATCAATGCGCGTTGCGCCAGCATCAAGGCTGTTTTCCACCAGCTCTTTCACAACCGATGCAGGACGCTCGACCACTTCACCCGCCGCAATCTGGTTCGCCAGCTGCGGCGGTAAAATTTGTATCGGCATGATGGATATCCTTTTAGCTGACAGCCCGGCGCTGTGGCCGGGCGAACAATCAGGATGCAGGAATTTTCAGGTTCTGCCCCAACATTACGTTGGTCGACTTCAGATTATTGGTCTGCATTATCGCTTTCGGACTGACGCCATAGTGGGCGGCAATGCCGGTCAGAGAATCGCCGCGGACCACTTTATGCCGGACTACGCCGCGTGTAGTGGCACGCGTCGTGCGGCTGACTGCTGCGCTGGCCGGGACTTTAAGACGTTGTCCAACCCACACCACGTCCCGCTTCAGAGTATTCATCTCACGCAGGGTCGCCATGCTGACGCCATACTTCGCGGCAATGCCAGAGAGCGTCTCACCGCGCGTCACCGTATGACGCTGGATCGCACCGGTATATTGCGTCACGCCGGTCGCCGGATTGCTGGCAACATTAACCGCTGGCGACGAGCCCAGCGGCCGGTTTTCCTCCTTTGGGATGGATTGCAGCGGGTGCGCCAGGAAATAAGTGCGCAGACCTTTATAGATCGACTGCGCAATCTTATCCTGGTGTGCGCTACTGCCAAGCAGTCGCTCCTCCGAGGAATTACTGATGAAGCCGGTTTCCACCAACAGCGAAGGAATATCCGGCGAACGCAGCACGCCAAGGCTGGCATGCTCAGGTAAGCGTTTATGCAGCGAGGTGACGCCACGTAGCTGCTGCAGCACTTTCTGGGCGATGTCATAACCTACGCGCTGTGAATGACCAAACTGCAGGTCGAGCACTGCCTGGCTGAGATAAGGGTCCGCCTGGCTGTTCGCCAGCAGATCGCCTGCGCCGCCCAGCAGTTCAGACTGCTTCTCTTTCTGCTCCAGCCAGTTAGCCATCTCACTGTTGGCGCGACGGTTTGACAGCACCCAGACCGACGCACCGGTCGCCGCATGGCTTGGCGCGGCGTCGGCGTGAATCGAGACCAGCACGTTGGCGTTGGCTTTACGCGCCACGTCGGAACGGCCCATCACTGAAATAAAATAGTCGCCATCACGGGTCAGTACACCTTTGAACATCGGGTCATTATTCAGCAGCACCCGCAGCTTACGGGCGATGGCGATGGTGACATTTTTCTCTTTCAGCCCGCGCTGCCCGATAGCGCCGGGATCCTGACCGCCGTGTCCGGCATCAATCGCCACGATCACCGTGTCGTTGCGGCTCACCGCGCTGCCCGGACGTACCGTGCTGGCCGTGCTGGTGACGGCGGTACCGGATTAG
>NZ_MLFN01000022.1 GCF_002095315.1 Pantoea conspicua
CCGCCAGAGAGATCGGCTGGCCGGCGGTCGGCGAAGCGATCCAGCCCGACCAGCGTCAGGGCCTGGGTGGTGCGCAGCAGACGTTCTGCTCGTGCCACACCGTTGACCTTCAGGCTGTAGGCGACGTTTTCCGCCACCGTCATATGCGGCCACAACTGAAATACCACGCCGAGATTGCGCGCTTCCGGTGGCAGATGCAGCCCGTCTGCGGCGACCTGCCGATCGCCAATACGGATTTCACCGCTGTCGAGGGTTTCAAAACCGGCCAGCAGGCGCAGCAAGGTGGTTTTGCCACAGCCCGATGGCCCGAGAACGGCGACAAATTCGCCCTGCTTAATCTGTAACGAAATCGCGTCCAGTACCGGCTGCGCCCCGAAGGCTTTGTGCAGCCCGGTTAACGAAATTGCCGCCATCTCATTCTGCCCCTGCCGTTTACGTTCTGGGCAAAACGCTACGACAGTTTGATGACAGCCCGGTGACAGCCGGGCTCAATCGTCGCGCAATACCGTCAGGCCGCGACAAGCCGGGCGAACGCGTTCGGGTTTACTGCTGAGAGGTCAGCGCGGCAATCGGCTGCCAGATATCGGTCATTGCGCCCGCTTTGCCGGTAAACGGGTCCTGATGCGGCAGCGGAACCTTTTTGATCTGCGCCTGCGACGTTTTCAGCTTAGCGGGCTCATCGCGCAGCGTTTCCGGTGACATGCCCTGCGGATAAGCGCCGACGACCAGAAAATCTTCGCTGGCGCTGACCTGCCGGTGGCCGACGCCCGCCGGGATCAGGACCGCATCACCGGCACGCAGCGTCACCATCCGGCCGCTGTCGCCGCCAAACAGCACTTCTGCCCAGCCTGCCGCCACGCCCAGCAATTCGTGCGTATTCGGGTGATAATGGGTGTAGGGGAAAATCGGGTAGCGCCAGGCGGGCGGCCAGCCGTGTTGCCCAAAGGTTTTTTCAAACCAGGCCGCAATATCCTCTTCTTCATCCGGCACCACACGTGGCCAGATAATCAGGGGTAACGGGTTGTTTGGCACACCGCCCGACGGGCTGGCGAGCATCAGGTGCTGGGGGTTGTCAGAGGCTCCGGCAGAGAAGGTGCCCGCGGCGAACGACATCAGCAACATCAGACTGGAGGATTGAACAGTCATACAGGTTCTCCGGTTTTTTTATCAGTGTGGCAAAGCCGGGCCACAATGCAATGTGCGCCAGCCGACAAAATTAACATAATTAACTGATATTGCTAACTAAAGCCAAATGCGTCGTTAACAATATCGCGACCCGATCCTGCAGCGGTTGATGATAGTGGTTATCACTGAGCGAAAGTGTTGTAAAATGTCAGGCGGTGAGCGCGATCGCGCCGGCAACTGTTATATAAAAAGTGCACAAATCTGTTTCTGATATTCTTGACTGTTATCTGTTCTAATCGTTAACAGATGACAGTGAGGTAAAAAAATGGACGCTATTAAACAAATCCTGATCGATGAGATCGCTACGCTTAACCGCGAAGAACGTCGCGACAATCGGCCGCGCTTCAGCCTCTCATTTCTGAAAAACCATCCCGGCCTGTGGGCGGTGATGTATCTGTGCTACGGCCTGTGTGTTGCGCTGATTTTCACTACGGAGATGCTCGGCTGGCCCGCCTTCTGGTTTGCCACCGCGTTTGTGCTGGTGATGAGCTTTTTGATGCTGCTGGATATCAATCCTAAATACCGTTTTGAAGATATCGATGCGCTCGATCTGCGCGTCTGCTACAACGGCGAATGGTATTACGTCCAGCCGGTACCCGAGCAGGCGGTGTCACGTATCCTGTCGCTGCCGGAGACGCCAGAGCGGGTTAAAAGCGGCATTCAGCGCCTGCTGACGCAAAAAGGCGAAGTCGATTTTTATGATGTCTACTACCTGACCTGGGGCCATCAGGAAGCGGCGCGCGTCTGACCCTGCGCCATCAGCTTACCCAGCGTCTCAATCGCCGCCTCGGCCCGCGTATCCCACGGCCAGGCGGTGTTGAGTCGAAAGCAGTGACTGAACTGCTCCCCCGCCGAAAATAACTGCCCTGGTGCAATACTGATCCCCTGTGCCAGCGCCTGCTGATACAACTGCGTAGTATTGATGCTGTCCGGCAGCGTCACCCAGAGGAAATAGCCGCCACGCGCTTCGCTCAGCGTCGCCTGCGCCGGCAATACTTTCAGCAACGCCTGCCGCACCATCTGCTGGCGTTTCGCCAGAATCTGCCGCAGCCGTTTTAAGTGGGTATCGTAACGTCGCGTGGCGAGGAAATCGGCCAGCGCCAGCTGCATCGGCGCACTGGTCGATAAGGTGCTCATCAGCTGCAGACGCTGAATGCGCTGCGCATGCTGGCCGGCCGCCACCCAGCCAACGCGGAATCCCGCGACCAGCGACTTCGAAAACGAGCCGCAGTGCAACACATTCCCCTGACGATCCCAGGCTTTGGCGGGCAGCGGCGGCGTGTCGCCTGACCAGAGTTCAGCGTAGACGTCATCTTCAATCATCGGCACCTGATAACGCGCCAGCAGCGCTACCAGCTGCTGCTTACGCTCGGCGGATAAGGTGACGCCCAGCGGGTTGTGTAACGTTGTCATCAGCCAGCACGCTTTAACCGGCCAGCGCTGCAGTGCCTCTTCCAGCTGCACCAGATCGATGCCGTTCTGCGCATCGACCGGAATCGCCAGCGCCTTGAGCTTCAGCCGCTCAATTGCCTGTAACGCGCCATAAAAGCTCGGCTGCTCAATCACCACATAATCGCCCGGCTCGGTTAACGACTGCAGGCTGAGATTAAGCGCTTCCAGCGCCCCGCTGGTAATGACGATTTCATCCGGCGACAGGGTAATGCCCTGACGCGCATAGCGCTGCGCCAGCAGTTGTCGCAGGGTGGCGTTGCCGGGCGGCAGATTGTGTAACGCATCGGTGGGGGTCAGCTGGTGGGAGACGTTTGCCAGCGAGCGCATCAGCTGGCGTTGCGGAAACAGCGCGGGATCGGGAAAAGCGGAACCAAAGGGGACAATGGCGGGATCGCGGGTCGCCTGCAGCACATCAAACACAAAGTCGTTGATATCGACCTGCTCGCTAATCGTTACGCTGAGCGGCGCGGAGGCCAGCGCGCGCGGCGCGACGTAGTAACCCGACTGTGGCCTTGAGACGATCCAGCCCTGACTCTCCAGCAACTCATAGGCGTGCAGTACGGTCATCAGGCTGAGTCCCTGCTGCGCAACCTGCTGGCGCAGCGAGGGTAAACGGGTGCCCGGTAGCCAGATGCCGGCCTCTATCTGCTGCTGAATCTCATCCATCAATCGCTGGTATTTCGCCACGGGTCGCCTCTCCTTTTCTACCCGCGAGACTTTACCATGCACGACGGCTAATGACAGGCCGGGCTTGCCACTTATCTTGCCCGCACGGCGTCAGGCGGGCGCAATCTCTGTCGCTAACGGCGGTTGGTCGGGCGTTAATGCCGCGCCCATCTCCACTTTTTCATCGCCGACAAAATTAGCCAGCTCATTGACCCGGTCAGGCGGGATCGGTTTACCCAGCAGATAGCCCTGCAGGGTGTTACAGCCGAGGCTGGTAAGAAAGGCCTGCTGCTCGGCTGTTTCCACGCCCTCTGCCACCACTTTCAATTGTAGCGACTGCGCCAGCGCCACAATCGCTGAAACAATCGTGGCATCTTCGCTCTGATGCTGCAGTTCATTGACGAACGCCCGATCAATCTTCAGTTCGCTGGCCGGCAGGCGTTTCAGATAGAGCAGGCTGGAATAGCCGGTGCCAAAGTCATCAATCGAGGCTTTGACCCCGAGCGTGGTCAGTTCGGTCAGGATACGGACGCTCTCATCGGGATCGCGCATCGCGGTGGTTTCCGTCACCTCCAGCGTCAGCAGCTCGGGTGGGATCTCATGGCGTGCCAGCGCCTCGGTGACGGTTTCCACCAGGTTACTCTGTTCAAACTGTAATGCCGAGAGATTGACCGCCACCGACCAGTGTGGATGGCCCTGCAGATGCCATTGCCGCAGCTGACGACAGGCTTCGAGGATCACCCAGTTTCCGATACTGACGATCATCCCGGTTTTTTCCGCCATCGGTAAAAACTGGTCCGGCGTCAGTAAACCACGCTGCGGATGCTGCCAGCGCAGCAGCGCCTCAAACCCCAGGATCGGCCCGCGTGGCGCACAATATTTGGGTTGATAGAACAGGCGCAGCTCGTTGTTATCCAGCGCCTGCCAGAGATCGTTATTAAGCTGGAGCTGGCTCTGCGCCAGGATATTCATTGAAGGCTGGAAGAAGGTGTAGCCGTTGCGTCCGTTGTTTTTGGTGTGATACATCGCCGCATCAGCGTTAAACATCAGTTCCCGCTCATCCACCCCATCGCCCGGATAGACCGCAATGCCGATACTGAGTGACACCACCAGTTCATAACGCGAAATATCAAACGGACGATCGACTGCTTTCACCAGCTTATCGGCGACCGCGGCCGCATCGTTGGGATCGTCAATCTCAATCAGCAACACAAACTCATCACCCCCCAGCCGCGCCAGGGTGTAATAGCCCTCCATCTGCTGGCTCATGCGTTCCGTCACGCCAATCAGCAGATTGTCGCCAATATGGTGACCAAAAGCGTCATTCACCGCCTTAAAGCCATCGAGATCCATAAACATCAGGGCAAACTGCGTCTGCTCCCGGTTCGCCTTGTTGATCGCCTGCTCCAGCCGGTCCTCCAGCAGGATGCGGTTCGGCAAGCGTGTCAGGTTATCGTGCAGCGCCAGTTGTGCCAGCTCACGGTTCGCCTCGGCCAGCGAGCTGGCAAGAATCGAAGTGCGCGCCTGCATACGGGCATCCAGCATCGACACCAGCAGCGTAATGCCGAGGATCGAGAGGGTAACCACCGTCACCAGAATCGCCAGCCAGTTACTGTTAACGCCCTGCTGCGTCGGATGGCTGTGCAGCGGAAACTCTGCTGCCATCATGCCGGTATAGTGCATACCGGCGATAGCCGCGCCCATCACCACCGAGGCGCCGATACGTAACAGCGTGACCCGGCCGGTCTGCCCTTCACGCAGGTTAAAGGCCAGCCACAGTGCCGCGCCGGACGCCGCCAGCGCGATAACCACCGAAACGGCGATCCAGTACCCGTTCCAGACGATACCGGGCGAAAACATCAGTGCCGCCATACCGGTGTAGTGCATCGCCACTACGCCGCTGCCGAGGATCAGCGCACCGCCCGCCAGACGCGGTAACGGCAAATCACCGTTGCACACCAGCCACAGCGCAAAGATAGAGGCGCAGACCGCGATGCCAGCCGAAAAGGCGGTGAGCCCGGCGTTGTAGCTCATCACCATCTCCATGTTCATCGACAGCATCCCGATGAAATGCATCGCCCAGATGCCGATCCCCATCGCGAAACCGCCGCCGAACAGCCACACCAGCGCCACTTTGCCGGTCGAATGCACCACCCGTCCCGCCATGTCTAAGGCGGTAAACGAAGCCAGCATCGCAACAAGAATCGAAACGATGACGATAAAAGAGTCGTATGAGGTCACTAACATAGTGCGTTCCCGAGAAAAGCCGTGCCAGCAGCTGGGTGGGTTGAGTAGGGATCAGGGATGGTCTTGTTGTACAGGTTATCGGCAATATCTGCGGGATAATTAACCCGTCACGATATCTGTTTCCGATTGATTCAAAGGTTACAACCTATCGTCAGAGACCGGTCTGTCAGGGTATCTGCGCGACGATACAGGGCTGCAGCGGCGCGGCCACGCTGAACTCGCCGACCCGCTCAGCGGGCGTCGGTTTGCCCAGCAGATAACCCTGCAATGCGTCAAAGCCCAGCCCGGTCAGTAATTGTTGCTGCTCTTCCGTCTCGACGCCTTCTGCCACCATCCGCAGATTCAGACTCTGAGCCAGCGTCAGCATCGCGGTCACCACGGTCGCATCTTCGCTGTCGGGTCGCAGACAGTTGATAAAGCTGCGATCGATTTTCAGCTCGCTGGCGTCCAGATGTTTCAGATGCAGCAGGTTAGCGTAGCCGATGCCAAAGTTATCGATCGCCACCCTGACGCCGGCCTGGTGTAATTCACGGATACGCTGCTGGCTGAAGATGGGATCGCGCATGGCAATGGCTTCTGTGATCTCCAGCATCAGCTTACCGCTGGCAACCTGATGGCGCGTCAGCGCCTGCGTGAGGGTCGCCAGCAGATCGCGCTGATGAAACTGCAACGCCGAGAGGTTAACCGACACCGTCCAGTCGCTGTGCCCCTGATTATGCCAGATCTTCAGCTGGCGACAGGCTTCATTAATCACCCAGTTTCCCAGCGCCACAATCTGACCGGTTTTTTCCGCGCGCGGCAGAAACAGATCCGGCATCAGTAAGCCCCGTACCGGATGCTGCCAGCGCAGCAGCGCTTCAAAGCCAATCAGCATCGTGCCGCTGGTGCGGAATTTTGGCTGATAGAACAGCCGCATCTCCTGGCGTTCTATCGCTTTCCACAGATCGTTCGCCAGCTCAAGCTGATGCTGTGTTGCGGCGTTCATTGCCGGCTCGAACAGGCACCAGCCGTTGCGGCCGTTATGCTTGGTGTGGTACATCGCCGAATCGGCATTAAACAGCAGTTCCTGTTTGTTACGGCCGTGCAGCGGAAAGATAGCGATGCCAGCGCTGAGCGACACGTGCAGCGAGTAGCGATCCAGCTCAAAGGCAACGTCGATCACCTGTACCAGCTTTTGCGCCAGCTGACTGGCGCTGCTGGCATCATAGCCTTCCGCCATCAGCACAAATTCATCGCCGCCCAGGCGCACCAGCAGCATCGCGTCGCTGAGCTGACTGCGCAGCCGTTCCGCTACCGCAATCAGCAACCGGTCACCGACGTGATGTCCCCAGGTATCATTGACCGCCTTGAAGCCATCGAGATCCATGTACATCACCGCGAAGCAGTTCTCTTTAAGCATCGCCTGTTTGATCGCCAGGTCCAGCTGCTGCTCCAGCATCACCCGGTTGGGCAGCGCCGTGAGGTTGTCATGCATCGCCAGCTGGCGCAGCTCCTGGTTAGCCCGGTTCAGCCTGGCGGTCAGCCGCGCGGCACGTAGCTGGGCATCCAGCATCGAGCTCAGCAGGGTGACGCCAAGAATAGTGAGCGTAATCAGGGTGACCCACACTGCCAGCCCCGGGTTGCCGACGCCCTGTTGCTGCATCGCGCTGAGGTGGCTGAACTGCGCCGCGGCCATGCCGACATAGTGCATCCCGGCGATGGCAACCCCCATCACCAGCGACGCCAGCCCGCGCATGATCAGCAGATTATACTCCCCCTGGCGCAGATGAAACGCCAGCCACAACGCCACACCGGATGCAGCAAAGGCGATCAGCATCGATAGCGCCACCAGCGGCCGGTTCCAGTGCGGCTGCGGTGAGATCAGTAACGCATGCATACCGAGATAGTGCATCACCACGACACCCGCGCCGAGGATCAGGCTGCCGCGCAGCAGACGACGCCGGGTAAGATGCAGGCCGCCCACCGTCTGACTAAACGCCAGCATTGATGCCAGAATCGCCACCAGCAGCGAAATGATGGTCAGCCGGAGATCGTAACGCAGGGTCATTGGCAGCATCATCGCCAGCATCCCGATGAAATGCATCGCCCAGACGCCAATCCCCATTGCGGTGCCGCTCACCAGCAGCCAGAGACGGGCTATCCAGCCCTGGGAAACGGTGACCCGCCCCGCCGTGTCCAGCGCGGTAAACGAAGCAATAAACGCGACGATCAGCGAAACGCAGACCAGTACGCCATCCCAGGAGACCTGTAGCATATGCAACTCCTCACCACCCGCGGCTGAACGGGCGCTGTGTAAAGCCTGAAAAATATTCTGAAAACACCCGTCGGGTGAAAGTTATTTAGCGCCAGGTTTAATGTTGTCATGACGTCCTGGCAACGCGCTCTGTCGGGGATAGCTCGTACTCGCTGGCCACCGCACTGAGCAGTAAATCGTTATTTTGTCTGATTGATGCAAGAACATATCACCGAAGCAGAAAGGGCGATAGAGGGGACGAAAATAATGATTTTCGTTTTAAAACCTTCCTGTAATGCCTTGCCGTTACTGGGTTATCGGCCATTCACCCCATTTGATTAATGAAAAATAGCGAGGCGCAAGTCGCGGGACGCTTTAACTGTTCTATAGTAAATAAAACTGATATAAATCATTTAGCTTAAGTCCAGGATAGTTATCAGGACGCTGGCATTACTTAATTGATTATGTTTATTTTCTCTGTTTTTGGATTGATCCATTAAATTAACACCGGGTGAAAAAGCACTGACTCTGGATAATCGGTAAGGAATGATTATGAAACTCAAGCTTTTTCTTTTGGCTGCTGCTGGCTTCACCACCACACTTCCGACATTAACGCTGGCGGCAACCACCTCGGGCACCATCAACGCGACGCTGACGCTGACCACCGGTTGTCTGGTCAACGGTCAGTCGGCCACCGCAGGGGTTAATTTCGGTACCCTGAACTTCGGCAGCAGTGCGGCAACCTTCGATACCCTGAACGCCACGCTGGTCGGTGCGGCAGGCAACGGTATTTTTGTCCGTTGCACCACCGGCCAGGATTACAATGTGGTGGTCACCAGCAGTAATACCGCGCCCGCCACCGTCTATGGCACGGCGTCCTCGTCGCCGCGCTATCTGGTTCTGGGCTCAGATAATGCTCAGGGTATCGCCTACACCCTGTATAGCGACGCCTCCTTCACCACGGCGATTGCCAATAACACGCCAATCGCGGCCAGTGGTACTACCGATCCCACTTTAGGCACTAACTATGCCATCTATGGCCAGGTGACAGGCGGGGGCTTTAACCCGCTGATCCCTGCCGGAACTTATACCGACACCATTAACGTCGCCGTGAACTATTAACTGCATTCGCCGGTGAATGTGGGTGGCTGTCTCGCGGTCCTGTCTGACGATTGCACGCGGTCTGTTTCTGCTGATATGGAGTATTAGCGCCTGGAGTCTGCCGACCAGCACTTTCCAGGTGACCGCTTCGATTGTGGCAGGCTGCGTGATATCCGGTACCAATACCGGCGTTTTTGGCACGCTCAATTTTGGCTCTCAGTCTGGCGTGGCGACCGGTGTCGTCAGCGCCAGCTATGTGCAAAGCACCACCCTCAATCTTGCCTGTACGCCGGGCACCACGCTGAACATGAGCATTAATCAGGGCAACAACTACACCACGACGCGCAACCTGAAACTGCCGAACTTCAGCAATACCGTTCCCTACACGCTTTACAGCAACGCCAGCCGCACCACGGTGATCCCGGTAAACCAGGCGGTGCCACTGAGCTACAGTAATGCCAATAACATCACGCTGCCGATTTATGGCCAGCTGACACTGCCGGGAACCGCGCGCGCCGGCGTCTATACCGACACCCTGACCGTCACCCTGAGCTGGTGAGGCGATATCAATAACAAGGAAACGACGATGAAGTTACTGCGCGCCCTGCTGATTCTGATCGGCACCACCTTACTGTCGCCGGCTTTTGCCGCTAACTCGGTGATGATCTGGCCGATCGATCCGGCGATCAATCCTGCGGAGAAAGCCAGCGAACTGTGGCTGGAGAACCGCGGCAACAGCACCACCATGATGCAGATCCGGGTATTCGGCTGGCAGCAGGTCAATGACCAGGAGCAGTACCAGACGCAGCAACAGGTGGTCGCCAGCCCGCCGATGGTGCGGATGGAGCCCGGCCAGAAGCAGTTGGTCCGGCTGATCAAGCAGACCCCACCCGCTGCCGGTCAGGAGCTGGCCTATCGGGTGGTGCTGGATGAGATCCCGACGCCGCGCCAGCCGGGCGAAAACCAGGCCGGACTGACTTTTCAGATGCGCTATTCGGTGCCACTGTTTGTCTATGGCGAGGGCCTCAGCGCCGACAGCGTCCGTCCGGATCTCAGCTGGCAGCAGGTCAGCGAAGGCGGTAAGCGCTGGCTACAGCTGACCAACCGCGGCAACGGCCATGCCCGCCTCAGTCACGTCAGCGTCGGTGGCCGCAAGCTGGGCGAAGGGTTATATGGCTATGTGCTGGCTAACAGCCGCTATCGCTGGCCGCTGAACGCGGCGGTCAGTGGTGAACTCGCGGCTGAAGTGAACAAGAGCCAGTGGCGCAGCGCTGCCCAGCAGTAAGCGCCCGATGAAACTTTTTTCTCTTCATCCCTGTGCGCTGGCGGTAACCAGCGTCTTTTACTGTCTGACGCCAGGCCTGTCACTGGCGGAAACCTACTCATCCCTGCCGCCACCGCCCAGCCTGCAGAACCCCGGTAACGGCCAGCAATATATGCTGGAGCTGATCGTTAACCAGCAGGCGCGCGGTGACATCGTGGCGGTTGAACAGCGTGACGGTCACTTCTGGCTGCGCAGTGGCGACCTGCAGCGGGCCGGTCTGCCGCAGGATAAACTGGGATCGCAGCCGCAGGTCGACGTCAGCGTCATACCGCAGGTCAAAGTGGAGTATGACGATGCGCGGCAACGTCTGCTGCTCACCGTGCCACCCGGCTGGCTACCGGGTCAGGTGATTGGCGAGGCGCAAAACGGACCGCGCTACCCCGGACGTACCAGCAGTGGCGCGCTGATCAATTACGATCTCTACGCCAGCCGCACCGATACCAGCGGCACCCGTCTCTCCGCCTGGAACGAGCTACGGCTGTTTGGACCGGCAGGCCAGTTCTTCAGCAACGGCGTCTGGCAGCAGCAGCTGGAAGGCAGCACCAGTTATCAGGATGATGGCTATATCCGCTACGACAGCGGATGGAGTAATGAAAATGAGAATGCGGCAATCAGCTGGCGGGTCGGCGATCTGGTAACCGATTCGCTGGCCTGGAGTAATAGCGTGCGGCTCGGCGGCATCCGTATTGGCCGCGATTTTGGCGTCCGTCCCGATCTGGTGACCTATCCGTTGCCCGCCTTTTCCGGTCAGGCCGCCGTGCCTTCCACCGTCGATCTGTTTATCAACGGCTACCGCTCCAGCCAGGCGAACGTGCAGCCGGGGCCCTGGTCGCTGACCAACGTGCCGTTTGTTAACGGTGCCGGCGACGCGGTGATCACCACCACCGATGCAGTAGGACGGCGCGTGACGACCACCCTGCCGTTCTACGTCTCCAGCAGCCTGCTGAAGTCCGGCTTGTCCGATTACGTCTTTTCTGCCGGGGCGATCCGCGAGAACTATGGGATAAAGAATTTCGATTATGGCGCGGCGGCGGCCAGTGGCTCTTATCGTTACGGCCTGACCGACTGGCTGACGCTGGAGAGTCACGCTGAAGGCAGCGACAGCCTGGCGATGGGCGGCGTCGGCGGACTGCTGCGCGTCGGAAGCTGGGGCGTGGTGAATGGCGCGGTAGCGCACAGCCAGCTCGATGGCGAAACCGGCACGCAGTACAGCTGGGGATATCAGTACAACAACCGCTGGTTTAACCTCGGTACCCAGCAAACCCAGCGCAGTCGCGACTTTGGTAATCTGGCGCTGGTCGGCAGCCGCGCCGGCACTGACGCCGGTAGCAGCTATGCCCTGTCACGCCGCAGCGCCCAGTACAGCGCCAGCGTGTCGCTCAACCGCTTCGGCAGCGTCGGCGCGGCGTACATCGATATCACCGGTGGCCGCGGCGATCGCACCCGGTTATGGAACCTCTCCTGGAGTAAAAATCTGTGGGGCAACAGCAGCCTCTCTGTTTCAGCCAGCCGCGATCAGCAGGAGAAAAGCTGGACCGGAGCTATTTCGCTGGTGATCCCGTTTGGCGAACAGGGCAGCGCCGCCATCAGCACCGAACGCGACCCGCTGGGACGCGACAGCCAGCGGCTCTATGTCTCGCGTGCCATGCCCAGCGACGGCGGCATCGCCTGGGACGCCTCCTGGGCCAATCAGAGCGGCGACAGCGGCGATTATCGTCAGGGCAGCCTGCGCTATCGCAACAATCAGATTGATACCTCGGCGGGCTTTTATGGCGACGATGCCAACACCACGCAATGGGCTGACCTCTCCGGCGCGCTGGTGCTGATGGATAACAGCCTGTTTATCGCCAACGAGATTAACGACGCCTTTGTGCTGGTCAAAACCCGCTATCCCGACGTCACGGTACGGTACGAGAATCAGGCAATGGGCCGCACCAATCAGCAGGGCTATCTGCTGGTGCCGTCGATCAGCAGCTACTATCCGGCCAAATATGATATCGACACCCTCGACCTGCCCGCGGATATGACCACACCACGGGTGGAGCAGCGGTTTGCCGTGAAGCGCCAGAGCGGCTATCTGCTTAACTTCCCGGTGGAAAAACTGCGCTCCGCCAGCGTGATCCTGCACGATGCGCAGGGCCAGCCGTTGCCGGTCTCCAGCCTGGTGCAGCGCCCCGATCACGCCACCGAATATGTCGGCTGGGATGGCATTGTCTGGATGGAGGATCTGAGGGCCAGCAATCCGATACAGGTGGTGACGCCGGATGGTCGCCACTGTGACACCGAACTGCGTATTGCCGGCGGTCAGCCGCAGGCGCTGAAAACCTATGGGCCATTGATCTGCGCGCTGCCGGCAGCGGCGGCGGGCAGCACCGCCCATCCTGCTGATGTTTTGCTACCGGAAATCCACCATGATAAATCGTCTGCTGTTCGCGGCTCTGCTGCTTTTGTTGCCGGCACTGGGTTACGCCGCCTGCGCCCTGCCCGCCTCCACCGCCAGTTTCGGCTCCGTCACCACTTTTGTTGCCAACAGTACCGTCAGTTCGGTCACCACCAACGCCAACGTCAACTGCGGGGCCGGGGCGGCGCTGTCGCTGCTCGGCAATAACCAGATCACCTTTCAACTGACCGTTGCCACCAACAGTAACGGCACCCGCGGCATTCTGAAGCGCAGCGGCGATACCGGCAGCGACAACGTGCCGGTGCGGCTCTGTACCGACAGCGCCTGCGCCAATGAACTGACGATCGGCGGTACGCCATTCGTCTTTGGCTCGCAAACCCTGATCAACCTGGCTGGCCTGCTGGGCAGCCTGAACTTCGCGATCCCGGTCTATCTGCGTACCGTGCCGGGTCAGGTGGTGGCTGCGGGCAGTTATCAGGTGACGCTGAACCTGGCGGTGACCTACCGTATCTGTACCAGCATCGCCATTGGCAACCTTTGCCTCAGCGAGCAGAACGGCAGCGGTGTGATCCCGATCACCGTCACGGCGATCCTGACCAATGACTGCACCACCATTACCGCGCCGAATATCGGCTTTGGCAGCGCGCCGCTGGTCGGCAGCTTCTCCAGCGTGTCACAGACCATCAACGTGCTGTGCAGCAAAGGCAGCACCTATACCGTTGGCCTGAGCAACGGCAGTTATCCAACTGGCAGCGTCAGGAATATGGCGAGCGGGGCAAACCGGCTGAGCTATGAGATTTATAAGGGGACGACCAGCAACCGCTGGGGACCGGGCGGCACTGAACGCTGGAGCAGTACCACCTCATCGGCGGTGTCGGCAGACGGATTGACGCGCGGCTTTAACTACACCGCGCGGGTCCTCACCAGCCAGAACACGCCGCCCGCCGGCAACTACAGCGACAGCGTGGTGGTGGATTTGTCGTTTTAGAGCGAAGCGCTGACCGGTGCGCCGCTGTGACGCGCCTGGTACTGCTTCACCATCCGGCCAATCAGTAAGGTACCGATCAAGCCACACACGGCGGCGAAGGTCAGCCAGACGCCCGGCATCGCTTTGTCGCCAGTGACGTGGATCAGGTAGCTGGAAATCGCTGGGGTAAAGCCGCCAAACAGCGCGGTCGCCAGGCTGTAGGCCATCGAGAAACCGGCGGCGCGCACCTCGGCTGGCATAATTTCCGCCAGATAAACCACCATCGCCCCGTTATAGCTGGCATAGAGAAATGATAGCCACAGTTCCGCTTCCAGCAAATGAGCGAAGCTGGCCGAGCCTACCAGCCAGTGCAGCACCGGCCAGGTGGTGACAATCATCAGCAGGGTAAAAACGATCAGTAGCGGACGACGGCCGATGCGGTCCGACAGCGCTCCCATCAGCGGCAGCCAGATCAGGTTAGAGACACCCACACACAGCGTCACCAGGAATGCCTGCTTATCACTCATCATCAGCACCGTTTTGCCAAAGGTCGGCGTAAACGCGGTAATCATGTAGAACATCACGGTGGTGGTCACCACCATCAGCATCCCCGCCAGTACCAGTGCCCAGTTGCTGGCTACCGAGCGCATAATCTCAGTCATGCGCGGATGGTGTTTACGTTTGCTGAACGCTTCAGTCTCTTCCAGCATCCGGCGAATATAGAACAGGAACGGTACGATCAGGCAGCCGACCACAAACGGAATACGCCAGCCCCATTCGGTAACCGCCTCTTTCGCCAGCAGGTGATTCAGCGCCAGGCCGAGCAGCGCGGCAAAGATCACCGCAACCTGCTGACTGCCGGACTGCCAGCTGACAAAGAACCCTTTGCGTCCTTCGGGCGCGACTTCCGCCAGATAGACCGAGACGCCACCCAGTTCAACGCCTGCCGAGAAGCCCTGCAATAAACGACCGAGCAGGATCAGAATCGGAGCCGCCACGCCCAGCGTGGCATAGCCGGGGACCAGCGCAATCGTCAGGGTGCCGATCGCCATCAGGCCAAGCGTCAGCAGCAAACCTTTGCGGCGGCCGTGGTGGTCAATGTAAGCCCCGAGAATAATCGCCCCCAGCGGGCGCATCAGGAAGCCGGCACCAAAGGTCATCAGGGTCAGCATCAGGGAAGCGAACGGGTTATCGCCGGGGAAAAAGGTTTTAGCGATGGCGGTGGCGTAGTAACCAAACACCATAAAGTCGTACATTTCGAGAAAGTTACCGCTGGTAACGCTAAAGATAGTGCGGGCAGCACTTTTCGGCGGCTTTTGTAAAGACGGGATGTGACTCATAACGGCTTCCTGTAGTTTTTTAGCCGTTTTAGCCTGCCTGAGGCGGCAATAATGTGAGCAATCTCACCATTGCACTTTACAAAACTGTGTGCAGAGGTAACAACCAATTAACAGTTGAGCATCCCCAGCATAACCAACCGCTGGAAGCGCCGGTTCGCCTGATTTCATCCGGTCTGACGGTCAGCATAAAAAAAGGCGGCTGAATCAGCCGCCTTCTCTCTCTGTCGGGTAAACCGCTATTTCTTCACGGTTTCCATACCCATCAGTCCAATTTTCAGATAGCCCGCGCTACGCAGTTGATCCATCACGCTCATCAGCGTTTCGTAATCCACCGACTTGTCTGCCTGGAAGAAAATCGTGGTCTCTTTGTTGCCACCGGTCTGACCGGTCAGCACGCTGACCAGCGATTCCGGCGTCACCTGATCGTTACCGACGTACAGTTGCTTATCCGCCTTGATCGACAGGTAAACCGGTTTTTCCGGTCGCGGTTGTGGCGCGCTGGTAGAAGCAGGCAGATTCACGCGCACGTCGACAGTCGCCAGCGGTGCCGCCACCATGAAGATAATCAGCAGAACCAGCATCACGTCGATAAACGGCGTGACGTTGATCTCATGCATTTCACCATCGGTTTCCAGATCGTCGTTTAATCGCATGGCCATAACAGCTTACCCTAAGCGCAGTTTCTGGGTCGTCGCAGGACGCGGAACGTCAGTGGCGACGTTTCCCAGATCAATATCACGGCTCTGTAACAGCAGCACCTGCGCCGCTACATCACCCAGCGAGGCTTTGTAGTTGGCGATCATCCGGGCAAAAATGTTATAGATCACCACTGCCGGAATCGCGGCCACCAGGCCAATCGCCGTCGCCAGCAGCGCTTCCGCGATGCCTGGCGCCACGACCGCAAGATTGGTGGTCTGGGTTTTGGCGATGCCGATGAAGCTGTTCATGATGCCCCACACGGTGCCGAACAGCCCGATAAACGGCGCGACCGAACCGATGGTCGCCAGGAAGCCGTTGCCGCGGCCCGCATGGCGGCTGAAAGCGGCAACGCGGCGCTCAAGACGGAAGCTGGTACGATCTTTAATGCCGTTGGTGTCTTCTACCCCGGCTGACAGCTCAAGTTCATTTTGTGCGTCGTTCAGTAGCACGGCGCTATGGCTGTGACCGGTAAACTGCTGAGCAATACGGGCGGCGTCATTCAGGTTACGCGCTTCGCCCAGCGCCTGCTGCTCACGTTTCAGGCGACGTTTAGCGGCGCTCAGTTCGGCATATTTGCCGAAAAAGATCGCCCAGGTGACGACCGAGGCCAGTAACAGGCCAATCATCACTACCTTTACCACGATATCGGCATGTTGATACATGCCCCAAACGGAGAGGTCCGTTTGCATCAAATCACTGGCTACCACGCTGCTTCTCCAACTTCATCTACAGGGATGCGAGACAAGCGCGAATAATAGCAAAATGACAGCGAATTGATAGTCGTTCTCATTAGTATTTACAAACCCCGCCAGCTGCCAGGCCGCCCGTTTGATTAGCGTTTAACAACTCGTTTCGAAAATGTGATGTCGAGTGAAAATTTATTAAAACAACGTTTCAAAATGTGATCGCATTCATTCAATTAACATTTGCGCATTTTTCCGTCGCCGCTTTTCACTATGCTGGCTCCACGCGGCCCTTTGCTACACACGCCGGATTCCTGAGCGCCGCCCTTCCTTTGCTGGAGACAACATAATGAGAATGACGAAAACACGCCTGGCATGTGCCCTGGCGGCAATGATGGTGAGCGCCGCCGCCTCGGCACAGGTCATTAAAGTGGCAGAAGTACAGCCTGCTGGCTACCCCACCGTGGTGGCGCTGCAGCACATGGGTGACAAACTGAAACAGGCTACCGATGGCCGACTGGAGATGAAACTCTATGCCGGTGGCGTGCTGGGTGATGAAGATCAGACCCTGCAACAGGTGCAACTGGGCGCGATCGATATGATCCGCGTGTCGCTGGCACCGGTCACCAGCATCGCGCCGGAAACCAGCGTGCTGACGCTGCCCTATATTTTCCGCGACGTCGACCATATGCACAAGGTACTGGATGGCGAAATCGGCAAGGAAATTGCCAATAAATTCGATAAAGATCCCAACGCCCGAATGGTGTTTCTCGGCTGGACCGACGCCGGTGAACGCAACATGATCACCAAAAAACCGCTGGCTAAGCCCGAAGATCTGAAAGGCATGAAAATCCGCGTACAGAACAGCGCCATTTCGCTGGCTACGCTGAAAGCGATGGGTGCGAACCCGGTGGCGATGGGCGTCAGCGAAGTGTTCAGCGCCATGCAGACTGGCGTGGTTGACGGCACTGAGAATAACCCACCGACTTTCGTTGCCCATAACTATATGCCGGTCGCGAAATATTACACCCTCACCGGACACTTTATTCAGCCGGAAATGATCCTGTTCTCGAAACGTGCCTGGGATCGGCTAAAGCCTGACGATCAGGCGCTGCTGAAGAAACTGGGCAAAGAGGCGCAGGATGAAGAGCGTCAGCTCTGGGCAACCTATACCGAACAGTCACTTGAGAAGATGAAAGCAGGTGGCGTCACCTTCCAGCAAACTGACCGCGACTATTTCGTTAAGGCGACCCAGCCGGTGCGCGATCAGTTTGGCGGCAAATACCAGGATCTGATGACCCGGATCGCTGACGTGAAATAACCCACCCCGCGCCACACTCCCGTGTGGCGTGCTTAATCAGGTATCAATTATGGCTGCTTATACACGTCTGATGGATGGGCTCTATCTGCTGTGCATGCTGGTTGCCGCCGTGGCGCTGATGATCATGGTGACGGTGATTCCGATCGGGATTTTTGCCCGCTACGTGATGAACGGCGCGCTCTCGTGGCCGGAACCGGTCGCCATCATCTGCATGATTATTTTTACCTTTATTGGTGCGCCGGTCGGCTTACGCGCCGGAACTCACATCTGCGTCTCAATGATGACCGATCGCCTGTCACCCGCCCTGCAGCGTCTGCTGCTGCGGGTCTGCGATCTGCTGATGATCATCACCTGCCTGGTGATCTTTCAGGCCAGCTACAGCCTGTGTGAAGCGATGTGGGTCCAGACCCTGGCCTCGCTGCCCGCCGTCACCTACGGCGAGATGTATCTGCCGATCCCGATTGGCGCGATCTTTACCCTGCTGTTTGTTATTGAGCGATTGCTGACCGGCGATCAGAGTCAGCGACCGATTGTCACGCTGGGCGGCACCCACTAATCCGGAGCAGAAGATGGACGCATTAATTTTATTAGGCAGTTTGCTGGTATTGCTGCTGGTGGGGTTTCCGGTGGCGTTTGCGGTCGGCCTGAGCGCCTTTATCGGCGCCTGGTGGATCGATCTGCCGCTGGAGGCGGTAGTGATTCAGATTACTAACGGCATTAACAAATTTTCGCTACTGACTATTCCGTTCTTTATTCTCGCCGGGGCGATCATGGCTGAAGGCGGCATTGCCCGCCGGCTGGTCAACTTCGCTTATATCTTTGTTGGCTTTATTCGCGGCGGCCTGTCGCTGGTTAACATTGTTGCCTCCACTTTCTTCGGCGCCATTTCGGGCTCATCGGTGGCAGATACCGCCTCAATCGGGTCGGTAATGATCCCGCAGATGGAAGAGAAAGGTTATCCGCGCGATTTTGCCGCCGCCGTTACCGCCAGCGGGTCGGTGCAGGCGGTACTGACACCGCCGAGCCATAACTCAGTGATCTACTCACTGGCGACCGGTGGGCTGGTCACTATCTCTTCTCTGTTTGTTGCCGGTATCCTGCCAGGACTGATGCTGGGTGGCTGTCTGATGGTGATGTGCCTCGGCTTCGCCCGTAAACGTGGCTATCCGAAAGGCGATCGCATTCCGTTTCGTCAGGCGCTGAAGATTTTCTTTGATGCGTTCTGGGGCCTGTTTACCGTAGTGATCATTATGGGCGGGATTCTGTCCGGTATTTTCACCGCCTCGGAGTCAGCGGCGATCGCCTGTATCTGGGCCTTCTTTGTCACGATGTTTATCTATCGTGATTTCAAATGGAACCAGCTGCATATCCTGCTGTTCCGCACCATTAAAACCGTCACCATCGTGATGGTGCTGATCGCTTTCGCCGCCGGGTTTGGCGCAGTGATGACCTTTATGCAGCTGCCAACCCTGATCACCGAGGCGTTCACCAGCCTGTCAGATAACAAGTATGTGATTCTGATGTGCATCAACGTCCTGTTGCTGGTGGTGGGAACGCTGATGGACATGGCACCGTTGATTCTGATCCTGACACCGGTGCTGCTGCCGGTCGCGACTTCGCTGGGAATCGATCCGGTCCATTTCGGTATGATCATGCTGACCAACCTCGGCATCGGCCTGATTACGCCACCGGTCGGCACGGTGCTGTTTGTCGCCAGCGCAGTGAGTAAGCAGAAAATCGAGCAGGTCGTCAGCGCTATGCTGCCGTTCTACGGCATGCTATTTATCGTGCTGATGCTGATTACCTATATTCCGGCCATTTCACTCTGGTTACCGCGCCTGATGGGCGTGATGTAGCTGTCACCCAATCGGGTCCGCTAACGGGCCCGATTTTTATCCTGCGACGCACTCTGATAATCGCCATTGAGTCTCAACCCTGCAGGCCGTTTCGTGCTAACGTGAAGGCTTCGGCAGAAGCGGCAAAGGCGACTCATGAGCACTAAAAAAATTGATACCACACTCGTCAGCGCAGGACGCAGCAAACGTTATACTCAGGGCTCGGTGAACAGCGTGATTCAGCGCGCTTCCTCACTGGTTTTTGACACGGTAGCGGACAAAAAACGCGCCACCGCGGGACGGGCCAAAGGCGAGCTGTTTTATGGTCGCCGTGGCACCCTGACCCACTTTGCGCTGCAGGATGCGATGACCGAACTGGAAGGCGGCGCCGGTTGTGTGCTCTACCCGTGCGGTGCGGCTGCCGTTGCTAACGCGATACTGGCGTTTGTCGGTGCGGGCGACCACGTACTGATGAGCGGCGCGGTGTATGAGCCGACGCAGGACTTCTGCCACAAAATTCTGCAAAAAATGCAGGTCTCCATTGGCTGGTTCGATCACTGCATCGGCAGCGAAATCGGTGCGCTGGTTCAGCCCAACACCCGGGTGGTCTTTCTGGAGTCACCTGCTTCAATCACGATGGAAGTGCAGGATATCCCGGCCATTGTGGCGGCGGTGCGGGCTAAAGCCCCCGACGCGATTATCATGATCGACAATACCTGGGCCGCCGGTATTTTGTTCAACGCGCTGGCACATGGGATCGATATTTCGATTCAGGCCGGCACCAAATATCTGATTGGTCACAGTGACGCGATGATCGGGACCGCAGTGGCCAATGCACGCTGCATCGATCAGCTGCGCGAGAACTCCTATCTGATGGGCCAGATGGTCGATGCGGATACCGCCTACATGGCGAGCCGGGGATTACGCACGCTCGGCACCCGGCTGCGTCAACATGAAGAGAGTGCGCTGCAGGTGGCTGAGTGGCTGGCAGCCCGTCCGGAAGTGGCCAGAGTTAACCATCCGGCGCTGGCGCAAAGTAAGGGCCACGCTTTCTGGCAGCGCGATTTTAACGGCAGCAGCGGGTTGTTCTCCTTTATCCTGCAACAGAAACTCAGCCCGGCGCAGCTGGCGGAATACCTTAATCACTTCCATCATTTCAGCATGGCTTACTCGTGGGGCGGCTATGAGTCGCTGATCCTGGCGAATCAGCCGGAAGAACTGGCGGCGATACGCCCAGCTGGCGGGGTCGATTTCAAGGGAACGCTGGTGCGGCTGCATATTGGTCTGGAGCACGTTGAGGATCTGCTCAGCGATCTTGACGCCGGTTTTGCGCGCCTGACGCGCTGAGTAAGCTAAACAGAAGATAAACACGGTGGTCGCCGTCAGCAGAGATTGCCGGGCTGCGGCCTGATTATTGTTAAAATTTATCCCGGACCGTTCAGGCACCAGGCCGAGCGTGAAGCACTGAGCTCCTGCAGACCAGGCAGGTTCAGCACTTCACCCTCGCGGCAGCCTGATAAGGCGGGTTCTCCTTGTGACGTGATGGAATAGCTAATGGGTGTTTTACACGAGATTGTCCACGCGCTCTGGCATCAGGACTTTGCCGCGCTGGCAAATCCGGATGTAGTGTGGGTGGTGTATGGCGTAATGTTCCTGACGCTGTTTCTGGAAAACGGGCTGTTACCCGCCTCTTTCCTGCCGGGCGACAGCCTGCTGTTGCTGGCAGGGGCCATGGTCGCCAAGGGCGTGATGGATTTCATACCGACGATGGTGATCCTCACCACGGCCGCCAGTCTCGGCTGCTGGCTGAGTTATCTGCAGGGGCGCTGGCTGGGCAATACCCGGCTGGTGAAAAGCTGGCTGATGCATCTGCCAGCGCAATACCATCAGCGCGCCTGGAATATGTTTAACCGTCATGGCCTGATGGCGCTGCTGGTGGGACGTTTTCTCGCCTTTATCCGCACCATCCTGCCTACCATGGCGGGCATTGCCGGTTTACAGAATGGCCGCTTCCAGCTGTTTAACTGGCTGAGCGGTCTCCTCTGGGTCGGCATCGTGGTGGCGTTTGGCTATGGCATCAGTCAGGTGCCGTTTATCAAACGTCATGAAGATCAGGTGATGGCGATTCTGATGGTGCTGCCAATGGTCTTGCTGTTTCTCGGCCTGTTCGGCAGCATTATTGTGATCTGGAAAAAACGTCGGCAGAAGCAGGCCTGACACCGTTCTGGTGATGACCCGCCGCCTGTCAGGCGGATGGGTCCGCCACCGTCTGCCGTACCCGACTCACCTCTTCGCCCGGCGTGACGCCAAAATAGCGCTTAAACTCGCGCGAAAACTGCGACGGGCTTTCATAGCCAACCCGCACCGCAGCCGCACTCGCTTTCAGTCCATCATGCAGCATCAGTAACCGCGCCTGGTGCAGACGGTAACGTTTGAGATACTGCAGCGGAGACGTCTGGGTCACCGCTTTAAAGTTGTGGTGAAACGCCGAGATACTCATGTTCACCTCCGCCGCCAGCGCATCAACGCTGAGATTGTCGGCAAAGTGGTTTTCAATGCGCCGCAGCGCACGCGCAATCTGACTGAACTGGGTCTGGCGACTCACCAGTGACAGCAGCGCACCGCCCAGCGGGCCGGTCAGCACATAATAGATAATCTCACGCACAATTTGCGGCCCCAGCACTCTGGCATCGCGCGGCTGCGTCATCACATCCAGCAGCCGTTCCGCCGCGCACAGCATCGGTTCAGTCAGCCACGCCGAATGGATGCCGGAGGTCAGCGGCTGTGGCTGAAACTGCTCATCGTCACCGATCTCAATCAGCAGATCCTGCAGGCTGGCGGTATCGACATTCAGGCATAAACCGGCGATAGGCACCTCCGGCGAGGCCCAGGTTTCGCACTCAACTGGCAGCGGCACCGTGAGCATCAGGTATTTGCTGGCGTCGTACTGGAACACCGTGCTGCCCAGATAGCCGGTTTTGCTGCCCTGAAACAGGATCACTATGCCGGGCTGATACATCATCGGCGTGCGCGGACGATACTGATTAGCATAAATCAGCGAAACATGGCTGACCGGACAGAGACGATCGCGGCCGTGGGTCATTAAGGTCACTACCTGCTGCGCCAGGCGGTGACACAGAGCATCATGCGCCATCCAGACTCCTTATCAGGACAAAAATTCAGTGTGCCGCGACACTGCCTGAACCGCCAGCGAATTGGAGAATCAGGCAAGAAGTTTGCCGGATCGGGCAGGATGATGCTGTCGTCCTCGCTCAGTCCGACAGGCAGGCTGTGAATTGTTGGCTAGACTTAAGCACAGTGAAATCTCACTGGTTAACTGCAACGGAAAGGAGCAACTATGGCAGACCAACCCATTATCAAACTGCACGATGGCAATATGATGCCGCAACTGGGACTGGGCGTGTGGCAGGCCAGTATCGACGAAGCGCGCCAGGCGGTTCTGAAAGCCTTACAGGTCGGCTATCGCTCTGTTGATACCGCGGCTGCTTACAAGAACGAAGAAGCGATTGGTCAGGCGCTGCAGGAAACCGACGTGTCGCGCGACGAAATTTTCGTCACCACCAAGCTGTGGAATGACGATCAGCAGAACGTTCAGCAGGCAATGGAAACCAGCCTGCAGAAGCTGCAACTGGAGCAGGTTGACCTTTATCTGATGCACTGGCCGTGCCCGGAAAAAGATCACTACGTTGATGCCTGGAAGAAAATGATCGAGCTACAACAACAGGGGCTGACCAAAAGTATCGGCGTCTGTAACTTTCATGAATCCCACCTCAAGCGCCTGCTGGATGAGACCGGTGTGACACCGGTGGTTAACCAGATTGAGCTGCATCCGATGCTGCAGCAGCGCACGCTGCATGCGTGGAACGCGATGCACCAGATTCAGACGGAATCCTGGAGTCCGCTGGCGCAGGGCGGTAAAGGCGTATTTGATCAGGAGGTGATTAAATCGCTGGCGAAGAAATATGGCAAAACCCCGGCGCAGATCGTCATCCGCTGGCATCTGGACAGCGGGCTGGTGGTGATTCCGAAGTCGGTCACGCCTGCGCGTATTGAAGAGAACTTTAAGGTGTTCGATTTCCGTCTGGATAAGCATGAAGTGAGTGATATTACTAAGCTGGACAGCGGCAATCGTCTGGGACCAGACCCGGAAACCTTTAACGGCTAACCGGTCGTGAAGGTGGAGGGTGTGACCTCGCCTTTCGCACTGAAAAAAGGGCAACGTTGCGTTGCCCTTTTTTATTTCATTTCGCCGCACGACTTACTGCGCTGGCTGCACCACCAGCTGCCCTGCCGTACCGCGGTCGGCCAGCTCCAGCGTCTGACTGTAATAGACAAACGGGAAATGGTCTGACGAACTCTGCGGGAAGCTGACCATCAGTTCCACATCACCATCCACCCAGACCGTATCTTTCCAGCCGCGATCTTCGCCCATAGGTTGCGCACCGTTCACGCTCTTAATCAGGAACATCACACCCTGAATATGCAGCGCCTGTGGCCGATCGGCATGCAGGATCCAGCGCTCAAAGGTGCCCTGCTGCGCGGTGCTATCAATACGGTTCATATCCCAGATTGCGCCGTTGATGCCCGGCATACTGTCACCAATCCGGAACTCACGCGTACGTACCGCCACGCCATCCAGAATCTGATCGGCCAGCAGACGCATTGGCAGATTATCGGTGACCAGCGGCAGCAGCCCGGTGGGCCGTAAGGTGAGGATCAGGGTCGAGGTCAGGATCGATGACGGCTCAAAAAAACCGCGCAGCCGATCCATAATGCCCGCCGCGGTGCCGGCGGTAATCGACACCTCATCGCCCTGGGACATATCGATCAGTACCTCGCGTCGTTCACCGGGTGCCAGTGACAGGCGCTGCACCGCGACTGGCGCAGGCAAAAAGCCCTGATCGCTGGCGATCACCATAAACGGCCGGTTATCGCTCAGCACCATCTCGTAGCGGCGCGCATTCGAGGCGTTCAGCAGACGCAGACGCACCCAGCCGCGGGAGACCTCGACAAAAGGGTTTCGCACGCCATTCACCAGCAGCGTGTCGCCGAGAAAGCCGCCATCTTGCGGCGGGTCGTACACCGGGGTGGCGAAGTTATCGAGCCGCTTGTCCTGAATAATGATCGGAAAGTCGTCAACGCCGTAGTGTTTCGGCAGCGGCAGCTGCTTGCTGACATCGTCTTCAATCAGCCACATCCCTGCCAGCCCGTTATAAATATGCGGTGCCATGCGGTTTGGCGTGTTGGCGTGATACCAGCAGGTCGAAGCCGCCTGACGAATCGGCAGCACCGGTGCCCAGTCGGCACCGGCTGACATCATGCGCGGTGCGCCACCCATCAGTGCGCCCGGAAGTTGCAGGCCGCTGACGGTCATCGACACCGGTTCATTGAGGCGGTTGCTGTAGATCAGCTTCACGTCGTCGCCGCTGTAGACGCGCACCGTCGGCCCGAGATAGAGGCCATTGATGCCCCATACCGGCACCTTGTTATTATCGCCATTGAATGCCCAGTGGCTGCGCTGCATAGTCAAAAATAGCGGCTGACCACGACGGGATTCCAGTAACGGCGGAATCGGCAGTGGCGTATCACCATTGGCGGCGGACGCGGCACGGGCCGCATGAGGCATAATACCGGCGCTAAGCGCCACTCCAGCAGAAAGCTGGATGAACTGACGTCTGCTGAAAGACATAAAACTTCTGACCTTTTACGCGTGGCGCTAAGGCGCCAACCCTGTTTTTATTGCTGTTATGTGCTGTGCTGCGTTCACGGCGAGCCGTTTAGCCCCTCGCCGTGCGGCATCCCTGCAGGCTGGTTCGGCGATAAGATCACCGGTCAGATTTTACCGCTTTTTTCGCGTGCTTCGACTTCGGCGTTAAGCTCTTCCAGCTTCGCCGCCATCAGTTCACGGCAGTGGGTTGCCAGCTTACGCACTGAGGAAGACTCAAACGCTTTCACATCAACCGGTGGCAGCATCTCGACGATCACCAGCCCATTGTTCCAGCGATTCAGTTTGATCTTATCGTGCGTATTGGAGACCACAATCGGGATAATCGGGACACCTGCCGCCACGGCGGCGTGGAATGCGCCGGTTTTAAACGGCATTAAACCTCGACCGCGACTGCGCGTGCCTTCCGGAAACATCCAGAATGAGATGCGCTTACGGTTGAACTGATCGACCAGCTGGCCGATAGTGCCGTGTGCTTTGGCGCGGTTATCCCGGTCAATCAACAGATTACCGGTCAGCCAGTAGAGCAGACCAAAAAATGGTACCCACAACAGGCTCTTTTTGCCAACTGTCACCGTGGTTGGCTGCACGATTTTGGCAGCGGTCACCATGTCGTAGTTGTTCTGGTGGTTAGCGATATAGATCGCATTGCCATAATTGTCTGCCCCTTCCGGCCGACGCAATTCGACTTTGAGGCCCAATACCGTCGACAATTTACCGAACAGGCGGCCAAAAGTGGCGACGTGGCGCGGATTGCGCGGTGAAAAAAGACACCAGATACAGCCAAACACAGAGACTAATATCGAATAAATTACCACGATAATGGTACGTAGTATCAGTAACATAGTTCCCTCATTGAGTCACGGCTGACACAGCGTCAGCCGGGTAGTTTACGCTTCGCTGTCCGGGCTTGCCGGACGCGCAGGCGCATCCAGTTCAACACGATCAATTTTTTGCAGGCCGCGTGGCAACAACGTGCCGCGACGGCCGCGGTCGGCGCGGAATTTCTGCAGCTCTTCGCTGCGCAGCAGCATCTTACGCTTGCCGACGTGCAGAGTAATGGCGCTGCCCGGTGGCAGAATCATCAGCCACGCCAGCTTATCCTGACCTGCAGCCGCTTCAGCGGCCGGGATAGAGATGATCTTGTTACCCTTGCCTTTCGACATTTGCGGCAGTTCACCGACCGGGAACATCAGCATCCGTCCCGCCTGGGTGATCGCCAGCAGCATGTCATCTTCATGATGCACCGCCATCGGCGTCATCACTCTGGCGTTCTCCGGCAGCGTCAGCAGCGCTTTACCGGCGCGGTTACGGGAGACCAGATCGGCAAAGGTGCAGATAAAGCCATAGCCCGCATCAGACGCCATCAGTAATCGCTGCTCGTCCGGCTCCATCAGCACCTGCTCGACGACCGCACCCGGCGGTGGCGTCAGTTTACCGGTCAGCGGCTCACCCTGCCCGCGCGCCGACGGCAGCGAGGTCGGATCCAGGGTATAGCTGCGGCCGGTGGAGTCGATAAAGGCCACCGGCTGGTTGCTCTTGCCGCGCGCGGCGGCCAGATAGCTGTCGCCCGCTTTGTAGCTCAGCCCGGCCGGATCGATATCATGTCCTTTGGCGCTGCGCACCCAGCCCATCTGCGACAGCACAATGGTCACTGGCTCGGAAGGGATGAGCTCAGTTTCGCTCAGCGCTTTCGCTTCTTCACGCTCATGCAGCGGTGAACGACGTTCGTCCCCATAGCTGGCGCTGTCAGCCTGTAACTCTTTTTTCAGCAGGGTGTTCATCTTGCGCTCAGAGGCCAGCGTCGCCTGCAGCTGATCGCGCTCTTTTTCCAGTTCGGCCTGCTCGCCGCGAATCTTCATCTCTTCCAGCTTCGCCAGGTGGCGTAACTTCAGTTCGAGGATCGATTCGGCCTGGGTTTCGCTCAGTTCAAAGCGTGACATCAGCACCGGCTTCGGCTCATCTTCGGTACGGATGATGTGGATCACTTCATCGATATTGAGGAAGGCCACCAGCAAACCGTCGAGGATATGCAGACGACGCAGCACGCGATCGAGCCGGTGATTAAGACGACGTTTCACCGTATCACGACGGAATACCAGCCATTCCGACAGAATTTCATGCAGATTTTTGACTGCCGGACGGTTATCCAGGCCAATCATATTCAGGTTAACCCGGTAGCTCTTTTCCAGATCGGTGGTGGCGAACAGGTGGTTCATCACCTGATCCAGATCGACCCGGTTCGAGCGCGGCACGATCACCAGACGGGTCGGATTCTCATGATCCGATTCGTCGCGCAGATCCTCCACCATCGGCAGCTTTTTATTGCGCATCTGGCTGGCGATCTGTTCCAGTACCCGCGCACCCGATACCTGATGCGGCAGCGCGGTGATCACCACCTCGCCCTCTTCCTTCTTCCAGATCGCGCGCTGGCGAATAGAGCCGCGCCCGTTCTGATAAATTTTGCGGATCTCGTCGCGCGGCGTGATGATCTCCGCCTCGGTCGGATAATCGGGGCCCTGCACGATATCCAGCAGCGCATCCAGCGTGGTTTTAGGATGGTCGATTAGGGTGATCGCCGCCTGCGCCACTTCACGCAGGTTGTGCGGCGGAATATCGGTCGCCATACCGACGGCAATTCCGGTGGTGCCGTTCAGCAGAATATTCGGCAACCGCGCCGGCAGCATCTTCGGCTCCTGCAGGGTGCCATCAAAGTTGGGCTGATAATCGACCGTGCCCTGACCCAGCTCGCCCAGCAGCAGTTCAGCATATTTCGACAGGCGTGATTCGGTATAACGCATGGCGGCAAACGATTTGGGATCGTCGGGCGCGCCCCAGTTACCCTGTCCATCCACCAGTGGATAACGATACGAGAACGGCTGCGCCATCAGTACCATCGCTTCATAACAGGCGCTGTCGCCGTGCGGATGGTATTTACCCAGCACGTCACCGACGGTACGCGCTGATTTTTTGAATTTCGCGCTGGCGCTCAGTCCCAGTTCGGACATGGCATAGATAATGCGTCGCTGTACCGGCTTTAAGCCGTCGCCAATATAAGGCAAGGCGCGGTCCATGATGACGTACATCGAATAGTTTAAGTACGCATTCTCGGTAAATGTGTGCAGGGCGAGACGCTCTGCACCATCCTGCGTCAGTTCACTCATGAATTTCTCATCCTCACATCGTGGCCCACAACGGCGGGACACCCGGCGGTGGTTTGGCGAGGATAGTACCTTATTCGCCGGTGTTAGTCACAGGGGAAGCACGCGGCGACAGGCGGTCAGCAGGCGGTGGTAAACCCGCTGACTCAGTGGAAATCGGACCGAGGATGTTACGGCTGATCGCCCATCCACTGCCGGGCAATCTCGCGGTACTCTCCGGTCGCGGTGCTGAGGTGTAACCACTGATCGACATAGAGTTTCCAGCTGATGTCATCGCGCGGGATCATGTAAGCCTTCTCGCCATATTGTAGCGGTTTATCGGCATTGATCGCGCACAGCGTCGGGAAGCGCTGCTGCTGATAGCGCGCCTCAGAGGCATCGGTGATCATCACATCGGCGTGGTTGTCCACCAGCTGCTGGAAGATGGTGACGTTATCATGGAACAGGGTCAGCGAGGCCTGCGGCAGATGGCTATGAACAAAGGCTTCATTGGTGCCGCCCGCCGGCTCGACCAGGCGCACCTCCGGACGGTTGAGCTGCTCCAGCGTCTGATAGCGGTCTTTATCGGCACAGCGCACCAGCGGGATCTTGCCATCCACACCCAGCGGCTGAGCAAACCAGGCGGTCTGCTGGCGCTTCAGGGTAACCGACACGCCACCGAGCGCAATGTCACACTGCTTCGCCAGAAAATCGGGCATCAGGGTTTTCCAGCTGGTGGGCACCCACTGCACTTTTGCACCGAGTGAGGCGGCCAGCGCATTCGCCATGCTGATATCCAGCCCTTCATACTGGCCGTCGGGTCGCAGGTAGCTGTAAGGCTTGTAGTCACCGGTGGTACAGACCTTCAGCACTTTGCTGCTGAGAACACTCTCCAGACGCGACTGCGCCTGGGCGGCTCCGCTGGTCAGCAGCAGAGCAAGGATGACAATTTTTTTCATGGTGGGCTTTTCTTCGGCAGGTGGGTTTGCGTACTGATGGTGCCATAAATCGGCGTATTGTTGCCGCTACAGCAAAAGTGTTGTGATCAGCCTCCCATTTCTCTGTTGCCGCTTCACGCGTAAGCTGAGCGTCATACACAGAAAACGGAGCACCTATTCGAATGAGTAAAATTTTAATTATCGACGGCGGCAAAACCTTTGCCCACTCAAAAGGCGAACTGAACCACACCCTGACCGACGTCGCTGCCAGCCAGCTGCGCGACCTGGGCCATGACGTCTCGGTCACCGTCGCTGACAGCGATTACGTGGTGGCTGACGAAGTGCAGAAATATCTCGACAGCGATGTGGTTATTTATCAGATGCCAGGCTGGTGGATGGGCGAGCCATGGACCGTAAAGCGTTATATTGATGAAGTCTTTACCGAAGGTCACGGCTCGCTCTACGCCAGTGATGGTCGTACCCGATCTGACGCCGCCAAAAAATATGGTTCCGGTGGCCTGCTGCAGGGCAAAAAATATATGCTGTCACTGACCTGGAACGCGCCGCTGCAGGCTTTTACCGATCCGGAGCAGTTCTTTGAAGGCGTTGGCGTGGATGGGCTCTATCTGCACTTCCATAAAGCCAACCAGTTCCTGGGTATGGAAGCGCTGCCGACCTTTATCTGTAATGACGTCATCAAGCAGCCTGATGTACCGCGTGACATTGCGGCCTATCGCGACCATCTTACTCGCGTGTTTGCCTGAATCAGGCTACCGTTACGCTTTACTCCCACGCGAAAGAGGAATCCGCGAATGTTAACAGTCGTTGCTGAAATTTGTGTAAAACCGGGCCGCCGTCAGGTGGTGCTGGATGCCGTGAAAGCGCTGATCCCGACCGTGCTTCAGGAAGAGGGATGCCACCAGTATGATGCGCTGCTGGACCATCAGGCACAGGTGCCGTGGAAACAGAACTCGCCGGACTCCATTTTTATGCTGGAACAGTGGGAAACGCTGCGCCATCTGGAGCAGCATCAGCAGATGCCGCACATGGATGCGCATCGCGCCATTATTAAAGATGATGTAGTGGATGTGAAAATCCTGGTGCTGGAACCCAGCGCCTGAATCTGACGTGACCCGTTAAAAAGCGAAAAACCCCTGTCCTGCGACAAGGGTTTTTTTATAGCTCGCGCCCCGTCACAGCAACTGGCGACGGTCGATCTCGGTGCGCAGAAAATCGAGAAAGCAGCCAATGCGTGAGGAGAGCGTGGTATTGCGATAATAGACTGCATGCACCGGCAGACGCAGTTCACGGGTTTCATCAGGCAATACCGGGACCAGCCGCCCGGCGGCGCAATCTTCCCGGCTGACAAAGTCCGAGAGGCGTGCAATGCCCTGTCCGGCCAGCGCCAGTTGCCGGATGGTTTCGCCGCTGGAGGCGGAGAGCGTCGGCTTAATCCGCATAAATTCGCCATCGGGCTGCCAGACCGGCCAGACGTTGTGATTATCAAGATGGCTGAAACCGATAATCTGATGCTGCTCAAGATCGGCGACGGTTTGCGGCGTGCCCGCCTTCGCCAGATAGGCCGGACTGGCCATCAGACGAATGGCGCTGCTGCCCAGCATCCGTGCGCGCAGCGTAGAGTCACGCAGTTCGCCGATGCGAATGGCGACGTCAGTTTGCTGCTCCAGCAAATCGATCAGGATATCGTCGGTATTGAGTTCCAGTTGAATAAGCGGATATTGCGCGCGAAACGCCTCCACCAGCGGCACAATCACGTGCAGCATAAACGGGGTGGCGGCATTCACCCGTAATCGCCCGGACGGCATCTCGCGTCGCTGCGCAATCTGCTCTTCTGCCTGCTCGACCGACGCCAGAATCTGACGCGCATGCTCCAGAAACACCTGCCCTTCTTCTGTCAGTGCCAGCCGTCGGGTGGTGCGATGAAGCAGGGTGGTTTGCAGTTTGCTCTCCAGCCGGCTCAGGGCGCGGCTGATACCTGAACTGGTCTGCGACAGCTGGTCGGCCGCGGCGGTGATGGATCCGGTATCCACGACCGCCACCCAGGCACGTAACTCTTCCAGTGTAATTTTCACAATCGCTGCTGTCTCTGCTGTGTGGACCTCTCCGGGCGGCTTGTCGCCCGGCGGTCATCGTTGACCCGCAACCTGAGAAAACAGGACGCTGGCGCGTCCTGTTTTTTATACTTCGATGTCGGCCATGTCGCCTTTTTCCTGCAACCAGTTTCGCCGGTCTTCGGAACGTTTTTTCGCCAGCAGCATGTCCATCATGCGTAACGTCTGCTCAACGTCCTCATCACTGATGGTCAGCTGCACCAGACGGCGGGTATTAGGATCAAGGGTGGTCTCGCGCAGCTGCAGCGGGTTCATCTCACCCAGCCCTTTAAAGCGCTGGACGTTAGGTTTGCCCTTTTTACGCTTCAGCTGCTCCAGCACGCCCTCTTTCTCATCTTCATCCAGCGCGTAATAGACCTCTTTGCCCAGATCGATGCGGTAGAGCGGCGGCATCGCCACGTAAACGTGACCGCCTTTTACCAGCGAACGGAAATGTTTCACAAACAGCGCGCAGAGCAGCGTGGCGATATGCAGACCGTCGGAGTCGGCATCTGCCAGAATGCAGACTTTGCCGTAGCGCAGTTGCGAAAGATCTTCGCTGTCGGGATCGATACCGATCGCCACGGAAATATCATGCACTTCCTGCGAGGCCAGCACCTCATCCGAGGAGACTTCCCAGGTGTTGAGGATCTTGCCTTTCAGCGGCATGATCGCCTGGTATTCACGATCGCGCGCCTGCTTGGCCGAGCCGCCTGCCGAATCCCCTTCCACCAGGAACAGTTCGGTCTTATTCAGATCCTGCGCGGTACAGTCCGCCAGCTTGCCAGGCAACGCCGGACCGCTGGTGAGCTTTTTACGCACCACTTTCTTCGCCGCACGCAGACGACGCTGGGCGCTGGAGATGGCCAGTTCGGCCAGCTGCTCAGCCGCCTGCACATTCTGATTAAGCCACAGGCTAAAGGCATCTTTGACCACGCCCGAAACAAAGGCCGCGCACTGACGTGAAGAGAGGCGCTCTTTGGTTTGACCGGCAAACTGCGGGTCCTGCATCTTCACAGACAGTACGTAGGCGCAGCGATCCCAGATATCTTCCGCCGAGAGTTTTACGCCGCGCGGCAGGATGTTGCGGTATGCACAGAACTCGCGCATCGCATCCAGCAGGCCCTGACGCAGGCCATTAACGTGGGTACCGCCCTGCATGGTCGGGATCAGGTTGACGTAGCTTTCGGTCAGCAGCTCACCGCCTTCCGGCAGCCACAACAGCGCCCAGTCGACCGCTTCCACATCACCGGCAAAGCTGCCGACAAAAGGTCTTTCCGGCAGCGTTGGCAGCCCGTTAACCGCTTCGCACAGGTAGTCGGTCAGGCCATCTTCGTAGCACCAGCGCTGTTCGGTGTTGTTCAGCTTATCTTTAAAGACAATTTCAACGCCCGGACAGAGCACCGCTTTGGCTTTCAGCAGGTGTGACAGACGTGACACCGAAAAGCGCGGGCTGTCGAAGAAGCTTTCATCGGGCCAGAAGTGAACACGGGTGCCGGTGTTGCGTTTCGCCACCGTGCCAGTCACCGTCAGTTCCTGCACTTTTTCGCCATTTTCAAAGGCGATGTCATACACTTCACCATTACGGCGTACCGTAACTTCCACCCGTTTTGACAGGGCGTTAACCACCGAAATGCCGACGCCGTGCAGGCCGCCCGAGAACTGATAGTTTTTGTTGGAGAATTTGCCGCCGGCGTGCAGGCGACAGAGGATCAGCTCCACCGCAGGCACGCCCTCTTCAGGGTGAATATCCACCGGCATGCCGCGACCATCATCAATCACTTCCAGTGACTGATCGGCGTGCAGAATCACTTCAACCCGCTTCGCGTGGCCGCCCAGCGCCTCATCGACGCTGTTATCAATCACTTCCTGACCCAAATGGTTGGGTCGCGTCGTGTCGGTGTACATGCCCGGGCGACGGCGAACAGGCTCAAGGCCAGTCAGGACCTCAATGGCATCCGCGTTATAGTTTGATTGACTCATCGTAAATGTCTGATTAGAAGGGTGAAATGGGGTGCGATTTCCGCATTACTCAGGGGTGATTCAGACCGAGAAAGTCCAGAATCTGCGGGAAATGGCGCTCGAATCCAGTAAATGTATGGTTTCCGCCCTCTTCGACCGTATGGCGGCACGCGCTGTAATAGTCGAGCGCCTGACGGTAATCGAGAACTTCATCGCCGGTTTGTTGCAGCAACCAGAGTAAATCGGGCGCTTCCAGCGGTTCAATCTGCATCACTTTCAGATCGTAAATGTGGCGTGACTCTAACACATATTGCTGACCGGTGTAGGGATTCTGATTGTCGCCCAGATAATCCGCCAGCAACTCAAAAGGCCGCACCGCGGGATTCACCACCACGGCGGGCAGCATAAAACATTGCGACAGCCAGGTGGCGTAATACCCCCCAAGCGAGGAGCCCACCAGCCCCAGAGTTTCACCACTGCGGCTCAATACCAGCTCTTCCAGCATCGCAGCGGCATCGGCCGGAAAGGTCGGCAACTGCGGCACGATCATCTCGATCCCGGGATGCGATGTCTGTAACCACTGGCGAAACTGTGTCGCCTTCGCCGACTGCGGTGAGCTGTTGAAACCGTGCAGATAAAGGAGCGCTGCCATCGGTCAGTATCCATCCGAATCTAAATCGGGGCGGAAGATATCGGTGTCGAGGCGGTTAACCTCGGTTTCAAGCTGCCCGTCCGGGTGCAGGGTAAACCAGCGCCAGCCGGGTGCGACGGTGTCAATCGCGAAGCTGGTGCAGTGCGGCTTGAACTGCACACAGGTGGAGGGCGTTGCCAGTACCCGGCGGCCATGCCATTCCATATCCAGCTCCTGATGGATATGGCCGCAGACCAGCGTCTTCGCCAGCGGATAGTGTTGCAGCACCGCATCCAGCTGGTGTGAATTCCGCAGGCTGTGCTGGTCAAGCCAGGTGCAGCCGGACGCCAGCGGATGGTGATGCAGCAACACCAGCGTGTGGCGTTGCGGATAACGCGCCAGGGCTTTTTCGAGCCACTCCAGCTGATAGTCGCTCAGCATACCGTGCGGTACACCAAAGACCTGACTGTCGAGCAAGACGATCTGCCACTGCTCACCGATCAGTATCTGTTTATGCGAATTAATGTGGGCGTCAGCGAAGGTGTCGACCATCGCCGGCTGGAAATCGTGGTTGCCCGGCAGCCAGACACAGGGCCGCGGTAAACGTGATATGCCCTCAGCAAAATGCTGATAGGCTTCAACAGAGTGGTCCTGGGCGAGATCGCCGGTGGCGATAATCAGGTCATAGTCGCGATGCTGCGCAATGATCGCATCCAGCACCGCCTCATAGCTCGACCAGGTATTTACCCCAAGTAGCGATTCATGTTTTCCCGCGAACAGGTGGGTGTCCGTGATTTGCAGAATCCTGATTGCGGAACCGTTCGCTGCAGGAAGAGTTAGCAGGCTATCCAAAGCGTTTCCTTCGTCTCCACGCCATTTAATGCATTATACGCATCAGCAGACCGGAACTGCCATTGCGCCGTGCGCCAGGCAGTAGCGCAGCCAGTCTGCGAGAAACTGGTTTATCTGGTGTTTTTCATCACGCTGATGCAGTTTTTTATTAGGATAATCATAGCGCGCTTTGAAACGATAGATCTGTTGCGTTGAACACACTTCGGCGACCATCGCGTCGTGATAGAGCCGCACCGACATCGACGGCAGGCTCCAGTAACTGACCGCAGGCGCGACCTGGCGGATCTCTACCAGCGTGGTGTAACGCGTCGACTCCTGAATCGTCAGTTGATAACGGGCGCCACTCACCTGATAGATCACCGATGCACCCGCCTCATCACTGCGGGGCAGCAGGCGGCGTAACTGGGCGAAATTGGTTTCGCACAACCGCATCATTTCGGGGAAGTCAGGGGTATAGCGCTGTTTCATTATGGTTTCCACTCTTGTCGTAGTTTCTCATGGTGCAACGCCAGCCATTGCAAGGCGATGACAGACGCCGCATTGTCAATAATCCCCTCTTCCACCCAGCGATAAGCCTGTTCGCGGCTGACCACATGGACAAGAATATCCTCATTCTCTTCCTCCAGACCATGGCATCCTGTTGCCTGGCTGGCATCCACTTCCCCAATCAGCACCGATAAACGTTCACTGGTGCCACCGGGGCTGGCCAGGTAATTAAGCATTGGCTTAATTCGCCCAACCTGTAATCCTGCTTCTTCGACCGCTTCACGACGCACCACCTGCTCAACGGTTTCACCGGGATCGATAATGCCGGCCACCATCTCCAGCAGCCAGGGTGATGCACTGCTGTCATAGGCCGGAATGCGGATCTGTTCGATCAGCACCACTTCGTCGCGTAAGGGATCATAAGGTAGCAGCACGGCGGCATGTCCGCGCTCAAAAACTTCGCGCTGCACTTCGGCGCTCATTTCGCCATTAAAACGGCGATGACGGAAGCGATAGCGTACCACCGAAAAAAAACCATCGTAGACGGTTTCGCGTGCAATAATTTCTACATCGTTTTTTGTAAAAGTCACAGGGGATTTTTTTTCTTCCGACATCATATGGTTCCTTGTGCAGATTGGGGTGGAGCGAAAAAAGCCTGGCACGGTGCTCCGTCTGAGTGGTTCTTTCTGAATTATTTACGTAAATTAGGGGAAGAAGGCACTTTCAGCCAACTTATCTCACAGTTGCCCTCTGCTAGAATCGGCGATAATTTTTTGGCTTACCCGGCAGCGCTACCACTGCAATTTGCTGCAATACAAGGAATGCAAATGAAAAAACTGCTCCCATTTTTTATTGGGCTGAGCCTGGGCGGTTTCAGCTTCGCCAGCCAGGCCGAAGACCTGCTTCAGGTTTATCAACAAGCACGTCTGAGCAACCCGGATCTGCGCAGCGCCGCTGCCGATCGCGATTCTGCCTTTGAGAAAATCAACGAAGCGCGTAGCCCCTTATTACCCCAACTCGGACTGGGTGCAGACTACACCTATAATAACGGCTATCGTGACAGCAGTGGTCTCCATTCCAACACGACCAGCGGCACGCTGCAATTAACCCAGACAATTTTCGACATGTCGAAATGGCGCGCCCTGACCCTGCAGGAAAAAGCGGCCGGCATCCAGGACGTTACCTATCAGGTCGCGCAGCAGGATCTGATTCTGAACACCGCTACCGCCTACTTCAACGTGCTGAAAGCGATTGATACCCTTTCTTACACCGAAGCGCAGAAACAGTCGATCTATCGCGAACTGGATCAAACCACCCAGCGTTTCAACGTCGGCCTGGTCGCGATCACGGATGTGCAAAACGCCCGTGCACAGTATGACAACGTATTAGCCAACGAAGTGACGGCCCGTAATAATCTGGATAACACCGTTGAATCCCTGCGTCAGATTACCGGCATGGATTATCAGGCACTGGCGTCGCTAAATATTGAGCGTTTCAAAACCGATAAGCCGGAGGCGGTCAGCGCGCTGCTGAAGCAGGCGGAAAGCCGTAACCTCTCTTTGCTCTCTGCTCGTCTGAACCAGGATCTGTCACGTGAGCAGATTCGTTTAGCAGAAACCGGCCATATGCCGACGCTGGATTTGACCGCTTCGACCGGCATGTCAAACAGCAAATATGGCGGCAGCCGCGCGAACCAGAGCGCCGGCTCGACCGACTCAATTACCGGGACTAACCAGGTTGGCCTGAGCTTCTCTCTGCCACTCTACAGCGGCGGCAGCGTGACCTCGCAGGTGAAACAGGCGCAGTATAATTTTGTCAGCGCCAGCGAACAGCTGGAAAGCGCGCACCGTTCCGCCGTCCAGACCGTGCGTTCATCGTTTAACAACGTAAATGCCTCGATCAGTACGATTAACGCCTACAAACAGGCTGTGGTCTCGGCACAGAGTTCGCTGGATGCGTCTGAAGCGGGTTATCAGGTCGGTACGCGTACCATCGTTGACGTGCTGGATGCGACCACCGCCCTGTATAATGCCAAGCAGCAGCTCTCTGATGCGCGTTATAACTACCTGATCAACCAGCTGAACATCAGCTATGCGCTGGGAACGCTCAACGAGCAGAACCTGCAGACATTGAACAGCCAGCTGGGTAAAGAGATTCCAACCTCGCCAGAAACGGTAGCACCGGAAGACGCTCAGCAGACCGCGCGGGTGGATAACGGCCCTTCCGCCAACGGCTCTGCCGCGGCAGCACGCCCTGCGGCACGCAGCAACAGCAGCAATCCGTTCGGTAACTGATTGAACAGACGGGTCGCTTTGCGGCCCGTCTCTCTATCGAACGTATAGCTAAGTAAAGATCCCTACTGTATCAGGCCCTCAGCTTCAATTTTGACCCCTCATCCCCTATTCTATGCGCTACCTTTGGGCACAGGATAATCATAATGAAACGCACAAAATCTATTCGCTATGCCGCTTTTCGTAAGAGCTGGCAGGCACGCCATTTAACGCCCGTCGCGATCGCCGTTTCGGCGGTATTTATGCTGGCTGGCTGTGAACAAAACGACGAATCAGTCTCGATGTATCAGAATGCGGATGACTGTTCGAAAGCCAATCCAGGCCAGAGCGCACAGTGCACCACCGCCTTCAATGAAGCCAAAAAAGAGGCAGAACGTACTGCGCCAAAATATGCGACCCGCGAAGATTGTGTCGCTGAGTTTGGCGAGAATCAGTGTCAGCAAACGCCGGCTCAGGCTGGCGTCGGCAGCACCAATAATGCGGAAGCGCAACAGGGCGGCGGTAGCTTCTGGATGCCATTAATGGCTGGCTACATGATGGGCCGGATGATGGGTGGCGGCGCAGGCTTCGCTCAGCAACCGCTGTTTTCACCTAAAACGCCTAACAGCCCGGCAAACGGTCAGTTTGTGGATGCCTCCGGTCGTAACTATGGCGCGGCCACCTCGGGTAAAACCATGAACGTGCCGAAAACCGCATTAGCACCGAAACCTGCCACCACCTCGACCATTACCCGTGGCGGCTTTGGCGAGACGGTAGCTAAGCAGAACAGCATGCAGCGCAGCAGCGCCACCGGCACCTCCAGCCGTTCAATGGGAGGCTAACGCCCCGATGCAACGCATTGCCATTTCAGAACGCCCAGGCTGGCGGGAAAAAGCCACCGAGTTCGGTTTTCGTTTTCATACTATGCATGGCGAGCCCTACTGGTGTGAAGATGCTTACTACCAGTTCACGCTGGCGCAGATCGAACAACTCGAAGAGGTTACCGCTGAGCTGCACCAGATGTGCCTGCAGGTGGTCGACAAAGTCGTTAACAGTGAGACGTTGCTGACCAAATTCCGCATTCCCAAACATACCTGGGATTTTGTGCGTGATTCCTGGCATCAGCGTCAGCCTTCGCTCTATTCCCGTCTCGATCTTGCCTGGGATGGCAAAAGCGATGCCAAATTACTGGAGAACAACGCGGATACGCCCACCTCGCTGTATGAAGCGGCGTTTTTCCAGTGGTTATGGCTGGAAGATCAGCTCAGCGCCGGACAGTTACCGGCAGGCAGCGATCAGTTCAATAGCCTGCAGGAAAAGCTGATCGAACGCTTTGCGGCGTTGCATCAGCAGCACGGTTTTAACTGGCTGCATTTCGCCTGCTGCCGCGACACCGACGAAGATCGTGGCACAGTGCAGTATCTGCAGGATTGCGCCACCGAAGCGGGCCTGCCGAGCGAATTTCTCTACATGGATGAAATTGGTCTGGGTGAAAAAGGTGAGTTTACCGACGTCCACGACCAGGTGATCAGCAACCTGTTTAAGCTCTACCCGTGGGAGTTCATGCTGCGCGAGATGTTTTCCACCAAGCTGGGGGATGCAGGCGTACGCTGGCTGGAACCGGCGTGGAAAAGCATTCTGTCGAACAAAGCGCTGTTGCCGATGCTGTGGCAGATGTTCCCGAATCATCCTAACCTGCTGCCCGCCTACTTTGCCGAAGATGACGTGCCGCCGATGGACAAATATGTGGTGAAACCGCTGTTCTCCCGCGAAGGTGCCAATATTCGCATTGTCGAAAACGGTCAGGAGATAGCCCGCGTCGACGGCCCGTACGGCGAAGAGGGAATGATCGTCCAGCAGTTCCATCCGCTGCCCAAATTTGGCGACAGCTACACGCTGATCGGTAGCTGGCTGATCGACGATCAACCGGCTGGTATCGGCCTGCGTGAAGATCGCGATCTGATCACCCAGGATCTCTCCCGCTTCTATCCACACGCCTTTATCGGTTAATGCCGCGGTAAACAGGCCAGTCGCTGGCCTGTTTATCTTTATCCAACCTGTACTGACAACATACTGATTGCACCCATCTCAATTCCATCAACCGGAATGGTGATCGCTTCGCCTTTCTGACGCGAGCCCAGCACGTAGAGCAACGGCAGATAATGCTCCGGCGTCGGGTTAGAGAGCGCTGCGCCGGGATGCTGCATAAAGTTGACCAGCGGATGCGATGCTGCGTCACTCTCTGCCGCCAGGTTGTCACGTACATACTGCTCAAAGCTGCTGGCCCACGGATAGACTTCATTGCCCCCGTCCCATTGCACCTTTCTCAGGTTATGCACCACGTTACCGCTGGCAACGATCATCACACCTTCGTCGCGCAGCGCCGCCAGCTTCTGACCCAGTTCATAATGCCAGGCCGGCGGTTTGGTGCTGTCGATGCTTAACTGCACTACCGGAATGTCAGCCTGCGGATACATCTTGATCAATACGCCCCACGAGCCGTGATCGAATCCCCATGCGTGATCCCGCTTCACCGGAATCGGCGCTAACAAACTGACCAGTTGTTCAGCCAGTTCGGGCGATCCCGGTGCCGGATAGCGGGTATCAAACAGCGCCTGAGGAAAACCGCCAAAGTCATGCACCGTGCGGGGTTGCGCCATCGCCGTTACCGCAGTGCCGGTTGTATACCAGTGGGCAGAAACCGCAATAATGGCGCGGGGTCGCGGCAGGGTATCGCCTGCGTCACGCCACGCGGTGGTATAGCGGTTCTCTTCCAGGGCATTCATTGGACTGCCGTGGCCCAGAAACAGCGCTGGCATACGTGACTGGCTCATAATGGGTTCTCAGAATGGAGTATTTGATAGCCACTACGATACGCGCTTTACCCGCTATATCACGCGGATAAGCCTGATGGTGATGCTCAGAAAATCTGAATAAGATCGGAGATTAAGAAGCGGATCGATCGGGGATAACGCCAGACGAAGGCGGGCTGACGATTCAGAGGGCCGTCACAAAAGCGGGCGTGTCGGTGAAACAGGCCGGGCTGGCCTGTTTCACCTCGTCATCACACTGATTAGCTGGCGTGACGCGTTTCGTGGTTACGACGCCAGGCCACTAAATCTTCAATGGTCACCACCGGCATATTGTGTTGTCTGGCAAACGTAATGGCTTCGGGCGCGTGGGCCATGGTGCCGTCATCGTTGGTCAGTTCGCACAGCACGCCCGCCGGCTTAAAGCCCGCCAGGGTCACTAAGTCGATGGTGGCTTCGGTGTGGCCGCCACGGGTCAGTACGCCGCCTTCGCGCGCGCGCAGCGGGAAGACATGACCAGGACGATTCAGATCGGTGGGCTTCGCGTTATCGGCAATCGCGGCACGGATAGTGGTAATACGATCCTGAGCAGAAACGCCGGTAGTCACGCCTTCAGCCGCTTCAATCGTCACGGTGAAACCGGTGCCGTAAGAGCTGGTGTTGTTCTCTACCATCATCGGCAGATCTAACTGCTGACGACGCTCTTCGGTCAAACACAGGCAGACAATGCCGCTACCGTGGCGAATGGTCAGCGCCATCTGTTCAACGGTCATGGTTTCGGCGGCGAAAATCATATCGCCTTCGTTTTCACGATTTTCATCGTCGAGTACCATCACACCGCGTCCCTCACGCAGGGCGGCGATAGCACGTTCTACACGCTGTTCAGGCGTGCCAAATTCAGAAAGTAGCGTCTGATTCATGGTAATAAAAACCTTTAAATGTATGGGTTACCAGAATCAGGGCGTGCTTAGGAGTGACGTCAAAAAGACGTGGCAATAACGTGAAGCAGACACAGTTGTCCGACAGAAGTCGTTACCCTCTCCCATCCGGACTGTAACCGTCGGCCCCGGAATTACACCGGATCTGCTGACCTTCATGGCGAATTTTCATCATCATGAAGCGCTCGCGGGCTTTCAGCCTGGCTGATTTACCGCCGGTGGGGAATTGCGCCCCGCCCTGAGAATAAGCGGTTTTACTATAGCGCTGATTATCTGGAGCAGCAATCACCATTAGTGCAATTGCTTTTGCATTTCCTGCGTTACCGATTTGAGGTTTATCCTTTTCATTTCTGGCATTACACTTACCGTTATCAGGTTAGTAAAATGCTGACACAGCTCCCCGAAACCAGGAAATCATCATGATCGACACGAAAAAAATTGAACAACTTGCACGTCAGGTTCACGAAGCGATGCCGAAAGGGGTACGTGAGTTTGGTGATGATGTCGAAAAGAAAATTCGTCAGGTTCTGCAGGCGCAGCTGACGCGTATGGATCTGGTCAACCGTGAAGAGTTTGATGTACAGACCCAGGTGTTACTGCGCACGCGGGAGAAACTGGCGGCGCTGGAGCAGCGTCTGGCGCAGCTGGAAAGCCAGAGTGGCGGTACCAGCACCCCCACCAACGGCCAGTGCCCCTGCCGCGACAGTGACTCCGGCGGTGACCGGTGCCGCCACGGCTAACACCGCCACTGCGGGTGCCGCGACCTCCCCTGCCGCTTCACCGGCGCCGTCAGCCATTACTCCAGCGGATGTGGTCAAGCCTGATAACGACAGTAACCACTAACAACCGGTTTAGCGGGAGCCGGTCTCCCGCTGATTTCTGGTGTTAACTGTCGCCGCGAATGGTTTTGATGATATTGGTGGTTGAGATGCCATCTTCAAAATTCAGCACCTGGACATCACCGCCATTGGCCCACACCTCTTTACTGCCCGCAATCTCTTCCGGTTTGTAATCGCCGCCTTTCACCAGCAGATCCGGCAGAATGCTGGCAATCAGCCGCTGCGGTGTATCCTCTTCAAATACCACCACCCAATCTACCGCTTCCAGCGCACCCAGCACGATCATGCGGTTTTCCTGCGGGTTAACCGGGCGGCTCGCGCCCTTCAGCCGTTTGGTTGAGGCATCGCTGTTTACCGCGACGATCAGGCGATCGCCCAGCTTGCGCGCATTGGCCAGATAGGAGACGTGACCGGCATGCAGAATGTCGAACACGCCATTGGTCATCACTACTTTTTCACCGCGCCGGCGTGCCATCTCCACCGCCGCTTTCAGTTCAGCTTCGGTCATGATGCCAAAGCCCTGTTCCGGACGGGCATGAATCGCATTTTCCAGCTCAACCGTGCTGACGGTTGAGGTCCCCAGTTTACCGACCACCACGCCTGCGGCAGCGTTGGCAAGGAAACAGGCCTCTTCCAGCGAGTCACCGGCCGCTAACGCTGCCGCCAGCACGCCAATCACCGTGTCACCGGCGCCGGTCACGTCATAGACTTCCTGCGCCTGGGTCGGCAGATGCAACGGCGCTTTGCCGGGCTGCAGCAGTGTCATGCCATTTTCTGAGCGGGTCACCAGCAGTGCGGAGAGATCAAAATCGGCGATCAGCTGCATACCGCGCGCCACGATCTCCTCTTCGTTCTTACACTTACCCACCACTGCTTCAAACTCAGAGAGATTCGGGGTCAGTAGCGTTGCGCCACGGTAGCGGGCAAAGTCGGTACCTTTCGGATCGATCAGTACCGGGACGTTCGCGTCACGCGCCAGAGCGATCATCGTCTGCACACTGCAGAGCGCGCCTTTGGCGTAGTCCGACAGCACCAGTGCGCCCGCTGCGGCCAGTGAGGCGCGCATTTTGTCGTGGATCGGCTCAGGATCAACCTGATCGAAGCCCTCTTCAAAATCGAGGCGGATCAGCTGCTGGTTGCGTGACAGCACGCGCAGCTTAGTGATAGTCGGATGGCTTTTCACCGCCACGAAATCGCAATGTACGTTGACGTCTTTCAGCGTGTTACTCAACACGCGTGCCGCATCATCTTCACCGGTCAGGCCAATCAGGCGTGAGGCGGCACCGAGTGCTGCAATGTTCATCGCCACGTTTGCTGCGCCGCCAGGACGCTCCTCAACGGTGTCCACTTTCACCACCGGAACCGGTGCTTCAGGGGAGATACGGCTGGTAGGGCCATACCAGTAACGATCCAACATCACATCGCCAACGACCAGCACTGAGGCTTGGCCGAACGCGGGCAGAGTAACTTTCATTCCAGACACTCCAGACTGCATTAAAATAGTGCGCGGATGATAGCACAGTTGCGATTTGTGCTATCAGCATCACGCCGGGAGAGACGCGGGCGAGTTCAGCCAGCGCTGCCAGCTGGCAACAACCGTTTGCCGCTCGGCGGCGAAAGCATCCGGCTCCACATGGCCGGGCAGCTCCTGCAATGCCCGATGATGTAACGCGTCGCGCAGGGTAACGTACGCCTCGGTCAGCGCCTGCGCTTCATCGGCGGGCATTTTATGGTATTTCGCCATCAGTTCAAAAATACGCACATTGTCGGACCAGCGCGTGAGCTCCGGTTGTTCAGCGGCGTAGCGTAAGACAAGATATTGGGCGATGAATTCAATGTCGGTGATACCGCCCTGATCGGTTTTGATCTCCCAGCGCCCTTTATGCCGGTTACTGAGGTGAGTGCGCATCTTTTCACGCATCTCGCGCACTTCTGTCTGTAACGCCTCAGCGGGACGCGGCAGGCAGAGAATCGCCTGGCGGATAGTGTTAAAACGTTCACCCAGCGCCGGCTCGCCAAACACCACGCGCGCCCGCACCAGCGCCTGATGCTCCCAGGTCCAGGCCTCATTGCGCTGATACTCTTCGTATGCCTCAAAGGTGCTGACCAGCATGCCCGCCGCGCCGGAAGGACGTAGCCGCGCGTCCACTTCATACAGAATGCCGGATGAGGTACGGGTACTGAACAGGTGCATGATGCGCTGGGCGAGGCGCAGATAGAACTGGCGGCCATCAATGCTGCGTTCTCCTTCGGTCACCGCATCCGCCGGGCAATCGTGCAGAAAGACGAGATCGAGATCGGAGCTGTATCCCAGCTCCCAGCCGCCCAGTTTGCCGTAGCCCAGCACCGCAAAGCCACGTTCGTGCTCATTACTGAGATGTGATGGCCGGCCGTAGCGCTGCACCATCATATGCCAGGCCTGGCGTACCACCGATTCGATGATCGCCTCGGCCAGCCAGGTCAGGTGATCGCTGACTTTCATCACCGGTAGCGTGCCGGCGATGTCGGCAGCGGCAATACGCAGATGCTGCGCCTGCTTGAACTGCCGCACCGCCTCCAGCTGCTGCTCTTCGTCGTCGGTGGGGATTCGCATCAGGTACTGACGCAGCTCATCGCGGTAGGCATCTGTGGCGGTTGGCTGGTAGAGCGTGGCCGGATCGAGTAGCTCATCCAGCAATAATGGATGCCGTGCCAGCTGGCTAGCCACCATCGGTGACGCGGCGCACAGCCGGATCAAATGACGCAGCGCGCCATGATATTCAGTGAGTAACTCCAGATAGGTGCTGCGGGTCAGCACGCCAAGCAGTAATGGCGTCAGGCGGCTGAGCGTGACGGCAGCATCGTCGCGTGGGCAGACTTCACTTAACAGACGCGGCATCAGCTGATCCAGCGCCTGACGGCCGCGCGGGCCGATGGTGCGTCGGCTGATATCCTGGCGAAACGCCTCCAGCGTCTGATGCAGCGTACGGCACTGTTCATTGCTGAGTTGCGGCACCAGCGGGGCCAGCTCGCTCTCCTCCAGCGGATCCTGCCACAGCATCTGGTACTCCGCCAGCTCGCGCTGATCGCCGATTTCTGGCGTATCTTCACCAATCAGTTCATCAAAAATGGCGCGAACCGCTGCCATCTGGCGTTCAAGCGCCGCCATCAGAGCTGGCCAGTCGGCATAGCCCATCGCCCACGCAAGACGGGCGCGATGCAGTTCATCTTCGGGTAAGGTCTGGGTCTGCTCATCACCGAGGCTTTGCAGCAGATTCTCCAGCCGCCGCAGAAACAGATAGGCTTCACGCAGCGCATCCACCTGTTCTGCCGGCAATAACGCCAGCGCCTTAATCGCTTCCAGCGTCGGCAGTAAAGCGCGCAGCTGTAGCGAGCGCTCACGGCCGCCGCGAATCAGCTGAAACACCTGGACGATAAATTCTGTTTCACGGATGCCGCCCGCGCCCAGCTTGATGTTGTTCTTCAGGCCACGGCGGCGTACTTCCCGGCTGATCATCCCTTTCATGTTACGCAGCGACTGGATCACGCTAAAGTCGATATAACGCCGGTAGACGAACGGCCGCAGCATCTGCTGCAGCTCGATGCTCCAGCGATCGTGATCGTCGCCCATCAGCCGCGCTTTGACCATTGCGTACCGTTCCCAGTCGCGGCCCTGCTCCTGATAATAATCTTCCAGTGCGGCAAAGCTCATCACCAGCGGGCCGCTGTCGCCAAACGGACGCAGACGCATATCAACCCGGTAAACAAAGCCATCCATGGTCGGCTGATCGAGTACCTTGATCAGCCGCTGTCCCATGCGGGTGAAAAACTGGGCGTTATCCAGCTCACGCCGTCCACCGCGAGTCGTGCCGTTTTCCGGCCAGGCAAAAATCAGGTCGATATCGGATGAGAAATTCAGCTCGCCGCCGCCCAGCTTGCCCATGCCGAGGATCAGCATCGGCTGCGCTTCGCCGTCGGCGTTACAGGGCGTACCAAAGTCACGACAGCAATCCTGATAAACCCAGTCACGCGCCCGGCTGATTAACACTTCCGCCAGCACACTTAACTGCTGCAGGCTCTGTTCCGTGCTGGCGTGTTGCAGGCACTGCATCCAGGCGATACGCACCAGCATCTGGCGGCGAAACAGCCGCAGTTCGCGCATCAGGCTGGCTTCGCTGTCCACCGTCGCCATCACCTGATTGAGCCAGTCGGCATAGTGCTGCCACTCGTCTGCCTGTGGCGGCGTATCACGGATCGTCTGCCACCAGTCGGGATGCTGCTGCAGGTTTTCCAGCACAAAATCACTGAAAGCCAGCCCGGCGACCTGCTCCGCGCTGAGCGAAGTCAGGGAGTCATTAAGCTGCTGCGCGGCGCGTTCGGCCTGTTCGCGTAACAACGCGGGAAGTGCTGACAACATAAATCCCTCCATGATGGCATTGATCCGATTAGCGTGCCGACCCGCTGGTCAGCCAGAACGGCGGCTGTTTCAGCGCCTGCGACGCCAGCCAGGCTAATCCGGCTTCCTGCTGTTCGTGAATCGCTGACAACAGTTGCTGCCAGGGAGCCAGCCAGACCGCCACATCTTCCTGCGGATAGGCACCGGCCAGCAGATGTACCGCCAGCAACTGACGCGCCAGGCGGGTCGCTTTATCCTGATACTCATTCGGCTGTTTGACGGTGCTGAAGGTCTCTTTGAGATCGGCATTAATGCGGCTCAGCATGATATCGCCAAAGCGTTTAAACGATCCCTGCAACTTGGCCTGGCCTTTGGCATCGACCCATTGTTGCCACTGCGATTCCACCAGCCAGTGCGTCAGCGCCAGCTGGGTTTCCACCGCCAGTGATGAGAGGCAGAAGCCGGACGCATCCACTTCGTCATTGACCAGCGTCTCTTCCAGCGTGGTCAGTTGCTGACGCAGGGCGCTGCTGGCTTTACGTGGCACCAGTGCGCCGAACAGCGTAAATGCCTGACGCAGCACATCCAGCGCTTCCCGCACCGCATCCTGGGCCGCCGCGTTGCCGCGCAGCCAGACTTCTTCATGATACTGCCAGTGGCTGAGACCGGCCGACATCGCGGCCACCATGCCCTCTTCCACCGTGGCTTTGGCACCGGCCTTCAGCAGCGGGAAAGGACGCAGCTGGCGCGGCGGATTGCCCTGTGCCAGCTGATAGCCGCGTGCCGCTTTACTCAGGCTGCCCATCCGCAAACCGCCGATCGCCACCAGCTGCTGCGCGAAGGTCAGCATGTCCTTTCGCTCGCCGCGTTTTAATTCCAGCTCGATTTCACACAGCGGTTCGCTCAGCTCACCCGCCGTGACGTCGCCCTGATCAAACGCCAGCTCGATTTCGCTGTCACCCACGGTGAGCAGCCAGACTTCACGCTGGAAATGGGTGGTGAACAGCGGCTGTAAGCGTTGCTGCAACGCCGCAATATCGGTGCCCTTCGGCCAGATGTCGGCAGGCAGTTGCGCAATATCCAGCGTCGGCTCGCTGAGGTCGACATTATATTCCGGCCGCTGATGCAGCCCACCCAGCGTTTGCCCGGCCGCTTTCAGCGTCATCTCATAACGCTTATCGACGCCACGGATCCGCAGCCCCATATCCCAGCGCCGCAGCTGGTTATCGTCGGTTTCAAAATAGATGTTGGTCAGCTCACGTGCAGGCTGATGCTGATGCGGCCACGCCGCGACAAGGTCAGCCAGCTTCCCGGCCGCCTGAGGAGTTGCAATGAACTTTAGTTCGATTTCGATGGTCATAATTTTTTATTCACTACGCCGCTGGCACTTAAGAGGATGTTTCCTGCATATTTCAGGCGATAATCAGCAGGTTACTCATGCTGTCGCCTGAAGGGCAAGGGGTTATCAGGCGAAGATTAATGCACAGAAGCCGCGCTGTCTCTGCTTTCTTTGTGCTTTCGCAGACCTTTTCGCACTCTCATGAGACCAGGATAGTTCTCATAGTGATTTATGCGAGGCCTCTCCAGACTGTGCCGGTAAATTTTTAGTCAGACTAAGCAAAACGAAATCGAATGAAAAAAATTACACTCGCTGGACTCACTTTGCTGGCTCTCAGCACCCTTGCACCTGCCCATGCCGACGAAAAACGCTACGTGTCTGATGAGTTATCGACCTGGGTTCGCAGTGGCCCTGGCGATCAGTTTCGCCTGCTCGGTAAGCTGAATGCCGGGGAAGAGGTGCAGCTGCTCCAGACCAATAATGACACGCATTATGGCCAGATCCGTGACTCGGAAGGCCGCACCACCTGGATCCCGCTGTCGCAGCTCAGCGCCAGCCCCAGCCTGCGTACCCGGGTGCCGCAGCTGGAACAACAGGTCAAAGATCTTACCGCCAAGCTGGATAACATCGATAACAGCTGGAATCAGCGCACCGCTGAAATGCAGAACAAAGTTGCCAGCAGCGACGGCGTGATCAACGGGCTGAAGGGCGAAAATCAGAAGCTGAAAAACGAACTGATCGTGGCGCAGAAGAAAGTCAGCGCGGCTAACGTTCAGCTGGATGACAAGCAGCGGACCATCATCATGCAGTGGTTTATGTATGGCGGCGGCGTGCTGGGTGTCGGTCTGCTGTTAGGTTTACTGCTGCCGCACATGCTGCCGCGCCGCAAGAAAAACGATCGCTGGATGAACTGACCCGTCTCTGCCGTTTTTCATCAGGGGATCGCCAGATCCCCCTTTTGGCATGCCTGCAATCTGCTGAATCTGTGCAACAATAGAGCAACATGCACCGCTGAAGCGTCGCGCGGGAAGCGACCGGCGTGCAGGTCATTTCTTTTTCTCTGGAGTTTTGCGTGAAGACGTTTCTTGTGGGCGGCGCAGTGCGTGATGCACTGCTGAAGCTGCCGGTTAAAGATAAAGATTGGGTGGTGGTTGGTGCCACACCCGAAGCCATGCTTGAGCAGGGCTATCAACAGGTCGGTCGCGACTTTCCCGTTTTCCTGCACCCTGACAGCCGCGAAGAGTATGCGCTGGCGCGTACCGAGCGGAAAAACGGGAAAGGCTATACCGGATTTGTGACCTGGTCCGCGCCGGATGTGACGCTGGAGCAGGACTTACAACGCCGCGATCTGACCATCAATGCGATTGCGCAGGATGAAAATGGCACGCTGGTTGACCCCTACCACGGTCAGCGCGACCTCGCCGGGCGCCAGTTGCGTCATGTTTCCGATGCGTTCAATGAAGATCCGCTGCGGGTGTTGCGTGTGGCGCGCTTTGCAGCCCGTTTCGCCCATCTCAACTTCCGTATTGCCGATGAGACTCAGCACCTGATGCAGCAGATGGCGAGCAGCGGCGAGCTGGCGCACCTGACCGCTGAAAGAGTGTGGAAAGAGACCGAAAAAGCGCTGACTACCCGCAATCCTCAGGTTTACTTCCAGGTGCTGCGCGACTGTGGCGCGTTGCAGGTGCTGTTCCCGGAGCTCGATAACCTGTTTGGCATTCCGGCACCGGCGAAGTGGCATCCGGAGATCGATACCGGCGTGCATACCCTGATGACGCTGACCATAGCGGCTGCGCTCTCCGACTCCGTTGATGTGCGTTTCGCTACGCTGTTTCACGACGTGGGTAAGGCGCTGACGCCGCCTGAAAAATGGCCCAGCCATCACGGTCATGGCCTGGCGGGCGTGCCGCTGGTTGAAGCGATTTGCCAGCGTCTGCGCGTGCCGAATGCGATTCGCGATCTGGCGCTGATCGTCACCGAATTTCACGACATCGTGCATACCATTGAACGCCAGTCGGCTGACTCGCTGGTGGCACTGTTTGATCGGATCGATGCCTGGCGCAAGCCGCAGCGCATCGAGCAGATGGCGCTGACCAGCGAAGCCGATGCGCGCGGACGTGCCGGACTGGAAAGCATGGCCTATCCGCAGGGCGACTATCTGCGGCGCGCATTTGCGCGGGCACAGGCAGTTCCGACCAAAGCGGTGGTCGAGGCGGGTTTTAAAGGCGCTGAGGTGCGGGAGGAGTTAACGCGACGACGGGTTGACGCCGTCGCGCAGGGTCTGGCAACACCGCAGCCTGACTAGCAGGCTGCAGGCGGTTTACATGAAGACCATGTAAACCGCGCCCGCCACGATAAAGCGGTAGATAGCAAACGAGACGAAAGAGATACGCTTAATCAGCTCCAGGAAGGCTTTAATCGCGATCAGCGCGACCACGAAGGCGGTGGCGAAGCCGACGGCGAACATCGGGAAATCCGCCATGGTCAGGAAGCCGATGCTTTTATACATATCCAGCACCGTGGCACCCATCATCATCGGCACCGCCAGGATGAAAGAGAACTCAGACGCTGCATAGCGGCTCACGCCCATCAGCATCCCGCCGGAAATGGTTGCACCTGAGCGAGAGAAGCCCGGCCACAGCGCTAAGCACTGAAAGCAGCCAATCATAAACGCCTGACGATAGGTAATGTCGTCGACGCCAACCGCTTTTGGCTGCTTCGGTTTAAGGTATTCCGCTGCCAGCAGTAACACACCTCCGACCACCAGCGCATACATCACGTTGATCGGATTAAACAGCGTTTTGATCTGATCGTGCAGTACCAGTCCGACGACCACCGCTGGCACCATGCCGAGCAGAATGTGGATCAGCGATAAACGCCCGGTGCCGACGCCTTCATGTTTTACTTCACCGAAGTGGATTCCGATCAGACCAAACAGACGTCGCCAGAACATCACGACAACCGCCAGGATCGAACCTAACTGGATAACCACCTCGAAGGTCTCCGCTTTCTCACCTTCAAAGCCCAGCAGGTGACCCACTATAATCATGTGCCCTGTGGATGAGACCGGTAAAAATTCGGTCAGCCCTTCCACAACGCCCAGGATTGCAGCTACCCAAAGCTGATGAATATCTGCCATCAAATTTTCCCTCTATCCGTTTCAAAACCATTAAAAAGGCGCTAGCGCAAAGGCTATCGCCTGAAATCATGCTGCATCAGCCTGAGTAAAACCTTAAGGTCTTAGGCCATTTCGCTGGCTACAACGAAACGGCTCTTGCTATGACAGACAGTAATTTGGTTTGGTTTCATTGTGATGGCAATCACATCGCACTTATTTAGGAATAGTCCCGCGCTCAATTCGCACGCCAACCTGCGCTGCCTGGGCGATAGCGCCCGGTTTGCTTACCTTTACGCGCACGCCAGGCGAATTGAAACGGTTCATCAACAGATCCGCGATTTCTTCAGCGACCCGCTCAACCAGCGCAAAACGGCTGCCGGTCAGGTGCATCAGAATCGCTTCGGAGACGTCGGCATAACTCAGACAATCGTTCACATCGTCACTGCGGGCCGCCAGTCGGTTATCCCATGCCATTTCGACATCGAGCACCAGCTTCTGCTGCATACCCTGTTCCCAGTCGTAAACGCCAATGGTGGTGAACACCGTGAGTTGTTCTATAAATACGATATCCATGATGATGGTCTCTGTTTTTGGCTTAGCCGGATACCACTTCCGGCGGATTATGCGTATTATCCACGGTTGATGAGATCAAAACGACCCTAAAGGTAACGGTACGGTGTTATGAGTGCTTTCGCGCCTGGTATGATTATTTTCGCGTATCTCTGCGGTTCGATTTCCAGTGCGATTCTGGTCTGCAAACTCGCTGGCCTGCCCGATCCCCGCACCCACGGCTCAGGCAATCCTGGCGCGACCAATGTGTTACGTCTTGGTGGCAAAGTCGCAGCGGCCTGCGTGCTGGTGTTTGATGTGCTGAAAGGAATGGTGCCGGTCTGGCTGGCTTACCTGCTGCATGTGACACCCCTGTTTCTGGGTCTGACAGCGATTGCAGCCTGCGTGGGTCACATCTATCCGGTCTTCTTCCAGTTCCGCGGTGGCAAAGGGGTCGCGACTGCTTTCGGGGCGATTGCGCCGATTGGCTGGGACTTAACCGGGCTGGTCACCGGCACCTGGCTGCTCACGGTGCTGCTCAGCGGTTATTCTTCTTTGGGCGCGATTGTCAGCGCGCTGATTGCACCCTTCTATGTCTGGTGGTTTAAACCCCAGTTCACCTTTCCGGTTTCGATGCTCTCCTGCCTGATCCTGCTGCGCCATCACGATAATATTCAACGCTTGTGGCGCGGCCAGGAAGGAAAAATCTGGAAGCGTAAGAAGAAATCTCAGGAATAAAAAAAGCCGGCTAGCCGGCTTTTTTACATTCAGATGGCGGGCAGTTCTGCCAGCGGCCAGCGTGGTCGCACGCTGACGCCTAATCCTCCCCGCGTTCCGCCTTTCAGTCGCACCATGCCCGCATACGCGATCATTGCACCGTTGTCAGTACAGAACTCAGGGCGTGCGTAGAAGACTTCTCCGCCACGCTTCTGCATCATCACCGCCATCTGCTCGCGCAGCGTCCGGTTGGCGCTGACGCCACCGGCAATCACCAGGCGTTTGAAGCCGGTCTGATCCAGCGCACGCTTACATTTTATCGACAGCGTATCCACCACCGCATCTTCAAAGGCTCGGGCGATGTCGGCCCGGGTCTGTGCGTCATCATCGTTACCGCGGATGGTATTAGCGGCAAAGGTTTTCAGGCCCGAGAAGCTGAAGTCCAGCCCCGGACGATCGGTCATCGGTCGCGGGAAGGTAAAACGTCCCGCCGTTCCCTGCTGCGCCATCTTCGACAGCATCGGCCCGCCAGGATAATCCAGCCCCAGCAGCTTGGCGGTTTTGTCGAACGCTTCACCGGCTGCATCATCAATCGATTCGCCCAGCAGTTCATATTCACCGATACCGGTCACGCTGATCAGCTGGGTGTGCCCGCCGGATACCAGCAGCGCGACGAAGGGAAATTCCGGCGGATTTTCTTCCAGCATCGGTGCCAGCAGGTGGCCTTCCATATGATGGACCGGCACCGCCGGCACTTTCCAGGCGAAGGCCAGCGCCCGACCAATGGTGGCGCCGACCAGCAGTGCGCCCACCAGACCCGGACCGGCGGTATATGCCACCGCATCGATCTGGTTCGGTGCTAATCCAGCTTGCTTCAGCGCCGCCTGAATTAACGGCACGGTTTTACGCACATGATCGCGTGATGCCAGTTCCGGTACCACACCACCGTAATCGGCGTGCAGTTTCACCTGGCTGTACAGCTGATTCGCCAGTAACCCGGCCTCATCATCGTAAATTGCGATGCCGGTTTCATCGCATGACGTTTCAATACCCAGAATTCGCATTGCATCACCTCTTTCTCGCGGCGCGCAGTTTAGCACAGCCATTGTGCGGACAGAGGAGCCAATGCCCGCAAAAAGTCATTTTCTGTCGGCTAAAGAGTACGCTATACTCCCGCCCCTGGAAAAACCGGCAGCCGCACAGGCAAACGCTCCTGTTGGTTTCAAATTATCCATGGTGCTTTACAAACCAACTTGAGTTGGAGTAAAATGCTGCACCATTTTGAAATGTGCTGGCGCCGCAGTCAGCAGCAAAAACCGAATTATTCGAGGTGAGAGTTACATGCCGGTAATTAAAGTACGTGAAAACGAGCCATTTGACGTAGCACTGCGTCGCTTCAAGCGTTCTTGCGAGAAAGCAGGCGTTCTGGCTGAAGTTCGTCGTCGGGAGTTCTATGAAAAACCGACTACCGAACGTAAGCGCGCTAAAGCGTCTGCAGTTAAGCGTCACGCCAAGAAACTGGCTCGCGAAAACGCACGCCGCACTCGTCTGTACTAATTTCTTCCGGAGGTCCGCCTCCACCGCGTGTTAAACGCAGACAGAGTCAAGTAAAAGGCCGTGCTTTCCGAAAGGAAGCGCGGCTTGTTGCCGTTTATGAGCTGAAAATCTGGGGCGTATGGCTGGACGAATTCCACGCGTATTTATTAATGATTTACTTGCCCGCACGGATATCGTGGATCTGATCGATGCCCGCGTTAAGCTGAAAAAGCAGGGTAAGAATTTCCACGCGTGTTGTCCTTTCCATAATGAAAAAACGCCTTCTTTCACCGTAAACGGCGAAAAACAGTTCTATCACTGTTTCGGCTGTGGCGCACACGGCAACGCTATCGACTTTTTAATGAACTATGATCGTCTTGAGTTTGTTGAAAGTATCGAAGAGTTAGCCACCTCTCACGGTTTAGACGTGCCTTACGAAGCAGGCAGCGGGCCCAGGCAGATGGAACGCCATCAGCGCCAGAGCCTGTATCAGCTGATGGAGAACCTGAACGGTTTTTATCAGCAGGGCCTGCAGCAATCCAGTGCGCAACCTGCACGCGACTATCTTGACCGTCGTGGTCTGAGCGCCGATATCATCAATCATTTCGCCATTGGTTACGCGCCTGCCGGCTGGGATAACGTTCTCAAACGTTTTGGTAAGCAGTCGGAAGATCGTGAATCGTTGATGGAAGCGGGCATGCTGGTCAGCAATGATAAGGGTCGCACCTATGACCGGTTTCGCGACCGCGTCATGTTTCCGATTCGCGATAAGCGTGGCCGCGTCATTGGTTTTGGCGGACGGGTATTAGGCAACGATACGCCTAAATATCTGAACTCGCCGGAAACACCGATTTTTCATAAAGGTCGCCAGCTGTATGGCCTGTATGAAGCAGTGAAAAACCATCCGGAACCGGCCCGTTTACTGGTGGTCGAGGGATACATGGATGTGGTGGCACTGGCGCAGTACGGCATCGATTACGCCGTCGCCTCGCTGGGCACCTCAACCACTGCTGAACATATTCAGCTGCTGTTTCGCAGTACCGACAACGTGATTTGCTGTTATGACGGCGATCGTGCTGGCCGTGAAGCCGCCTGGCGTGCGCTTGAGACCGCATTACCTTACATGAATGATGGTCGTCAGCTACGCTTTATGTTTTTACCGGATGGCGAAGACCCGGATACGCTGGTGCGCAAAGAGGGCAAAGCAGCTTTCGAAGCGAGGATGGAGCAGGCGATGCCGCTCTCTTCGTTTTTATTCGATAGTTTGCTGCCGCAGGTCGATCTGACTTCACGCGACGGTAAAGCACGCCTGAGTACGCTGGCTTTACCGCTGATTTCGCAGATCCCCGGTGAAACGCTGCGTATTTATATGCGTCAGGAGCTGGGCAATAAGCTGGGTATTCTGGATGACAATCAGCTTGAAAAGCTGATGCCAAAGCTGGCCGCAAGCGGAGCCGCACCGGTTGCTCCCCCGCTTAAGCGCACCACGATGCGGGTGCTGGTGGCATTGCTGATTCAGAACCCGCAGCTGGCGACGATGGTGCCTTCACTTGATGGTTTGTCTGAGTCAAAAATGCCGGGATTACCGCTATTTATCGAATTAGTGGGCCGTTGTAACGAGAATCCTGGATTGACCACCGGACAGCTACTAGAGTTATATCGCGGGACAAATTTTAGTCAGACGCTTGAAACGCTGGCGATCTGGAACCACATGATAGTAGATGAGGAAGCCGAAGCGGTGTTTCAGGACTCGCTGGCCAGCATCTACGATTCCGCTCTTGAAGAGCGCCTGGAGTTTTTGATAGCGCGTGAGCGCACCCAGGGATTAAGCGCCGATGAGCGTCGCGAGCTCTGGACACTGAGCCAGGCTTTTGCCAGAAAATAACCGATTTTAATCATTTGTCCATTCTGACGTGTGAAAGGACAGATTGAGCGTTTTATGGCTTTATGG
>NZ_MLFN01000023.1 GCF_002095315.1 Pantoea conspicua
GCAGTCAGCGCCACCCCCACAGCGCCGGAGGTGCCACCCGCTTTATCTGCCCAGGCATCAGCGGCGCGGCATAACAGCGTGCCGGCTCCCGCTCCTCGCGCCGCCACCTCACGCGCTTTTTCCACCGCGCCCAGCACGCCGCGCTCCATCCCGATGCCATGATCACCATCACCCGCAACCGCATCGATATCGCCCAGTTTTTCGGCGTTGCGTTGCAGCATGGCGGCTACCGCCTCCAGCAGTTGCAGCAGCTGTTGTGCGCTCTGCTGTGAGTCGGCGCTGGCGACAGGCAGGTTCTCTTCTGCCTGCTCCTGCATCGCATCCGGGCCCAGCGGTTCGGCAACGATAACGCTGCCTTTGCGGTAGGCTGGCGCATTGGCCGGGGCGCGCCAGAACGTTTCCAGCTCATCATCCAGCCACATCAACGTCAGTGAAGCGCCAGCCATATTAAAACTGGTGACAAATTCGCCAACGTCCGGCTCAATGACCTGCAGCTGCGCCGCCTCAAGCAGCTGCGCCACCCGACGATAGACCACGAACAGCTCTTCATATTTCACCGTGCCGAGGCCGTTGAGGATCACCGCAACCCGCTCTCCCGCCGTCTGGCTGATGCCCGGCGGCAGCTCGCTGAGCAGCCGGTTAACAAAAATTTCGGCCAGCTCATCGGCGGTCGGTACGTCCGATTCGTTGATACCCGGTTCGCCATGAATGCCCAGTCCCAGCGCCATTCGTCCTTTTTCCACCTCGAACAGCGGATGCGAGGCGCCCGGTAAGGTACAGCCAGAAAACGCTACGCCAAACGAACGGGTGCGATTGTTGGCATGCTGCGCCAGCTGGAGCACCTGCTTCAGAGTATGGCCCGCCTCGGCGGCGGCGCAGGCCACTTTGAACACCGTCAGATCACCGGCGACGCCGCGCCGCTTCTCAATCTCGTCGATGCTGGCGCTGGAAATATCGTCGGTGACCGCCAGAATCTCGCACGGGATACCGTCGCCGCGCAGACGCTCACAAGCCTGACCGAAATGCAGCACATCACCGGCGTAGTTGCCGAACATCAGTAACACGCCACCCCCATTACTGGCGGCGCGCGCCACATTATAAATTTGCTGCGCTGACGGAGAGGCAAACAGGTTGCCCATCGCCGCGCCGTGCGCCAGACCCTGTCCAACCAACCCGGCGAACGCCGGATAGTGACCTGAGCCACCACCCACCACCACCGCCACGCTGCCCGGCTGGCTGCGGGTGTTGCGTACCACCCCGCCCGGCACCTGACGTACTTTATCGGCATTAGCGGCCACGAAGCCTTCGATCAGTTCAGCCGCGAAAGCGGAAGGCTGGTTAAACAGGTAAGTCATGGTAATTGCTCCTGTGCGAGAGAGGTCGGTTCCAGCTGGCGGCTACGGTTCAGCAACAGCATCAGCACTGCTGACAACAACATGAAGCCGCCAACCACAAACATCGGTACGGTGTAGCTGCTGGTGGCATCGTGCAGCGCGCCGGTGATATAGCCCGCCGAGAAGCCCGCCACATTGCCCAGCGTGTTGATCAGGGCGATAGCGGCCGCGGCCGAAGCGCCGGTCAGAAACTGTGTCGGCAACGTCCAGAAATTGGGTAAGGCGGCAAAGATAGAGCTGGCGGTAATCGCAATCACCATGATGGTGGTGAAAGGCGAGTCCATGAACAGCGCCAGCGGCACACTGATCCCGCCGGTCACCGCCGGAATCGCAATATGCCAGGTTTTGCAGCCACGACGAGAGGCGTCACGGGACCAGAAGAACATCACCACCGCGGCAATCAGATAAGGCACGCCGGTGATCAACCCTTTCTGCATCACATTGAAAGTGGTGCCAAACTGCTGCTGGAAGCCACCGATGATGGTTGGCAGGAAGAAGGCCAGCGCATAGAGACCGTAGATAAAACCGAAGTAGATCAGACACAGCATCCAGACGCGGCGATTCCCGAGAACGCTGCGCACGCCCTGGTGTCCGGTCTGGGTTTTCGTCTTATGTTCTGCATCCAGCTCGCGGGTCAGCCAGTTTTTCTCATCCGCCGTCAGCCATTTCGCCTGACGCGGTGAATCCACCAGCCAGAACAGCGCCACAATGCCGATCAGAATGGCCGGGATGGAGACGCCGAGGAACATCACGCGCCAGCCCGCCAGACCAAACAGGCCATGCTGTTCAATAAAGGATGCCGCCAGCGGTGCACCAAACACCACCGTCAGGGGCTGAGCCAGGTAAAACAGCGACAGGATTTTGCTGCGATGGCGCGCGGGTACCCACATGCTGAGATAGAGGATGGCGCCGGGAAAGAAGCCCGCTTCCGCAATGCCCAGCAGCAGACGCAGGGTATAGAGCCCGTTAATGCTGCTGACCCAGGTGAAGAGCAGCGACACGATGCCCCAGCTGATCATAATCCGCGCCAGCCATTTACGGGCACCAAAGCGATGCAGCGCCAGATTGCTTGGCACTTCAAGCAGGATATAGCCGATGAAAAAGATGCCGGAGGCGAGACCGAACTGCACGGCGGTCAGGCCGAGATCCTGCGTCATGCCATTGGGTCCGGCGAATGAAATCGCCGTACGGTCCAGGAAGTTGATAAAAAACATCAGGGCGACAAACGGCACCAGTCGCCAGGAGATTTTACGAATTGCGGATTGCTCCACTGCGGTCATTGTGGTCTGGGTCATGACGCACCTCCGGTCTGGGCGCGATAAAAAGTGGTGTCAGGTGTTGGCAACGCACGCGGTGCATTGTCGAAGCAGGTGCAAAAAACAGGGCCTGGGTAATCCATGTGCGAGTCCTCAATGGGTCTTCTTGTACATTGGTATCACTATTCGAACAAATGAACAGTACACGTATAATTGAGCAGGTCTCAACAGCAACGATGAGATCTGTGATCCTCTTCAAATGAATTAAATTCAGCGCTTTTTTCAGATAACCTGCCGGTCCACCGCGCTGACCGGCGAATAATCAGGATTACAGTCCGGTTTATCGTCGCCACCCCGCACAAAACACATGAAATAGTATTGAACATATGAACACAAATGTGTCAGGCTAAAGCTGAACATTTTTTTTGCGCCTGTCGTTGCGTGGCGGGCTGAGCGGGTAACTGGCTGGAGAAGACGATGAAAACGATCGCGATTGGCGCCGATGATGCGGCGATTGAACTGAAAAATTTAATTAAACGTCATCTGGAAGAGAAACAATACGAAGTGGTGGATTACAGCAATGACGCCCGCAATGACCGGCCAATGTATCCGGACGTAGCCTTTGCGCTGGCGACGGCTATTCAGCAGGGACAATATCAGCGCGGTATTCTGCTGTGCGGTACCGGCATTGGCGTGGCGATCGTGGCCAATAAAGTCCCCGGCGTCCGGGCGGCCCAGTGTCATGACACCTTCTCGGCAGAGCGCGCCCGTAAAAGTAACAATGCGCAGGTGATGACGATGGGCGCACGCGTGGTCGGACCGGAACTGGCGAAAAGCATCGTCAATGCGTGGCTGGCGTCGGAGTTTGAAGCCGGTGGGTCGAGCGCAAAAGTCGATAAAATTGAGTATTACGAGCAGGCCAGCCTGAATAAGTAAGCCGCTCTTTTTCATCAGGCGAAGCCGCCAGTCACCGGACTCCGCCTGACTTTCCTTCACCACACCACCAGAGATGCGACGCTGCCTTCGCAGGGAAAAGTGTGCCTGCCGTGGCGCTGCGGGTCTGACTATAGATCTGACTAAGGAGCAGAAAATGAACCCATTAGAGGCGTTGAAACAGTTCACCACCGTGGTGGCCGACAGCGGCGATATTGAGGCGATACGTCGCTATCACCCGCAGGACGCCACCACAAATCCGTCATTGATCCTGAAAGCGGCGACGCTGCCCGGCTACCAGCCGCTGATTGAACAGGCGATTGATCACGCCCGCACCCAGGGCGGCAGCAAACAGACGCAGATAATCAATGCCAGCGATCGGGTCGCGGTTAACCTGGGGGTGGAGATCCTGAAAAGCGTGCCTGGCCGGGTCTCGACCGAAGTGGATGCACGCCTCTCCTTTGACCGCGGCATGTGCGTCACCAAAGCCGAAAAGCTGGTACGGATGTATGAAGAGCAGGGAGTTAATCGCTCACGCATTCTGATTAAGCTGGCTGCCACCTGGGAAGGGATCCGCGCGGCTGAAACGCTGGAACGCAACGGTATCCAGTGCAACCTGACGCTGCTGTTTTCCTTTGCCCAGGCACAGGCCTGTGCCGAAGCGGGCGTGTTTCTGATTTCGCCGTTTGTCGGACGCATCTATGACTGGCATCAGAGCCGCAATCCACAGACGGAATACGATGCGCAGCGCGATCCCGGCGTGGTGTCGGTACGCAACATTTATCACTACTACAAATCTCACCGCTATCAGACAGTGATCATGGGTGCCAGCTTTCGTAAAATCGAACAGGTGCTGGCACTGGCGGGCTGCGATCGACTGACGATCTCCCCCGATTTGCTGCAGAGCCTGGAAAGCAGCACGCTGCCGGTGACGCGCCAGTTAACGCCTTCGACCGCGGTATCGAATCCGCCCTCCCCTCTGACGGAAGCGCAATTCCGCTGGCTGCATAATCAGGATCCGATGGCGGTCGATAAACTGGCGGAAGGCATCCGCCAGTTCGCCGTGGATCAGCAAAAGCTGGAAGATATGCTCGCTTCACAACTCTGATCGTCGCCAGGCGGAAGCCCGCTCCGCCTGGCTAGCTGACATAAAAGTAAATCGCGCAGAAATGGCAGATACTGCCGCCCAGTACAAATGCGTGCCAGATTGCATGATTATAAGGAATGCGTCGCGCCACATAGAAAATCACCCCCAGCGAATAGATGATGCCACCGATTGCCAGCAGCCAGATGCCGCCCGGTGCCAGCGTCATCGCCAGCTGATAGACCACAATCAGCGACAGCCAGCCCATGCAGAGATAGGTCACCAGCGACAGCACTTTGAAACGGTGAGCAATAGTCAGCTTAAAGATGATACCGGCCAGCCCCAGACCCCAGATCACCACCATCAGGCCGTATGCCAGCGGCGACTTCAGGCCTACCAGCAGGAAAGGTGTATAGGTGCCCGCTATCAGCAGATAGATTGCGCAGTGATCCAGCTTTTTCAGCCAGGGTCTGGCCCGGCCGTTGGGGATGGCGTGATAAAGCGTTGAGGCGAGAAACAGCAGGATCATGCTGCCGCCATACAGGCTGTAGCTGGTGATGGCTATGGCATCTGCACCGGTCTCATATGCCTTATTCAGCATCAGCACCAGGGCAACAATACCAAACAGGCAGCCCAGCCCATGACTGATGCTATTAGCAATTTCCTCGGCGAGTGAATAGCCTGGCGAGGGGATACGTATGGTGGTCATAAAGTGTCCTGAAAGTGAAGCCATAACGAAAACAGGACGATCAGAGTAGCCAACAACCGTTTGGGTGTACACATGTACGCTGAAAATAATCTGTGAAACGCTGTAACGGTCAAACCCGCTGATGAATCTGGTAAACTGTCGGCTGGTCAACTGTACAATGAGCCATCCATGTTTTCGCACCGCGATCTCGCCCGCCTTAATGATCTCGAAATGCAGGTCTATCAGTTCATCATCAAACATCGTGAACGGGTCGGTTATATGACCATTCGCGAGCTGGCCGAGCAGGCTGCGGTTTCCACCACCACCGTGCTACGCTTTTGCCGCAAGATGCACTGCGAGGGCTGGTCAGAATTTCGTATCCGGCTGCGGTTAACCGAGCAGCAGAGTACACCGCAGGTCAATACCGCCAGCGTCAATGAGATGCTGAGTTTCTTTAAAAGTATTAATAACGACGAGTTCGGGCAATTAATTGCCGAGGCCGCACAAAAGATTAATCAGGCTGAGCGGGTATTTTTTATTGGCGTCGGAACCTCAGGCAGTCTGGCAAAATATGCGGCGCGTTTCTTTTCAAACCTTGGCAAATTCAGCCACGCGATTGACGATCCCTATTATCCGGTCAGCCCCGATCTGTATGAAAATGCGATTGCAATAATTCTGTCTGTTTCTGGCGAAACTGAAGAGATCCTGCGCATTGCCAGCCAGTTCAGTCTCAATAAGTGCAAAATTATTGCGATAACTAACACTGAGAGTTGCTCACTGGCGAAAATGAGTGATTTCAGGCTCTGTTATCACGTGCCGATCATCCGGATGGCAGATAATTATGACATCACCACTCAGGTGCCGGTCACCTATATTATTGAAGCGATTGGACGCCAGCTGGGTAAATAAAACAACCTGTTTTCTGGCTGTAACAGATCACATTTTGCGTGCGTTGTTATATCGTGACTTTCATTATTGCCTTGCTACACTCACAGCAATTTCAATATCCGTAATGGAGTGAAGCATGAGTGCAGAATTGCAGTTACCAAAAGGGTTCCTTTGGGGCGGTGCGGTTGCGGCGCATCAGGTTGAAGGCGGCTGGGATCAGGGCGGCAAAGGCGTCAGCATCGCTGACGTGCTGACCGGCGGCTCACACGGTGTCGATAGGGTGATCACTGACGGCGTTCAGCCCGGCAACTTTTATCCGAACCATCAGGCGGTGGAATTCTATTCCCACTATAAGCAGGATGTGGCGTTGTTTGCCGAGATGGGCTTCAAATGTTTCCGCACCTCAATTGCCTGGACCCGCATCTTCCCGAATGGCGACGAGCAACAGCCCAACGAGGCTGGTCTGCAATTCTACGACGATCTGTTTGATGAACTGCTGAAGTACGGTATTGAACCGGTCATCACCCTTTCCCACTTCGAAATGCCCTATCACCTGGTGAAACAGTACGGCGGCTGGCACAACCGCAAAGTGGTCGATTTCTTTGTGCGCTTCAGCGAAGTGGTGCTGAATCGCTATAAAAACAAAGTGAAATACTGGATGACCTTTAACGAGATCAACAACCAGCGCAACTGGCAATATCCGCTGTTTGGTTACTGCTGCTCTGGCGTGATTTTTACCGAGCATGAGAAACCGGAACAGGCGATGTATCAGGTGATGCATCACCAGTTTGTCGCCAGCGCGAAAGTGGTCAAACTCGGTCATGACATTAATCCTGACTTCCGGATTGGCTGCATGATCGCCATGGTGCCGGTCTATCCTTTCTCCTGTCATCCAGATGATGTGGTGCTGGCGCAGGAAGCGATGCATCAGCGTTACGTGTTCAGCGATGTGCAGATGCGCGGCTACTACCCGGCTTACACCCTGAAAGAGTGGGCGCGTAAAGGCTATGAGATCCAGATGGAGGCGGATGACGCTGATACACTGCGTCAGGGCTGTGCAGACTACGTCGGCTTCAGCTACTACATGAGTAACGCGGTGAAAACCGATGCCAGCGGCGTGGATGACCCGATTACCGGATTCGAAGGGGTGGTAAAAAATCCCCACGTTAAAGCATCAGACTGGGGCTGGCAAATTGACCCGGTCGGCCTGCGTTACGCGCTTAACGAACTGTACGAACGGTATCAGAAGCCGCTGTTTATCGTAGAGAACGGCTTTGGTGCCATCGACAAGCCAAACGACGCAGGCGTGATTGAAGATGATTACCGCATCGACTATCTGCGCGCCCACATCGAAGAGATGAAAAAAGCAGTCACTCACGACGGTGTAGAGTTAATGGGCTATACGCCGTGGGGCTGCCTGGATTGCGTCTCCTTTACCACCGGCCAGTACGATAAGCGTTACGGCTTTATTCACGTCAATAAAAACGACGACGGCAGCGGTGATTTCTCCCGTTCGAAGAAGAAGAGCTTCAACTGGTATCAGCAGGTTATCGCCAGCAACGGCGAAAACCTGTAACGGGTGACGCCGCGGCTGAAATGCAGCGGCGTGATGCGTTAGCGCCCACCGGCAGCATCGATGATGCTGCCGGTGACGTAAGAGGCGGCCTCGCTGGCCAGCCAGACAATGGCTTCCGCTACCTCCTCCGCGTGACCGCCGCGCCCCATCGGGATCGCACTGGCGAGGCGATCTACCCGGCCTGGCTCGCCGCCATCGGCATGCATTTCTGTATAGATGAAGCCCGGACGAACCCCGTTAACCCGAATCCCCTGCTGCGCCACTTCCAGCGATAATCCTTTGGTCAGCGTATCCATCGCCCCTTTCGACGCGGCGTAATCGACATACTCGCCCGGTGCCCCAATCCGGGCCGCGGCTGACGAGACATTAACAATCGCGCCGCCCTGGCCGCCGTGGTGGGTTCCCATTCGTTTGACTGCTTCACGGCAGCAGAGAAAGGTGCCGATGACATTGGTCGCAAACACCTTATGCAGGCGTGCCGCATCCAGCTGCTCGACCCGGCACTGCTGAAACAGAATCCCGGCGTTATTCACCAGCAGGGTCAGCGGCGCGGACTGTTGATCGAGTTGCGTGAACATCGCCATCACCTGGGCTTCATCGGCAATATCCGCCTGCAGCACAAAGGCCTCGCCGCCCTGTTGCTGAATTTCTCTCACCACCTGCTCTGCTTCCGCCTCGCGCTGGCGATAATTGACCGCCACCCGATAGCCTCTGGCGGCCAGTAATAACGCCGTGGCGCGTCCGATACCGCGGCTGCCGCCAGTAACCAGTGCTAATTTCATCTTGTCCCCTTATACAAAAGGGCCGACGAATCGGCCCTGCTCAGTTTGGTTTCACTGCTACGCGAATAACGCGCGTTACTGATAGTCGCTCATCGGTACGCAGGAGCAGAACAGATTACGGTCGCCAAACACATCATCCAGACGTTTTACCGTCGGCCAGTATTTGTTATGGCTGCCCGCCGGGAAAACTGCCAGCTCACGGCTGTAGGGATGAGACCATTCGCTGACGATTTCCAGCTGAGTATGCGGCGCATTGACCAGCGGATTGTCTTCCAGCGGCCATTCGCCCGCCGTTACCCGATCGATCTCCATACGGATAGAGAGCATCGCATCGATAAAACGATCCAGTTCGATTTTGCTTTCCGATTCGGTCGGTTCCACCATCAATGTCCCCGCCACCGGGAACGACATGGTCGGCGCGTGGAAGCCGTAATCGATCAGGCGCTTGGCAATATCCAGTTCGCTGATGCCGGTCTGCTCTTTCAGTGGGCGGATATCGAGAATACATTCATGCGCTACCCGACCATCACGACCGTTATAGAGCACCGGATAGGCGGACTGCAAACGACTGGCGATATAGTTGGCATTCAGGATCGCCACTGAACTGGCCTGCTTCAGCCCTTCCGCGCCCATCATGCGAATGTACATCCAGCTGATCGGCAGAATGGAGGCGCTGCCAAACGGTGCCGCTGAAACCGCACCCTGCTGCGTTAATACGCCATCGATCTGCACCACGCTGTGACCTGGAACAAAGGGGGCCAGATGCGCTTTGACGCCAATCGGTCCCATTCCCGGTCCGCCGCCGCCGTGCGGAATACAGAACGTTTTATGCAGGTTAAGGTGCGACACATCCGCGCCAATGTAGCCCGGCGTGGTGATACCGACCTGCGCGTTCATGTTGGCGCCGTCGAGGTAAACCTGACCGCCATACTGATGCACAATCTGGCAGACTTCGCGGATGGTCTCTTCATAAACGCCGTGGGTCGACGGATAGGTGACCATGATGCAGGAGAGTTTGTCGCCCGCCTGTGCCGCTTTCTCACGCAGATCGCCCAGGTCAATGTTGCCCTGTTTATCACAGGCCACCACCACCACATCCATCCCGGCCATCTGTGCGGATGCCGGATTGGTACCGTGTGCCGAGCTGGGGATCAGGCAGAGGTGACGGTCGCCCTGGTTGCGGCTTTCATGGTAGCGACGAATCGCCAGCAGACCGGCATATTCGCCCTGTGCGCCAGAGTTCGGCTGCATACAAAGCGCATCGTAGCCGGTGAGCTGTACCAGCCACTGCGACAGCTGACCGATCATCTGCAGATAACCGCTCGCCTGTTCTGCCGGGCAGAACGGATGCAGTTCGGCAAATTCCGGCCAGGTGATCGGGATCATTTCCGCCGCGGCATTCAGCTTCATGGTGCAGGAGCCAAGAGGGATCATCGCCTGATTCAGCGCCAGATCCTTTTTCTCCAGGCTGTGCATGTAGCGCATCATCTCAGTTTCACTGTGATGACGGTTGAACACCGGATGCGTCAGGATCTCACTATGGCGCAGTAAACCGGCCGGGATTGAGTGGCTCTCCAGCGCGACTTCATTGTCGAGCTTATCCAGATCCAGACCGTGCGCGTCACCCAGCAGAATGGCGAACAGCGTCAGAATATCTTCACGATCGGTGGTTTCGTCCAGCGTGATGCCGACCGCCTGATGAATATCGCTACGCAGGTTTACGCCAAAGCTCAGGGCGCGGTTCAGCACCGCCGCTTTGTCTGAGACCTCAACCGTCAGGGTATCGAACCAGTGCTGATGGCGCAGCGTCAGGCCGTTCTGCTGCAACCCTGCCGCCAGAATATTGGTAAAACGATGGATCCGCGAGGCGATGCGTTTGAGGCCAGCCGGACCGTGGAATACCGCATAAAGTCCGGCGATATTCGCCAGCAGCACCTGTGAAGTACAGATGTTGGAGTTGGCCTTTTCACGACGGATATGCTGTTCACGGGTCTGCATCGCCATACGCAGCGCGGTATGGCCGGCGGCATCGCGGGAGACGCCGATAATGCGGCCCGGCATTGAGCGCTTATGCTCATCGCGGCTGGCGAAGAAGGCCGCGTGCGGACCGCCGTAACCCATCGGCACGCCGAAGCGCTGCGCGGAGCCAAACACAATATCGGCACCCTGTTTGCCTGGCGCTTCCAGCAGGACCAGCGACATAAAATCGGCAGCCACGCTGACCACCACTTTACGGGCTTTCAGCGCGGCAATCAGCGCGCTGTAATCGTGCGCTTCGCCGGTGGTGCCAACCTGCTGCAGCAGCACGCCAAACAGATCGTCATGATCCTGGGCTTTTTCGGCCTTATCGATAATCAGTTCAAAACCAAAGGTTTCGGCGCGGGTCCGCACCACATCAAGGGTTTGCGGATGAATATCATCGGCAATAAAAAATTTACTGGCGTTTTTCAGCTTGCTGACGCGTTTTGCCATCGCCATCGCTTCTGCAGCGGCGGTGGCTTCGTCCAGCAGCGAGGCCGAGGCGATATCCATACCGGTCAGATCCAGAGTCAGCTGCTGGAAGTTTAACAACGCCTCCAGTCGTCCCTGTGAGACCTCCGGCTGATACGGGGTATAAGCGGTGTACCAGCCTGGATTTTCCAGCATATTCCGCAGGATCACCGGTGGGGTGATCACCGCGCTGTATCCCATGCCGATCCAGGATTTGTAACGCAGATTCTGACTGGCTATTGCTTTCAGTTCAGCCAGCGCCTGTTGTTCCGTGGCGGCTTCACCCACTGCTGGCGGGCCGGGCAACTGAATATCTGCCGGAACAATCGCGCCGATTAGCGCTTCCAGAGACGGAGCGCCAATCGCTTCAAGCATCAACGCTTGTTGCTCGGGTGAAGGACCGATATGGCGCTCAATGAATGCACCGTTGTGTTCAAGCTGGCTGAGAGTCTGAGTCATTAGCAGTAAATCCTGAATCGGGCTGGGGAACAGAGAGAGCAAACAGAAATCCGCGGCCCCAACGTGGGGCCGCCTGACGATTACTCGTCGATCGAGGCTTTATAAGCGTCTGCATCCAGCAGCGCGTCAATTTCTGACTCGTCGCTGGCCTTAATTTTGAATAACCAGCCGCCGTCATACGGCTCGCTGTTAACCTGCTCTGGCGCGTCGGACAGCGCATCATTGACCGCCACAATCTCACCGCTGATCGGCGCATAGATATCAGACGCGGCTTTAACCGACTCGGCGACGGCGCACTCTTCACCGGCCGTAAAGGTTGTCCCGACTTCAGGCAGATCAACAAACACCATGTCACCCAGCAGTTCCTGTGCGTGTTCAGTGATCCCCACGGTGTAAGAACCATCTTCTTCTTTGCGCACCCACTCGTGGCTGTCGCGGTACTTCAACGTATTCGGCACATTGCTCATTGGCCATTTCTCCTGAATAAAATTTACTGGGCGACCGGTTTACCGGCGCGGACAAAAATCGGTCGGGTAACCTGTACCGGCATCTGACGGTTACGAATCTCAACGATGGCGGTGTCGCCAATCGTGGCCGGCACCCGTGCCAGGGCAATGCTGTAACCCAGCGTGGGCGAAAAAGAGCCGCTGGTGATGATCCCTTCCTGCGGCTCGCCCTGGTCGTCGGTGAAACGCACCGGCAGCCCGTTACGCAGCACGCCTTTTTCGGTCAGGATCAGCCCAACCAGTTTTTCTGCACCGCGTTCACGCTGGAGTTCCAGTGCTTCACGGCCGATGAAGGCCCGGTCAGCAGGCTCCCAGCTCACCGTCCAGCCCATATTGGCAGCCAGCGGAGAAACGCCTTCATCCATCTCCTGACCGTACAGGTTCATCCCCGCTTCCAGCCGCAACGTGTCGCGCGCGCCCAGCCCGGCCGGTTTTACCCCGGCGGCCAGCAGTCGCTGCCAGAAGTCGGCTGCCTGCTCTGCCGGTAACGCAATTTCATATCCCGCTTCACCGGTATAGCCGGTAGTGGCGATAAACAGCGCCTCCGTCTCAACGCCAAAGAACGGCTTCATACCGGCCACGGCCTGTCGCTGAGCGTCGCTGAACAGCGTCTGCGCTTTCTGCTGCGCCTGCGGGCCCTGAACGGCAATCAGCGCCAGATCGTCACGTTCGGTCAGCGTAATGCCGTAGCCCTCTGCATGCCGGCCGATCCAGGCGAGATCTTTCTCACGGGTGGCCGAGTTCACCACCAGCCGGAAAAAATCCTCGCTCATAAAGTAAACAATTAAATCGTCAATGACGCCACCCGATGCATTCAGCATGCCGGTATAGAGTGCTTTACCGGGCTGGGTCAGTTTTGCCACATCATTCGCCAGCAGGTAGCGCAGAAATTCGCGGGTACGCGGGCCTTTCAGGTCAACAATGGTCATGTGGGAGACATCAAACATCCCGGCGTCATTACGCACCGCGTGATGCTCGTCCATCTGGGAGCCATAGTGCAGCGGCATCATCCAGCCATGAAAATCCACCATGCGGGCACCGCAGGCCTGATGCTGTTCAAACAGAGGTGTTTGCTGAGTCATAACCATCCTGTGCAGAAGCGAGTGAGTAGCAAAGCGCGCCGGAAACGGAGCCGACGCAAACGTTCTCTTTAGCCTGACGTTACCACCGAATCTGACGATTAACCATAAGCAAACCGGGGTCGAAAGCTGATGCACAGCCTAACCAGGATTGTACGCAGACAGGATAAAAAACTGCGATTTTGTGATTAATCACGCAATAAATGCAGGGAGTTTGAATATACACAGCAAATTTATACGAGAAGCCGTTCAGGATGTTAAAAAAACACCATGACGGCTTACCGACCGAATAAGAAAAAGTAATGCGAATTGCGCGGCAAAATTAGAATAAATCAAACGAAGGGCCAGAGTGGTGCGGCACTGCATTGTGATGGTGCAGCGTGGATTTCAGCGATAAAAAAGGCCAGCGAATGCTGGCCTGGTGGTGAGCGCTGACGCTGCCTTTATCGCAGCCACGCCGGCAGGTCATTCAGGCCCATCGCCTGCTTCAGCATCAACGGTTTGACACCTAACAGGCTATCCGCCAGCTTCAGGCCAACGTCGCGCAGCAGCTTTTTGGCCGGGTGAGTGCCAGCGAACATCTCGCGGAAGCCCTGCATGCCCGCCAGCATCATCGCAGCGCTGTGTTTCCGGCTGCGCTCGTAGCGGCGCAGATAGAGGTGCTGTCCGATATCTTTGCCCTGCTGGTGCAGACGACGAATCTCACCAATCAGTTCAGCCGCGTCCATAAAGCCCAGGTTGACGCCCTGCCCTGCCAGTGGATGGATGGTATGGGCCGCATCGCCCACCAGCGCCAGACGATGCGCGGCAAAGTTACGTGCATAGCGTGCCATCAGAGGAAAGGTTTTGCGCTCGCTCTCCAGCTGGCACAGGCCAAGCCGCATATCAAACGCCACCGACAGCTGCTGGTTAAACAACGCTTCCGGCATCGTCTCCAGCCGGCTCGCTTCCTGCGGCGACAGCGACCAGACAATCGAACTCAGATGCGGGTCCTGCATCGGCAGAAAAGCCAGAATACCGTCACCATGAAACACCTGACGCGCCACTGCGTCATGCGGCAGCGCGGTACGGACATTGGCGACCAGCGCGTGGTGATCGTAATCCCAGAAGGTCAGCGGAATATCCGCTTTGTTACGCAGCCAGGAGTTGGCCCCATCTGCGGCAATCATCAGACGCGCCGTTAGCATGCTGCCATCCTGCAGGGTAATAAAGGCTTCGTTGTCGCCAAACGCCACCTGCTGCAGCTGTGAGGGCGCCATCAGCGTGACATCGCTGCAGGCGCTGGCGCGTTGCCACAGGGCGCGGTGAATCACCGGATTTTCAATAATATGACCCAGATGAGAAAGTCCCTGCTGCTGGTCGTCAAAGGCGATAGTGCCGAAGCTATCTTTGTCCCACACTTCCATGCCGTGATAGGCGCTGGCGCGCTGCGAGAGAATGGTCGACCAGACATCCAGCTTCTGCAGCAGCCGTTCGCTGGCGGCATTAATGGCCGAAACGCGAATCGAGGGTTGATCACTCAGGCTGAGCGGCGGCTCGGGCGATTTCTCCAGTACCGCGATGCGCAGTCCGCTGCCCTGCAGGCCGCAGGCGACCGCCAGACCGACCATACCGCCACCGGCGATCACCACATCAAAAGTTTGCATCAAAGCCTCTTTATTAACGCTTAACCCAGCCAAGCGTACGCTCAGCCAGTTGATTTCGTAGCCACGGCAGATTATCCATCGCCATCAGACCCAGATTACGCCCGATCACCAGCGGCGTATGCCGGTTAGCGAAGAGGCGGACTAATCCGTCGGTAATGCCGATGGTCGCGGCGCGATCCTGTTCACGGCGCTGCTGGTAATGGTTCAGCACCGCATAGCTGCCGGGGTCCTGCTGCTGTCGATGGGCTGAGGCCAGCGTTTCGGCCAGCGACATCACATCGCGCAGGCCCAGGTTAAAACCCTGTCCGGCAATCGGGTGTAGCGTCTGCGCCGCATTGCCCACCACCGCCACCCGATGCGTGACCGGCTGTAACGCCCGTTGCAGCGCCAGCGGGTAGCATTCCCGTTGACCGGCATGGATGAATTTCCCCAGCCGCCAGCCAAACGCCCGTTGCAGTTCACCAAGAAATTCAGCATCACTCCAGCGCTTAACCTCATCACGCTTTGACAGCGGATGGCACCACACCAGCGACAGGCGATTGCCGGACATCGGTAACAACGCCAGCGGGCCGTGCTCGGTAAAGCGTTCAAATGCACGTCCCTGATGCGGCAACGCTGTGGTGACGTTGGCAATTAATGCCAGTTGCTGATAGTCCTCGGTTTGCCACTGGATACCGCAGGAAGCCGCCAGCGCTGAACGTGAGCCATCGGCTGCCACCAGCAGATCGCCACTGAGCTGTTCGCCGTTATCCAGCGTGACCTGCACCTGTTGCGCGCTGCGACTGGCCTGCGTGACGCGAGCCGGGCAGCGCAGCGTGACGCCCGGTGCTTTTTTCAGCTCAGTAAACAGACGCTGTCCGACATCGAACAGCTCCACCACCTGCCCCAGTGCCGGAATGTCGTAGTCTGCCGCCGCCAGCGAGACAAATCCTGCATGGCCGCGATCGGAAACGTGAATATGGGTAATCGGTGTGGCACAGCTGGCAATGCGCTGCCATAGGTTAATATCAGCCAGCTGCTGACAGGTACCGGCCGCCAGCGCAATGGCGCGGCCGTCATAGCCCGGGTGCGACCGGCTGGCAGGTTCGCTGCTTTCGATCAGCGTCACCGGCAGCTGGCCCTGCGTCAGATGGGATATCGCCAGCGCCAGCGTTGCGCCGGTCATGCCGCCACCGGCAATCAGAATAGTCATGCTGTTTTTGCCGCCGCCATTAATGCTTCGATCGCTTCTGCATCCTTCACGACGCTGTCGGTCAGATTTTCATTGCCGGTTTCGGTGATCAGAATGTCATCTTCAATACGAATGCCAATGCCGCGATACTCCGCCGGCACGTCGGCATCCGGGGCGATGTAGAGCCCCGGTTCGACGGTCAGTACCATGCCTGGCTCCAGTATCCGATCGCGGCTTGGGGTACCGTAGTGCCCCACATCGTGCACATCCAGACCCATCCAGTGGCTGAGGCCATGCATATAGAACTGGCGATGCGCCTCTTCAGCAATCAGGGTTTCGACCTCTCCCTGCATCACGCCCAGTTCCACCAGCCCGCTGACCATAATCCGCACCACTTCATCATTGACTTCACGGATACTGATGCCCGGCCGGAACAGGGTGAGTGACCTATAGAGAGAGGCCAGTACGATGTCATAGATAGCGCGCTGCGGGGCGCTGAATTTGCCGTTAACCGGGAAGGTGCGGGTAATATCACCGGCATAGCCGTGAAACTCACAGCCTGCATCGATCAGCACCAGGTCGCCGTCGCGCAGTTCACTCTCATTTTCGGTGTAGTGCAGAATGCAGCCATTCTCACCAGCACCAACGATGGTGTTATAAGCGGGAAACCGGGCGCCGTGGCGGGAAAATTCGTGATGAATTTCGCCTTCAAGCTGATATTCATACATTCCTGGGCGGCAGACTTCCATCGCCCGGGTATGGGCCAGGGCGCTGATTTTTCCGGCGCGGCGCAACAACGCAATCTCATCCTCATCCTTAAACAGGCGCATCTCATGCACCCACGGACGCCAGTCGGTCACCGTCGCCGGTGCGCTGAGATTCTGGCGGAAACCGCGACGCAGTTTATCCAGTGCGTTAAACACCAGCGTGTCGGCTTCCTCGTGTTCGCCCTGCGCATGATAGATCACATCCAGACCGTTGAGCAGCAGGTGCAGTTGCTCGCCAATATCGTTCCACGGCAAAGCGCGGTCGACGCCCAGCGTTGCCGGTGCCGCCTCCTGCCCCAGTCGACGTCCGAACCAGACTTCCGCGGTCAGATCCCGTACCCGATTAAACAGAACGCTGTGGTTATGCGTTTCGTCACTTTTAATCAGCACCAGCAGCGCCTGCGGCTCGTTGAAGCCGGTGAAATACCAGAAGTCACTGTTCTGACGGAACGGATATTCAGTGTCGTTGCTGCGCGTCACTTCAGGCGCGGCAAACAGTAACGCGGCGCTGCCGGGTACCATTTTCGCTAACAGCGCCTGTCGACGCTGCTGGAATCTGTCCAGTGAAATCATCTCTGCACTCCCTGTAATCTGATCGGGTTGAACTGACCGGTTGACCCGTTAACGTAAGTTTAGTGTAGCGTCGGTTTCCGGACTTCTGGCGCGGTCGGCTGCGGACGGGTAAAGGTGTCGTGACACAGCAACGCCGCAACACGAACGTACTCAATCACCTCCTCCAGCGACTGTTCCAGCTCTTCCTCATCTTCGTCTTCCTCATAGCCCAGCTGGGCGATGGTGCGCAAATCATCGATCGCCTCACCGGTTTCGCCGGTGACTTTATCCAGTTTAGGCTGTGTCACGCCGAGGCCGAGCAGAAAATGATTTACCCAGCCGGCCAGCGCATCGGCGCGATCGAATACCGTGATGTCATCATCGCTCGGCAGCAGCAGCTGAAACAGAAAACCTTCATCTTCCAGTGTGGTGGCGATATTTTCATGCAGCGCCTGTAACGGCATCGACAGGCTTTGTGAAAACGCCATGCCCTCGTTGGCCAGATCATGCACCAGGGTCTTCCAGCTCGGGTCCTGATTGCCGCCGCACAGGATGCCGCTCAGCAAGCCGTGCATTTCCGCTGGGGTCATTCCTACGCCCTGCTGTGAGAGCGCCGCCGCCAGCGCGTTGTAATCGGGGGTTGCGTTCTGTAAGGACATAAGTTTTCATCGTCGTTGGCAGAATAAGTTCGTGTTATGCTACCACTAGCTGCCTCAAGGTTTCCAGAAAAGGGGTTGTAACTTATTTCGCGGGTCTATATAGTTGCCCGCCTCTCAAACCATTGATGGTTAAGGGAGTTGCGGGCGAAGTAATCAGTCAGGAAGGTGGCATGTCTGCACAACCGGTAGATTTACAAATTTTTGGTCGTTCGTTGAGAGTGAATTGTCCGCCTGAACAGCAAGATGCGCTGAATGCAGCGGCTGAAGATCTCAATCAACGGTTGCAAGATCTAAAAGTTCGCACTAGAGTCACCAATACAGAACAACTGGTGTTCATCGCCGCGTTAAACGTCTGCCACGAGCTGGCGCAAGAGAAAGTGAAAACGCGCGATTATGCTGCTAATATGGAACAGCGTATTCGTATGTTGCAGCAGACGATTGAACAGGCACTGGTTGAGCAAGGTCGCATCACCGAGCGTGAGGATGCGAAGTTCGAATAAAACTTCATGGTTGCTATACTCTGGTAACGGTGAGGTAAATTTTCTCTGAGATGTTTGCATGTGGGCCAGTCCCCTGAGCCGATATTTCAAAAAAACAGAATGTGACGCTCCGTAACCTGTGAGCATGCTCGGTCCGTCCGAGAAGCCTGATGGTTGCGACGGCATATTCACCTTGAACCAAGGGTTCAAGGGTTACAGCCTACGGCGGCATCTCGGAGATCTCTCTTCTGTAGTCCCTTTGCACTACCCTGTTCGTCCCGGTATTTTTCCCCGACTGTCATGTTATAGTTGCTTCAACAGCGGCTTATCCGGCGGGGAAACCATGTCTGATCCTTCTCAGCTCCCGAATCAAATCCAGCCCTCTGCTCTGCAGCCTCAGCGTCAGGCTATTCGCCAGCACGTCCGGCATCTGCGGCGCGCCCTGACCGATGAGCAGCAGGAGCAGGCGGCTGAACAACTCGCTGAACATGCCCTTAATTACGCGCCGATCACCGCCGCACAGAACGTTGCACTGTTTCTGTCAGTGGATGGTGAACTCAATACCCGTCCGCTGGTAGCCCGACTGTGGCAACAGAAAAAACAGGTGTTTCTGCCGGTTTTACACCCCTTCTCACCCGGTAATTTGCTGTTTCTGCGCTACTCAACAGAGACCCGGCTGGTACGTAATAAGCTGCGCATTCCTGAGCCACCGCTGGATATCCGGCAGTTGATTACTCTCGATCAGCTGGATGTGATGATGGTGCCGCTGGTGGCTTTTGATCAATATGGACAACGTCTGGGGATGGGCGGCGGTTTTTACGATCGTACGCTGCAAAACTGGCGACAGCATGGTTTCCTGCCGGTGGGTCTGGCGCACGACTGTCAGCGGGTCGATAGCCTGCCGGTTGCGGAGTGGGATGTGCCGTTACCGGCGGTGCTGACGCCATCAAAATTGTGGCAGTGGGAATAAGCAGTCGACAGGCGAAGGCTATAAAAAAGAGGCGCTGAGCGCGCCTCTTGCGATTTATGGCCGTTAGTAAAGCAGACGGGCGCGGATGGTGCCGGGAATCGCCTTCATCAGCTGTAACGCTTTATCAGCCAGTTCTGGCTCAGCATCAATATCGATGACCACATAGCCCATAAACGGCGATGTCTGCAGATACTGGGCGGCAATGTTGATGCCCTGCTCGGCAAAAATCTGGTTGATAGCGGTCAGTACGCCTGGGCGGTTTTCATGGATATGCAGCAGACGGCTGGCGCTGGCGCCGTGCATCGGCAGTGACACTTCCGGAAAGTTAACCGCTGACAGCGTGGAGCCGTTATCGGAATATTTCGCCAGCTTACCGGCGACTTCAATACCGATATTCTCCTGGGCTTCTTCGGTCGATCCGCCAATGTGCGGCGTCAGGATGACGTTATCAAATTCACTGAGCGGTGAGATGAACGGATCGCTGTTAGTGGCAGGCTCGACCGGGAACACGTCGATCGCTGCACCGCCAACCTGTTTGCTGGCCAGTGCGTCACACAGCGCCGGGATATCCACTACCGTGCCGCGTGAGGCGTTAATCAGCAATGCGCCAGGCTTCATCTGCGCCAGCTGTTCGGCACCGATCATATTCTGGGTGGACACCGTCTCCGGCACGTGCAGGCTGACCACATCGCTCATATTGAGCAGCTCCGCCATATGGCGTACCTGGGTCGCGTTGCCCAGCGGCAACTTGTTTTCGATATCGTAGAAGAAAACATGCATTCCCAGGCTTTCAGCCAGCACGCCCAGTTGCATACCGATATGGCCGTAACCGATGATGCCCAGCTTCTTGCCACGCGCCTCAAAAGACCCTTTGGCATTTTTGTTCCAGATACCGCGATGGGCTTTGGCATTGGCTTCCGGGATACCGCGCAGCATCAGCAGCATTTCGCCAATCACCAGTTCCGCCACCGAGCGGGTATTGGAGAACGGCGCATTAAACACCGGGATGCCGCGGCTGGCAGCAGCCTGCAGATCAACCTGGTTAGTCCCGATGCAGAAACAGCCCACCGCGACCAGCTTTTCAGCTGCGGCAAAAATCTCTTCAGTCAGTTGGGAGCGGGAACGGATACCAATAAAGTGCGCATCACGGATCGATGCTTTCAACGCGTCAGCGTCCAGCGCGCCTTTGTGGAATTCGATGTTGGTATAGCCTGCAGCCCGCAGGTTTTCCACCGCGCTCTGATGGACACCTTCCACCAGCAGGAACTTAATCTTGTCTTTTTCCAGTGATACCTTTGCCATTTCCCGACCCTATTCAGAATTCAATGAGGACTGCCATAAGCCAGCCTTCTGTCAAAATATCAAAAAATACGCCTGCGGCAATACAAACGATTGCCTGTGCGACAGCACGGCAAGGCTCGGCAACAGCACATTGCCGTACAAAATCGTGATGTCTGCGATGAAGGGAGAACGAACCCGCTGTCGATGACGCTAATGTGACATAAGTCACCAAATTTCACCCTGGCGAGAAAAGATGTTTTTCAGACAGAAACACCCGGCGCCGCGTCGACGCCGGAGAGATCATTTTTTGATGGTTTTCACCCCGTCAGGTCCGCCAATCAGCGCGATATCCGCGCCGCGTGCGGCGAAAAGGCCAACGGTGACGACACCTGGCAAGGCGTTGATCGCTTTTTCCAGTTCAATCGGGTCGAGAATGCGCAGATTATGCACGTCGAGAATAATATTACCGTTATCGGTGACCACGTTCTGCCGGTATTCCGGTAAACCGCCGAGCCTGACCAGCTGACGCGCCACATAGCTGCGCGCCATCGGGATCACTTCAACCGGCAGCGGGAAACGGCCCAGCACGTCCACCTCTTTTGAGGCGTCAGCAATACAGATAAAGGTTTCAGCCACCGCGGCGACGATTTTCTCACGCGTCAGCGCAGCCCCACCGCCTTTGATCATCTGCATCTGCGGGTTGATCTCATCAGCACCGTCAACGTAAACCGACAGAACATCGATCTCGTTCAGATCGAACACCTGAATACCGAGGCTTTTCAGCTTTTGAGTTGAGGCGTCGGAGCTGGAGACCGCGCCCTCAATCTGATGCCTGACCGTCGCGAGCGCATCAATAAAATGGGCGGCGGTCGATCCGGTGCCAACGCCGACAACCGTACCGGGCTTAACGTAATCGAGTGCAGCCCAACCTACGGCTTTTTTCAGTTCATCCTGGGTCATGGTATGTTTAAAACCTGTGCGACAACGAAGTGCGCGTAGTATAAAACAAGGCTTACTGAAAATGCTCGGGTGACAGACGCGGATTTATCGCTTTGGAAGCCAGACCACAAAAACACGCGGTCACTTACAGGTGACAATTTTGTGGCATAGTAACGTCCACCCTGAAGGAGAGAGAATAACAATGAAACGCCCCGATTATCGTACGCTTCAGGCGCTGGATTCAGTGATTCGTGAACGCGGTTTTGAACGCGCCGCACAAAAATTATGCATCACGCAGTCGGCGGTTTCGCAGCGCATTAAGCAGCTGGAGAACCTGTTTGGTCAGCCGCTGCTGGTACGCACCGTGCCGCCTCGCCCGACTGAGCAGGGTCAGAAGCTACTGGCGCTGTTGCATCAGGTCGAGCTACTGGAAGAGGAGTGGCTGGGCGATGAGAACAGCGGGACCACGCCGCTGCTGCTGTCGCTGGCGGTCAACGCCGACAGTCTGGCGACCTGGCTGCTGCCTGCGCTGAAAGATGTGCTGGCTGACTCGCCGGTACGGCTCAATTTACAGGTGGAAGATGAAACCCGTACCCAGGAGCGTTTACGCCGTGGCGAAGTGGTGGGTGCGGTGAGTATTCAGCCGCAACCGCTGCCGAGTTGTCTGGTCGATCAGCTGGGTGCGCTCGACTATCTTTTTGTGGCCTCGCGCGATTTTGCTGACCGTTTCTTCCCCAACGGCGTCACCCGCTCTGCCTTGTTGAAAGCGCCTGCCGTGGCCTTTGATCATCTGGATGATATGCACCAGGCGTTCCTGCAACAGAACTTCGATCTCTCGCCGGGTAGCGTGCCCTGCCACATCGTTAACTCATCGGAAGCCTTTGTGCAGATGGCACGACAGGGTTCGACCTGCTGTATGATTCCGCATCTGCAGATTGAGCGTGAACTGGCGAGCGGTGAGCTGATTGATTTGACGCCGGGCCTCTATCAGCGCCGGATGCTTTACTGGCATCGCTTCGCGCCGGAAAGCCGCCTGATGCGGCGGGTAACCGATGCGCTGATTGCGCATGGTCATCGCGTGCTGCGTCAGGATGACGTCGCCGCGTAATCAGAGAAAACGGGGCTGAGGCCCCGTTTTGCATTATGGCGTATGCGGTTTGAGTTCAAACACCACATCGACCTGATCGTCAAAGTTGATGCTTTGCTGATCGTAGGTTTCCTGGGCGGAAGTATCAGCAGCCGCAGCGGCCTTATACATCCGGTTCATCGGCATCGGCTGATAGTTAGCGACCTGATAGCGAATGCTGTAGATCGATCCCAGCTGCGCGTTAAAGCCTGCCGCCAGTTCTGAAGCCTGCTGAGTGGCATTTTTAATTGCCGCTTTGCGGGCCTGTTGTTTATAACTTTCCGGGTTAGCCACGCCTAACTCAACGCTGCGTACCTCATTCAGGCCAGACTTCAGCGCGCCATCCAGCAGATCGTTGAGTTTGTCCAGCTGACGCAGGGTCACCTGCACCTGACGCACCGCGCGATAACCTTTCAGTACCGATTTACCCTCTTTGGTATAATCGTATTCCGGCTGGGTGCTGAGGTTCGCCGCATCGATATCTTTCTTCTCAATGCCATTTTTTTGCAGAAAATCGAAATACTGCGCAACCCGGCTATCGGCCTGCTTTTTCGCATCGGCGGCATCTTTTGATGACACGTTAACCACGATGGATAAGGTGGCGATGTCCGGACGGGCATCGACCGTTGCCTTACCAGAGGTCACGACGTGCGGCCCATTCGGCAACTCATCAGCTTGTACGCTGGGCAGTGCCCCTGCGCTCATTATGGCGGCCAGAGCCAATGCTTTCAGTTTCATGAAAGTCCTCCTTGAAAAGGTCAATATGACGGCTTCCAACCGGCGAAGCCCAAAAGCGCATCGGTATGCGCCATGCTTTGAGTGGTCATTATGGCAAAAGTTCGCCTTCAGCGCGGCATTAACCGCAGCCTGTTCGGTCGAAGTTTAAAAACCGGCAAGCCCCTGACGCGCCAGTTGCAGGGCAATAAACCACATCACCGTTCCCACCAGCAGGTTAATCATGCGTTGTGCTCTGGCGGTACGCAGCCGTGGCGACAGCCAGGCCGCCAGCAGCGCCAGGCCAAAAACCACAGGATAGAGGCGCTGATGGTGCCCAGCGCGAACCATTGACGGGCGGTGTTGGTGGGTAGCTGGCCGCCAAGGCTGCCGAGCACGACAAAGGTATCAAGATAGACGTGCGGGTTAAGCCAGGTCACCGCCAGCAGCGTGGCAACAATCCTTCCTCTGCTCTGCCTCGCCGGCTGATTGTGGTCTGAATCGATGCTGCAGCTAAAAGCAGTACGCAACGCGCCCCAGCCATACCACAACAGGAAGGCAACCCCGGCCCAGGTAATCAGCATCAACAGCAGTGGCGACTGATTCAGTAAGGCGCTGCCGCCAAAAATCCCGCCACTGATCAGCAGAATATCGCTCAGAGCGCACAGCGAGGCGGTCATCAGATGATACTGACGTTTTACTCCCTGATTCATAACGAATGCGTTTTGTGGTCCCAGCGGCAGGATTAGCGCAGCACCAAGAGCAAGCCCCTGGAAATAGAGAGTCAGCACCGGATTACGTCCCGAGAAAGTTAAGATGGGACGCAGTATAAAGAGGCGGAATGATTAGCGGAAATTGAAAAAATTAATCTGTGATTAGGGAAATTAATGGGCGACGATTGCCGCCCATTCAGGTGATTATTGCGGCTGAGCCTGTGAGGGTGCCGCGTCAGGCTGCGTTTGCTGATGAAGATGCACATCCAGCTGCGGATAAGGAATGCCGATCTCTTTGGCATCCAGCGCCCGCTTGAAGTTCTTCAGCAGGTCCCAGTAGACGTTCTGCAGATCGCCGCTGTTGCTCCAGCAACGCACCACAAAGTTCATTGAGGAGGCAGCCAGCTCGTTCAGGCCAATCTGAATGCCCATCTCTTTCAGCACCCGGCTATCGGCTTCAACGACCTGCTGCAGTAATGCGATCACCTCATCAACATCCGCATCGTAAGCAACGCCAATGATGAACTCATTACGGCGAATGGGTTCACGTGAGAAGTTGACGATGTTCCCGCTGATAATCTTGCCGTTCGGCACCACCACGATTTTACCATCGGCAGTTTTCAGGGTGGTTGAGAAGATCTGCACCTGCTGTACGGTTCCCATCACGCCGCCCAGATCGACGAACTCGCCGGTACGGAACGGACGGAAGGTTACCAGCAATACGCCCGCGGCCAGGTTAGAGAGCGATCCCTGCAGCGCCAGACCAACGGCCAGACCCGCTGCACCCAATACCGCAATCACCGAAGCGGTCTGGACCCCAATCCGCCCCAGTGCCGCGATAACGGTAAAGGCAATCACGCCGTAGCGTACCAGCGCGGAGAGGAAGTCAGCCACGGTGGCATCAATGTGCCGTGCGCGCAGCAGACGGTTTACGGTGTTAGAAATGATGCGGGCGATAATCATCCCGACGATAATGATGGCGATAGCCGCAACAATATTAACGGCATAACTGATGATCAGCGCCTGATTGCGCACCAGCCAGCTGCCTGCGTTCGTTAAGCCATCGACGACGTGTAAATCTTCCATTAATAAGCCCTGTTGTTGGATTCCCGCCGGGAATAGACAAAAACTGCCAGATATAATCCGACATCTCGTGATCTAGGGTAATCAATTATTGTTTGAAGCGCCAAACAGCGGGCCGTTTAACCGCCATTTTCTGCCGCAGGTGCATAAAAAAAGGCCCTTTCGGGCCTTTTTTGTACGCTAACTCACCGGCTATTACAGCACGTCGACAGCGTTAAGCTCTTTGAACGCCTGCTCAAGACGGACCACCATAGAGGCCTGGGCTGAACGCAGCCAGACGCGTGGGTCGTAGTATTTTTTGTTTGGCTTGTCAGCGCCTTCCGGGTTACCCAGCTGCGCCTGCAGATAGCCTTCGTTCTTTTTGTAGTACTGCAGGATGCCGTCCCAGGTCGCCCATTGGGTATCGGTATCGATGTTCATCTTGATCACGCCGTAGCTGATAGACTCTTCGATTTCTGCAGCAGAAGAACCTGAACCACCGTGGAAAACGAAGTCCAGCGCGTTGTGCGGCAGACCGTGTTTTTCACACACATATTTCTGCGAATCGCGCAGAATGGTTGGGGTCAGTTTGACGTTACCTGGCTTGTAAACGCCGTGAACGTTGCCGAATGATGCCGCAATGGTGAAACGCGGGCTGATGGCATTCAGTTTTTCGTACGCGTAGTTAACATCTTCTGGCTGGGTGTAGAGGGCAGATGCGTCCATGTGACTGTTGTCGACGCCATCTTCTTCACCACCGGTGCAGCCCAGTTCGATTTCCAGCGTCATGTCGAGTTTCGCCATGCGCGCCAGGTATTTGCTGCTGATTTCGATGTTTTCTTCCAGTGACTCTTCAGACAGGTCAATCATGTGAGAAGAGAACAGTGGTTTACCGGTTTTTTTGAAGTGCTCTTCACCTGCGTCCAGCAGACCATCGATCCACGGCAGCAGTTTCTTCGCGCAGTGGTCAGTGTGCAGGATAACCGGCACGCCGTATTGTTCGGCCATCAGATGCACATGGTGTGCGCCAGCGATAGCACCGAAAATGGCTGCGCCCTGTGGCTTATCAGTCTTGAAGCCTTTACCCGCGATAAATGCGGCACCGCCGTTAGAGAACTGGATAATGATGGGCGCTTTCACTTTCGCCGCTGCTTCCAGCGCCGCATTAATAGAGTCGCTACCAACGCAGTTTACGGCTGGCAGTGCAAATTTGTTCTCTTTCGCAACTTTGAAGATCTTCTGTACGTCATCACCAGTGACAACGCCGGGTTTTACGAAATCAAAAATTTTAGACATGATTGTGTCCTGTTTCGTGACCGTTGATCCCCATTGGGGACCTCGATTTAAACGCCCTGACGGGCAAGACTTCAGGCGATGCCACCCGGCATCGCCCCCAAAGGATTACTGCTTCGCACGCTCTTCCAGCATGGCAACGGCTGGCAGTTTTTTGCCTTCCACGAACTCCAGGAACGCGCCGCCGCCGGTCGAGATGTAGGAAATTTTATCTTCGATACCGAACAGGTCGATAGCCGCTAAAGTGTCACCGCCGCCTGCGACAGAGAACGCTTCGCTGTCAGCAATGGCGTTTGCCACGATTTCAGTACCTTTACGGAAGTTCGGGAACTCAAAGACGCCAACCGGGCCGTTCCACAGGATGGTTTTCGCATCCTTAAGAATGGCCGCCATCGCCTGAGCGGTTTCGTCACCGAAGTCCATAATCTCTTCATCATCCGCTACTTCTGACACTTTTTTCACGGTCGCCGGGGCAGTTTCAGAGAATTCCGTGCCAACACGGGAGTCAGTAGGCACCGGAATACCGTACTGGTCGCGCAGGCCTTTCGCCGCTTCAACGAAGTCTGGCTCATACAGTGATTTACCAACGTTGTTGTCGATCGCCACGAAGGTGTTAGCGATGCCGCCACCCACGATGACGGTGTCAGCAATTTTCACCAGCGACTGCAGCACGTCAAATTTGGTAGAGACTTTAGAACCGCCTACTACAGCGACCAGCGGACGCTCCGGGTTGCTCATTACTTTACCCAGTGCTTCCAGTTCTGCTGACAGCAGCGGACCTGCACAGGCGATAGGCGCAAATTTGCCGACGCCGTGGGTAGAAGCCTGCGCGCGGTGCGCGGTACCGAATGCATCCATCACGAACACGTCGCACAGGGCAGCGTATTTTTTAGACAGTGCTTCGTCATCTTTCTTTTCGCCTTTGTTAAAGCGAACGTTTTCCAGCACCACCAGTTCGCCAGCGCCCACTTCAACGCCGTCGAGGTAATCTTTTGCCAGGGTCACATTGGTGCCGCTCAGCTTCTCTTTCAGGTAGTTAACTACCGGCAGCAGCGAGAACTCTTCGGTGTATTCACCTTCGGTCGGACGACCCAGGTGAGAGGTAACCATCACTTTCGCGCCCTGTTTCAACGCCGCTTCGATGGTAGGCAGTGAAGCACGGATACGTGCATCAGACGTCACTTTCCCTTCTTTCACTGGTACGTTGAGATCGGCGCGGATCAGAACGCGTTTGCCAGCAAGATCCAGATCGGTCATCTTAATTACGGACATGGTGAACCCTCTCGTTGATTCTCATAAGTTTTGCCGGGCGCAAACCGCGCCCTACCTGAAACCGCTTGCGGCCATCGCTAACGTCGTGTCGAGCATTCGGTTAGCAAAGCCCCATTCGTTGTCACACCAGACCAGCGTCTTGATCAGGTGTTGACCGCTGACCCGCGTCTGGGTGCCGTCCACAATGGCACTGTGCGGATCATGGTTAAAATCGACTGAGACTAACGGTAATTCTGTATAGTCAACTATACCACGAAATGCCCCTTCTGCCGCGCTTTGCAACAAGGCGTTAACTTCACACGCCTTCACTGGCTGACGTACAGAAACGCTGAGATCAATCGCCGTCACGTTAATCGTCGGTACGCGTACAGCAATCGCTTCAAAGCGATCGTTGAATTTCGGAAAAATACGGGTAATGCCAGCCGCCAGACGGGTATCCACCGGAATGATCGATTGACTGGCCGCGCGGGTACGGCGCAGATCGCTGTGATAAGCGTCGATCACCTGCTGATCGTGCATCGCCGAGTGGATCGTGGTGACGGTGCCGGATTCAATGCCAAAGGCGTCGTCCAGCAGTTTGATGACCGGAATAATGCAATTGGTGGTACAGGAAGCGTTTGAAACGAGGCAATCGGTGGCTTTCAGCAGCTGCTGGTTAACGCCATAGACGACGGTGGCGTCGAGATCGTTGCCACCAGGATGCGAGAACAGCACTTTCTTCGCGCCCGCCTGCAGATGCGCTTCACCATCGGCGCGTGAGCCATAGACGCCCGTGCAATCCAGCACCACGTCGACATCGAGTTCGCGCCACGGCAGATCGGCAATTTCAGCCCGATGTAAAATGCGCAGCGTATCGCCCCCGACCCACATCACGTCACGCTCCTGACGCACGTCAAAGGCAAAACGGCCATGGCTGGTGTCATATTTCAGCAGATGCGCCATGCCGGTTGCTTCGGCCAGCTCATTAATGGCGACCACGCTGATCTCAGCCCGACGGCCGGTTTCATACAGCGCGCGCAATACGTTGCGTCCAATACGGCCAAACCCGTTTATTGCTACCCGTATGGTCATCTCTCTCCTGCCACGTCAGACGGAAAAAACGTGCCGTTAGCCTGAGCGCTTCGCTGTAGTTTGTACAGGAGAATCTTACCCGGCATTGTCTGAAACCGGAGTTTTTTGCCCGGCAACTGAAACGGTTCAGCCACAATAATGGATGGAAGGAATAACAGGAATGATTGTGATCAATCTGACTGCGTATATTTGGATCTGCGTCACAAAATAGAGCAAAAGTGCATTATTACTGCGGGAATAAAACAGCAAAAGGGACGCCTGATGCGTCCCCTTATTTTAGTCAGGCGGGGACGACCCCGCCTGACGGATGTTACGCCAGCAGCGCTTTCGCTTTGGCGACCACGTTATCGACGGTGAAGCCGAACATTTCAAACAGCTGATCGGCCGGAGCGGATTCGCCGAAGCTGGTCATGCCGACGATAGCGCCGTTCAGACCGGTATATTTGAACCAGTAATCGGCGATACCTGCTTCAATAGCCACGCGTGCGCTAACGGCTTTCGGCAGGACAGATTCACGGTAAGCGTCACTCTGCTTGTCGAATGCATCAGTCGATGGCATAGAGACCACACGAACTTTCCGGCCTTCGCTGGTGAGTTTATCCCAGGCACCCACTGCCAGCTCAACTTCTGAACCGGTGGCGATCAGGATCACTTCAGGCGTACCGTCGCAATCTTTCAGCACGTAGCCCCGCGCGCTACGTCAGCCAGTTGCTCAGTGCTGCGTTCCTGCTGCGCCAGGTTCTGACGAGAGAAGATCAGCGCTGTCGGGCCATCTTTACGCTCGATGGCATATTTCCACGCCACCGCCGACTCCACCTGGTCGCACGGACGCCACAGGCTCATGTTCGGGGTGGTACGCAGGCTGGCCATCTGCTCTACCGGCTGATGCGTCGGGCCATCTTCACCCAGACCGATTGAGTCGTGGGTATAAACCATGATCTGACGGATCTTCATCAGTGCCGCCATACGCGCCGCGTTACGCGCATATTCAACGAACATCAGGAAGGTAGCGGTGTACGGCAGGAAACCACCGTGCAGTGCCAGACCGTTCGCAATCGCGGTCATACCAAATTCACGCACGCCGTAATGGATGTAGTTACCGGCGGCATCTTCATTGATTGGCTTAGAGCCAGACCAGATGGTCAGGTTGCTGGGCGCCAGATCGGCTGAGCCACCCAGGTATTCCGGCAGGATTTTACCAAAGGCTTCGATGGCATTCTGTGATGCTTTACGGCTGGCGATTTTTGCCGGGTTAGCCTGCAGCTGCTCGATGAACTTCTGCGACTCCTGCTGCCAGTTAGCTGGCAGTTCGTTGCTGACACGACGTTTGAACTCGGCTGCCAGCTCAGGATGCGCCTGCGCGTAAGCGGCGAATTTCTTATCCCAGGCGGCTTGTTTCGCCTGGCCAGCTTCTTTCGCATCCCACTCCGCGTAAATATCAGAAGGGATAACGAAAGGTGCATGTTCCCAGCCCAGCTGTTTGCGGGTCAGGGCCACTTCATCATCGCCCAGCGGTGCGCCGTGCGAATCATGGGTGCCCGCTTTGTTCGGCGAACCGAAACCGATAACAGTTTTGCACATCAGCAGCGACGGCTTATCGCTGACGCTTTTCGCTTCGTCGATCGCTTTGGCAATAGCATCAGCATCGTGACCATCAACGCCACGCACCACGTGCCAGCCGTAGGCTTCAAAGCGTTTTGCGGTGTCATCCGTAAACCAGCCATCAATGTGACCGTCGATGGAGATGCCGTTGTCATCATAAAACGCCACCAGTTTGCCCAGCTTGAGGGTACCAGCCAGCGAGCAGACTTCGTGTGAAATCCCTTCCATCATGCAGCCGTCACCCATGAAGACATAGGTATTGTGGTCTACGATGTCATGGCCCGGACGGTTGAACTGCGCCGCCAGCGTACGCTCAGCAATAGCGAAACCGACCGCGTTGGCGATGCCCTGGCCCAGTGGACCGGTGGTGGTTTCAACGCCTGCGGTGTAGCCATATTCCGGGTGACCTGGAGTTTTTGAGTGCAGCTGGCGGAAGTTTTCCAGTTCGCTCATCGGCAGATCGTAGCCGGTGAGGTGCAGCAGGCTGTAAATCAGCATTGAGCCGTGACCGTTGGAGAGCACGAAGCGGTCGCGGTCAGCCCACAGCGGGTTAGTTGGATTGTGATTCAGGTAGCCGCGCCACAGTACTTCTGCGATGTCCGCCATGCCCATCGGGGCACCCGGATGTCCCGATTTAGCTTTCTGTACTGCGTCCATACTTAACGCGCGAATGGCGTTGGCAAGCTCTTTACGAGAGGGCATTTTCTACTCCAGGTCGGATTAATGCTTCGCGCCTTAACTTATTGTTATTAATCAGTTATCGGGCAAAACAAGGAAAAAGTTGCAGATCAATGTACATGAAAAACATGGCAAAAGTACATGCTGTAAAACGCTAAATGTGCCCGCTTCGCCTGGCTTTTCCGGCGATGTCTGCTAGCAAAGTGCCGGAAGGCGCGCTATAACCGAATCGTTTAAACACCTGGCGGTGTTTCAGGTGTTTGTTTTTCTTACCTTGTTATGAATGGGATATGGAATGAAAATCCAACAAACTGTGTTAGCTCTTGGGCTGGCAACGCTGCTGAGCGGCTGTCAGGGTTTAGACAATAATGCGTTGATGCAGTCGGGCGCGCAGGCCTATCAGGCCTATACCCTGAGCGATGATCAGGTGAAACAGCTCAGCGATCAATCCTGTGAGCAGATGGATAAAGAGAACCAGATTGCACCTGCCAGCAGCGAATATCAGCAGCGTCTGAATAAAATCGCCACCGCGCTGGGCGATAACATCAACGGCGTACCGGCCAACTACAAGGTGTACCAGACCAAAGATGTCAACGCCTGGGCGATGGCTAACGGCTGTATCCGCGTCTATAGCGGCCTGATGGATATGATGACGGACAATGAAGTGGAAGGCGTGCTGGGCCATGAAATGGGTCACGTGGCGCTGGGCCATACCCGTAAAGCGATGCAGCTGGCCTATGCCACCACCGCTGCACGAACCGCAGCGGCGTCAGTGGGCGGCGTGATTGGATCGCTGTCGCAGTCGCAGCTGGGTGAAATGGGAGAAAAACTGGTCAACGCCCAGTTCTCGCAAACCCAGGAGACACAGGCGGATGATTACTCCTACGATTTGATGAAGAAGCGCAACATCGACCCAATGGGGCTGGCAACCAGTTTTGAGAAGCTGGCAAAATTAGAACAGGGACGTCAGAGTTCGATGTTCGATTCGCATCCGGCCTCTGAGGCGCGCGCCCAGCATATCCGCGAGCGTATTGCGGCAGACGGCAAGTAATCCCGCCTCTGAGCGCGCATGCATCCGGCATGCGCGCCTGGTCATGCGAAGTCCGCTAGCGTTTAAATATCTGATCCACCATCGAGCCTAAATCCAGCTTATTGTCATGCAGCGCCTGTTCATCCATTCGTCCCTGCGGCGACATTTTATCGATCAGCTGCGGCAGCAGCGCGGCCAGCGTACCCGATGCACCCTTCACATCGGTGCCAAGTTTGTCCGCCAGCGACTGCAGTTCATCCTGACCAAAGGCAGACTGAATCTCACTGTGGTCAACCGGATGGTTATCGCCGGTGCCGATCCACGAACTGAATATCTCGCCTAACCCACCCTGCTGGAATTTATGCAGCAGCACCTCAATACCGCCCTGCTCCTGCACCCAGTGCCAGACTGCCTGCAACTGCCCCGGCGGATGCCCTTCACTCTGGTGGCCATCCAGCGCACCAGCCAGTTCATCAAGAAAGCCCATGATTATCTCCACTACACCATTTTAACGCTGTAAGTTTAGTTGCAGATAGGGGTTCGCGCCTGACGGTTAGCCGCCGGAGCCAGAAGGGAATCAATGGGATCACGGTAGAGAGAGGAACGTCATTGCAGCGGCGTCTGCCCGATGGACAGGACGCCGCGTTCAGCGCCTGCCGGACCAGAGCCGGCAGGCATCAGGCATCAGCCTTTATTTACCGCCTGCACATGCAGCATATCCAGCGCCAGCGTGGCGGCGGCCAGTGCAGTGAGATCGGCGTGGTCGTAGCCAGGTGCGACTTCCACCAGATCCATACCGACGATGTTCATGCCCTGCAGACCGCGAATCAGCTTGGTAGCTTTATCGGTGGTCAGTCCGCCAATTACCGGGGTACCGGTGCCAGGCGCATGGGCCGGATCGAGGCAGTCAATGTCAAAGGTCAGATAGACCGGCAGATCGCCGACGGTGCGTTTTACTTCGGCCAGAATGTCATCGACGCTGCGATCGTTAACCTGCGCCGCATCCAGCACGTTAAAGCCCAGGCTCTTGTCAAACTCGGTACGGATACCGATCTGGACCGAGTGTTGTGGATCGATCAGGCCTTCTTTCGGCGCGGTGAAGAACATGGTGCCGTGGTCGAAGGTCGGGCCGTTGGAGTAGGTATCGGTATGCGCATCGAAGTGGACCAGCGCCATCTTACCGAAGTGCTTTGCATGGGCACGCAGCAGCGGCAGCGTCACGTAGTGATCGCCACCAAAGGTCATCATGCGTTTGCCGTTCGCCAGCAATTTTTCGGCGTGTGCCTGCAATTTGTCAGAGAGATCCTGCGAATCGCCAAAGGCGTAGACCAGATCGCCGCAGTCCACCACGTTCAGACGCTGACGCAGATCGAAATCCCACGGCCAGCGGCAGCCTTCCCACGCCAGGTTAGTTGAGATCTGGCGGATAGCGCCCGGGCCCAGACGACTGCCCGGGCGGCCCGAGGTGGCGGCGTCAAACGGTACACCGGTGATCACCCATTCAGCGTCACTGTCGTAAGGCTGGAAATTAAGCGGGAAGCGCATGAAACCAAAGGCGTTTGACACCAGGGAGTTGTCGTACTGGTTGCCGAGGGTATTATACATAGATCGTCCTCTCTGTGGGCATCCGTCGGGCCAGGCCCGCGAGCCACTAAGCTATAGATGAAAAAAATCCCCTCCGCGTCGTTAGGCCCGACGAGGAAGGGATGGTATGCGTCAGATTATCGACATTTCACCGGCAACTGCAATATCCGTTTCCCGGCGATCTGAACCGATTACTCGTCTTCTAAGTAGGTGTAACCGTACAGACCGCTCTCGAACTCTTCGAGGAACTGTGCACGCAGCTCGTCATCCAGATCGGATGCCTGCACCTGGTGACGGAATAGCGCCATCAGTTCGTTCGGATCGAGCTGCACGTAGCGCAGCATATCTGCCACGGTGTCGCCTTCGTCCGATAGCTGGACTTCGACATCGCCATTCTCACGGGCATAGACATCCACCGCTTCGGTATCACCGAACAGGTTGTGCATGTTGCCGAGAATTTCCTGATAAGCACCCACCATGAAGAAGCCCAGCATCGGCGGATTATCCACGTCATATTCTGGCATCGGCATGGTGGTGGCGATACCGTCGCCATCAACGTAGTGATCGATGGTGCCATCGGAGTCACAGGTGATGTCGAGCAGCACGGCGCGGCGCTCCGGCTTTTTGTTCAGCCCTTCCAGCGGCAGTACCGGGAACAGCTGATCGATACCCCAGGCATCCGGCATCGACTGGAACAGCGAGAAGTTGACGTAAATCTTATCCGCCATCCGCTCCTGCAATTCGTCGATGATCGGACGGTGCGCACGGTTGCTCGGATCGAGATGCTGCTGAATGTAGTGGCAGATGCTCAGATAGAGCTGCTCAGCCCAGGCGCGCTGCTTCAGATCGTAGGTGCCGGAGGAGTAACCAGTATGGATATCAAACAGATCCATCTGGCTATCGTGCAGCCATTCACGCAGCGAACGACGGGTGTTCGGCTCGTGCATCTCCTGCCAGGTTTCCCACATGCTGACAATCGGACGCGGTGCATCGGTATCCGGCGTTTCCGGCTTGCTGAACTCGTTACGCTCAACGCCGATGATGTTCGATACCAGCACCGTGTGGTGCGCCGTTACCGCACGCCCCGACTCGGTAATCACCGTCGGATGCTCCAGGCCATGCTCATCACAGGCATCGCCAATCGCCCAGATGACGTTGTTGGCATACTCGTTCAGGCCGTAGTTGACCGAACAGTCAGACTGCGAGCGCGTTCCTTCGTAATCCACGCCCAGACCGCCGCCGACGTCGAAACATTTGATGTTAACGCCCAGTTTCGCCAGTTCAACGTAGAAGCGCGCCGACTCACGCACGCCGGTGGCGATGTCGCGAATGTTGGCCATCTGCGAACCGAGATGGAAGTGCAGCAGCTGCAGACTGTCGATACGGCCCGCTTCACGCATAATCTCGACCAGCTTCAGCACCTGGGTCGCCGACAGGCCGAATTTCGACTTCTCGCCACCGCTCGACTGCCACTTGCCCGAGCCCTGAGAGGCCAGACGGGCGCGGATACCAAGACGCGGCACCACGTTCAGACGCTCCGCCTCTTCCAGTACCAGCCGGACTTCGGTCATCTTCTCCAGCACCAGATAGACCTTGTGGCCCATCTTCTCACCGATCAGCGCCAGACGAATGTACTCGCGATCTTTATAGCCGTTACAGACGATCACTGAACGGGTCTGACCGGCGTGGGCCAGTACCGCCATCAGCTCAGCTTTCGAGCCCGCTTCCAGTCCCAGCGGTTCGCCAGAGTGGATCAGCGATTCAATCACGCGTTTGTGCTGGTTCACTTTGATCGGGTAAACCAGGAAGTAGTCGCCTTTGTAACCGTACGATTCACGCGCACGTTTAAACGCGGCGTTAATTGAGCGCAGACGGTGTTGCAGAATCTGCGGGAAACAGAACAGCGCCGGCAGGCGCTGGCCCTGGGCTTCGCGCTCTTTGACCAGCCGGGCTAAATCGACGCGTACATCCGGGCGATCCGGATCGGGACAGACACTGATGTGGCCCAGTTCGTTGACGTCGTAATAGTTGTTGCCCCACCAGGCAATGTTGTAGGTACGCAACATTTTGCTCGCATCCTGATCGTTCATTGCTACCTCCTGCATGGAGCGGAGTGCACCCTGTTCGCCAGCTGACGAACCCTTGATATTCTTTATGTCGTCAGACATCGCGAACCTCAATTTTCCGTTGAAAGATAAAACTGTTAACCGGCTTACTGGCCGCTAATCTGGAAATTCGTTGCCACATTAAACGCAATGTCCTGTTCACCTGACGTTACCGTCAGCGCGATTCACGCATGAGAGTTAAGTGTAAAACACCCTGGCCATCTCCGTTGAAACCGAAAGCATTTAACAGATTTGTATATGAGGACCACGGATAACGTGCGTCGTTCAGCTGCGCGGCGGCAGAGAAGAGACTAAACCGTAAGGATAGTGGTACAGATTAACCGGCGCCTGTGTCGGTAAAATTACCGCATCGAACATATTGTCGGCAGGACAGAGAAAGAGATGGGAAACAGGAGACAGCCAGCGCAGCGCCGCAGCACAGGGAACCGGGAGAAGAGAAAACGTGGTTCATTACTCGTATCACCTCCGCACATGCCAGCGGCACATGGAACACAACCTGGGTGAAAGCCAGACCCTTGTCTGACAGGCGCAACGCAAACTAAGGCGTCATCCTTGCTGCTGCTCTCGAAGCAGCGGCGTTTTATACAGTTTACCGCCGCAAAATGCAAAAAGATTATCGGGGAAACGCGTGGAGTGTCAGGAAATTATGCCGATAACCTTAACGGGTAAAATGCTGAAACAGAAAAAGGGCTGGTAATCCGCTCATCCTGTAACCTAAAATAGCCGTCCAGATGGTTTTCCATCTAAACAGGTTAATATCCAGGCGGTGTTGGCCTGCTGTGCTGACACAACCTCACTGCTCGCGGCTTTGCCTGAAGGGGCGTTAAGTCAGATGATACTCACTTGCGCTATGCAGTCGAATTCAAACCATTTGTAAGGTAAAGAACAGAATGGCTAAACACCTTTTTACGTCCGAGTCCGTATCAGAAGGACATCCTGATAAAATCGCCGACCAGATCTCCGATGCTGTGCTGGATGCCATCCTTGAACAGGATCCTAAAGCACGCGTGGCCTGCGAAACTTACGTTAAAACCGGTATGGTTCTGGTTGGCGGTGAAATCACCACCAGCGCCTGGGTCGATATCGAAGAGATCACCCGTAACACCGTACGTGAAATCGGCTATGTTCATTCCGATATGGGCTTTGATGCCAATTCCTGCGCGGTGTTAAGCGCGATAGGTAAACAGTCTCAGGACATCAACCAGGGCGTTGACCGCAGCGATCCGCTGGAGCAGGGTGCCGGCGACCAGGGCCTGATGTTTGGTTATGCCACCAACGAAACCGACGTGCTGATGCCTGCGCCGGTGACCTATGCGCACCGTCTGGTACAGCGTCAGGCTGAAGTGCGTAAAAACGGCACCCTGCCGTGGCTGCGTCCGGATGCCAAAAGCCAGGTCACTTTCCAGTATGACGACGGCAAAATCGTCGGCATCGATGCGGTGGTACTCTCTACTCAGCACGCCGAATCTGTCAGCCAGAAAGATCTGCAGGAAGCGGTGATGGAAGAGATCATCAAGCCGGTTCTGCCTGCAGAATGGCTGAGCGCCTCGACTAAATACCACATCAACCCGACCGGTCGTTTTGTTATCGGCGGCCCGATGGGCGACTGCGGCCTGACCGGTCGTAAAATCATCGTTGACACCTACGGCGGCATGGCGCGTCACGGTGGCGGCGCATTCTCAGGTAAAGACCCGTCAAAAGTGGACCGTTCAGCCGCCTACGCAGCCCGTTATGTGGCGAAGAACATCGTGGCAGCCGGTCTGGCGGATCGCTGTGAAATTCAGGTCTCTTACGCCATCGGCGTAGCAGAGCCGACCTCGATCATGGTCGAAACCTTCGGTACTGAGAAGGTCTCTACCGAGCAGCTGACGCTGCTGGTGCGTGAGTTCTTCGATCTGCGCCCGTATGGCCTGATTCAGATGCTCGACCTGCTGCACCCCATCTACAAAGAGACCGCCGCTTACGGTCACTTTGGTCGCGAACATTTCCCATGGGAAAAAACCGACAAAGCGGCACAGCTGCGCGAAGCTGCTGGCTTCTGATTTAAACCGGAATGATGAAAACCCTGCCGCTCAGGCAGGGTTTTTTATGCCTGACGCCAGTCAGTTATTCTCAAATCCTCTGATATGCGCCCTGCCCGCAGCAAAATTCCTGATCTCGTCTACACTTCTTTTCGCCTTTTCTGACAACAAAATGTTAACGATTACAATTTGAAACGCTTTGTTTATCTGCTATTTAGGATTTACTCTACGTAGTTATTCTGCTGAAAATGCGTTATTTTCAGCGTCGTCTGATAGCCAATAAATAGAGCCTTGTCAGAAACTTAATGAGTGCTATACCTCACTGGTTAATTAACCTTTCCGGGCAAAAAATGCTGAATTTCAGGGTTTCAGCGTGTGTAAACGATTACACTGATGTGATCGGACTCACTTTTTTCGCGCAAAGAGTTTTTTAACATTGATAAAAACAATGATGGATAAACCTGGAGGCTAAAATGCCTGGCAATACACACAAAAGCAGAACATCAAATAAGGCGATGACCTTATTTGTCTGCTTTCTGGCGGCCCTCGCGGGACTGCTGTTCGGTCTGGATATCGGCGTTATTGCCGGTGCACTGCCGTTTATCGCAAAAGACTTTAACGTAACCGCCCATCAACAGGAGTGGATCGTCAGTTCCATGATGTTTGGTGCCGCGGTGGGTGCTATCGGTAGTGGCTGGATGTCTTCCCGCCTCGGCCGTAAAAAGAGCCTGATGGCCGGCGCGATTCTGTTCGTGATTGGTTCACTCTGGTCTGCCATGTCACCTAACCCTGAAATGCTGATCAGCGCCCGCGTCCTGCTGGGTCTGGCTGTCGGTATCGCGTCTTACACCGCCCCGCTTTATCTTTCTGAAATTGCACCAGAAAAATCCGCGGCAGTATGATTTCGCTTTATCAGCTGATGATCACCATCGGTATTCTGGGCGCTTACCTCTCCGATACCGCATTCAGCTTTACCGGCAACTGGCGCTGGATGCTGGGCATCATCACCATTCCCGCGCTGCTGCTGCTGGTGGGCGTCTTCTTCCTGCCAAACAGCCCGCGCTGGCTGGCGGCGAGAGGCAACTTCCGCGATGCACAACGGGTACTGGATCGTCTGCGTGACACCAGCGAACAGGCAAAACGTGAGCTGGATGAGATTCGTGAAAGCCTGAAGATCAAGCAGTCTGGCTGGGGTCTGTTTACCAGCAGCAGCCACTTCCGTCGTGCGGTCTACCTCGGCATTCTGTTGCAGGTGATGCAGCAGTTTACCGGCATGAACGTCATCATGTATTACGCACCGAAGATCTTTGAAATCGCGGGCTTCACTAATACCACTGAGCAGATGTGGGGCACGGTAATTGTCGGTCTGATCAACGTACTGGCAACCTTTATCGCCATCGGTCTGGTCGATCGCTGGGGCCGTAAACCGACGCTGATTCTTGGCTTTATGGTGATGGCTGCCGGTATGGGCGTGCTGGGTACCATGTTGCATTTCGGCATTCACTCGCAGGGCGCACAGTACTTCGCCGTGGGTATGCTGCTGATGTTTATCATCGGTTTTGCGATGTCAGCCGGTCCGTTGATCTGGGTTCTGTGTTCCGAAATTCAGCCGCTGAAAGGCCGCGACTTCGGTATCACCGTCTCTACGACCACCAACTGGATCGCTAACATGATCGTGGGTGCGACCTTCCTGACCATGCTGAACACGCTGGGCAACGCCAATACCTTCTGGGTCTATGCGCTGCTGAACCTGTTCTTCATTCTGCTGACGGTGATGTTGATCCCGGAGACCAAAAACGTCTCGCTGGAGCACATCGAACGTAACCTGATGGCCGGTAAAAAACTGCGCGACATCGGTTCACAGAATTAATTATCAGGCGTAAAAAAACGGCGGGGTTTCTCTGGAAACCCCGCCGTTTTTATTTGTTCATCCGCTCAACTCAGACCTGTCGTTGCGGCACCGGTAGCCGTATACAGCAGAGTGCCAGCACCATAATGAAAATAGTCGCGGTCTGGTTATAGGGCAGCACCGAATCGGTCAGCCCGGCGACAAACAGCGCCACCAGCGGCAGCGCAACGCCGCGCAGATCGCAACGCTTCACTCCCCCCGCCAAAGTCACCAGATAGAGCAACGCCAGCGACAAAGCCCCCAGCCAGCCCTGTAACGTAGTGACCTCAAGGAACTCGTTGTGCATGTTGTATTTAACGTTGGTGTAGCCTTCAACGTTATTCGGATAGTGCGCGCTGATAAACTGGCGAGCCTGGGTTGTGCGCTCGTCCGGAGTCGAAAAACCGCCATGATGCTGAATAAAGTTGACCGCCCCGCCCCAGATTGCCACTCGCGCGCCCAGCGAAGTCGAGCTGTTGGAGCCAAAGTTCTCAATATCCTGCACCCCTTCCACCCAGCGGTTGCTGGTCATCAGGACCAGTATCGCCAGCAATCCCACCGCCAGCGCGCTGATGCGCCAGTTAGTCAGCATCGACAGGCGATAGGTCTGCAGCAGGAACAGCAGGCCGACCGCCACCAGAGCGATAAGCGTTACCCGGGTGCCGCAGAGATAGAGCAACGCGAAGGTGACGATTAGCACCGCCACATCTGCCATTTTCCAGTAAGCGTGCGACTCAAAACGACTCAGCCAGAGCCAGGTGCAGTAGATAAACAGGATCATGTAAGAGGACATGGAGGCCGCTTCGGTGGTGAGCTTAATCCGCACGTTAGCGGTATAGAGATGTTCATGAATGCCGAAGCCCAGCGTGATCAGCAGGCCGACCAGGATTAAAATTTTCCCGGCCCTTAGCGTATTCAACGACACCAGCTGACCATAAACGGCCAGGCTCAACAGCACAAATGCGCCTAACAGCAGGCGTTTTGCGCCGAGCAGATAGTTGCTGATGTTGGTGATACTGTCGGTTGAGGGTGCCGTTTCAATCGCTTTGACCTGCATCGCCCAGACCAGCCGGATCAGCGAAAAGAGTATCAGTACAATAAACAGCGCGATAAAAAAGCGGTGCTGCTGAAACGCTATTTTCCTGCGCACCAGGCCATACAGAATGGAGGCCACCGACAGATAAGAGACGATGTAGAATATTTTTTGCGGCAGGCCGGTGACAAACATGTTGATGGCCAGCGCCAGGCAGAGCGCGATGACAGAAAAATTCACCGCTAACGATAATCCGTTAAGTTCGCGCTTATTTGTCATGCTTATCCCCGGAGAGGCGGTTAAGCACATCCTTGAGATGCTTCATGTAATTCTCCTCATAAAAACCGCTGATGCTCTGTTTGATAGTCTGTTGATCGGGGAAGTGAAACGCCCCGCTCATGGCATTGAAAATGGCAGCCAGCGCCACGCTGTCGTTTTTTTCGTACAGTTGACCATTGATGCCCGGCTTGATGATTTCCGCCGGGCCACTGACGCAGTCTGACGACACGCAATAGACACCGCGCGACATCGCCTCCAGCAGAATCAGCGGGAAGCCTTCGAAGTTGGAGGTCATCACCAGACAGGTAACTTCGCCGATCTGGCGGGTCACGTAATCCCAGGCATTCTCCTGCCAGCCATGCCAGGTGATGCGATCCTGAATCCCCTGTTGCGCGACATAGTCCTGGCAGCGTGCCAGATCTTCGCCGTCGCCGATAATCTCCAGCGTCCACGGTGCCTCAACTCGCCGCAGCGCATCGAACAGATCTTTAAGCTGCTTCTGCCGTTCAAAATGAATCCGACCGATATAGAGAAATTTAAGCGCTGCTGGCTGGCCAATCACGCCAGCCTGGCGTTTCACCGGGTTGTAGATCACATCGATATCCGTCGCCTTCGCGCCCAGCTCGATCAGTTGCTGTCTGATCTGCTGACTGATGGCAAAGTGGTGATCGGCGCGCAGCAGATAGTGAGGACGGTAGCGTTCACGCGGTGGCAGGTGCATCCAGCTCGACAGCACGATTTTCTGGCCGGAGAGCGTAATCGCCCGGCGCGTCATCAGGCAGGGAATCGTGTTTAAGGTCAGGACGTGATCGGGTTGATAGCGGCGAAAAAAAGCCGCCATTCGCAGCGTATGAATGAAGTTCTTAATTTTTTTATTGCGCAGCGTGCAGACGCTTTCCTGTAACACGGCGTTGGCGGTCCAGTCGCGGGAGTGGCTCTGTTCGCCGCTGTTGATGATAAACAGCCCGGCCTCTGTCTCCGGATCGGCATTCAACGCCGTAATCAACTGACCGGTCACGTTCTCCATCCCGCCGCGTCCGGCCATCAGGTCGGTCACCAGCACAATCCGTTGTTTCTTAGGGTTCTTATTATCTTTCATCGCTTTATCCGTGCCCTGTGCCTTTCACCCGACATCCATTCACTCTGCGGCGAATGTTAACAATAGAATATTCTAAAAAGGAGCATAACAATATTTAAACCAGAATGATTACCCGGCTGGCGGCGTTTCACGCCGTCTCGCCAGTTGCAGCATCACGCGCTTTACCCGCCACTGGTAGTTCAGAAGCCAAAACTCTCAGCCTGGCCTTTCAGCGCGAGGTTTATTCTGTGCGGTTGAGTTCCCGCCCGTCGCCGATTATTCTGAGCGCCATGAAAACGCCTCGCCTTCCTATTGCTCTGCAACAAGCCGTGATGCGCGCACTGCGTCAGGCGCTGACGCGTGCCAATCAGGCACTGAAAACGGACTATCCTGAACCGAGACTGCTCTATCAGCAGCGCGGAACCGCGGCTGGCACCGCCTGGCTGGAGCCCTGGGAGATCCGCATCAATCCGGTGTTGCTGCTGGAAAACCAGCAGGCGTTCATTGATGAAGTGATTCCACATGAACTGGCGCATCTGCTGGTGTGGAAGAAGTTCGGTCGCGTGGCACCGCACGGCAAAGAGTGGAAGTGGATGATGGAACAGGTGCTGGGCGTGCCGGCACGGCGCACCCATCAGTTTGAAGTGCAATCGGTACGCAGCCGCACCTTTGCTTATCGCTGCCAGTGCCAGCAGCATCAGCTAACGGTACGTCGTCACAATCGGGTGCTGCGCGGCGAGAGCGAATATCGCTGCGTTCACTGCGGCAGCCTGCTGAAAGCGGGCGAGTTTGTCCCCTGCTGAGCAGGATTCCCATTCCGCACTATTCCGCATTCTGTTACCCTGCCGCCCTTTTTAAAGCATTGAGAAGAAATCTGGAATATGTCTCGCATAATTAGTCTGGCCGCTGCGCTGTTATGGGTTCCTTTTGCGGCTGACGCCCTGAATCTGAATAACTATCATCAGAACAACTTTCAACAAGCCAAGGCCTTTGCGGCAGAAATCAACGCGGATGCGCCGGGCTCCTTTTACTGCGGCTGTAAAATTAGCTGGCAGGGGAAAAAAGGCGTACCTGACCTGAACAGTTGCGGCTATCAGGCGCGTAAAAATGCTAACCGCGCCTCACGTATTGAATGGGAACACGTTATGCCCGCCTGGGAGTTTGGTCACCAGCGTCAATGCTGGCAAAACGGCGGCCGTAAAAACTGCAGTAAAGATCCGGACTATCGTCGCATCGAAACCGATCTGCACAATCTGCAACCGGCCGTTGGCGAAGTCAATGGCGACCGCGGCAACTTCGCCTACAGTCAATGGAACGGCAGTGAAAAGCAGTATGGTCAGTGTGAGATGAAGGTAGATTTCAAACTTAAGCAGGCAGAACCACCGGCGCGCGCGCGCGGCGTGATTGCCCGCACCTATTTCTATATGCGTGACCAGTATCATCTGCGGATTTCGCGTCAGCAAACTCAGCTGTTCAGCGCCTGGGATAAGCTCTATCCGGTGACGAAATGGGAGTGCGAACGTGACCAGCGTATCGCGCGGGTACAGGGGAATCACAATCCTTATGTGCAGCAGGCTTGCCAGCGCTAAAAAGCCTGCCCTAAACTAGCTCTTTTCCCCGTGACGCCGTGTCATTCCACACGGCGCTTAGTTCTCAGGAACCTTATGCGCATACCTCGCATCTACCACGCCGGGCCGTTGAGCGTTGGCAGTGATATTACGCTGGATGACGATGCATCCAATCACGTTGGCCGGGTGCTTCGTATGAATCCGGGACAGCATCTGGAACTCTTTGATGGCACTAATCTGACTTTTGCAGCAGAGATCACGCATGTTGATAAAAAGCGTGTAAAAGTATCGGTCACAGAGAGCCAGCCGGACGATCGCGAGTCACCGCTGCACCTGCATTTGGGTCAGGTGATGTCGCGCGGTGAAAAAATGGAGTTCACTATCCAGAAATCGATTGAGCTGGGGGTGAACGTCATTACGCCGCTGTTTTCCGAGCGCTGTGGTGTAAAGCTGGACGCTGAACGCCTGGCTAAAAAAATTCAGCAGTGGCAGAAGATTGCCATTGCCGCCTGCGAGCAGTGCGGCCGTAACCGCGTGCCGGAAATTCGTCAGGCGATGACGCTGGAAGCCTGGTGCGCTGAGGCGGAGAGCGGACTGAAGCTCAATCTGCATCCGCGCGCCAGCCACAGTATTAATACGCTACCGCAGCCGGTTGAACGGGTGCGGCTGCTGATTGGCCCTGAAGGCGGGCTCTCCGCTGACGAGATCGCCATGACGGCACAGCATGATTTTACTGACATCCTGCTTGGCCCACGGGTTTTACGTACCGAAACCACCGCGCTGACCGCCATTACGGCACTTCAGGTGAGGTTTGGCGACCTGGGTTAAGCGATACTTCCAGCGGGCAGTCACAGACGCCCGCCATCTGGCGTGCTGACTGAGCACCCACTGCTGACCGAACGAGACGAGACGGTAACCGCCGCCTCCCTGAGGAGATAATAATGATTAAACTTGGCATCGTGATGGACCCTATTTCGTCCATCAATATTAAAAAAGACACCAGCTTCGCCATGTTGCTGGAAGCACAGCGCCGCGGTTATGAGATTCACTACATGGAGATGCACGATCTCTCCCTGCGCGGTGGCGTCGCCTCTGCCCGCACCCGTCTGTTAAGCGTCGAGCAGAACCCCGATAGCTGGTACCAGTTTGGCAGCGAGCAGGAGATCCCGCTGGCCGACCTGAACGTGATACTGATGCGCAAAGATCCGCCGTTCGATACTGAATTTATCTATGCAACCTATATTCTGGAGCGCGCAGAAGAGCTGGGTACGCTGATCGTTAACAAACCGCAGAGCCTGCGCGACTGTAACGAAAAGCTCTATACCGCCTGGTTTGCTGAGTTCACGCCGGATACGCTGGTGACCCGTAGCAAAGAGAAACTGCGCGCCTTCTGGCAGGAGCACGGCGACATCATTATGAAGCCGCTGGATGGTATGGGTGGCGCCTCGATTTTCCGGGTGAAAAAAGACGACCCGAACTTTGGCGTCATCACCGAAACCCTGACCGAGCATGAAAGTCTGTTCTGCATGGCGCAGAATTATATTCCGGCGATCAAAGACGGCGACAAACGCGTGCTGGTAGTGGATGGTGAGCCGGTGCCTTACTGCCTGGCCCGTATTCCGCAGGGCGGCGAAACCCGCGGTAACCTCGCGGCCGGTGGGCGTGGTGAAGCCCGTCCACTGAGTGAGAGCGACTGGGAAATCGCCCGTCGTGTCGGTCCGACCCTGAAAGCAAAAGGGCTGATTTTTGTCGGACTGGACATTATCGGTGATAAACTGACAGAAGTTAACGTGACCAGCCCGACCTGCGTGCGTGAAATTGAGGCAGCTTTCCCGATTTCCATCACCGGCATGTTGATGGATGCCATTGAGAAGCGCCTGGGCTGAGCATGACGCCGGGGCCATGCTCCGAGATCAACCCAATACCGGTGCGGCCGTCGCGTGCCGGTTATTTTTTTGGTACATCGTGTGAGAATGAATTTACAGCATCACTTTTTGATCGCCATGCCTTCACTGCAGGACCCTTTCTTCAAACGTTCGGTGGTCTATCTCTGCGAACATAACGAAGAAGGCGCAATGGGTCTGATCATCAATAAACCGATGGAAAACCTGACGGTTGAAGGCATTCTGAAGAAGCTTAAAATCCCGGCCGACGATCGCGATCCGGCGATCAAACTGGATAAACCGGTGTTTACCGGCGGTCCGCTGGCGGAAGATCGCGGCTTTATCCTGCATTCGGCTCAACGCACCTTTACCTCCAGCATCCGTATTTCAGACAATACGGTCATCACCACCTCCCGCGACGTACTGGAGTCGATTGGTACCGCCTCTCAGCCCAGCAACGTGCTGGTGGCGCTGGGTTACTGTGCCTGGGAAAAGGATCAGCTGGAGAATGAGCTGATGGAAAATGCCTGGCTGACCACGCCCGCTAACAGCAATATTCTGTTCCAGACGCCGATTTCAGAGCGCTGGCGCGAAGCGGCGCGGAGTATTGGCGTTGATATTCATAACATGGCCAGCGACGCCGGACACGCCTGATGTCAACACAAACTCTGTTAGGTTTCGACTTCGGCACCAAAAGTATTGGTGTCGCGGTAGGTCAGCAACTGACCGGCACCGCCCGCCCGCTGACGGCGCTTAAAGCGCAGGATGGCACACCGGACTGGCTGCAGATTGAAAAGCTGCTGAAAGAGTGGCAGCCCGATTTCGTGGTCGTGGGTTTACCGCTGAATATGGACGGCACCGAACAGCCGCTGACCGCCCGCGCGCGCAAATTTGCTAACCGGCTGCACGGCCGCTTCGGCATCCGGGTCGAACTGCAGGATGAGCGTCTCAGCACGGTCGAAGCCCGCGCCGGGCTGTTTGAACGCGGCGGCTACCGCGCGTTAAACAAAGGATCGGTGGATTCACAATCTGCCGCCATCATTCTGCAGGACTGGTTCGAGAACCACTACTGAAGCCACCCTTCTGCCTGGCGGGCCAGCCGGCTCTGCTCGAAGGTCTGCATCCCGGCCTGCGCACCGGTTTGCAGCAGCGCCGGGATCTGATGCATCTTTCCTTCACGGATCAGGTTCACAATCGCGGGCGTTGCCACCAGCACTTCGAACAGGCCAATGCGTTTCTGGTCGATCGACGGCACCAGCCGCTGTGCAATCACCGCTTTCAGACTGCCCGCCAGCTGGCTGCGCACCAGCTGTTTCTCTTCTGCCGGAAAGACATCGACCAGCCGATCAACCGCCTGTACCGCACCACGGGTATGCAGCGTCGCCAGCACCAGATGGCCGGTCTCTGCCGCGGTCAGTGCCTGACGGATGGTGTCGCTGTCGCGCAGTTCGCCCAGCAGAATCACATCCGGATCTTCGCGTAGCGCTGCCTTTACCCCGAGGCTGAACGAGGCGCAGTGCAGGCCAATCTCACGCTGCTGAATCAGTGACTGCTGGCTGTGATGGATAAACTCAATCGGATCTTCCAGCGTAATAATGTGCCGTGCCTGCTGGCGGTTAAGTGCATCAACCAGCGCCGCCAGGGTGGTTGATTTGCCGCTGCCGGTGGCACCGGTGACCAGAATCAGCCCATCCTGAAGCGCCAGTAACGCCAGCACACCGGGCGGCAGCCGCAGGCTCTCCAGCGCTGGACACTGACCGGCGATGATGCGCAGCGCCAGCGACAGGCCGTTACGCTGCATGAACAGGCTGGCACGCAGCCGCTGACCGTTTACCAGCGTCAGGGCAAAATCGAGCTGCCCGTCGCACTCCAGCTGCTGGCGCTGCGGGTTATCGAGCCATTGGGTGACAAACTGTTCCATCCACGCTGACGGCAGCCTGGCCTGCTGCGGGATAGCCTCCAGCTTTCCCTGTCGTCGCCAGTAGGGCAAATGTCCGCTGCAAAGGTGCAGATCGGCGGCATTATGCTTTACACTAAGCGCCACCATTTCATCCAGATTCATAATTTCTCCTGACTATGACCTCAATCCAGCACAACCTACAGCAAGTGCGGCAACGAATCGCCGCCGCTGCCGCGCGTTGCGGCCGCGCGCCAGAAGAAATTACGCTGCTTGCAGTCAGTAAAACCAAACCTGCGAGCGCGGTCAAAGAAGCCGCTGCAGCTGGTCAGATCGCCTTTGGTGAAAATTACGTTCAGGAAGGGGTTGAAAAGGTTCAGGCACTGACCGCACATCCTCAGCTGGAGTGGCACTTCATTGGCCCGCTGCAGTCGAACAAAAGTCGCCTGGTGGCGGAAAACTTTGACTGGTGCCACACCATTGACCGTCAGCGCATTGCACAGCGGCTCAACGATCAGCGTCCCGCGTCGCTGCCGCCGCTGAATGTGTTAATTCAGGTAAATATCAGTGACGAGAACAGCAAATCTGGCATCATGCTGGATGCTGTTTCCGGGCTGGCACAGCAAATCGCTGCGCTGCCGCAGCTTCGGCTGCGTGGGCTGATGGCCATACCGGCAGCGGAAAGCGATTATGACCGGCAACTGGCGGTGTGCCAGCAGATGGCTGAAGCCTTCCGGCAGTTGCAGCAGGACTATCCGGCTATCGACACGCTCTCGCTGGGAATGAGCGATGACATGGAGGCGGCAATCGCCGCAGGCAGTACGATGGTGCGCATCGGCACCGCCATTTTTGGCGCTCGCGACGCTGCACGCAACTCACAACAATAATAGAGGAACTTCATGTTAACAATGACGTTTTTAGTGAAAACGCTGATCGATCTCTACGTCATGGTGCTGCTGTTACGCATCTGGATGCAGTGGGCGCGCTGCGATTTTTATAACCCGCTGGCACAGTTCGTGGTGAAAGTGACGCAGCCAATCATTAAGCCGCTGCGTCGCGTACTCCCGGCGCTCGGCCCGATCGATACCGCCTCGCTGCTGCTGGCGTTTGTTCTGACCACGCTGAAATATCCGATTCTGCTGCTGATTCAGGTCGGGGTATTCTCCGTCGATCCGACCAACCTGCTGGTCGGTCTGCTGTCGCTGGTCAAATCCGCCGGCTATCTGGTGTTCTGGGTCATCATCATCCGTTCACTGATGAGCTGGATCAGTCAGGGTCGCGGCCCGATTGATTACGTGCTGATTCAGCTGACCGAACCGCTGATGGCACCGATTCGCCGCGTGCTGCCCGCGATGGGCGGCATCGATTTCTCCGCCATGATCGTTATCCTGGTGCTGTATGCCCTGAACTTTCTCGGCATGGACCTGTTCCCGGGTCTCTGGTATTTGCTGTAAATGAACCAAACTGGAACTGTTATGCAAAAAGTTGTCCTCGCCACCGGTAATCCCGGCAAGGTGCGTGAACTGGCGGATCTGCTCTCCGCCTTCGGACTGAATATTGTCGCCCAGACCGAACTTGGGGTGGAATCGGCTGAAGAAACCGGTCTGACCTTTATTGAGAACGCGATTCTCAAAGCACGTCATGCGGCGAAGATCACCGGTTTACCGGCCATCGCAGATGATTCCGGGCTGGCGGTGGATGCGCTGGGCGGCGCGCCGGGTATCTACTCCGCGCGTTACGCCGGTGAAGAAGCCAGCGATCAACAGAATCTGGAGAAACTGCTGCAGGCGCTGGAAAACGTGCCTGACGGCCAGCGTCAGGCGCAGTTTCACTGCGTGCTGGTCTATCTGCGTCATGCCGACGACCCGACGCCGCTGGTGTTCCACGGCAGCTGGCAGGGTGAGATCACCCGTGCGGCGGCCGGCGCTGGTGGCTTTGGTTACGACCCGATTTTCTTCGTGCCGGCGCTGGGTAAAACCGCTGCCGAACTGAGCAAAGCGGAAAAGGGCGAGGTTTCTCACCGGGGTAAAGCATTGACGCTGTTGCTGGAAGCGATGCGTAATGCCTAATCTGCCGCCGTTAAGTCTGTATATCCACATTCCGTGGTGCGTGCAGAAGTGTCCCTACTGTGATTTTAACTCCCACGCGCTGAAAGATGAGGTGCCGCACGTTGAGTATGTGCAGCACCTGCTGCGCGATCTGGATCAGGACTTACCGCTGATCGCTGACCGCGAGGTGCGCACCATTTTCATCGGCGGCGGCACGCCCAGCCTGCTGAGCGGCAGTGCGATGCAGTTGCTGATGGATGGCGTACGTTCACGCCTGACGCTGGCGGCGGGTGCAGAAATCACCATGGAAGCGAATCCGGGTACCGTTGAAGCGGACCGCTTCAGCGCCTATCAGCGTGCCGGTATTAACCGGATCTCGATTGGCGTCCAGAGTTTCAGCCCGCAAAAGCTGCAGCGACTGGGTCGTATTCACGGTCCGGACGAGGCGAAGCGTGCCGCGAAACTGGCCGAGGGATTACAGCTGCGCAGCTTTAACCTCGACCTGATGCACGGCCTGCCCGATCAGTCACTGGACGAAGCGCTTGACGATCTGCGTCAGGCAATCGCGCTTAATCCGCCCCATCTCTCCTGGTATCAGCTGACCATTGAACCCAACACCCTGTTTGGTTCACGGCCGCCGGTGCTGCCGGATGATGATGCGCTGTGGGATATTTACGAGCAGGGTCATCAGCTACTGAGCGCTGCCGGCTATCAGCAGTATGAAACCTCTGCCTATGCGAAACCGGGTTACCGTTGTGAACATAACCTCAACTACTGGCGCTTCGGGGATTATCTCGGCATCGGTTGTGGTGCGCACGGCAAACTGACCCAGCCTGATGGACGCATCGTCAGAACGGTGAAGACCCGTCATCCACGCGGCTTTATGCAGGGTAATTATCGCGAAAAGCAGTATGAAGTAGCCGATATCGACAAGCCGTTTGAATACTTTATGAATCGCTTCCGGCTGCTGGAAGCCGCGCCGCGCAGTGAATTTACCCGTTATACCGGTTTACCGGAACAGGTGATCCGCCCGCAGATGGAGGCGGCGATTGCGGCAGGTTATGTGGTGGAAACGGCTGAAGAGTGGCAGATAAGTGAAAAAGGGAAACTGTTCCTGAATTCGCTGTTAGAGCTGTTTTTACCCGAAGAGTAAGAAATACGCCTCAGCCTGCTGGCTGAGGCGTCAGATTATTTTTTCAGACCGGCAACCAACCCTTTGCGCTGATCTTCTAACGAAATGACGCGGTTACAGACTTCGTGACCGAAGTTCTGGAAATCCTGCTCCTGCTTGCTCCACTCCGCCTGAATCGACTGCTGCAAACCGCCCAGATTACCCATAATGGCCTGCAGCGGATTACTGCCGCCGCTGGCCTGCTGACTGCCCATCTCGTTCAGACTGTCCTGCATCACGCCACCCAGCGTTGATTGCACCAGCCGCTCGCCGTCGGCACGCACTGTGTCGATCGCCTGATGATGGAAGGTCAGGCCATCCGGCCGGTGTTCGATGATGCGGTTCATCTGCTGTTTCAGCTGGCCGTTCAGGGTAGTCAGGCGATTACGCACATTGCTGTTCTCGCCCAGCTTCTCAACAATCACCCGATCCAGCGCCGCACGCCCTTTTTCCAGCCGGGAAGTCGCCCCGCTGTCAATCCACGGCAGATCGCGTCGTAATGCGCTTTGGTAGTCGATCGCTTTCTGACGATCGGCGGTATCCAGCGACACTTTCTGGCCGTTGAACTGCACCTCGCCCTGGGGGGTGATTTGCAGATTGCCGTTAGTGCCCACCACCTGCACGCTTTGCGGCGTGATCACCACGTCATCCTGTGGCTTAACGCTGCATTCATAGGCCGCCTGAGCCTGGGTCGCTGCCACCAGCAGCACAGCAAGAAGCGCTTTATGCATCATAGAATCTTCCTTATCTACTGTCTGAACGATCCTGAAGGGTCGGGCTACGCTGCTGTAAGGGATAATTTCTCTCCTTTCGCGCAGCCCGGCGTCGTGTTACTTAGTCCCACCAGACATCAAACAGTTCAGTCACCTGCACGTCCTGCACCTTACGGTCTTCCAGCCATTTACGCACCAGTTCACGATGCTCATCGGTGCATTTACCGGTTTTTTGCAGGCAGACCAGCCCTTCCCACACCAGGTAACCGCTGCCATCAAAGGCCAGACCGTTAGGATCGATCGCTTCGTTGATGAACTGGTTCAGCGTCTCATCAATTTCGCTCTCGCTGGTCCCTTCCGGGAAGCGCCAGGCAACCGAGAAACCGAGTTCCTGAAACTCATCAATGTGCAATTTTTTACGTAAACGGCGGCTGCGTTGTGTGGCCATTATTTCACCCTCTCAAACATTAAATCCCATACGCCATGGCCTAAACGCTGCCCGCGCTGCTCAAACTTGGTCAGTGGACGCGTCTCAGGACGCGGCACGTAATTCTGCTGTTCTGACTGGTTGCGGAAGCCATCGATACTGTTCATCACTTCCAGCATATGTTCGGCGTAGGCTTCCCAGTCGGTTGCCATGTGGAATACGCCGCCCAGTTTCAGCTTACGCATCACCAGCTCGGCAAACGGCACCTGGACGATACGGCGTTTATTGTGACGGGCTTTATGCCAGGGATCGGGGAAGAACAGCTGGACCATACTCAGCGAGTTATCCGGGATCATCTTCTCCAGCACTTCTACTGCGTCGTGACACATCACGCGCAGGTTATCGACGCGCGCTTCTTTCGCGGAAGCCAGACAGGCACCGACGCCCGGCAAATGGACTTCAATGCCGAGGAAGTTCTGGTGTGGTGTATTTTGCGCCATGGTGACCAGCGAAGCGCCCATGCCAAAGCCAATTTCCAGCGTGACCGGCGCATCACGACCAAACAGCTGGGGCAGATCGATCGGCTCCGGCTGATATTCCACTCCCATCTCTGGCCAGTATGTATCAACAGCCTGCTGCTGCCCTTTGGTTAAGCGGCCCTGGCGGCGTACAAAACTGCGGATCCGGCGCAATGGCCGCCCGTTCTCATCAAATTCTGGGGTGATGACGTCATTAATCATGTCGAAGCCTGCTGGTTAGCCTGTTCTGGGAAACGGGCATTATGCAAAGTTCATAAGCAGAAGCAAGCCTTTGCAATCTTCCGGTTTACACCCAGGTGTGCATGTGCTGGAATTCCTGCCTGAGTGTAGAGTAAACACGGAAAATTTCCTTCTTATGATGCAAGCGCCGCAGTTCGCGCAACAAGTGCTGGACTGGTATCAGCGCTTTGGCCGCAAAACCCTGCCCTGGCAGCTGGAAAAAACGCCTTATAAGGTGTGGCTGTCCGAAGTGATGTTACAGCAAACCCAGGTTGCCACGGTAATCCCCTACTTTGAACGCTTTATGGCGCGCTTCCCCACGGTAAGCGAACTGGCGGCTGCGCCGCTGGATGAAGTGCTGCATCTGTGGACCGGCCTGGGCTATTACGCCAGGGCACGCAATCTGCACAAGGCGGCAAAGCAGATTGTTGAGGTTCACCAGGGCGAGTTCCCGCAGAATTTCGATGATGTTGCCGCCCTGCCCGGCGTCGGACGCTCCACCGCCGGCGCGGTGTTGTCACTGTCACTGGGTCAGCATTTCCCGATTCTCGACGGCAACGTGAAGCGCGTGCTGGCACGGTGTTACGCCATCGGCGGCTGGCCGGGCAAGAAAGAGGTCGAGAAGCGCTTATGGCAGATCAGCGAAACCGTGACGCCCGCCGAGGGCGTCAGCCAGTTTAATCAGGCGATGATGGATCTGGGCGCTATCGTCTGCACCCGTTCGAAACCGAAATGCGATATCTGTCCGCTGAACAGCGGTTGCGAAGCCTATGCTCATCACAGCTGGGCCAGCTATCCCGGTAAAAAACCGAAGCAGGTGTTACCGGAGCGCAGCGGCTGGTTCCTGATGATGCAGCATGGCGATCAGGTCTGGCTGGAGCAGCGTCCCCCGGTCGGACTGTGGGGCGGCCTGTTCTGCTTTCCGCAGTTCACCAGCGAAGCGGCGCTGACTGACTGGCTGGCGGCACGCGGCATCGACGCACAACCGCAGCAGCTGACCGCCTTCCGCCACACCTTCAGCCATTTCCACCTGGACATTGTGCCTATGTGGCTGGCGTGGCCTTCTGTCGGGGCGGCGATGGATGAAGCGGGCGGTCTCTGGTATAACTTAGCGCTGCCACCATCTGTGGGATTAGCCGCGCCGGTTGAGCGCCTGTTACACGAATTGCGCCATCCCCAACAACTGGCTTTAGACAGTTGTGAGATCAATGAGGAAGAAACATGAGCCGCACCATTTTTTGTACTTTTTTTACAACGCGACGCGGAAGGGCAGGATTTCCAGCTCTATCCTGGCGATCTGGGCAAGCGTATTTACAACGAGATTTCGAAAGAAGCCTGGCAGAAATGGATGGCGAAACAGACCATGTTGATCAATGAGAAGAAGCTCAACATGATGAATCCGGAAGATCGTAAGGTGCTGGAAAAGGAGATGATCAATTTCCTGTTTGAAGGCAAAGAGGTTCATATCGAAGGCTATACACCGCCAGAAGCGTAAACATTTGGGCCTCTGCGTTGAGGCTCGTTATCCCGATCAGGCATGCACTCCCAATGAATAAAAAATTGATCGCCCTGCTGGTGGTGGCACCACTTCTGGTTTCCTGCTCCGGACAAAAAAAACAGCAGTTTCATGAAGATTGGGTAAAAGACACCAACGGTTTCGATATTCTGATGGGCCAGTTTGCCCATAATATTGAGAATATCTGGGGTATTAATGAGGTCCTGATCGCCGGACCTAAAGATTATGTCAAATATAGCGACAACTATTACACCCGCAGCCACATCAACTTCGAAAGCGGTAAGCTGACGATTGAGACTATTGCCGGCACCGATCCGATGGCTAGCCTTCGTCAGGCGATTGTGACCACGCTGCTGATTGGTGAAGATCCGGGCAATGTCGATCTCTATTCCGACGCCAACGATATTGTGATCAGTAAAGAGCCGCTGCTATACGGCCAGGTGCTGGATAATACCGGTCAGCCGATCCGCTGGCAGGGCCGCGCCGAAGCCTTTGCTGATTACCTGATCCAGAATAAATTGCAGCGCCGCACCTCGGGTCTGCATGTGATCTATTCGATCTCGATCCCGATGGTGCCTAACCATCTGGATAAGCGTGCGCACAAATATCTGCCGATGGTGCGTAAAGCATCGGAACAGTATGGCGTTGACGCCTCGCTGATTCTGGCGATTATGCAGACCGAGTCGAGCTTCAACCCCTACGCGGTGAGCCACGCCGATGCGCTGGGCCTGATGCAGGTGGTGCAGCATACCGCCGGTGTCGACGTGTTCCGCATGAAAGGCAAATGGGGTAAACCGAGCCGCAGCTATCTGCTCGATCCGGAGAACAATATCGACGCCGGTACGGCCTATCTGTCGCTGCTGCAGCGCAGCTATCTGGGCGGCATTCAGGACCCGGTATCACGTCGCTATGCGGTGATCACCGCTTATAACGGCGGTGCCGGTAGCGTTTTGCGGGTCTTCTCCAGTGATAAAGATCGGGCGTTTTCGATGATCAACAACATGTCACCGAACAAGGTTTACCAGACCCTGACCAGCCAGCATCCCTCGGCGGAGTCACGTCGTTATCTCTATAAGGTGAGTACCGCGCAGCGTAGTTATCGTGGGTTCTGATATTTCGCTTCGCAGCGGTGGAGGGATGCGCATAGCTGTGGGCTGGCGCTGAGTGAGGTTGCGCC
>NZ_MLFN01000024.1 GCF_002095315.1 Pantoea conspicua
CTTGCTTATGGAGACTCTGCCTTAACCGCGGCCGTGTGGCTCATCCCAGTCAAACGCTGGACCCAGCGAAATCACGCCGTTCGGGTTGATGGTCTTATGGCTGCAATAGTAGTGATGACGAATATGCGGCAGGTTAACCGTCTCGGCGATACCGGACATCTGATAGATATCGCGCAGGAAACCGCTCAGATTAATGAAATCACCAATGCGATGACGATCGCATTTGAAATGGGTCACATAGACGGGATCAAAACGGACCAGCGTGGTCCACAGCCGTAAATCTGCTTCGGTCAACTCATCGCCGGTCAGGTAACGGTGCTGACCGAGGATCTGCTCCAGCCGCGACAGCGAATGAAACAGTGCGGTAACCGCTTCATCATAAGCCGACTGTGAAGTGGCGAAGCCCGCCTTATAGACGCCGTTATTCACCGTATCGTAAATCCAGCCGTTCAGCTCATCGATTTTCTCGCGCAGGGCAACCGGATAGTAATCTCCGGCACGGGCGCCCACCGCATCAAACGCGCTGTTAAACATCCGGATGATATCGGCGGATTCATTGCTGACAATGGTGTTCTGCTGCTTGTCCCACAACACCGGCACCGTCACACGACCGCTGTAGTGCGGATCGGCGTGCAGATAGAGCTGATAGAGAAACTCGTTCTGATACAGCTTATCGCCGGTCGCTGCCTCAAAGTCATCATCAAAGGTCCAGCCGTTTTCCAGCATCAGTGGATGGACCACGGACACATCAATCATGCTATCCAGCCCTTTCAGCTGACGCATCAGCAGAGTGCGATGCGCCCACGGGCAGGCCAGCGACACATAGAGATGATAGCGGTCACGCTCGGCGGTAAATCCCGCTTTCCCGTCAGGGCCGGCGCTGCCATCGGTGGTGACCCAGTTGCGCCATGCTGATGCCGAACGCTTAAATCGTCCACCAGTAGATTTAGTGTCGTACCAGGTGTCATGCCAGACACCCTCAATTAACTGTCCCATATCGCCTCCAATGCAAACAGGGCGAGGTTGTCTCCTCGCCCTGTTAAGTATATGTGTGAATACGCGTTACGGCAGATTAGCGTGCAATCGCAGCCTGTGGCTTTCTTTTGCTCAACAGACGGTCGATGCTGTACGCGCCAGGACCCACCAGGCCTAATACCAGGAAGCCGCCCGCAATAGAGAGGTTCTTCATGAACATCAGCTGGTTCACGCCTTCGGCAAAGTTACTGTGGAACAGAAACGCGGTCAGGATGGTGAAACCGGCAGTAAACAGCGCGGTGAAACGGGTCAGGAAACCGAACAGAATCGCCAGGCCGCCGCCAAATTCCAGCAGGATAACCAGTGGCAGCATGAAGCCAGGCACGCCCATCGCTTCCATGTACTGCTGGGTTGCCGCATAACCGGAAATCTTGCCCCAGCCAGCGGTAATGAACAGGATTGGCATCAGGATGCGAGCCAGCAGCAGACCAGTATCTTCGAATTTTTTCATCATTTACTCCAGCGCTATCAGTTTTGCAGGGCAGGCTGCCCGCAGGATTTATTCCCGTTGAAAGCTGTGTTGCCATTCATTGGGTTGATAGCTGGGGATGATAGTCGCGGCGCGCAAAGGTTGTAAGTGAGATATACTGTCGGTGTTTTTCAGAATTTCTGATGAAGAGAAGCCGGCCTGTTCAGGACCGGCTTTAAGCAGGATTAACGCGGCGGTAAAGCGGACTTGATCATGCGCCAGGTGCTCCAGGCACCAAATCCGCGTTTTGCCCAGCGTAACAGCATGTTGGGACTGCGAATCGAGTAGATCGCCAGCGCGCTGCTGCCAATCGCCAGATAGCGCCGTAAACTGAGAAACGTGAACCAGCCGCGATCGTAATGGGCGGTCCCTTCCAGCCAGTCACGGCGCGCGGCGCTTAAATCAAGCCGCTGCTGCTGCACATGCTTGAGCAGTTCCTGGATGCGTTCTTCACGCTCGCGGCGGCTCATTAACGCTGATCCTCAAGTAAGCTGCGGTCAGTATCCAGCTCCTTGCGCGTGTGGCGCAACAGCGTGGACTGACGCGATTTACGTAGCGTCCAGAGCCCGAAGATAATCGCCAGCAAGAACAGGGTTCCTGTGGTGATGCCAATGGCCATCAGTCGATACTGCGCATCTACTGCCCAGATGATCAACACCATCAGACTCATCAGACCAAAAGCGGTGAACAGCATCGTCAGGCCGACCATCAACAGCAGCTGTATCAGGTTAGCTTTCTCTTCTTCCAGTTCCACCACTGCCAGACGAACGCGCGTCTCAACCATACCCACCAGCGTGGTCACAATACGCTGGCCGATGTTTATGACCCCTTTAGCCGGGCCGTGGTTATGCTGTGAATCTGCCATAGTTAACGACGCGAAATGAAGATGCCCAGTGCGACGCCAATCGCTGCACCGATACCGACACCATGCCATGGATTTTCACGCACATAGCCTTCGGCTTTTTGCGCGGCTTCGCGGGTGGTGGCAGCGATGCGCTCGCTGGATTCACCTAAGCGCTCGCGGGAGCTGTCCAGCGCCACACGCGCTTTGTTACGCAGTTTATCCAGCTCGCCTTTGGATTTCTCAGTGCTGCTGCTCAGCACCTCTTCCAGTGTGTCAGCAAGGTTTTTCAGTTCAGCACGCAAATGTTCCGACGATGTGTCTTTAGACATGAAATACTCCTTTAACATCAGTAGGTTAATTCCGGTTAATAGGGCTCCGCCTGTAACTTCTTCAGCTCCCGGCGCGCGTCATCCAGTTTTTGTTCTCGCTTAGCAATCTTATCCTTGTCATGGCCCTCATCACGCTCTTCCCTGAGTTCGTGTTCGCGCTCAGCCACTTTCTGTTTCTGAGCGTTTATTCTTTCCAGATGCGACGCTTCCAGCTTTTTGTCGGTGCAGTCAGCGCGGACTTCAGTCAGGGCTCGCTCCAGGCCGTTAACGCGGCGCTGATTGTTATGTTTCTGCGCCACCTCAATTTCACGCTGGATATCCTGTTCTTTCTGCTGACACAGCGACTCTGCCGCCAGCAAAGATCCTGACAGCGACAGCAGCGCTATTCCCAGTAATAGATCATATTTCATCAGGCTTGGTACCTTCCGTTGTTACCTGACCCGTCACCACGCAGCCTGTTCGCTTACGGCGCGTGTTGAGAATCAACTCTCGGTTAAGCATAGACATCAGCGGTAAAAAGTTCAAAGAACACCGGGAGATAGAGTTCACCTCAGACCAGAGCCGTGTAGGTGTGGTCTGAGGTGAGAACAGCGAGGAAGGAAAGATCAGGCCAGCGACAGGCGTTGAGACTGGTCGTGCTGCGCCACAATAAAGCCCTGAGGCAACAGACGACGCAGCACTTTTTGCGCCGCCAGACTCTGTTCTTCACTGTCGAAATGAATAATCAGCGCATCGCCAGCCGGGGTAATGCTTTTAATACGAATCCCCTGGGCGCTGAGCTGTTGATAAAGGTAGAAGCCGTCGGGCAGGGTCGCGCCAGCATGGGAAACGCGAATCTGCACCACCGTTTCATGTCGCATCAGGGTTGGCGCCACACCAATCGCAATCAGCGCAAAACGCCCGCGATCAACCAGGGTAACCACCGTTTTGGAATAGCCTGTAGCAATTTCATTACTCAGCTTTCCCGTTTTGATCCGCCTGTCGTTTACGCCACAACACCACCAGCGATCCCACCAGGCCAAACACCAGCAGCGCCAGCGGCAGCATCATCAGGAAGAACATCAGTTCATCCTCATAACGGCGGAAAATCGGCGTTTTGCCCAGGGCAAAGCCCATCACGGTTAAAATAACGACCCAGAGGAAGGCGCTGACCCAGTTGAAAAACTGAAAGCGAGCATTGCTCAGACCGGATAATCCGGCGATGGTTGGCAGCAGGGTACGTACAAAGGCGATAAAGCGGCCAATCAGCAGGGCAGATAACCCGTGCCGGTGAAACAGGCTGTGGGCGCGAAGATGGTACTGGGCGGGGAGGTGCGACAACCATTTTTGCACCGTAGGCGTATTACCCAGCCAGCGACCCTGAATATAGCTCACCCAGCATCCCAGGCTGGCGCCGGTGGTCAGCACCAGAATGGTTAACGGAAAACTCATGGTACCTTTGGCAATCAGTACGCCGACCAGAATCAGCAGACTGTCACCCGGTAAAAACGCGGCGGGCAGCAGGCCATTCTCCAGAAACAGAATCATGAACAGCACGCCGTAAATGGCCCATACCAGCGCGGGGTCGGAAAGCGTTTCGTAGTCCTGTTGCCACAAGGCATGCAGCAACGCTTGCAAAATATCCATCAATCTTTCCTGAACATCATTGTTAAACATGTCCCACCGGGACTTGAGCACAGACTGGCAGTTAGTTGTAAATTTTAGGCGCGCAGCCTGGGCAGGATTTTCCGGATCCTTCCAGAATTGATCGTTAAATCAGCGACTTTATAAACCCCTGTCGCAAAGGGTAAGAAAAGGGCGATAACTGTAACAAAAATCACCTGTCCGAGACAGGAAAACTCGTCGGCGAACAGGAGTTTTACCTTGTGAAACGGCGTGTAAAAAGGAGCTTTACATGACCTGACACTATTGCAGATTAACTGACCATGTTGGGCGCTTTTTAATCACGGTTAGCGGGCGTTATTTGACCCGTCTGGCAGGACGACCGGGTTTTCACCAAACATGTAACGGTCTACGTTAAATTCGAAGTCATCCGCCGTGGCATTGAACAGCATCTGTTTAGTATTTTCCAGATGTTGCCACATCGCCAGTTTACTGGCGGCCGGATCTTTACGCATCAGGGCTTTAAGAATTTGATCGTGGTCGTCGCACCAGCTGAGAATGCTGCGCTGATCGATGTGCTCGTGGAGTTTGAGCCAGTAAGGATTGTGCAGGCGATGCAGCCACATTTTTTCAACAATGGCGGCTAACGCACTGTTCTGGGTTGATCGGGCAATACGAACGTGGAACTGCATATCCCATTCAGAATCGCGAAAATGATCTTCCTGACGGGCTTTTTCCTGAATCGCCATGAGGTCAATAATGTCCTGACGCGTTACCTGCGTGGCAGCGAACTCAGCCACGTTACTTTCAATTAACTGGCGTGCCTGCAGTAACTCGAACGGGCCGAAGGTGGCGAACTCCAGCTGGCTGCTGGTCGGCGCAATGCGGTTCTGCTGCTGGCTGGCCATCACGTGAATGCCTGAGCCTTTGCGTACTTCAACATACCCTTCGACTTCCAGCATGATGATCGCTTCACGGACCACGGTGCGGCTCACTTCCATCTCTTCAGCAATCAGGCGCTCGGCCGGCAATTTCTCGCCTATCGGGTAGATTCCGGCTTCAATGCGGCGTTTCAGCTCGCTGGCCAGCTGTTGATAAAGTCGACGGGATTCAGTGAGGTCCATAGCACAGTCCAGGTAGCAAACAGAGAGTTGTTATACCACTTTGTGACGGGCGAGGAAATGGGCTGGCTTGTGCCAGCCCGGAAGACTAACTGCGGGCCACAGCGGCCTGCGGTGCGGTTACCTCAGGCGTAAGCTCTGAAATCGGTTTGTTTTTCAACACGGTCCAGATCACTACGGCACCCAACAGGTCAAATACCGCCAGCGCGGCAAACAGCGGGCTGAAGCCCAGCGTATCGGCCAGGGCACCGACCACCAGCGCAAACATGGTACTGGCCGTCCATGCCGCCATGCCGGTTAAGCCGTTGGCGGTGGCGACTTCGTTGCGGCCAAACACGTCAGAGGAGAGGGTAATCAGCGCACCCGAGAGCGCCTGATGAGCAAAACCGCCGACGCACAGCAGGGCGATAGCCACGTACGGGCTGGTAAACAGGCCGATAGTGCCGGGTGCAATCATCAACACCGCGCCCATCGTCACCACCAGTTTGCGCGACACGATCAGGTTGACGCCGAACCAGCGCTGAAACAGCGGTGGCAGATATCCGCCAATAATGCAGCCAAAGTCGGCAAACAGCATCGGCATCCAGGCAAACAGCGCAATCTCTTTCAGATTGAAACCGTAGACTTTGAACATGAAGAGCGGGATCCAGGCATTGAAGGTTCCCCAGGCCGGTTCCGCCAGAAAACGTGGCAGCGCTATGCCCCAGAACTGGCGGTTACGCACGATCTCCATCGCCGACATTTTGCGGGTGTTGCCGGTCTGATGCTGCGCTTCCTGGCCGGAAATGATGTAGTCGCGCTCCTCATCGCTGAGTTTAGTCTGCTGTTTCGGGTGCTTGTAAAACACCAGCCAGCATAACGCCCACGCCATACTCAGCACGCCGGTGATGATAAACGCCATCTGCCAGCTGTGCGCCACGATTGCCCAGACCACCAGCGGCGGTGCCAGCATCGCGCCGATTGACGATCCCACATTAAAATATCCGACCGCGACCGAGCGCTCTTTGGCCGGGAACCATTCGCTGCTGGCTTTCAGCCCTGCCGGGATCATCGCCGCTTCCGCCGCACCGACCGCACCGCGTGCCAGCGCAAAACCGCCCCAGCTACCGGCCATTGCGGTAGCGGCGCAGAAGATGGCCCACAACACGGCAAACACCGCATACCCGACTTTGGTGCCCAGCAGATCAAGTACGTAGCCTGCCACCGGCTGCATCAGCGTATAGCAGGCCGAATAAGCCGCCACGATGTAGGAGTACTGCTGTGTGGTGATATGCAGTTCAGTTTGTAGCGTGGGGGCCGCCACCGCGATAGTGTTACGGGTCAGGTACCCTAACACCGTGCCGAGAGTTACCAGTCCAATCATGTACCAGCGTAACCCTTTGATTTTACGCATCCTCTACCTCTTCCAGTTCTGTATGCGGTCATGCCGCTGTTGTTATCTGGAGCGGGACAACTCGTGATGCAGTTCTGCTCACGCCCGCAGGTCCTGTCTGAGCGACCGTTTTCTGACCTTGCCGTTTGTGAGTCAAAACACCCTCACGATGGAGCGAGAGCCTAACTTGTTATACAACTTTAAAAGTTGAGAGCCATCACAAAAACCCTTTCTGCGCTGTGGGATACTGGAAACCTGCGAAATGACAGCCGTTTAGCACGCTACAGGCGACAAAAGTGTCCATAACCGTCGACAGAGAACGCCGTTTATGTGAGCAGGATCGCAAATAAATCCGCAGCGGGCTTAAATTGGTATGATAACTTTGGGCCATTAGCGGTTCAGTTGATGAGGATGTTGCTATGTCGCGTTTTATGACCGAGGATTTTTTGCTGGATAACGAGTTCGCCCGTCGTCTCTATCACGACTATGCGAAGGATCAGCCGATTTTCGACTATCACTGCCACCTGCCGCCGCAGCAGATTGCCGAAAATTATCGCTTCGCTAACCTTTACGACATCTGGCTGAAAGGCGACCACTACAAATGGCGGGCGATGCGCGCCAACGGCGTACCGGAGGCGCTCTGTACCGGCGACGCCAGCGATCGTGAAAAATTTGACGCCTGGGCGCGTACCGTTCCCCATACCATTGGCAACCCCCTCTATCACTGGACCCATCTGGAATTGCGCCGGCCTTTCGGCATCACCGATACGCTGCTCTCGGAAAAAACTGCGGATAACATCTGGCATCGCTGCAACGAACTGCTGGCACAGGACAGCTTTACCACGCGCGGTATCATGCAGCAGATGAAGGTGAAGATGGTCGGCACCACCGACGATCCACTGGACGATCTGCGTCATCACCACGCACTGGCGCAGGACAGCAGCTTTACGGTCAAAGTGCTGCCGAGCTGGCGGCCGGACAAAGCGTTCAATATTGAAGCGGAAACCTTCCTGCCGTGGATTGAGACGCTGGAGCAGCTGACTGACATCAGCGTGCAGCGTTTTGACGATCTGCGTAGCGCACTTAATCAGCGGCTGGATCACTTTGCGGCGCACGGCTGTAAAGTCTCCGATCACGCGCTGGACGTGGTCTGTTATGCCGAGGCGGATGACGCCACGCTGGACGCCATTCTGGCTCGCCGCCGCAGCGGTGCTGCACCCAATCCGCACGAGACCGCCCAGTTCAAAACCGCCGTGCTGGTGTGGCTGGGCAGTGAATATGCCCGTCGCGGCTGGGTGCAGCAGTATCACATTGGCGCGTTACGCAACACCAACCCGCGTCAGTATCAACTGTTAGGGCCGGATGTCGGCTTCGACTCGATCAACGATCAGCCGCTGGCTGAACCGCTGGCGCGTCTGCTGGGGGCGCAGAACCTCAACAACGCGCTGCCAAAAACCATCCTCTATTGCCTGAACCCGCGCGACAACGAAGTGCTGGCGACCATGGCAGGCAACTTCCAGGGTGAAGGTCAGGCCGGCAAGATGCAGTTCGGTTCAGCCTGGTGGTTCAACGACCAGCTGGATGGTATGCAGCGCCAGATGACCCAGCTGGCGCAGATCGGTTTACTGAGCCGTTTTGTCGGGATGCTGACCGACAGCCGCAGCTTCCTCTCCTACACCCGTCACGAATATTTCCGTCGTTTGCTGTGCCAGATGATCGGTCGCTGGGTAGAGCAGGGCGAAGCGCCAGCGGATGAGGCATTGTTAGGCGAGATGGTGCAAAACATCTGCTTTAACAATGCCCGCGATTACTTCGGCATTGAGCTGGGAGCCTGAGAATGAAAAGGCTAAACCGTCACGACTTTCCGGGTGCGGTCTATCGCGACCGGGTGATCCAGTTCGGCGAAGGGAACTTTCTGCGCGCCTTTATAGACTGGCAGATTGACTGGCTTAACGAACATCAGGCACCGATGCCGGGATCGTGGTGGTGCGGCCGCGTAACCGTGAGGTCAGCGACAGCCTGAATCAGCAGGATGGTCTCTACACCACGCTGATTCGCGGCCTGAACGACCAGGGCGAGTCGGTGAGCGAAACCCGGCTGATTCGGAGTCTGAACCGCGAGATCCAGCCATATCAGCAGTTCGGGGATTTTATGGCGCTGGCGCACAACCCCGATCTGCGCATGGTGTTTTCCAATACCACCGAGGCGGGTATCGCCTTTGTTGGCACGGATCAACTCACCGACCAGCCTGCCAGCAGTTTCCCAGGCAAACTGACGCAGCTGCTGTGGGCGCGCTATTCCCACTTCGGGGGCGCCAGTGACAAGGGCTGGCTGGTGGTGCCGTGCGAGCTGATTGACCATAACGGCGACACGCTGCGTGAGATGGTGCTGCGCTATGCCGATCACTGGCATCTGCCGTCAGAATTTAAAACCTGGATTCATCAGCACTGTGCTTTCTACAACACGCTGGTCGACCGCATCGTCACCGGCTTCCCGGCCGAAAGCGCAGAGATTGAGGCGGAACTGGGTTACGAAGATCGTTATCTGGTGGCGGGTGAAGTCTACTACCAGTTTGTAATTCAGGGGCCGTCGGCGCTGTTTACCGAGCTGAAGCTGAACGCGCTGGCACCGCAGGTGCGCCATGTCGATGACATTGCGCCCTATAAAGCGCAGAAAGTGGCGATCCTCAACGGCGCGCACACCGCGATGGTACCGGTGGCGTTTCTCGCCGGGCTGGAGAGCGTCGGTGAGGCGATGGACGATCCGGCGGTTGCCGGTTTCGTGGAGGGGCTGCTGCGTGACGAAGTGATCCCGACGCTCGACCTGCCCACGAGCGAGCTACACGCTTTTGCTGATGCAGTGCAGCGTCGGTTCCGCAATCCGTTTATTCGCCATGCGCTGTTGTCGATTGCGCTGAATGGCATGACAAAATTCCGCACCCGGCTGCTGACGCCGTTGCTGGCAGCGCATCAGCAAAACGGCGAATGGCCAACCCGCATGACCTTCGCGCTGGCAGCGCTGATCGCTTTTTATCGCGGCGAATCGGCAGAAAAAAGCTGGCCGCTGCAGGATGATGCACACTGGCTGCAGCGCTACGCCGAAGGGTGGACGGCGTTGCAGGCGGATCAGATTACACCGGAGCAACTGGTGCAGAGCGTACTAAGCGATGCGCAACACTGGGGCGAAGATTTAACCCAGCGACCCGGACTGGTGGCTGTGGTGACCCGACACCTGCAAAATATCATCGCCCACGGAATGCGTGAGGCGCTGAGTCAACTGAGATAACGCTATGCAAGACGCAATTAAAATACATTCCCGCGACAACGTCGCCGTGGCGTTGCGTGACTTAGACGCTGGCGCCAGCATCGAGGTCTCTGCGCTCTCCGTGGCGCTGCAACAGGCGGTCGGGCGTGGGCATAAGTTTGCCCTGCAGCCGATCGCTCAGGGCGAGCTGGTGATCAAATATGGTTTACCGATCGCCCATGCAACCCAGCCGATCGTGGCGGGTGAGCTGATCCATTCACAGAATGCCCGAACCAACCTCAGCGATCTGGATCAGTATCAGTATCTGCCAGACTTCGTGACCATTCCGCCACAGCCGGGCGATCGCGAAGTGCAGATCTATCGTCGCGCGAACGGCGAGGTCGGTATCCGCAATGAGTTGTGGATCCTGCCGACTGTCGGTTGCGTCAATGGCATTGCCCGTCAGATCCTGCAGCGTTTCCTGAAAGAGACGCAGCAGGCGGAAGATATTGATGGTGCCTTCCTGTTCAGCCACACGTTCGGCTGTTCTCAGCTGGGCCAGGATCATGAAAATACCCGTACCATGCTGCAAAACATGGTGCGGCACCCGAACGCGGGCGCGGTGCTGGTGATTGGGCTCGGCTGCGAGAACAATCAGGTTGATGCGTTTCGCGACACACTTGGGGTGTTTGAAAGCGACCGGGTTGAATTCATGGTCTGCCAGCAGCATGACGACGAAGTGGAAGCCGGGGTGGAGCGCCTGCATGCGCTGTATGAAAAAATGCGCCATGACCAGCGTGAGCCAGGCAAACTCAGCGAGCTGAAATTCGGTCTGGAGTGTGGCGGCTCAGATGGTTTTTCGGGAATTACCGCCAATCCGTTGCTGGGACGCTTCTCTGATCAGATGATCGCCAACGGCGGCACCACCGTGCTGACTGAAGTGCCGGAGATGTTTGGCGCGGAACGCATTCTGATGAGCCGCTGCCGCGACGAGGCGATCTTCGGTAAAACGGTAGCGATGATCAACGACTTCAAGCAGTACTTTATCGATCATCAGCAGCCGATCTATGAAAATCCGTCACCGGGTAATAAAGCGGGCGGCATCACCACGCTGGAAGAGAAGTCACTCGGCTGCACCCAGAAAACGGGGCAGAGCCAGGTGGTGGATGTGCTGAAGTATGGTGAACGGCTGAAAACGCCGGGCCTCAATCTGCTGAGCGCGCCAGGCAACGATGCGGTGGCCACCAGTGCGCTGGCGGGTGCCGGCTGTCATATGGTGCTGTTCAGCACCGGGCGCGGCACGCCCTATGGCGGGTTTGTCCCGACAGTGAAGCTGGCAACCAACACGCCGCTGGCTGAGAAAAAACCGCACTGGATCGATTTTGATGCCGGACGACTGATTGTTGGCATGAGCATGGATCAGATGCTGGAAGATTTCGTGGATACCATTGTAGCGATTGCCAATGGTCAGCTCACCAACAACGAAAAGAACGACTTCCGCGAGCTGGCGATCTTCAAAAGTGGGGTAACGCTGTAAAAAAGCGATCTGATAAAGTGCGGGTTGCTTGAGATCGCGGATAAAGTCCGGCTCAGTGGCGGTGAGACTGAGCTGGCGAAGGGAACACGGTCAGATCGGAAAGTCGCAAAGGCCGTCATCCATGACACGCTCGGCCCGCGCCATCCATGGCGCGGGACGCTTTCCTCCTCTGCCCGTGTTCCCTACGCGTTGAGTTATTCGTTGCGGCTGGGCTAACCCTGATATTGGCGTGCTAGCAGTCTGAAGCGACCCGTAGTGATACTTGCGGGTCGCCTTTTTATTTTTACTGAATCAGGCCCGGCTGGTTTCGCGTTCGGCTTCCGCCTGACAGACCGCGGCAGTAAACATAATATCGGTAGAGGAGTTAAGGGCGGTTTCCGCCGAATCCTGCAATACACCGATAATAAAGCCGACCGCCACCACCTGCATCGCCAGATCGTTGGGGATACCAAACATATTACAGGCCACCGGGATCAGCAGCAGTGAACCGCCTGCTACACCCGACGCGCCACAGGCACACAACGAAGCGACCAGGCTGAGCAGAATCGCGGTCGGGACATCAATGCTGATGCCCAGCGTATGTACTGCCGCCAGCGTCAATACCGTTATGGTTATCGATGCGCCCGCCATACTGATGGTTGCGCCCAGCGGAATGGAGACCGAATAGGTATCTTAATCCAGTCCCAGACGTTTCGCCAGCGCCATATTCACCGGAATATTGGCGGCTGAACTGCGGGTAAAGAAAGCGGTAACGCCACTTTCACGCAGGCAGGTAAACACCAGCGGATAAGGGTTGCGACGAATTTTGCTGAACACCAGCAGCGGATTGACCACCAGCGCCATCAGCAGCATGCAGCCGATTAACAGCGTCAGAAGATGAGCGTATTGCCACAATGCGCCAAAGCCGGTTGAGGCGAGAATCGAGGCCACCAGACCAAAAATACCCACCGGCGCGCAGCGGATAACGCACCGTACCAGCCAGGTCACCGCATGAGACGCATCATTAAGTAAGGTGCGGGTGGTGTCACTGCTGTGACGAAACGCCAGTCCAAGACCCACCGCCCACACCAGAATGCCGATGTAGTTAGCGTTCATCAGTGCAGTGATCGGATTGGCTACCATGCTCATCAGCAGGCCACGAAGCACTTCAGTGATGCCGGAAGGCGGTGTGATTTCGGTGCTACCCGCCGCCAGAGTCAGCGTCTGCGGCACCAGATGGCTGAATACCACCGCCACCACGGCAGCGAAAAAAGTGCTCAGCAGATAGAGCACAATAATCGGCCGGATATTGCTTTTCTGACCCTGCTGGTGGTTGGCGATTGAGGCGATCACCAGCATCAGGACCAGCAGCGGTGCCACCGCTTTCAGCGCACTGACAAACAGTTCGCCCAGCAGCCCAACGGCCAGCGCCGCATCGCGAGAAATCCAGGCGAGCGCCACACCGGCGATCAGCCCAACCATGATTTGCTTCACCAGGCTGCCTGTAAATAGCGCGCCCAGACGTGAGGAGAGAGTTTTCTGCATAGTATTTTCTATATTTTGTCGCGGATGTAGTTTTAGCGGCGATGTTATGCATCAGCTAAAGCGGTTTGCCCGGCGGAGTATAAGGAAAAGAACGAATGAGAAAAGAGATAATTCTGCCAGTGTGGTGGATGTCGGGTTTTTATTATGCTGGATAGAGGAAGTGTGACAGAGGTATGAAATGTCGCTGCTGGTGGCGGCAAAATAAAAAAGGGGCATCCGCTGCCCCTGTAGGTAATTATGGTGCGATCTTGTTCTGGTCTCTTTTGCGGTTAACCCAGGCATTAATCATCAGGGTTGACGCCAGAATCAGGCCGACGACGCTCAGAGAGATACCGACCGGAATATGGTAGATATCGACAATCAGCATCTTAATACCGATGAACACCAGCACGATGGCCAGGCCATATTTCAGCATCGAGAAGCGCTCTGCCACGTTGGCAAGCAGGAAGTACATGGCACGCAAACCGAGAATCGCGAACAGGTTTGAGGTCAGCACGATAAACGGGTCAGTGGTCACGGCGAAGATAGCGGGGATACTGTCGACGGCGAAGATGACATCGCTCAGTTCCACCATAATCAGCACCAGCAGCAGCGGTGTCGCAAACAGCACACCATTTTTGCGGGTGAAGAATTTCTCGCCATCGAGCGCGTCAGTCATGCGTAAGTGCTTACGCAACCAGCGCACCACCGGCTTGTCGCCCACCGCGTGATCGTCCTCTTTCGCCAGTGCCATTTTAATACCGGTAAACAGCAGGAATGCGCCGAAGACGTAGAGGATCCAGCTAAACTGCGTCACCAGCCAGCTGCCGGCGAAGATCATGATGGTACGCAGCACGATGGCGCCTAATACCCCGTAGATCAATACGCGACGTTGCAGGTTCGCCGGAATCGAGAAGTAGCTGAACAGCATTAACCAGACAAAGACGTTATCCACTGCCAGCGCTTTTTCCAGCACATAGCCGGTGAGGAAGGCGAGGGTCTGGGTGTTAGCGACTTCGCGTCCGGCACTGCCTTCCAGATACCACCAGAACGCGGCGCTGAACAACAGTGAAACTGACACCCAGATCAGCGACCAGACGGCGGCCTGTTTGAAAGTCATGGTTTGCGCGCCGCGGCGTCCCTGCAACAGCATGTCGATGGCCAGCATAATCAGCACCACAACCGCAAAGCTGCCCCAGAGTAGTGGCGTACCCACAGTTTGCATATTCGTATCCTGTCTGAAAAATAAAAAAACGGCTGAAGTCAGAAGACGTCAGCCGCTTATTTTACTGTAAGCAAACCTCGCCTTCCGGCAAGGTCTCACTTACAACTCAGAACAGATTCCGGGTTGCCTGATGACCGGATGCTTTCGCAACGTAGTGACGATCAATCAGCTTACAAGTTACTCCCCTTTGCAGAGGCGTAAGTTACGGCTTAGCCGGTCAGGAATCAATCATTGTCGTTAATATTTAGAAATATTTACACTGCCTGCTGATCGGCTGGGAATTCCACGCCGGTCTGGCGGCGAATCTCAGTCAGCAGCGCGGCGGTAATGCGTGAAACCTCCAGTGCCGGATGGTCCACCTGTTGCTGCTCAATCAGCCGGAAAAAAGTCTCAGCTTCATACAGCATGGTATTGATATGCTGCGGCTGGCTCAGCGCCTGTTTTTCTGCGCCGCGCGGAATAAAGGTCAGTTTCTGACACTCGGAGAGTTTCTCGATCACCAGTGCACCCGCTTCGCCCTGAATTTCACTCGGCAGTGAAGAATCACTTACCTTGGAGTGCAGGATGGTCACGTCAAAATCGCCGTAGCTCAGCAGCACCACGCCGTGTGCGTCAACGCCGCTCTCCAGCAGCGTGGCCGTGGCCTGTACCCGCTGCGGTTCGCCCCACAGCGCCACCGCCGACGCCAGGCAGTAATAGCCGATATCCATAATCGAGCCGTTGGACCAGCGTGGATCAAAGGTGTTGGGATTCTCGCCGTTGAGATAGCGCGGGTAACGTGAGGAGTACTGACAGTAGCTCAGCAAGGCTTTACGCAACTTACCCACTTCAGGCAGCGCCTGTTGCAGCCGGATAAAGTTAGGCAGGCTGGCGGTTTTAAAGGCTTCAAACAGCACCACCTGATGCTGGCGGGCGCAGGCGATCATCGCTTCCGCCTCACGCAGATTCGAGGCCAGCGGTTTCTCACAAATCACATGTTTGCCGTGCGACATAAACAGCAGCGCCTGCTGGCAATGCAGGGCATTGGGACTGGCAAGATAGACCGCATCAATCTGCGGGCTGGCGGCCAGCGCCTCCAGCGAGGTAAAGGTCTGCTCACAGCGATAATCGTGGCTGAACGCCTCCGCCTGCTGCTGACTGCGCGAATAGACCGCACAGAGTTTCATTGCTCCGGTTTCATGAGCGGCATCAATAAACTGGCGTGTAATCCAATTTGTTCCCACAATGGCAAAACGAATCACGTCATCTCTCCGGCAGAAGTAAAGCGGCAGAGTAACATCTCTCTGGCCGGGTGCAATGGGGCCGGGCGAGCAGGAGTGGATCCTGCGATCCACATTCCAGTAATAAGGTGACGCGATGATTTTCAGGTACAAAACAGGGAGCGCAGGTGAAAGCAAGTAAGCACGCATTAAACTGGACCACCTTACTGATCGCCATCCCGGTCGGGTGCGCGGCATCGCTGGTGACGCTGGCTTTTCGTGGCGTAATTGAGCTTATTAATCATCTGCTGTTCGCCAGTGGAGGCGAAATCACCGAATCGGTTCACGTCTGGCCGTGGATCTTCTGGCCGCTGCTGGTGGGCGGCGGCGGGGTGCTGGCGGGTTATTTTCTGCGCTACGCTGTCGCCATTGAGCAGCAACAGACGGTGAAGACCGACTACCTGGAGGTGATAAATGCCCGTCTCGACGCGGTTCCGACCAAAACCTCGCTTTTTCGCGCCTTATCCTCGATTGCCAGTATTGGCAGCGGCGCGTCAATAGGGAAAGAGGGGCCGATGGTGCAGCTGTCAGCACTGTGCGGCAGCGCGATTGGCCGGGTGCTACCGGCATCGCTTAACCTGAAAAACAGTGACGTCGTGGCGATGGCGGCGGCGGCGGGTCTGTCGTCGGTGTATCACGCGCCGCTGGCGTCAGCAATTTTGTAGCGGAAATCGCCTTCGGCATTTCCGCGCTGCAGCGGCTGATACCGCTGATTATCGCCTCGGCCGTGGCGGTGATGACCATGTGGTCGCTGGGCTTTCGCAGTGCGCTTTATCCGCTGGCGGAGGCCAGCTTCCGGATGGACCTCAGCAGCCTGATGATGACAGTGGTGATTGGTCTGGTTGCCGGCCTGGCCGGCTGGCTGCTGATCAAGCTGATTGCCCGCAGCAAGCGGCTGTTCAGCCGGGTAACCTCATTGCCGCTGCGGCTCGGGGCGGGCGGCTTTGCGGTCGGTTTACTGGCGCTGATCTCAACCGATATTCTCGGTAACGGTTATGAAGTGATCGTCAAAGTGATGGCGGGCCACTATCTGCTGCCAGGCCTGCTGCTGTTACTGTTGCTGAAGACGCTCGCCACCAGCCTGTCGGTCGGGTCGAATGCGGTCGGCGGCCTGTTTACCCCTTCATTGCTGATTGGCGCACTGCTGGGGGTGATTATCGCCAGCGGTGGGGCAGCGCTGCATTTGCCGTCTGGCAATGTGCTGCTCTATGCTGCGATTGGCATGGCAGCGGTGCTGGCCGCCGTCAGCCAGGCGCCGTTAATGGCGATGCTGATGGTGCTGGAGATGACGCTCAACAGCAGTCTGCTGTTCCCGCTGATGATCGCCTCGGTGCTGGCATCGATGGTGGTCTACCGGCTGCAATCGACCAGTACCTATCCGGTGGTGAGCCATCACTTCAACCGCTCCGAAGCCAAATACGATTTCGATAATATGCGCATCGCAGAGCTGATCATCGCCGGCGCAGCGTTGCAGCCCCACGAATCGGTCGGCCAGGCGCTGGCGGTCAGCTCGCTGAAGCGGGAACGCTACGTCTATGTGATCAATGAAGGGGGGCGTTTCTGGGCGTGGTATCGATTCATGAGATTTCACGGCGGGTACTGGCGCAGGAGATCACCCTCGACTCACCGGTACAGTGCGTGATGGATGATGAGTTTCCGGTGATTTACCAGAACCAGAGTATGCGCGAAGGCTGGGAGGCATTTGCGGCGGTGACGCTGGAGCGGTTGCCGGTGCTGAACAATCCGCAGGAACGGCGCTTTCTCGGGGCGCTGACTAAAACCAGCCTGATTCAGAAAGCGCAGGAGTTTCTTTAAGCGGCGTTGCCGCGCATCGCCTGATCGGTCATCCAGAGGCGGGCGTCAAATTCGAGCTGGTGGTAATCGGGCTCCATGTGGCAGCAGAGCTGGTAGAACGCTTTATCGTGATCCTTCTCTTTCAGGTGCGCCAGCTCATGCACCACGATCATCCGCAGAAACGGTTCCGGCGCGAGGCGGAAAAAGGTCGATATACGGATTTCGGCCTTGGCCTTCAGGTTGCCGCCCTGCACCCGCGAGATGGCGGTATGCAAACCCAGCGCATGCTTCATCACCTTGATCCTGTTATCCCAGATCACTTTACTGATCGGCGGGGCGTTGCGCATATAGCGGTTTTTCAGCGCCAGGGTGTAGTCATACAGCGCTTTATCACTCATCACATCGTGGGTGTCAGGATAACGCTGCTGCAGAAATGCGCCTAAACGCTGATGGGTGATCAACGTCTCAACCTGCTCAAGAATAGGGGCAGGATAACCCTGAAGGTAGATCAGTGAGGACATTAGGGATTCCCGGCGAAAGACAGTATACTGCGCCCCCTTTTTGGGGCGACAATCCATCAAAGTGTACCACGCCGGAGAATTCATGAGCCAACTTGAACTGAACGATCGCACACTTATCCTGCATCGTTTCCCGCAGATGCGTGACGAAAGTCCATTACAAGCCTGGGATGCGGCTGATGAATATCTGTTGCAGCAGACGCTGCCCGAAGGCCCGGTGCTGGTGATGAACGACAGCTTTGGCGCGTTAACCTGCGCGCTGAATCCGCGCACCGTCTGGCACGTCAGCGACTCCTGGCTGAGCCAGCAGGCGACGCGGCAGAACCTGGCGTTAAACGCGCTGGACGATGGTGAAGTCCATTTTCTCGATAGCCTGGCTGCGCTGCCCGCGGCCCCGGCCGCAGTGCTGATCAAGGTGCCGAAAACACTGGCGCTGCTGGAGCACCAGCTGCGCGCCATTCGTCAGGTCGCGACGCCAGAGACGGTGATCCTGGCCGCGGCGCGGGCCAAAGAGATCCATAATTCGACGCTGCAGCTGTTTGAGCAAATCATCGGGGAAACCCGCACCTCGCTGGCGTGGAAAAAAGCGCGGCTGATTTACAGCCAGTTCACCCGTCCGGCGTTGCGTGACGCCGAACCGACGCTGGTCTGGCCGCTGGATGGTACCCCTTATCTGATTCACAACTACGCCAACGTATTTTCACGGTCGTCGCTGGATATTGGCGCGCGGCTGTTTGTGCAGCATCTGCCGGAAAATATTGAGGGTGAAATTGTCGATCTCGGTTGTGGTAACGGCGTGGTAGGCTGATGGCGCTGGAGCAGAACCCGCAGGCCGAAGTGCATTTCCTTGATGAATCTTATATGGCGGTCGCCTCCAGCCAGCGCAACGTTGAAGTGAACCGGCCTGAAGACCTGGCCCGCTGTCAGTTCCGCGTCAATAACGTGCTGAGCGGTTATCCTTCCGATCGGCTGCACGCGGTGCTGTGCAATCCGCCATTCCATCAGCAGCATGCCGTCACCGATCATCTGGCGTGGCAGATGTTCCGTGATGCCAAACGCTGTCTGCAATATGGCGGCGAGTTGCGCATTGTCGGCAACCGCCACCTCGATTATCACCACAAACTGAAAAAGCTGTTTGGCAACTGCACGCTGATCGCCTCGAACCAGAAGTTCGTGGTGTTGCGTGCGGTGAAGATGCGCTAATCAGATACTGAGCGCCAGCTGCGTCGCCTGCGCAATGGCGCGGCGCGCATCCAGTTCCTGCGCCACATCCGCACCGCCAATCAGTGTGACTTTCTGACCCCTTTCCCGCAGCGCGGCTTCCAGTTCGCGCTGCGGTTCCTGTCCGGCGCAGATAATGACGTTATCAACCGCTAACAGCAGAGTTTGCCCCTCGCGTTTCAGATGCAGCCCGGCATCATCAATCGCCAGATACTCCACGCCACCCCACATCTGCACGCCGCGCGCCTGCAGGCTGGTACGATGGATCCAGCCGGTGGTTTTTGCCAGCCCGGCACCGGGCTTACCGGCCCGGCGCTGCAATAGCCAGAGTTGCCGGGTGGCGGCAGGCGGCTGCGGCGTTATCAGGCCGCCACGCTGGCTCAGACTGCGATCGATGCCCCATTCACGATAGAAGGCGGCCAGTTCATCCTGATGCGGCGGCTGCGACAGATATTCTGCGGTGTCAAAACCGATTCCGCCCGCGCCAATAATCGCCACCCGTTGCCCTACCGGGCGCTTATCGCGCAGCACCTCAAGGTAGCTCAGCACGCAGGGATGATCGATGCCGGGAATGGCCGGGGTGCGCGGCTGAATGCCGGTCGCCAGGATCACTTCATCGGCATCGCTGAGCTGATCGGCCCCGACACGATGACCAGTGACGACCTGCACGCCCGCCGCCGCCAGCTGATGACGAAAGTAGCGCAGCGTTTCGCTGAATTCTGCTTTACCGGGGATCTGCCTGGCAATATTGAACTGGCCGCCAATGTCGGGCGCGGCATCGTAAAGCGTCACCTGATGTCCGCGCTGCGCCGCCTGCAGGGCAAACGCCATCCCGGCCGGTCCGGCCCCGACCACTGCCAGCCGGCGCGGTGCGGTGGTGTCGACCACCGGCATCAGCGACTCATGACAGGCGCGGGGATTGACCAGGCACGAGGTGATCTTGCCGGCAAAGGCCTGGTCGAGGCAGGCCTGATTACAGGCAATGCAGGTATTGATGCTGTTATCGTCGCCGCGCTGCGCTTTACTGACAAAGGCGGCATCGGCCAGAAACGGGCGCGCCATTGACACCATATCGGCGCAGCCTGACTGCAATAGCTGCTCGGCGACGGCGGGGTGGTTAATGCGGTTGGTGGCGATGACGGGCACCTTTACCTGCTCGCGCAGACGCTGCGTTACCCAGGCAAACGCCGCCCGCGGCACGCAGGTGGCGATGGTCGGGATGCGCGCCTCATGCCAGCCAATGCCGGTATTGAACAGCGTGACACCGCACTGCTCCAGCTCGCCCGCCAGCTGCAAGGTCTCGTCCAGCGTGCTGCCTTCTTTGATCAAGTCCAGCATCGACAGGCGGAAAATAATGATAAACGCCTCGCCGGTAGCGGCACGGACCGCGCGGGTGATCGCCAGCGCGAACTGCATACGCTGACTGAAATCGCCACCCCAGCGGTCGCTGCGTTGATTAGTCTGCTTCACCAGAAACTGATTAATCAGATAGCCTTCCGATCCCATGATTTCTACACCGTCGTAGCCGGCATGCTGAGCCAGCCGGGCGCAGCGGGCAAAATCAGCAATGGTCTGTTCGATGTCGGCATCGCTCATCGCCTGCGGAGTAAAGGGATTAATCGGGGCCTGGCGGGCCGAGGGCGCCACCAGATCCGGCTGATAGCTGTAGCGGCCGGTGTGCAGGATCTGCAAAGCAATTTTGCCCTGATGCTGATGCACCGCGGCGGTAATCTGCCGGTGCCAGTCACACTGAGTCTCGTCGGTGAGCATGGCGCCGTGGGCGGTGGTCACGCCTTGTGGATTCGGGGCGATGCCGCCGGTCACGATCAGCGCCACGCCTTCACGCGCCCGCTCGGCATAGAATGCAGCCAGCCGGGCAGCACCCTCCGGATGTTCCTCCAGTCCGGTGTGCATCGACCCCATCAGAAAGCGGTTTTTAAGCTGGGTAAAGCCAAGGTCCAGTGGTGAAAATAGCGCGGGATAGTGTGGATTGAGCTGGGTCATAATCACTCACGTCGAAGTGGTCGGATGAGTTAACTTTAGCGGCTTCTGCGTTAAAAAAAAGTGAAAGGATGTCAGGGTGTGAGTGAAATCAAAAACAACCGGCCTGGCGGCGCAGCGTTGCCAGGTCCGGTCCGGTTTAACACGCTTAACGCCGCCGGATCCACGAGTAGCGGGAGTGGTAGCCGCGGGCAAAGTGGGTATTGTGCCGATAGCTCGATCCGCTCTCCGCCATGCAATAGGTGCAGACGTTAACATTCTCAATCTGCTGCGGTGGCACGCCGGCCTGGAACAGCATCTGCGTCGCCAGCGCTGGCAGGTCAAACCAGACGCCCTGTTGCCGCGCTGTCGCCTGCGGACGTTGTGCCAGTGGGTTGACCGGCTGATTGCGCTGCCAGCGTAGCCAGCCAGCAAGGGCCGGGCGCTGCTGCATCTCTGCCAGCTGCGGCTCGCCCAGTTCGTAACAGCAAGGCCCCATCGCCGGACCGATCGCCACCCACAGGTTTTGCGGATCGCTGCCCTGTTGCTGCAGCGTTTCCACCGCGCGGGTCAGGACGCCCGCCAGCGTACCCTGCAGCCCGGCATGGACTGCTGCCACCACTTTGCGCTGAGCGTCGGCGAACAAAACCGGCAAACAGTCAGCGGTGTAGACCGCCACCGGCCGGTTTCCCGTGCTGATAATGCCATCTGATTCGCAGCTTTTAGGCGGCGTATTCTCAACATCAGTGACCACAATAGCGCTATGACGCTGATGACCATAGGCCGCATCAGCAGGCGGAGTGTCGCCAGCGGCCTGAAAGGCGTAATCGAGCCACGCCAGTGAATCGAGCAAGGTTGAGCGCGGGGTCACGGCCATAAGAATCTCCTGTCATAACGGCGTGCGTTGAGCTCCCCACAGCTTACGTTAACTGCTACATTTTTGAAGCTTTCCCACTCAGACCTTTCTCACCTTAAGGATGACATGATGAAAACCTCAGCAACCTTCGCCGCTTCCGCACTGGTCGCGCTGCTGTTAACCGGCTGTGCGACCTCGTCGCAGCAATCGGCACAGCAACAACTCGGCCAGCAGTCGGTGCTGGCGGTGAACTGGTTTCAGCAGTCAGGCGAATATCAGGCCCTGACCTGGCAAGCCTTTAACAGCGCGCGCCTCGCCTTTGACCAGGCACCGTCGCTGACCGGTAAACCTAAAGCGGTGATTGTCGATCTGGATGAAACCATGCTGGACAACAGTGCCTACAGCGCCTGGCAGGCGAAGAACGGGCAGCCGTTCAGCAGTAAAAGCTGGTCGGCATGGACCCAGGCGCGTCAGGCCAAAGCGGTGCCGGGTGCGCTGGAATTTGCGCGTTATGTGACTCAGCATGGCGGCACGCTGTTCTACGTCTCGAACCGCGATCAGCAGGACTACGCCGCCACGGTGGCCAACATGCAGCAGCTGGGCTTCCCCAATGTCAGTGACAAAACGGTTCGTCTGAATACCGAGAGCTCGAACAAGCAGGCGCGTTTCGATGCCATCAAAAATGAAGGCTACAACGTGGTGCTGTACGTCGGCGATAACCTTAATGACTTCGGCGGTTCGACCTGGCATCAGGGCAATCAACAGCGACGTGATTTTGTGAACCTGAACCACCAGCAATTCGGCACACAGTTTATCGTGCTGCCCAATCCGCTGTATGGAGACTGGGAGAGTGGGATGGCGGAAAATTACAATAAACTGACGCCACAACAGCAGCTGTCAGTGCGGGAATCGCGGCTGCAAAGCTGGAACGGTAAATAATTCGTCAAGAAAAAGAGCCTGACCTGTCCAGGCTCTGTTAACAAACGGCCCTGATTTACTTTCCTGCGTCACTATTTTGCTGCAAATCAAATAAATCATCTCTCGCTTCATTCTTATATGAAATAAAGCGGATTTCACTGCCTGTCTGACGTTAAGGCGGTGAATCATGCTAATGATTAATTTTTATAATTAAGAGTAATCCTGGTATTTAATGGGGCGGTTGGTATGGCAGACAATAACCCCGTTAATATTAATTGTATTTATTTGTCAGCGCTAACTTTAGTTAATTATATTTTTTATTTTAAATTAATGATTTTAAATAATTAATATAAAAAAATCATCCATTATGCCTCACCCGTCGTGCTGAATGAAATTTACGCATCATTGACCGGAGTTGACGTATAACTGACAAAAAGCGAGGCGTAAGCGTGCAGGGAAATAAGTGGCGTGCAATAGAAATGATTAACGTCTATAACCTTTTTCTGTGACTGGGTTCTTATTTCACTGACGGCTCCCACATTATTTGCGAGCCGATACACTTCGTAGTTAACCAGGAAGCGCCATTCCCGGTAGTAGAGAGAAGATGATTGTGACGACACTTAAACCCTTATTAGCGAAAAATCGCAGTTGGGCATTACAGCGCCGCCAGCGTAATCCGGATTATTTTAAAAAATTCCTCCATCAGCAAAAGCCCCATTCGTTATGGATTGGCTGCTCGGACAGCCGTGTTCCGGCAGAGGTATTAACCGGGTCCCACCCTGGCGAACTTTTTGTTCATCGCAATATTGCCAATATGGTGGTTGAAGACGACGACAATTTGCTGAGCGTGCTGCAATACGCGCTCTTTTTTCTCGGCGTGAAACGGATCGTATTAAGCGGGCACTACGGCTGTGGTGGCGTAGAAGCAGCGCTCAATCTGCCTGGCAGCGTGCTGGAGCATCAGGACTCAGCACTGGCGCGACGCATTAGCGCACTGCGTCACGATATTGAAGCCGGCCTGGCTGAACAACCCGCAGCCGCAGAGGCGCAGAGCGAACTGCTCGACCGCCTGGTTGAAGCCAACGTGAAGGCGCAATTCGCCAGACTGGTGCAAACCCAACCGGTACGGCAAATCTGGCAATCGGGCCAGGAACTGGAGGTGTTTGGTTGCGTTTATGACCTGCGCTCCGGTCATCTCAAAGAGTTGATTCAGCAATCTGCAGAGGAGCCTTCACCATGAATCTCGATACCCTACGCCGCGACATACCTGCGGGTCTGGTGGTTTTCCTGGTCGCGTTGCCGCTCTGTCTTGGCATTGCGCAAGCCAGCGGATTACCGCCGTTTGCCGGTCTGCTGACCGGTGTGATTGGTGGCCTGGTCGTCACCTCCCTGAGTCCGTCTCGCTTTGCCGTCAGCGGCCCGGCGGCCGGTCTGGTGACGATTGTGGTGGCTTCAATGGCCTCGCTCGGGAGCTTCTCCGCCTTTCTCACCGCGCTGATTATCGCCGGTGCCTTGCAGTGCCTGTTTGGCCTGCTGCGCGCCGGGCGATTTATCTCGCTGGTGCCGGGCAGCGTCATTAAAGGCATGCTGGCGGCGATTGGCCTGCTGCTGATCATGCAGCAGATCCCGGTTGCACTGGGGGCGGCAGGGGACGCCGAACTGATTTCGCTGGTCACGGGCGAGATGACCTTCTCGCTACCGGCGATACTGGTGGCGGGCGTCGGGTTAGCCATCCTGTGCTTATGGACGACGGCACCCGTCAAACGCATCAAGGCTCTGGCATGGATCCCGGGACCGCTGATCGCCGTGCTGATTGGCTGTCTGGCCACGGTGATGGGTGGACGCCTGTTCCCGGAGATGACGAGCGGCCTGGCGCGCATCTCACTGCCAGCGTTTGACAGCGTTTCTGCGCTGGTGGCAGAACTGGAAACGCCAGACTGGATGGCGTGGCAGAACCCACAGGTATGGGTGGTAGCGCTGACCCTGGCACTGGTGGCCAGCCTGGAGACGTTGCTGAGCCAGGAGGCGCTGAAAAAGCTGCGTCCGCAGACGCCAGCGCCTTCGCCGAACAAAGAGATGTTTGCCCAGGGGATCGGTAACCTGGCCGCCGGCTTTCTGGGCGCAATGCCGATTACCGCGGTAATCGTTCGCAGCTCCGTAAACGTCAGCGCCGGTGCGCAAACCAAACTATCGATATTCATCCACGGTGTACTGCTGCTGATTTGCGGTATGTGGTTTAGCGAGATGCTGAATGCCATCCCACTGGCCAGTCTGGCGGCGGTGCTGCTCTATACCGGCTACAAGCTGGCGACGCCGCGGCTGTTTGTGGAACAGTTCCGCATGGGCGCGCAGCAGTACGTGCCGTTCCTCGCCACCATCGTCGGGATTATTACGCTGGGTATGCTGGTGGGGATTGGTATCGGGATCGCGACCCAGATCCTCTACAGCATCTATAAAAGTCATCGCAACGCGCTGCAGCTCACCCGCTACGACGACCATTACGTGCTGCGCTTTCAGCAGAACCTGACCTTTATGCACAACCCGAAGCTGCAGGGGTTGCTGGACGAGATCCCGGAGAACAGCGTGGTGATTGTGGATAACGATAATGCTGAATATATCGATCCCGATGTTAAAGCAGTACTGAAGGATTTCGGCGATAATGCCGATAAACGGGGTATTCGCCTCAGTCAGTGGCCGGTTGCGGTAAAATAGCGCTAAGCGCAGCGGTAAAATCGTCAGAACGGCAAAAATCGGATATCTCGGATATCCGGTTTTTTTATTTACGGGGCATAATTGGCCCCATTTCCGCTGCCGCCTGACGTGATTCCCCTGTAAGGGGGCATGTTGCCTCAGTTTTCAACGTTAGCCCGTGAAGAGTGGTTTTATCGCAGGATGACTTTGGTGGCGCCCAGGATTAAATCATTCTGACGCCACGCCCGTTTCAGGCTGGCGTGGACAGCCCGTCTCTCTGCGACAAGGTCCGGATGTATGCGCGTTAAGCTGTTTGAAGAGCACAACGTTAAAAAAAATGCACTCTCGCTATTTTTAATCACCCTGCTGTTTAGCTTTATCGGCGGACACCTGCGCATTCCGCAGGAGCTGTCGCTGTTCTGGCCGGTCAATGCAATTGTCGCGGGGGTGATTGTCCGGAATCCCTTTCTGCATCAGGCTCGTTATTACGTCACCTGCTTCACAGCGATGGTGTTCAACGACACGGTTTTTTCCGGCTGGACGCTGGCGGCCCTGACTCTCAATGTTGCCAACCTGCTGTTTATCCTGGTCGCGGTCTCGCTGCTGGTGAAACATCTCCAGCATGACTCGGGCAGTGAACGTATCACCAGCGTATTACGTATTTTCCCGGCCTGCCTGCTGGCGGCGCTGGTGTGTGCTGCCTGGGGCGCGCTGGCGCAGCAGGCCAGGTTTGATGCCGCGCTGGCGACGGCCTGGGGCGACTGGTTTAGTGAGCAATTCTCCACCGGGCTGATGCTGTTGCCGTTTCTGCTGACGCGTGACTGGCGAACCCTGTCGCTGCGCCAGTTACTGCATATGCGCAAGCTTTCACCGGTGATCGCGGTGGTCTTTTCACTGATGGTCGGCGCGATGATGGGCGGGGCGGGCAGCCTGACATTCCCGGTCCCGGCGCTGATCTGGTGCGCTATCGTCTTGCCGATGACGCTCACCAGCCTGGTGATTTTACTGACCGGCATTACCGAAATCATTCTGGTGTCGCATGGCGTGATGAACATTCAGGGCAATGATAATCTGCTGCCGATCAGCCATCTGACTTCAGCACGGCTGGGCGTGGCGACGATTGCCATCAGTCCACTGATTGTGGCGGCCAGCATGGATGCCATTCGTCAGCTTAATCAGCGTCTGGCGCTGCGGGCCAATTACGATTTCCTGACCCAGCTGTTGTCGCGGTCCGGCCTGTATGAAAGCCTGCGTACTGAACCTTTCAGTTCGTCGCGTAAAGCCGGGGTGATCCTGCTGGATGTCGACTATTTCAAATCCATAAATGACAACTTCGGCCATGATGCCGGTGACAGCGTGCTGGAAGAGATCGCCCGGCGTATGCAGCGGGTGGTAGGTAAAAAAGGGCGCATCTGCCGTTTTGGTGGTGAAGAGTTTGTGGTGGTGTTGTTCGATCAGGACCCGGAAGCGCTCTATTTTCTCGCCGAGCTGATTCGTCAGACCATGGCGAAAGAGAAATTCTGGCTGCAGGGCAGTACGGTCACGGTGACGGTCAGCTTAGGACTGGCGCATGGCAGCGCCGGTAACGCGGGCGACTGGCCGAGGGTGATTAACCGGTTAATTTCGGCGGCCGACAAGAACCTCTATCTGTCGAAACGTAATGGCCGCAATCAGACCTCGCCGGTTAACCACCGCGCCATCACCAGCGACGTGGCCTGAAACCACGTCGCTGAGGGCGATTAGCTGACGCTGCTTTTCAGGCTGCTGGCCTGCTGGTGGCGTTCCATTGCCAGCTCAATCAGACGGGTGATCAGATCCTGATAACTGAGTCCGGCTGCCTGCCACAGTTTGGGATACATGCTGATGTTGGTGAAGCCCGGCAGCGTATTGATTTCATTAACGATGATCTCACCCTCATCGGTCAAAAACACATCGACCCGCGCCATGCCGAAACACTCCAGCGCCGTAAACGCCTTAATGGCAACCTCCCGGATCGCTTCGCTGGACGCAGCAGAAATCGCCGCGGGCACCACCGTCTGCGCGCCGCTTTCAGAGATATATTTGGTGTCATACGAGTAGAACGCGTCATGCACCACGACCTCACCGCAGGGACTGGCTTCCGGAGTATCATTGCCCAGCACCGCACACTCAATTTCGCGGCCTTTAATGCCTGTTTCGATCAGGACTTTACGGTCAAAGGTAAAGGCCAGATCCAGCGCCGCCTCAAAGGCGTCCGCACTGTCGACTTTACTGACGCCAACGGATGAGCCCTGATTAGCCGGTTTGATGAACAATGGCAGGCCAAGGCGATCAATCACCGCCTCAGCATCCAGCGTGGCGCGCTGCGCCCGGGTAACGCTCAGCCACGGCGCGACATTCAGACCGGCATCACGTAACAGGCGCTTGGTAAAGTCTTTGTCCATGCTGACCGCAGAACCCAGCACGTCAGAACCGACAAATGGCAGTGAGGCCATGCGCAGTAAACCCTGCAGTGAACCGTCTTCTCCCAGCGTGCCGTGTACGATTGGGAAAATCACATCGATCTGCGACAGCGGATGCGCATCATGACGGGTAATCAGCGGTTGCTGCTGGTTGCCGGGCACCAGTGCGATATCTTCAGCCGCGCGATTCAGGGCAATCAGGGCCGGATTTTCAGCGTTAAGTAAGAAGTTGGAGGCATCGTTCAGACGCCAGTGTCCCTGCTTATCAATCCCCAGTAACACCACCTCAAACCTGGTTTTGTCGATCGCATCAAGAATATTTTTGGCTGACTGCAACGACACTTCATGCTCAGCCGATTTGCCGCCAAATACGATCCCTACCCGCAACTTTGTCATCAATTTCTGCCTGCTGAAAAATCAAAACCACAAGATAACATGCAGCTCTCAAATGAAAACAGGGTGGGGCGGCAGAATGTTGGGTGTGAGTTGCCCGGAGAGGACAAGCGGCGGCTGACAACTATCGTAATCGGGAAGACATCGTTCTGATGAAAATGCAGCTTTTGCGATTTGATTAAGAAAGATGTCTGTTTTTGCATTTATGTCATGCCTGCTTGATTGAGGTCACTATTCGTTCAGGTTAAACCTTTATGGTTCAAATCATGTTCCTCAGTCAGGATGACAGGAGTTTGACATGGCAGTTATTCCACTCATGCCCGGTGAGGGCTTTGCTCTTCTTGCCAGAAACATCGCAGAGGCTCGTCGCGTTGGTATGCCGCGAAACATGGCGACGCCTCCGGTTTATTTGTGGTTTTATCTCAAGGTTCGAAATCATGGCCCCTGGGATTACAAACAAATGAATCCTGTCTGGGCAAATTTTGGTAACTTCAATTATGGCGCAACGGGAACGGCTGCCGGTATTCCTGCCAATGTTTTATACAGAGGCGGGGGATTCGCACAGAATCGGGCTAAAACGTCAAAAAAAGAGTGGGGGCATTGGTATGAACAAATACCCTATGGTGATGATCCTAGAGACCAGTATTGGATCAAACAGGGAATAGATTATGCCAATCAGCACGGCTATTAGGTCACTTCATTGGGCGGTAACGATCATATTAGCTTTGACTGTCGCAGTGATGGGTTATGTCTGGTATCTGAATTCTCGTCCGCCAGATGACGAACTCATCAGTAAGCGGCAGTTATCACAGGACGTCTGGCTCTATGTCACCCGATATAAAAATTCGAGTGCTACTGATAGCAACGTTTATCGCTATTATTTGAATCGTCATATTGAGCATCCTATGCCCATTATTCAGCAATCAGCGCCGGTATTGACTGCGGATGTCGGGGATGCAGCGGTAAAGGCGATTGGCGATCACGTGATGATCAGTGTAACAGGCAAGGTTTTTAACTATTCCAGTTCCGCATTTTACTATGACGGCTCTACCGTTGTAATGCCACGTATTGATTTAAACGCAACTGCCAGCAATCCATGGAAATGAAAACCGGGCTATTCATTGCCCGGTTGGTTCGTTATCTTTCGTTCCAGCAGTCAGAATGCTGAACGTTACCATCACAGTATTTCCAGGTTATTTTTTCATAAAGCAGAGAAACAGACTCAAGATGATTAATTTTTTCCACACCGGCCATCTTTATATTCGGCATTCCGGGGTTTACTGAAACGATCTTTACGCCTTCCAGTAACATATTGAAGTATTCAATTTCCTGCCCGGCATCACTGATTTTATACCACTTAAACTCAGCTGATTGCAGCGTCTGGCCTGATGTCACGGCTTTGTATAAGTAAGGGCTTGCTGAATCAAACTCCTTTTCCAGCGTAACAGGAGCATGAGTACGTATGCCTGTTATTCTGCCCGTCTGATAGTCAACCGGTAATGACACACCATGAGAAAAGCCAATTATTTCAATACTGTTTTCTCGATTTTCTATATCGACGCTGCCTTTAATAAGTGCGCCACCATCATCTTTCAACCAGAGGTAAGCTGGGATGGCATAAGTAACTCCTTTTAGATTAATCCATATAAAAATTCATGCAATCCATGTTAAGTATAAGTATAAGTATAAGTATAAGTATAAGGATAAGAGAAGTGGTGAGTAAACTTTATTCTTATTATAAATCGGAACGTATCTTCTTTGAGTGTTGTACCAATTTCAATGCAATGCCTGATGTGCAGCAATATGTTAAAATATAATGTATATTGTGATAGGGAGAGATTTTTTGTTAAAGGCCCGGCGGTTTAATAGATATAGGTTTAAAACTTAGTTGTTTATATAAGGCAAGTTATTTTCTTTTATTTGTTAACTGCTTTCGTGGAAATTAATAAAATCTAAGTCAGCCAGAAAATTCCTGAAGAGTATTTTTCTTACATAGATGTTGGAGACTGTGGTTTTGAGGCACAAGGGAATAGTGGGGTTAGCGACTAAAGCAGTTGCGCGGCCTGCAACGTGAGCACATGGCAATTGTAGTAGAGTAGGTACAGAAAGCCGCATCACCTTACGTTTCCCGCAGCACGCTGGCCGAATGGATAGAGCAGAAAAAACGTAACCGTGAATTCTTCAAACGCTTTGATCTCATCAATCAGGACGGGGACCGTATTGCGCTGGATGAAATGGTCAACCGCAGCGTGTCAGTGCCTGGTCAAATGGGAAAAGGTCGCTAAATTGACCGAAGCGGCAGCGGAGGCTGGTTTTTCTGGCGGAATCGCCGCCCCCCTTGGAGCTCTGTCAATAACTGTACGGGGCCAGAGTGCCGACGGTTAGAGCTGGAGGGACCAAACGGTGATGAATATGAAAGTGGGCTGTTACTTAAGGGCCGTAGCCTCAATGCAGGTGCGAAAATGCGGCTTATCTACCGGAACGGCAGATTGCAGGAAAAACCATTCTGATCTGGCAAGATTCAGATCAAAGCCATTGATACATAAAAATAGTTTCAATTCCGACTGGATTTTCTATACTGCATGCATAAACAGTAGTTGTAAGCAGATGAGGGAACATGCAGGACTATCTTTTGGAGTCGGTGAAGCTTCAGCGTATTGATTTCTTTTTAAAACTTGTTGCTGTCAGTGATTGTAGTGATCAAGAAAAACGCATGGCAATTGAGTGGGTTTCCGAACTCACAGATGAGTTAATGGCGCGCCTGCGAAAGCATGAATACAGCCTTTTAATGAATCAGGCTGAATGATGAAAGGCCTAACAGAACTATGAGCCGTGAATGCATGACTATGCTGCATGAAATCGCATGATCCCAAAAGGATCTCTGATGCTCAGGCCCGCTAGTCTTGGCGGGTCTTTGTATATGTCATGCACCTGCATGAAAACCGCTGTATAAAGCGCGCAGGCGTGGCGGGGGTACGAGCGCGCGCTATAAGATTTGCTTGTTGATCTTTACTCGTTATTGAGGTTATAAATTAGGATAAATCCGAGGGGTGCTACATGAAATTTTTAACCAAAACTATCGCTTTGTTATTAACTATTTCTTGCGCTATTTGGTTGTTTATAAAGCCAGGTTTTGATTCCGGTACCGCCCTTTTAGCTGCATTAGTTACTCTTGTCGGCTTGTTTATTGCTGACAAAGCCCAATCATCCTTCTTTCAACAAAAAGTTAGTGGCGGATCTACAGGAATTCAGGCTGGAGGGAATGTGAACATTAACTCAAAAGAAAACAGTAAGGATCAGATATGAGCTTATTTAATGCAGGCACGAGTCAAGAAGTTTCTAATGGCTCAACAGCAATTCAAGCTCAGGGTGACGTAACCATAACTAATGGTTTGTCGGCACAAGACGTAAAAGTTATATTTGAATTGTTGTTCGAGAATCAGTTCCCAAAAATACAAGAGATAGCTCGTCAGCAAGCCATACTAAATGGCAATGAATTTCAAGCTAAAGTCATTTCAGATCTGCATAAAAACTCAAAACGCATTATTACAGATAAATTTAAAGACCCTGACGTTCAAGCTTTACTAAATGATGCTTTAATCTCCGCTTCTCGCAAGGGGGAGAAGTCGCATCCAGAATTATTGTCTAAGTTGATTGTTGAGAAAGTCTCTAGTGGAAATTCAGATTTAAAAGACATTGTAATCTCAGAGGCTATCGACGTTATACCGAAACTGACTAAGCAGCAAATAGCCCTGATGTGTGGTGTATTTATTTTAAAAGACATGCAAATATCTTCCCCTTCAGGCGAGGTTATTTATTTGCTCTCCCGCTTTCATGATAAATTTGAAAAAACATTTGGTTTAGATTTTAACTTATCTAACACAAACCTAAATCATATAAGCTACACTGGCGCTTGTAATTACAATGATTTTATGGGTATTAATGCTATTGATGCTTATCTTGGCAAATACAATAATTTTGGCGCAGCAAACAAAATCGAAGCGCAAGCAAAAGTTAAGGCAGTCGCACCATCCATTCATAATTTCCTTGAGAGAATTAACACACCAACGATAGGTGGCATCACTTTAACTAGCGTGGGATTAGCAATAGCCATTACGGCTATTAACGAAATTCAACAAATTGAATATTCAAATTGGATAAGATAAAGAGGTATTCCTCTTTATCTTTCTGGGCGCTTATATGCCTAAGCTGTAAGATTCAAAACGGATAACATCCTCACCTAGCCGAACATTTAACTCTTCAAACCGCTTCTGAAGTGGAATAAGTTCATTACGCACAAACACCTTGCTGGCCTTCTCAATGTCACCAAACCCGCCAGTGTTGTTCGGGATAATTCCCATCAACTGCGGCGGCACACGATGCACGGCCAGCATGTCGTCGCGGCTCACGTTTTTAATGTTCAGAAACTCATCCTTTGCCGCCACCTCTGACAGCGGGATGATCTGGATGCCGTCCTTTTTCCCGTTTGGGCTGTACATAAACAGGTTGCGGAAGTTGCCAGGGCCCTTTGCGCTTTTCATGGCACCGCGGATATTGTCCACGTCCTGCTGGCTCTGCGCCGGATCGGTCATGTACATGATGAAACCCGCATGGCTGCCGTTAAGGTAATACTTGCGGCGGAACAGCGTGGCCGACTCATTCAGCAGCGCCGACGGGATGGCCGACAGGTAGCCCGGCAGGCCGTAAATCTCCTGATTGATGTCCGGCTCCATCAGGTGAAACACGCTTCCCTTCGCAAACTCATAAGGCTCCGTGTTAATGCCGTAGTGCGCATACCAGTACGTGTCCAGGTCGAGGCCACGCCGGGTGAACTTCGCCAGCGACGGCTCCAGCTTCAGCACGTTACCGAGGCGGCTGGTCCGCTTCTCCAGGTAGGCATTACCAAAAATCAGATAGTCCAGCGCAAAGCGGCTGAACGCCTGCTGATTCAGCAGCGGATGCGGGATAAAGGTACTCGCCAGAATGTTGCACTTCACACTGATGGGTGAGCTGTGATGCACGGCGGCGCGGAACGTGCGCGCCAGCCCGTCAACGCTCACGGGCGGTTCATACCAGCGATCATTGATAACACACTCCACGTAGTCCAGCAGTTCGCGGCGGTCCAGCACCGGGATCGGGTCGCCAAAGGTAAACGCCTCCGACGCTGCCCCGCTGGTCATGTTATCCGGCTGCGGCACGGGCTGCGTGCGGGTGCGGTTCCTGCGTTTGCTCATCAGTAAATCTCCACAATGTTCTGCGTATGTGCCGCCTGTCCCTGCAGCGGCTCGTTTGCCAGTGCGTGCATGGTCGCCCAGGCTAAATCGCCGTGGCTGACTTCTTCGCTGCGGCTGGTTTCATAGGTCGGACGGTTGCCGCTGGCCGTGGTGGCCTTGCGGATAGACATGAATGACTGCGCGATGTCGAGGTGGCTGGCGTCAAACTCCAGCCGCCCGCTGGCGATGGTGTCGTAAGCCTTCAGCACCAGGGCGTTTTTGACGTTCGGGTTATAGACAAATTCTTTCACCTGCGGAAAGAAGGCTTTGACGTTTTCGTAAACGCCCAGCCCGACGCCGGTGGAGTCGATGCCGATATAGGACCAGAATATGCCCGCACATCAGGCAGTCATAGCGGCACAGGCCAAAGAGCTGAGTCAGAAATAAACAGCCAGCTGAATGCCCTGAACACCCTGACCCAGACCAGGAGCGCAGCCTGATTTTGCAGAGATGACAGCGCGAACGGGCGATGTGTCATCTGACCGGCGAAATATGAAAAGGCGGCTTTGCAGCCTGCCGGGTGTTATCGCGAGGGCTGTAATTACTGGAATGCCGCAGCCAGCTATCGGGAATTAAAGCGTAACCGCCTGGCTGAGAAGATAGGGAGCCGAAACACTCTGCCCTGGCAGCAAAATTCGGTACTGAAGAATATATAAACTAACGCTTTAATGATCCGGCTTTTTCATCCTGATTTTCTTATTGTCCTATTTCAGGTATTTATTGAGATTCCCGCCGGTATAGCCGATCAGACAGAAAAATTTCTTCTTAAATATCCCCTGCGATGCGCTGCTTTTACAATGTTCAACAGTGTGAGCACGGTCAAACCCATCCGAAAAAGATTTTAATATACTAGAATGGTAGAGCGGCTTTGGCAGGCCGTCGGGAGTGTTAATTTATTGTCTAAAGCAGACAGATAAACGGTTTTGCAACAGGTGAAGAAAGGAAAAACTCTATAAATTCAATTTGTTGAAAGCCGAATTAGCCCAGGTCTCTATTTAAACCGTTAATATCGAAGGTGATAGGATGTTGTTATTCCAGCAGAGAGCTTTCTCTGGTTTATTGTTCGCGATATTGATTATTTCGGCATGAAATTAGTGAAAGAAAGCAATCGGAGTTACCGGAGAGGTAACAGATGAGTGACCGTAATTGCCAGGGATGTTACAGCGCAAAATTTTAGTTTTAAATCACTATAACCCTATCGCTATTTTGAGGCTATTTATGCTACCTTTTTTATCGCTTTTTTGGGTGCTGGCGGGGATCGTTATCCTGGTTGTACTTAATCTGAAGTATAAAGTCCATAATATTTTCTCTTTGCTGATTGCCGGCATATTTGTAGCCATTATGGTCGGTATTCCTTTAGGTAAAATCGTAACGGTTATTCAGCAGGGCATTGGCAGTATTATGGGTCACCTCGCGCTGATTATTATATTTGGTGCGATTATTGGCAAATTCATGACCGAATCCGGGGCCAGTCAGAAAATTGCCGATACGGTGATACGGCATTGTGGTACCCGCTATCTTTCTATCGGTCTGATGTTTATTGGGGTGATATTTGGTATCGCGATGTTTTATGAAGTTGCCTTTCTGATTGCCATGCCATTGGTGATGAACATCGCGGTGAAAGCCAACATTCCCTACATGAAACTGGTTATCCCGACGGTGGTGGGCGCGACGATGGGACACAGCCTGTTCCCGCCTCAGCCTGGCCCGGTTGCGTTAATAAGCGCGTTCAATGCCGATATCGTCCAGGTCTACCTTTATGGCATGTTGGTGATTTTGCCAGCCTTATATTGTGCGGGCATCTTATTACCCAGGTTTTTGCCAGGCATTAACCGTATTCCGCTTAACTCGATTATCAAACCGATCGAAGAAATCGATCCCCAGCGACTCCCCTCTTTTAAAATCAGTATCCTGATTCCGTTGATTCCGGCCATCCTGATGATTCTCGCTTCCGTGGTAAGACCGCTGGCGGGTGAAGATTCGATGCTAACTCAGGTATGCAAGTTGTCAGGCAGCGCGGAAATCAGCATGTTACTGGCGACCTTCACGGCGATCTGGTTTCTGGGCATTAAGCGCGGCATGACGGCTGATGGCATTACGCAGCATGTCTCAAAATCGATTTCTCAGATTGCCAACGTGCTTTTTGTCATCAGCGCCGGCGGTATTCTGAAGCAGGTGATTATCGATTCTGATGTCGGTGACAGCATCGTTCAGCTGATGAGCCATGTTCCCTTCTCGCCCTTTATTATCGCCTGGTTAATCACTGCCGTTATCCGCATTCTTACCGGACAGGGCGCGGTTGCCGCCATCACCTCCGCCGGTATTGTCGCGCCGATGATTGGCGCCTTCGATCTCAATCCCGCCTTAATGGTGCTTGCCGTCGCCTGTGGCAGTAACACCATTACCCTGATGTACGACGGTGGCTTTTTATTGTTTAAAGAGACGTTTGGTATCTCAATGAAAGACACCTTTAAAACCTGGGGATTACTGGAGTTAATTAACTCAGTGGTGGGGTTGGGAATGGTGATGCTGATTAGTCAGTTTTTAGGGTAAGTGTCGGCCCGCTTAGCTGGACCCTATGGTTTAAGCGGGCAGGTTATCTGATATTTATCCCAGACGGGCGATACGCGAGCTGGCCTCGTCAAGATGATGGCGTAATGCCTCAAGGCATGGGGCGAAATTGGCGGAGAAACGCCCGCAACGGCTCGCTATAACAAAGCAGTTCTCAGCCAGGCCCAGTGCTTCCTGCCAGATATCCCGGCTGATTACTTCCGGTAGTGATGCTGGTCGAAGCGCGTTTACGATTGCGCCACCCGCTATGGGAGCGAACCCCATAGGCAGAATATCGTAGGCCGGTGCTAGCTGATACGGGCGACCGTGGCTGCTAAAGAACGACAGGTTTCCGTGGTGCATGTCGGTATTGCCAATTAGCATTCCAAATGCCCAGAGCCGGGCAGTACCCGCTGCGGCATCAGGATGGACATGCCCTTGCTTCACAAGGCTGTTAACCAGAACAGGCCAGGGGGCGCTGGCATTGCCGACAAATTCTGCCTCAAGTGCCCGCAGTGAGAAGATGCCAATACGTCCCAGTTTGCCAACGCGGTCGAATCGGGGGATCTCCAGGAATCGCTGACCACCAAAATCATATACCTCAGTCTCCACACCGAGCACCCTCAATGCCAGGTGCTCGGCTAGCAGGAGGTCGCGCCAACGTTCGCTAATCGGATTATCGTCCGGGGCTGAGAATTTCACTAAGACGTGACCGCGTTCTGTATAAGTGCAAAATTTCGGCTGTTCCCCGCCTGCAGATGATCCCGGTGCTTCACCGGCTCCAGCCGCTATTGCCAAAGCGGGGTAGGCTGTGGCGCGCTCAACGGGGATGGGTTCCGGCATTTCAAGGAAACGTTCCCGAGCCTGCTCTCCTATCAGCAGGTTGCCGATAGCATCATGGCCCTGTGCAAGCAATGCCCTGACGACATCCTGGTCTGCCCATTGTTCTGGATTCGCTGGCAGACCGAGAGCGGTCGCATAGGCTGATGCGTAGGCTCGCCCGAGATACCCTTGTGGACGCATATCAAACAGCCACCACGGCAGCCCGTCACTATGAAGACTTATTTTGTCGGTCTGTACCATGACAAATCCCTCAGGATGAACCGGAATCAGCTCGCCAAGGGGTCTGATGCGCCCTTCATCAGTGATGCGGTAAATGGGGGCAGATCGAAATCCGCGATAAACATCGCGCAGAACGTACTGAATAGATGGACCCGCTCCAATCCGAACAATGTCATCGCCCATATCTCTTATTGCGCGGGAGAGTGTTGGCTGGCTAATACCCATTATTTCAATCAGTTGCCGAGTTTGTGTTGGGCCATGGCTGAGTAATCGGCGTATCGTTTCAGAGCGAGTGGGCATAAAGTTGAATCGCTTTTTGAATAGATAAGTGAATAGATAGATGAATGTATACCCTATCACTTCTTCTACAATCCGTCCCTCCAGAGGGGCATAGTCCCACGTCCTGATCGGGGACTCATTAGTGCAATCCGGATAATTAAATTCAACCCTATCCATGGCAGGGCGGTCATGTAAGTATCCCGCATAATCGTGCCATTCACATTTAGAGATCATCCGGCATAATCAATCTGCCAACGAAGGAGATCGCTATGCGTAAAGTCCGTTTTACTGAGCATCAGATCATCGCTGTGATTAAGTCGGGTGAAGCAGGATGAACTGTTAAAGATGTCTGCCGGGAGGCCGGTATTTCTTAATTGTAGTGGTCAATAAAAATTGGCCAGCTGCGCCAGAGCATTGCCGGGACGCGCCACTGCTGGCTTTCTGTCAGAGTTAGCCAACTGAAAAGAGTAAAAAGAATTTCAGTTTTTTCAGTGGAAAGGATCTATAGAGGATCTAATGAAAAACACAACTACCAGAGAAGTAATGGGGTTTTGTATTTTATGTGAGTCCGGAAGATCAAATTATGCGAGGGAAAACAATAAAGAAAAACCCGCAGAGTCTTAGCTGGTGCGGGTTTCAGCAGAGATTAACTGTTTTAAAAATCTGAAAACTGTTTCGCAGGGATATCCCCTTTCGCTATGCTGTAGGACGTTCGTTCCAGGAGTCATGCGCCAGCAAATTGCCGTCTTTATACAGGTGTGTAATCTTCTCGTAGTTCAGGGCGACTTCTTCCATATGACCTGTGCCCGGACAGCCTCGCGTGTCGTGCATCACCGGACTAACAGAAATTACTTTGACGTTTTCCAGTGTAATCCGGTAATACTCCACTTCCTGGCCTGAGTGGTTGATATGGTAGAAGCGGAACTCTGCACTTTTCAGCGTTTGGCCCGTTGCGGCTGCTTTGAACAGGTAAGGTGATGCGCTATCAAGCTCTTTAGTAAATTGAAATGGTGCGTGCTGACGTGTTCCGGTTACTTTCCCTGTCATTGGATCAGTAGGGATAGTCAGGCTGTGGTGAAGTGTCCTTAACTCCATTGAGCCTTCGCGGTCTTGCACATCAGAGGAACCACGAATAGTAGCTCCGCCGTCGTCGGTCAAAAATAAATGTACTGGTACAGCCATTTCGTTAGCTCCTTGCGTTAATCGTATAACCATTTACCGGCTCTGGCCGATTTAATAAACATGTCAATTGTGAAATCAGGAACATCGACAGGATCAGGTTTCCTGAATGGATTCCATGAATGTTTTATTTTGGGGTAGTAGGCTTCAAGATGGAAATCAGACATATCAACGGCAAATTCTTTTGAATAATCTTCAACTAATTCTTCAATATCATCCCGATCAAGCTGAACATCAAAATGAATATTTGCTTCTGGCGTGTACGTGTCATATTTCTTTTTCCTGAACATGTAGGCACCAGCACGTACAGAAAACATGCGTAGTACTCGTTGCTCAATGTCGTCATCACCGATCACCATAACTTATCATTGCCTCTTGCTATGGTGTTATATTCGCGGATTGAATTGTAGGTTATCTGTGAAACATCAACCAAAAGAACAACCTCGCCAACTAACGGAATAGTACGGCCTACCCATGTACCGACCTTCCTCACCATCCTGCGTTTTACAGTCCACGGAGTGTAGCCGCCGATCCATGTAGGCATTTTCAATCCGAACGGGAACATTCTATTTCCGAATACTTTCCTCACACCTTTTGAAAGTCTGGATGTTCCTTTCAGTGCCGTTTCTGGTTTAGTCCGGGTAACCTGGTCATTTATACCTGCATACAGTGCATAGATTGCTGAAATATCTTTAATGCCGAACTGATCAGCCGTGTTGAAAACAAACACCATGAAAAAGAGTTCAGAGGCGGTAAGATTCGATTTTCCCGCATAGAACTATGTTCCGTTTAGTTCCTCTACTGTATCCATCAGTAACCCTTCAGACTGTAATGATTTGTTAATCATACTCCTGAGCAATCAGACGCGGGGGAAATTTTTTCCGGGAAATTTCTGTAACCATGAGGTTTTGCAGACGTCAGCTAGCTGGATCGTGGCTTGAGCACTTCAATAAATTATGTGAGGGGACAAAAAGGGGACACTAGCAATATAAATAGCAAAAAGACCGCTCTTTCGAGTGGTCTGACTATATGTTTTTACTGCTAAAATTTGGTGGCCCCTGCTGGGTTTGAACCAGCGACCAAGCGATTATGAGTCATATGAATAGCTTGTTTCATTATTTTCCAATCTTAACCACTCTTATCTGTTAGTTTCTATAAAACAGTGAGTTATGGTTATTTTTTCGTTTCATGTTGTTCCGGGTATTTGCTTTCAGTATCATCCTTACGTCACCTGCTACATCACCCAGAAAACGGCAATAAAATTCTCGTAAGGACTTTCTCTTGGCAGATAATTTAACGGACTCAATGGTACGCGGTCTTAAAGCTCGCGACTCGGCTTATCAGGTATGGGACAAAAGTGGTGAGCGCGGAGCAGGGCGTCTGGGCGTTAAAGTTGAGCCATCCGGGCAGCGGGTTTTCTACTATCGCTATTACTGGGATGCTAAACGCCACTTCATTCAGTTGGGTCGTTACCCTGAAATGTCGTTAGCTCAGGCTCGTCAGCTTACGAAAGGTTATGCCGGTACGCTGAAGGAAGGGAAGAACCCTAAGGTCGAAAAGGCTGAACAGGAAATCGCGCTGGAAAAGCAAAAGCGCGCTGAACAGTTAAAGGGCAGCATCGAGCAGCTTATTCAGGGTTACACCAACAAAATGCGTGAAGATGGAAAGCGGACATGGAAGCAGGTGCTCTACCGTCTGGAGAAAGAAACGTATTCCTTTATCGCCAAAGATATCAAAGCTAACGAAGTCACACCGTTACATATCAAACAGATTCTGTCCGCTATCATTCAGCGCGGTGCGAGCGTTGAAGCAAACCGTGTGCGTTCTTATCTGATGGCAGCTTTCAACTACGGGCTTAAAGCGGATAACGATCCGGCCAACCATCAGCAGAACGTGATGTTTGGGCTTGAGATGAACCCGGTGAGCGTCATCCCCAAACAGTCGGCTGCAGAAAAAGCGGGGACGAACTGGCTGAAGTTGAATGAACTGCAACAGCTGATGGGTGACTTTCCCAAAACGCCAGGCGTTGGCAGCACGGTGAGTTTGCTGCTTAATTTATGTGTTTACGCTGGTGGTCAGCGCCCACATGAACTGGCTTCCAGTCGGTGGGATGCCGTGAACTGGGAAGAGAAAACGCTGTTGATCGTTGCTGACGTTTCAAAGAACAAGCGTGACCATCTGGTGCCGTTAACGGATTCAGCGGTCGAAATGCTGGAAAGGCTGAAGGTGGAAAACGTTAACGATAGTCCGTTTATCTTCCCGCAGCGACTGGATGCGGGCAAGCATCTACGAACTGACAGCTTTGCGCAGGCAATTATCTATTATCGCGAGCACTTTCCTGATCATCCGGTGTTTGTTGCGAGGGATTTACGGCGGACCTGCAAAACGCTGATGGGCGAAATCGGTGTCTCGAAAGAGTTGCGTGACCGCATTCAAAACCATGCATTGCAGGATGTCAGCTCGAAGCACTATGACCGTTATGATTATCTCGTAGAGAAAAGAAGGGCATTAGAACAGTGGGAAAACAGGGTTAATCATGTTGAGCAGGCCACCAGCAATGTGGTGAATTTATTCCAGAGAGGATAAGAATTGGCTGGATATAGTCTGAATTATTTGGAGAGCATACGCGAGTCAGGTTCATCGGACAGCGCATTGATAATAGACTGGGCATTATCGATCAAGCGGAATTTGATGTGTTATCAGTTCACGCAGATACTGGTTTACAGTCTTTTTGACGGGCATAAAGCGTTTTTCAAGGCTATTCAGGCCGAAATCACTGACAATTATATGCCGATGATACAGCTTGTTGACGATTTTTTGCCAAATTAGCGAGCTAAACCGATAGCTTTTGCTTTAGCTTGATACTGCTTAAGATTTTGCTCAACTTTCTGCACATCTTCACCCGTTTCAATAGCCGTTGAGCTGGCAACGGAGCGGTAAATTTGTTGTTTGGTTATTTTGGCGCTGGTGGCTCGACTTTGCATTGTGAGGTCCTCATTGTGCTTATCGGGTTTGTAGTGGGTGGGAGATGAGCTTACAAGATGGTTTATCAGAGGGTGTTTCCCGGGAGGTAGCCCACCATTGAGGTGGGCTAATCTGCTTAATCCTGGTACCTGGCTCTTGCTCTCACTTCTTGCATGTTCATTCCGTGATGAAAACGCTGATGTCCACACATCCAGCATGAACAGAGACATGGCGTATGATAAGCCTTACCGATATTGACGTTAGTAGCACCTTCAGGCCAGCTGTAAGCCGCATTATTGTAACGACCGCGTTTAGTTTTGAGCCTTTTCATATGATGGCGACGAAACGCTCGATTTCTTGTATGCATGGGTAATCCCCGAATATACCGTCGGGGCAGCCACACCTTCGTGTGACCGCCGGAACGGGTATTCGGAGTGGAGGATTTTACGCATTGTTATGATCCTTGTTAAAATCCATTCGCCTGAATGCCGGAAAATTCTACTCGTTAGTATTCCAGTTTATGAAGTGATTTTTCAACCTTTCAACAGTGTGTCGCCATTTTGGCGTTGTCGGTTTACAAACGGTATTTTGATTACCGAAGAATCCAAGTTCATTTACTGCATCCTGTTCACTACGGGTTTCAAGCCACTTCACTGAAACAAAATACTCAGATTTATCGGGATCACCTGAGTTATCGTGATAAAGGTTTCCATGTTTAAGCACGTCCATCGCGAGTTTTTCGCCAGCCTCAGTATTGATTGTAAAGCTGCTGGCTGGCTCAACGGCACTTTGCACAATACCGACGCCAACATAACCTGTTTTTGGGATGTTAACCCAGACGCGTTGACCGGGCTGAAGCTGTTTTAAGGTCTGGCTGTACCAGCTTCCGCCACCGGCACTGATAAAGCCATAACGGCGCGCCTCTTCCCAGTTACGACTATTTGAGTCACCGAACGAGACATAGAACTGTCCGTTCCAGGGTTCTTTTGATTGAGCACTCGTACCTGCGGTGGCCTGAGCAGCGTTAGTTTGCGTCTCGCTGGGATCGAGAAGCCAGGCGCGACTTAAAAACTGTTCATCCCCGTGCTGAAAGACTTTGAAGAACAGCACGTTGATAGAGATACCATTTTTGCTCAGGTAGTCGACAATGCGTTCGGTGGACGGATCCAGTTCCGCCGCTACGATAATGATTTGATGCGACTGGTTAATAGACTCTTCTTCTAACTCAGTATTGAAACGTTGCTTAAAGGCGTCACCCAGATTACCGCCGCCAGAGAATTTTTCATAAATTTGTGACAGGCGGTCTGCGGTTAAATCGTCCACCCACGAAGCGTAATCCAGCGCCTGAGCGACTACCTCGCGCGGTGTGCGGTCGCGTTTCAGCTCTATCAGGATTAGCGAGGCATCAGGCGCTATCGCCAGCAGATCAATACGCCCCTTATCGAGCGTATTTTCCTGATGCCCGATAATCATCCACTGGTCTGAAAGAATGGTTGGGTCGTTTAAAATCATTCTTTCCAGCAAACTCTCACTGACCAGCTTGCTGATGGTCAGCGGCTGAGGGTTATCCCCTACTCGCCAGATAGCATGATGAACCGGCATCGTCTATTCCTTAGTTTAATGCTGCGTCAGTGAGTGCATCCGCCAGATGAAGCTGGGTTTGCTGCGCGGATTGCAGGTGGGATTTTAAGTGGTCGCAAACGCTAAAAAAATCTTCAACTAGTGAAATTACTTTTATTTGAATTCTACTAGGGGGAAGTGCGACAGGAGCGAACTTCAAGGCATCTTGAGATATATTCATCTGGCTTTCAGCCATACCTGATTTAGATGATTCTAAATACTCAGCAGTCACGCCACAATTAAGGCATAAAGATATGTAACGTGCTGATATATCAGTGGAGGCTAAATGAAACCTGATTATTTTATCTGATATCATTAATTTCATGCGCGTTTTTTCAACCAGGCAAGAAATCCCCACTCGATTCTTCGGTCCTGCTCTTGTTATCAAAATGTCACCAGGTTTTACTTCATATTGTGGTCGAGGTTGCTTGCTGCTTGGTAAAGTTTTATTCTCCTGTTCTCTATACTCTAATGTTTGTACGGCAGTAGTTTTCAATACACCCCATACTTCTTCATTTGGCGACGGCTCAGGCATACATGCTGGACTCCAACCTGCATCGATGTTTCCTATAATGTCACCAATTCGGCACCACGCCCACCCCTCCGGCAACTCAAAAGGCTTTTCCTCATCACTAACTGGCGGCAAAGGTTTTTGTTTTTTAATTTTACCTTCTTTCACCAGTTGCGATTTTTCCTGCTCAATACGTTTAAGCAGTTCGGATGCGGGCTCATCACTCGGATCCTGCGGCACCAGTTTGCCCATCACCGCCAGTTGCAGAATGGTTTGCTTAAGCGCATCAATACTGGATTCGGTAGTAAACAGCGTGTCGAAATGCTGGCTGATTCGCGCCCAATTTTCGGCTAACTCTTCGGCGTTCTGGCTATTAGTGAGTGTTGCCAGCAGAGTTTCAACCAGTTGCTGATGTGCGTCCAGACTGGTCAGAGATTGCTGTTCCAGTTGGTCACAGATAGAAAGAAGCTCATTGACTGAATTAGTTATTTTAGCTTGCTCAGCTAAAGGAGGAAGCCCTACAATTAAAGGGTTTAACTTAGCTAGCGAAATATTAGCAATATTTGTTGTCTGACTTGATGATTCAATCAACTGAGATTTATTAGTATCACATCTCAAAAGTAGCATCAAAAATTTTGGGTCTATAATGATGGGGCGCAAGACGCTTAAAAAACCTCCAAATGTTACAGTCGTTTTATTCGGAATAGTTGCAAGTGCAACTTTGCCTACCAACTCTCTGCTATTTGCCATTGACATTACAATGTCATTATTAAGGAGGGTTTGGTCATTTCTTTTGATGAACTCTTTTGGAACATAAATGAGATCATTCCAGTCAATATTTTCTTGAATGTTTGCAGTTCGGAGGCAGGCGATTTTGTTATTAGATGCCTCCTTTGATTTTTCATTGCCAGGAAATGTTATACCTCTCACAATATTCGCAAAGTCACCGAGTTGGCAGAATTCCCAACCCACGGGCAACTCAAACGGCTTCTCATCTTCACTTATTTTTGCCAAAGGCTTCTGCTTTTTAATTTTCCCCTGCTTTACCTGCTCCACTTTCTCTGCGGCAATACGCTTTAACAGCTCTGACGCCGGTTCATCATTCGGATCTTGCGGCACCAGTTTGCCGCGCACTGCCAGTTCCAGGATCAGCTCACGCAGTTTTTTAATACCGTACAGATCGATTTTACCGTTGCTGCTTCTCCCGGCTGTCGAGCGGGTTTGCAAGGCGGAAGTCCAGGTATCGAAATGGTCGGTTATCAGTTTTTCAACGGCCATCAGTTTGCCCCCTTGTTACCTGCTAGCGCGGCCCCGAGGATGTCGCGTAGCTGGTTGCGCAGCTCGCTTATTTCGCCCTGCTGCTGCTGGAATTTCGCCAGTAGTTCGTCCGGGTCGTGGCTGATGGTTTCACCCTGGTACGGGTTCTTGATGTCGAGGTTAAAGTTGCGGGCGATGATGTCGTCGATGCTGACTTTCCACGCCTGATTGTTCTCTTCACGGCTTGCAAAACCATCAGCTTCATTCCCCCACCAGTCGATTTCAGCCTGGAACTCTTCAAACTTCATCGGCTTGGTTTTGCTGTAGTTCTTCACGCCGTCCGGGTAAGGGTGCTCGTAGAACCACACCTCTTTGGTTGGCTGACCTTTAGTGAAGAACAGAATATTGGTTTTGATACCGGTGTAGGGGTTAAACACGCCATTCGGAAGGCGCACGATAGTGTGCAGGTTGCACTCTTCTGTCAGCAGCTTTTTGATTTTGGTTTTAACACCTTCACCAAATAGCGTGCCATCCGGAAGAACGACAGCGGCGCGTCCTTGATCTGCCAGCACTTCCACAATCAACTGCAGGAAGAGGTCAGCAGTTTCGCGCGTTTGTGTTTCAGAGGGAAAGTTTTTCTCGATGCCATCTTCTTCGGTGCCGCCAAATGGCGGGTTGGTAACAATCACATCGAACTGCTCATCCCATGAAGAGAGCGGCTTGCTTAACGTATTGTCATGGCGAATCTGTACCGGGACTTCAATGCCATGCAGCAGCATATTAGTGGTACAAAGCAGGTGCGGCAGCTGCTTTTTCTCTACGCCATGAATCTGCTTCTGCAGCGTTTGGTGATCGTCGGTACTGTGAACGTAGTTGGCTTTGATATGATCAACCGTACAAGCCAGAAATCCGCCAGTGCCGCAGGCAGGGTCAATCACGCGCTCGCCCAGTCTGGGATCGATACGGTTAACCATAAAGCGGGTAACGGCGCGTGGTGTATAAAACTCACCAGCGTTACCGGCGCTTTGCAGGTCGCGCAGAATCTGTTCGTAGATGTCGCCAAACAGATGACGTTCGTTGCTGTCGCCGAAATTAATCTCATTCAGTTTGTTGATGACCTGACGCAGCAGCGTGCCGTTTTTCATATAGTTATAGGCGTCGCTGAAAGCTTCCCGTACCACAAATCCACGTGGATTTTTATCGCGAGGCGCAGGCAGGTTTTTCAGGGCAGGGAAGAGATCGTCATTAACGAACTCAAGTAGCGCGTCGCCCGTTATACCTTCTGCATCAGCCGCCCAGTTGCGCCACAGATAACGTGCGGGAACCGGCAGACGATACTCTTCAGCATCCATTATGGCTTCCAGCTCTTCTTCCTGAGTGTCGAATATTTTTAAAAACAACAGCCATGAAAGCTGGCCCAGACGTTGCGCATCGCCGTCCACACCGGCGTCTTTACGCATAATGTCCTGTAAGGATTTGATAACTGAACTGATAGACATGTTTGTTGCAATTTCCGTAATAAAAAAGTCTGCCACCGAGCGGTCGCTACGGTGACAGACATTGAAAGGGAATCAGGCCGAGCGAGGAGGGAGTTCGTAGATTTCGTTTTCCAGTTCACTCACGGCACTCATGTAGCTTTCCTTGTCACCAAAGTTCTTTTTGATGATCTCCAAAGGGCGGCCCATGGTATCAAAAGGTCGAAGCTTCAGTACCTGAATATCTTCGATTTCCTTTACGCCCGCATCGGCGTATTTATCGAGCAGGTTGCTCAAGACGGTCTGAGCCGACTCAGAGTACTTGGTAAAGTAGTTACGCTTACGCACATTATCGGCGCGTTCACGGCGGGTGAGCGGCGGCTGGCCGTACACGACATGGCAGAGCATATCGAAGGGATCCAGCTCTTTGCCGACCTCTTCCGTCAGTACATCCCAGATAATACCTTGCTGTTCCAGCTCTTCGATAATGGCCTGTTTACGTTCAGCACTTTGCCAGCGCTGAACAAAGTCATTTAAAGACGCGTACTCTTTCATCAGCGTACGACGGGTGTAATCCTGAAATGATTCGGTGACCAGCTTACCGTCAGCGTCGTAATACTGAACGCGTTTAGATAACACGTTAACAGCAACGCCTTTAACATAAAACTTCCTGCGTCGTTCCTCGTCTGTTTCGGGCATTTCGCCGTCAGGTTCGGTTTCTGTTGAGGTGCCAGAGGGATAATCCGGCGATGGTTCTTCTGCATGGCCTGTTTGACCCGCTCCATATGATACTTCATCTTCCAGCTGTTCATCAAAATCTGACTCTGGATCGGCGACCTCATCTTTTGTCGTCGTTATGACTTTCACAGGCAAGCCATCAAAGCGTTCATCTGCAAACAGCTCGGTGGCTTTTCGGAAATCCAGAATGGTGAACCATAGTTTGTTGTAGCGTTCATCAATACGCGTGCCGCGTCCGATGATCTGCTTAAATTTGGTCATCGACTGTATGTTTTGTTCAAGCACAACCAGCTTACAGGTTTTGGCATCGACACCCGTTGTCATCAGTTCTGATGTTACGGTGATAACCGGGTAGGGCTTCTTCGGATTGATGAAGTTATCCAGCTGGTTTTTCCCCTCGGTCTCATCACCTGTAATACGCATAATGTATTTGTCATTTTCTTTCATTTGCGCTGCGTTGAGATTTACCAGTGCGCGCCGCATCCGCTCTGCATGAGGGATGTCATTACAGAAGACGATGGTTTTATCCATGGGGTTGGTACGTTTGAGGTAATCCGTAATGGTTTCTGCCACCAGCTGAGTGCGTTCATCAATGACTAAGTTGCGATCAAAATCTTTTTGGTTGTAGATGCGATCTTCTATCAGCTCACCATTTTTATCGACTTCCCCTTTCGCTGGACGCCATCCTTGCAGGTCAACATTGATATCAACGCGTACGACTTTGTAAGGTGCCAGGAAGCCATCCTCAATGCCCTGTTTAAGCGAATAGGTATAGACCGGCTCACCGAAATAGTCCGTATTTGAAACCTCATGGGTCTCTTTCGGCGTCGCTGTTAAACCGACCTGAGTCGCACTACTAAAATATTCCAGAATCTCGCGCCAGGCACTGTCTTCAGCGGCGCTGCCGCGATGGCATTCGTCAATGATGATCAGGTCGAAGAAGTCACGCGCAACCTGCTTATACGCTTTTTCATGCTCTTCGGTTCCTGTCATCGCCTGATACAGCGCCAGATGGATTTCGTAAGCGGGATCGACAGTGCGGCCAGTGATTTTGGTCATTGCCTGCCCAAAAGGTTGGAAATCATTGGTGCGGGTTTGATCAACAAGAATGTTGCGATCGGCAAGGAACAGAATGCGTTTCTTGTGCCTGCCTTTCCATAACCGCCAGATAATCTGGAAGGCAGTGTAGGTTTTGCCGGTGCCGGTTGCCATCACTAATAAGATGCGGTTCTGGCCTGCTGAGATAGCCTCAAGCGTTTTATTGATTGCCTGAAGCTGATAATAGCGCGGCGATTTACCGGAGCCGTCTTCATAGTAGTCCTGCGTAATAACAGGTAGTTGTGCGGCGGTATAACCTTTCCAGAGACAGAACTTCCCCCATAACTCAGCAGGCGTTGGGAACTCTTCAAGTGTAATCTCTCGTTCCAGCTGATAGGAGTTCGTTTTGTCGTGAAATACGAAGCCATCACCATTGGAGGCAAAGACGAAAGGAACCTCTAACAAGGCGGCATAACCAAGTCCCTGTTGCATCCCTTTGCCAATTTCATGCTTGTTTGCTTTCGCTTCGATGACTGCCAGCGGTAAGCCAGGCTTATGGTAGAGCACTATATCTGCTGATTTGACTTTCTGACGGGATGCCAGCTTACCCCGCACAACTACCTTGCCATCACGTAACTTCACCTCCTGGCGAATTTGCGTCATGTCATCCCATCCGGCCTTCTTGACCGCAGGCAGAATAAATTTAGTTACGATGTCGGTTTCAGTCAGTTGAGCTTTGTTCACGCCAGCCATAGCATTTCCGGTCAGATTAAAGTGAAGGAATATGGACCAATTCTTGCACAAATAAAGTGCTTCGTTAATGTCTTTAGGCAACAGAATCAGCACGGTGAGATCTTTAACCTTGCTAAGTCAAATATGCAGCTTGGTGCTTTTTGTTAAACCCTCCTTATTGATTATCCTCTTGTGTTCATCACTGCTCAGGGTATGATTTTGCTATCCGATGCTTACCGGTTGGGTTTCCCAGATAAAAAGGAAGCCTGTCTCCCGGTAAGGTCTGTCTCTGAATTCACCATCTTTAGTAATAAAAATCAGAACTCGTCACGACAGCCAGAGTGACTTTAAGTGGCACGGCTTTTATTTCTGACAGACATTGAAAACAGACAGGTTGGTGAGTTCTTTTAATCTTTTGCTATGATCTACAGGGTTTGATATGGCGGAACACTCTTCTTCAATCAATGACAAATCTCAAGGGTATATCCTTAAATCACTTGAGGATATGCGGCGTAAATTGCTGGATTTGACTTCACGAAATAGGCTATTAAATTTTCCGGTTAACCAAAAGCATTCTTCCTTACGTATCATCAATGAGCTGCCAGATCAGCTATTTCAAACCCTCAGGTCAGAACAGGTCATGCAGTTCGCTCCTGTTCCGGATCCGACCAAAGCACAGTTACAGCAGTTTGGTTATCTGGAAAAAAATGCTTCTTCAGCAGAAGAAAAAGCAACGAAATCATTGCCCGATGCGAAAACCTGGGCTGGAAAATTGGGTATCAATACCAGCTATGAGTTGCTGAGCAGCGCCCAAAACAATATCTCATCTGAAGATTATGAGCTGGTAATCAAAGCAAGAGATGTCATCCTTGAGCATCTGAAAGAAAACGGGGGCTCTTTAGCAGGCATCAGAAGTACTGAGGCTAACTCCGGCCTTCCAGGCCAACATCTGGATTCTCTTCTTACCCGGCTTGGCTACAAAGATATCGGTGAGTTTGAGCGCGATACGAAAGCGGGCAAGCCGTTGCGTAAACCATCCGTTCAGGCATCCCTGACCGATGACCAAATCCAAACACTTTACTATCCAGCCGAGCTGGAAGCTGTGTTGCGTTCTATCCATGGTAAGGCGCAGGTCGCAATTGAAGAGACGGGGGCTGGTATTCTCTATTTGTCCCTTGGCTTTCTGGAATGGTATGAAAGCGAAGATTCAGATAAGGCTAGACTTGCTCCACTCTTTACTGTTCCGGTGACGCTTGAGAAAGGCAAGCTCGATCCACAGGCCGGCCTCTATCGTTACCACTTACGTTATACCGGGGAAGACATTATCCCTAATTTGTCGCTGCATGAAAAATTACAGGGCGATTTTGGTCTTGCCTTGCCCAGCCTTGATGACGAGATGTTGCCTGAAACTTACTTCAAACAAATACAGGCAATCATCGAAAAGAATAAGCCGCGCTGGAAAGTGCGTCGCTACGGAGCATTGAGCTTATTAAACTTCAGCAAGATGCTGATGTATCTGGATCTTGATCCAGAGCGCTGGCCTCAAGGCAGTAAAAACTTACTGAATCATGAAGTGATCAAACGCCTTTTTACGTCTCAGGCGGAAAATAATTCGAATACAGGAAGCTTGTCCAGGGAGTATTCGATCGATACTCTCGATAACATTCATGAAAAATTTCCGCTTATTTATGATGCTGATAGTTCGCAGCATAGCGCTCTGATTGATGCTGTAAACGGTGAAAATTTGGTAATCGAAGGGCCACCAGGGACGGGGAAATCACAAACAATAACGAACCTTATTGCCGCTGCGATGCTGAATGGTAAAAAGGTTCTCTTTGTTGCGGAAAAGCTCGCTGCGCTAGAGGTGGTAAAACACAGACTCGATAAGGCGGGATTAGGTGACTTTTGTCTGGAGCTTCATAGCCATAAATCGCATAAGCGTAAGGTTTTAGAGGATATTCAGAAAAGGCTGCATAATCCGACATTGCAAAAAACGCCTGCGCAAATTGACGCAGAGATTTCACGCTATGAAGATTTGAAGAGTCAGTTAAACAGCTACGCTCAGGAAATTAATGAGATCTGGAAGCATACCGAGCTTACTGTTCACCAGATTTTGACCGGGGCGACACGCTATCGACGCGAACTCGGTATCGATCCAACTCAACTGCATATAGAAAACCTTTCGGGGCAGAAATTGAATCGCGTGGCGCAGTTAAGACTACGTGACCAAATCAAAGAGTTTAAAGATGTAGTTGTGGAATTTCGTCAACAGGTCGGTGAGCAGGCTGAACTATTGGAGCATCCCTGGTATGGCATCAATAACGTCGATATCCAGCTTTTCGACAGTGATAGAATTGTTTCAGTTCTGAATGAATGGAATGTAGCGCTAATCTCATGGCAGCAGGCACTCTCAGATTTTCTAAATCAGTATTCGATTGTTACTGCCAATCATGACGAAATGAGCTGGCAGACTCAGTTAGTTGAGTTGTCCGGTCGACTTCCGGATCTGCCCGCTGAAGCTGATTTTCAGGCTTACGCCAAACTTGATGATAATAAGGTTGAACATTTAAAAAATTGGCTGGTGGATTTCAATGTCGTTCAGGCTGATTATCGTCATATGGCTGACTACCTGATGCCTGAAAAATTGCGTCTCCTTGAGGAAGGGACTTCTGCGCCTGACTTCCCGAATATCGCTAAAACATTTGGTCTGGATAGCGTGACCACGCTTGCTGATGTCGTACGTCTGATTCGTAGTTTAGAGCAAATGTATGTTTCTTTTGAAGCAGATCGTCAGCATCTTTCCGCACTACTTGAATCTTTACCATCTTCTGTTTCCGAAAGATTTCCTGCTACTCCGCAAGGTTTTAGTCAAATAGCGACATTTATTTATGTTGCATTTGAGCTACCTGGCGATTTAGTTAAATACAGACATGAAAGGTTCGATGATGATGGTATCGAGCCGCTGATCGAAGAGTTAAGCCAGCGGTTGGCATCGTTACATACCCTGCGCGGCCAGTTAAAGTCACGCTTTGTACTGAATAAAGTAACTGATGATGAACAGCTGAAGACTATTGAAAGCAGCTTGAAAGACTCTGGCTTGTTTAGCTGGTTAAGCGGCTCATGGCGACAAGCCAAAAATACGCTAGTCGGCTTATCCAGCGAACCTAATACAAAATGGAAGACGCTTTATGATGAACTGCCCAAGCTTCGTCAGTATGCTCAAGAACTAACTGAGTTTGAGGCACGTAATTTTAGCCAAATTTTCGGTGAGCTTTATCAAGGATTAGAAACCGAGCCGAACCAGATGCGGCAGCTTCGAGACTGGTATAGCAAAGTGCGTAGTGTCTGGGGTATCGGCTTCGGCGCTAACGTTGCCATAGGCAGCGCTTTACTCACTTTGGATAGTCAGATTTTCAAAGGTATCCAGCAGTTAAGACATCAGGGTGTGGATACTCAAATCTCGCAGCATCTGACCAAACTGAAAGAGTTTGAAGAAACTATCCCATCAAACGTTTTGTTCCCTGAAAACGTTCAAACACTGGCCGGTAACACAAATATTTTTTCACCACTTATAGCCAACCTTAAGGATGCACTGTTTCCAATACAGCAATGGTTTACAGCTGAGCAACTTACTTTGGAGACAGTAAATGAAAAGATCGTCATCTTGCATCAAATACAAGAAAAGCAGCGTATTTTAGGTGAAGATATGTTGCCTGGCGATATTTTTGCGATAGCAAATGAAATGGCTTTCGGAGCAAGTAAAGATAATACGCGTCTTCTAAATGTGATGAGTGAAACCATTACTTTTACAGAAAAAATGCGTGAAAAAATCCACAACTCTGATTTGTCTGATGCTATCAAAAATTTATCCGGCGGCGATGAGTACCGAAGCCTGCAACAGCATTTTCACGCCCTTGAGCATAAGTGGCAAATTAAAACAGACCGGCAAATGAATTTTGCACAGGAGACTCAGCTTGATATTGTGCAATGGCAACAGCGATGCCAGGATCGTCTCTCCGCATTAATAGAGCGTAATAAAGAAGCAATATCTAAACCTCGATGGTTAAATGGTTGGCTTAATTTTACCCGCGTATCTAAAGCTATTGAAAGTAATGGGCTACAGCGTATCCGTGATGCGATCATGGGCCATACACTTGCAATTGAACAAATCGATACCGGCTTGCAGGTGGCTATTTTCGATCAGCTGGCGCGCGAAGTTGCTTCTGAACGTCCACATCTTCTACGGGTGTCGGGTAATAGCCGGAGCGCCATGCAAAAAACATTTCGTGACTATGACAAGGCGCTTCAGAAATTACAGCGTGAACGTATAGCAGCCGTCATTGCAAGCAATCCGGTTCCCCAGGGCGCATCAGGGGGAAGAAAAGCAGACTACACGGAAATGGCTCTTATCAGAAACGAGACCGGCAAGAAGACGCGGCACGTTCCGATTCGTCAACTTATTAATCGAGCCGGTCGCGCACTGCTCCAGTTGAAGCCCTGTTTTATGATGGGGCCAATGTCTGCGGCTAATTACCTTCAACCGGGTGACATTGAATTTGATCTTGTTGTGATGGATGAAGCTTCACAGGTTAAGCCTGAGGATGCGATGGGAGTTATCGCGCGCGGTAAGCAAATTGTCGTAGTTGGTGACCCTAAACAGCTTCCGCCAACCAGCTTCTTTGATCGTGCAGGCATTGATGATGATGACGAAGACACTGCTGCAGTAAGTCAGACTGACAGTATCCTTGATGCCTCTTTGCCGCTTTTCAAAATGCGCCGTTTAAGATGGCATTATCGTTCTCAGCACGAGAGCCTGATTGCCTACTCTAACCGTCATTTTTATAATAGCGATTTAGTTGTTTTCCCTTCACCTAACGCTCATGCTCCAGAGTATGGCGTTAAATTCAGCTTCGTTAAAAACGGTCGTTTTATTACTCAGCATAATATTGAAGAAGCTCGGGTTATTGCCAAGGCTGTGGCTTTACATGCAATTCATTCACCTGAGGAGTCTTTGGGGATCGTAGCCATGAACTCAAAGCAGCGTGAACAAATTGAACGAGCCATTGACGAAATGTGTCGTGAAGACTCTCAAGCTGATGCAGCTATTGATCGGTTAAGAACGAAAAGCGATGCACTCTTTGTTAAGAACCGGC
>NZ_MLFN01000025.1 GCF_002095315.1 Pantoea conspicua
GAGCACCGCTGCTGCTGCCGGCCGTCTCGCGCCGCTCACGCGGTACCTTCGGCTTTGACGTCGTGCCGACGAACCGTTCGGGGATCGGCCTTCCCTGGCCGGCCCCGAACTCTCCACGCTTCCCGGCGTGGCGTTCTGGCCTGGCGTCACGCCTCTGCGCTGCGGATAGCCCTTTCAGCAGCAGAGGCGCTAAGGCCTCTGCCATCGTGCTCTTTTTAACGACACGCACTGAAGCTTCAGAGCAGGCTGGGGTCGGGCAGGCGCAGGCAATCCGCAGCGCTGAACAGAATGAGTCTGCCAGGAGAGCCCGCAGGACGCGGGCGAAAGGCGGGGCGGCACAGGATGTGCCATCCCCGGCGGTCCGTCAGGCAGACGAATGAAGTGAAGGCACCGCGCAGCGGCGCGAGGACCGCCAGCCCCTGCCCGGCACCAGACTGCGTTATCACCGGTCTCTTAACTGACGAGCATTAAGCCAACTGGCTCCCTGTTTTACCCCTGCTGTTGGGACTTCAGCCAGGCAATTTCATCTTTCCAGATATCCGGGTTGATGGTTTCGAGGATCAACGGAATCCCGTCAAAACGCGCATCCTTCATCATCCAGCTGAACACGATTTTACCGATATTGCCTTCACCCAGGCTGTGATGACGGTCAACGCGGCTGCCAAAGGTGCTTTTTGCATCGTTGAGATGCATCCCGCGCAGATATTTAAAACCAACGATGCGCTCAAACTCCGCGAAGGTGGCGACACAGTCCGCTTCGGTACGCAGATCGTAGCCACCGGCAAAGGCGTGGCAGGTATCCAGGCAGACCCCGACCCGCGTCTTATCCTCAACCTGATCAATAATTTCCGCCAGATGCTCAAAGCGGAAGCCCAGATTACTGCCCTGACCGGCGGTGTTTTCAATCACTGCTGTAACGTTGCGGCTCTGGTCGAGGGCAATGTTGATCGATTCGGCGATGCGCTTCAGACACGCCTGCTCGTCAATCTGATGCAGGTGGCTGCCCGGATGAAAGTTCAGCAGCGTCAGGCCAAGCTGATCGGCACGCTGCAGTTCATCAATAAAGGCAGCGCGGGATTTTTCCAGCGCCTCAGCCACCGGATGACCAAGGTTAATCAGAAAACTGTCGTGCGGCAGGATTTGCTGCGAACTGAAGTGATATTTCTCGCAGGCGGCGCGAAAGGCATCAATCACCTCAGTGGAAAGCGGGGCGGCTTTCCACTGCCGTTGATTTTTGGTAAACAAGGCGAAGGCGGTGGCTTCGATCTCATGGGCGCGAATGACTGCCTGATCCACACCACCTGCCGCACTGACGTGTGCGCCGATATATTTCATGCCGTTCTCCTGAAGGGGCTATGCACTGACGAGCAGGCATGATACCCGATGCGGTTAGCCCATGAAATGTTGCACCAGCAGATTGATGGCACCGCCGCCGACAATCAGCCAGCTAAACACCATCGCACCCAGCAGCAGCGGTTTCACGCCCGCCTCACGTAATGCACTGAAACGAGTCGTTAATCCCAGCGCCGCCATCGCCATCGCCAGCAGTAATCCGGCCAGCTGATTCAGTATCGCGACAACGTCAGCCGGTAACAGGTGCAGCGAGTTAAACAGCGCAACCGCAATAAACAGCAGCGCAAACCACGGAAAGGTCACCGGACCCGAGGCCTGTGCGCGTGGCGTCTGACGGCGCAGCACCGCACTGAGGCAGAGCAGGAACGGCGCCAGCATCATTACCCGCAGCATTTTGGCAATCACTGCGCTATTTTCGGCATCCGGCCCGATGCTGTGTCCGGCCGCGACGACCTGCGCCACTTCATGAATGGTAGAGCCGGTAAACACGCCAAACTGCGCCTGATCAAGGCCAGGGAACAGGCTGTGTGCCAGCGGCCACAGCAGCGGATAGATAAAAATGGCCAGGGTACCAAACAGCACCACCGTGGCGATAGCGACCGCGACTTTTGACGCTGCCGCTTTAACCACCGGTTCGGTCGCCAGCACCGCCGCCGCACCACAGATACTGCTACCGGCACCAATCAGCCAGACGGTATCGCGATCCAGCTTCAGCAGGCGCATCCCCAGCAGACAGGTAATAAAGAAGGTGCTGCTCAGGGTCAGTGCATCAATCAGGATGCCGCTGACGCCGACGTCAGCGATCTGTTGCAGCGTAATGCGGAAGCCGAACAGAATCACTCCCAGCCGCAGCAGCTTCTGTTTCGCCAGTGCCACCCCGGCATCGCACTGTGGGGCCAGCGGTGCGTAGACGCTGTTGCCGATAATAATGCCCAGCACAATTGCCAGCGTCAGCGATCCCAGCCCCCAGGATGCAATCGCCGGTTGCCCGGCCAGCCAGCTGGCGGCAGCGGCAATCAGTGCGGTCAGCAGCAAACCAGGGAGCCAGAGCTGAAGCGGTGGATGCGTTTTGTGAATGCTCAGATCTGCCATGTCGGTTCCTCCTTCTGATTGAGACCCGATCATGGCGCTGACTGGCTTAAAAGTGAAATTGATAATATATTTATAATTGACCAGAATAAACGATAAGGCGGCAATCATGCTATTTTCGCGTCTGCGCCGGTGGGCGACGCTGATCAAACGGGACATCGTGGTGTTGTGGTTTGCCTTTCGCGATCCGCGTACCCCCTGGTGGAATAAGCTGGCGATGCTGGGGCTGGTCGCTTATGGCATCAGCCCGATCGATATCATTCCGGATGTGATCCCGTTTATGGGTCTTCTGGATGATGCGGTGATCATTCCCTCTGGCGCAATGATACTGCTGCGTCTGCTGCCGCGTGAAGTGCGCATCAGCAGCAGCGAAAGGGCGCAGTCCCAGCGTGCGCGTGGCAAAAAGATTGCGGGCTGGCTGGTACTGATCGCGCTGATCTGGCTGGCGGTGGTGATCTATCTCATCAGGCAATAAGTGAGTTAAGGAGCGCCGATGCACATTACGCTGCGGCAGATAGAAGTGTTCACGGAAGTACTGAAAAGTGGCTCGACCACTCAGGCGTCACAGCTGCTGGCGTTGTCACAGTCGGCAGTCAGCGCGGCGCTGGCCGATCTGGAAAATCAGCTCGGCGTACAGCTGTTTGATCGGGTCGGTAAGCGGCTGGTGCTGAATGAGCATGGGCGACTGCTCTATCCGCGTGCGGTTGGCCTGCTGGAGCAGGCCAGCGAAATTGAGCAACTGTTCAAAGAGGACAACGGGGCGATTCGTATTTTCGCCAGCAGCACCATCGGCAACTATCTGCTGCCGGGCATGATGGCCGCTTACCGGCGTGATTTTCCCGGCCTGCCGCTGGAGCTGAGCGTCGGCAACAGTCAGGATGTGATCACTGCGGTGTCCGATTTCCGCGTTGACGTTGGCCTGATAGAAGGACCCTGCCACATGACCGAACTGGTCAGCGAACCCTGGCTGGAGGATGAGCTGGTGGTGTTTGCCGCCCCGGATGCAGCGATCCTGCAACAGCCGGTGACGCTGGAGACGCTGGCGGCTGCGCCGTGGATCCTGCGTGAGCGCGGCTCTGGCACCCGTGAAATCGTCGATTACCTGCTGCTGTCGCATCTGCCGACTTTTCAACTGGGTATGGAGCTGGGTAATTCCGAGGCGATCAAACATGCGGTGCGCCACGGCATGGGCATCAGCTGTCTGTCACGCCGGGTGATTAGCGATCTGCTGGAGGCCGGCACGCTGGCTGAACTGTCGCTGCCGCTGCCGCGTCTGACCCGAACGCTCTATCGTATTCATCACCGGCAAAAGCATATCTCGAAGGCGCTGACACGTTTTTTATCTTATTGTCGCGAGTGATTACTAATAATCCGGGCGCGATCATGAACGTAACTTATAACAGCGCGGCATTCGCTATACAGCGCAGGCTTAGCTGCTACAATCGCGCCTCATTTTTACCCAGCGTAGCGTTTACACATGCATAATGACTCAAATACAACACAACAACCTGCGTTACGACGTGCGTTAAAAGCACGTCATCTGACGATGATCGCCATTGGCGGTTCTATTGGTACCGGCCTGTTTGTCGCCTCCGGCGCGACCATTGCTCAGGCGGGGCCTGGCGGCGCGCTGCTCTCCTATATCCTGATCGGTCTGATGGTCTATTTCCTGATGACCAGCCTCGGTGAGCTGGCGGCTTTCATGCCGGTATCGGGCTCCTTTTCCACCTACGGCGCGAAGTATGTCGAAGAGGGTTTTGGTTTCGCGCTCGGCTGGAACTACTGGTACAACTGGGCGGTGACCATCGCGGTTGACCTGGTGGCCTCGCAACTGGTGATGAACTACTGGTTCCCGGATACCCCTGGCTGGATCTGGAGTGCGCTGTTCCTCTGCCTGATGTTCCTGATGAACTACATCTCGGTGAAGGGCTTTGGCGAGGCAGAATACTGGTTCTCGCTGATTAAAGTAGCGACCGTGATTATCTTTATCGTGGTGGGCGTACTGATGATCACCGGCATCATGCGCGGCGCAGAGCATGCAGGCTGGCAGAACTGGCAGGTGGGTGACGCACCGTTTGCCGGCGGTTTTGCGGCGATGATTGGCGTGGCGATGATTGTCGGATTCTCCTTCCAGGGTACCGAACTGATCGGTATCGCGGCGGGCGAATCTGAAGATCCGGCCAAAAACATCCCGCGCGCGGTGCGGCAGATTTTCTGGCGTATCCTGCTGTTCTACGTGTTCGCCATCCTGATTATCAGCCTGATCCTGCCGTATACCGATCCGCAGCTGCTGCACAACGATATCAATGATATCAGCGTCAGCCCGTTCACCCTGGTGTTCCGCAATGCCGGGCTGCTGTCGGCGGCGGCGGTGATGAATGCAGTGATCCTGACGGCGGTGCTGTCAGCCGGTAACTCTGGCATGTACGCCTCGACCCGTATGCTCTACAACCTGGCAAGCGAAGGCAAAGCGCCACGTATTTTTGCCCGGCTGTCAAAAGGCGGGGTGCCGCGCAATGCGCTGTGGGCCACCACCGTGGTGGCGGGGCTCTGCTTCCTGACCTCGAAATTTGGCAACCAGGAGGTTTACCTCTGGCTGCTCAACACCTCGGGTATGACCGGCTTTATCGCCTGGCTGGGTATCGCCATCAGCCACTACCGCTTCCGTCGCGGCTATGTGGCGCAGGGACACGATCTGAACGCGCTGCCGTACCGTTCCGGCTTCTTCCCGCTGGGTCCGATCTTCGCCTTTGTGCTCTGCCTGATTATCACCCTCGGTCAGAATTACCAGGCGTTTCTCAATGACCGCATCGACTGGTACGGCGTGGCGGCGACCTACATCGGTATTCCGCTGTTCCTGATTATCTGGTTTGGCTACAAGCTGACGCGCGGCAGTCGCTTCGTGAAATACAGCGAAATGGAATTTCCGGTTCACAAAGAGTAATTGTGTGTGCTGACACCGAAACGCGGTGCCTGCCGCCGTTCTGGCAGGCCGCAGATAACGTAAAGCGATAGGAGCATACGCCTGTAGCAAAGCATCGCGGACCACGGACAAAACCGCCGGGCGCGTTTTTGAACAACGTAAAGCGTTGGCCCGGCTACGGGCGCACCTCAGGGATGAGGTGCGTAATCGCCCGCGCTGAACGGCCAGGGATGGCGGTTTTCCGTCTTTGCGAAAGGCGTAGGCTCCCTGAGCCAGCATCCTGCCTGCAACTCCCTTTTTTACTTTTTTTTCACGTCTCGCTTATGTTCACGAATTGATAATTATTATCACCTGCACTATTGTGGCTGCGTTTTCTGACGGGATCGCCACACAGGGTTAATACATGACTACCGAAACTTCGCGGCTGGCGGGGGAAGAGACGCTTCAGCACACCATGCAAAACTACCATCAGGTGCTGCGCCGCCGCCTGTTCTGGATTGGCATACTACTGCTGACGATACTCGCCTCGCTGATCCTCGACTTCACCCTGGGCCCGGCCGGTCTCTCACTGCAAACGCTGTGGAACACGCTGCTTAGTCCTGAGAGCGTCGATGCCGGCACCCGCGTTATTGTCTGGGACATTCGTCTGCCCTATGCGCTGATGGCGATTGTGGTTGGGCTGTCGCTGGGCCTGGCGGGTGCAGAGATGCAGACCATCCTGAATAACCCGCTCGCCAGTCCGTTTACCCTTGGCGTCTCGTCTGCGGCGGCGTTTGGTGCCGCGCTGGCGATCATTCTCGGCATCGGCATTCCCGGCGTCCCTGATCAGTGGCTGATCTCCGCGAACGCCTTCGTGTTTGCGCTGTTTGCTGCCCTGATGCTGGATGCGGTGACCCGCTGGACCCAGGTTTCGTCGGCAGGCGTAGTGCTGTTCGGCATCGCGCTGGTGTTCACCTTCAATGCGCTGGTCTCGATGATGCAGTTTATTGCCAGCGAAGATACATTGCAGGGACTGGTGTTCTGGACCATGGGCAGTCTGGCGCGCGCCTCATGGGAGAAGCTGGGCGTACTGACCGTGGCGCTGGCCATTCTGGTGCCGTTTTCACTGCTGAGCAGCTGGAAGCTGACGGCGCTGCGCTTAGGCGAAGACCGCGCGGTGAGCTTTGGCATTGATGTGCGCCGTCTGCGTCTGGCGACGTTGCTGCGCATCAGTATTCTCTCTGCGCTGGCGGTAGCCTTTGTCGGCCCAATCGGCTTTATTGGCCTGGTGGCACCGCACATCGCCCGCATGATGTTCGGTGAGGATCATCGCTTTTATCTGCCAGCCAGTGCGCTGGTGGGGGCGCTGGTGCTGTCGCTGGCGTCCGTTGCCTCGAAGAACCTGATCCCGGGCGTGATCATTCCGGTCGGCATTGTCACCTCGCTGATTGGCGTGCCGTTCTTCCTGAGCATTATTTTGCGTCATCGGGGGACAGTCTGATGGAACAGGGTCTGACGTTACGTGGTTTCAGCGCCGGTTATCCAAAGCACAAAGTGATTGAAAACCTCAATGTTAAGCCGCTGCCGCGCGGTGAAATCACCGTGCTGCTTGGACCCAACGGCTGTGGCAAGTCAACGCTGCTGCGGGCGCTGGCCGGGCTGAATAAAGGCCGTGGCGAATTGTGGCTCAACGGCGAAAACCTGATGACTCAGCCGTTTGCTCAGCGAGCAAAGCATGTGGTCTATCTGCCCCAGTCGCTGCCTGCCGGCGTGCATCTGCACGTGCTGGAGTCGATTATCGTGGCGCAGCGTGCCTCCGGTGGCCTGCACAGTGCCAACAGCCAGGCGGAAGTGATGCATCTGCTGGAACAGCTGGGCATTGCGCATCTGGCGATGCGCTATCTGGATCAACTATCGGGCGGGCAGAAGCAGCTGGTTGGGCTGGCGCAGTCATTGATTCGTCGTCCGTCGCTGCTGCTGCTGGATGAACCGCTCAGCGCGCTCGACCTGAATTACCAGTTTCACGTGATGGATCTGGTGCGCCGTGAAACGGCTCAGCGCAACATGGTGACGGTAGTGGTGGTGCATGACATCAATATCGCGCTGCGCCATGCCCAGCATGCGTTAATGCTGAAGCACGGCAGCCTGGTCGCCGAAGGCCAGCCGGATCGGGTGATCACGCCCGCCACGCTGGCACAGGTGTATGGCGTGGAGGGCCGGATTGAGCACTGCAGCCGCGGTATGCCGCAGGTAATGATCGACGGGCTGGTACACGACGCGCTGGTGTAACGCTGAAGCGGGGCGGTTAACTGCGAAGAAGAGAAACACCCCATCGCCTCCGGCAGGAGACGATGGGGTGAGGTTTAACGCGCCAGCAGATGCTGCGCGTGGAAGCGCAGGTGATCTTCAACAAAACTGGCGATGAAGAAGTAGCTGTGATCGTAACCCGGCTGAATACGCAGGGTCAGCGGGAAGCCCGTTTCCTGGGCCACCGTCTCTAACCGCTCCGGCTGCAGCTGATCGGCTAAGAACTGATCGCTATCGCCCTGATCGATCAGCATCGGCAATCGATGTGACACTTCGGCCATCAGCTGACAGCTGTCATAGTCACGCCAGGCGGCACGATCGTCGCCCAGATAAGCCTGAAACGCTTTCTGTCCCCACGGCACATCCATCGGATTAACAATCGGCGCAAAGGCCGAGGCCGAGGCAAAGCGGCCGCCCAGACGCAGCGCCAGCATCATCGCGCCATGTCCACCCATTGAATGTCCCATGATCGACTGACGTTCGCTGACCTTGAAGTTATCCGCAATCAGCGCTGGCAGCTCACTGCTCAGATAATCGAACATACAGAAATGGCGGGCCCACGGCTGCTGAGTGGCATTGAGGTAGAAACCGGCGCCCTGTCCGAGATCGTAACCCTCATCATTCGCCACCCCTTCACCACGCGGACTGGTATCCGGCATGATCAGCACCAGACCCAGCTCCGCCGCGACGCGTTGCGCCCCGGCTTTGGTGGTGAAGTTTTCATCATTGCAGGTCAGGCCGGCCAGAAACCAGACTGCCGGCGGCGGTGCATCACCGTGCGGGGGCGGCAGATAGATGCTGAAGGTCATCGGGCAGTTCAGTACGGCCGACTGATGACGCCAGCGCTGTTGCCAGCCGCCGAAAATGCGATGTTCTTCCAGAAGCTCCAGAGTGGATGCCATAACGCCTCCTGATTACTTGTTAAAATGCACCACCGAGCGGATCGATTTTCCTTCGTGCATCAAATCAAAGGCGTCGTTAATCTGTTCCAGCGGCATGGTGTGGGTGATGAAATCATTCAGCGCAAACTTACCGTCGAGATAATCCTGCACGATGCCAGGCAGCTGTGAACGGCCTTTCACGCCGCCAAACGCCGAACCGCGCCAGACGCGACCGGTCACCAGCTGGAAAGGACGGGTCGAGATCTCCTCGCCCGCGCCGGCCACGCCGATAATCACGGATTCGCCCCAGCCCTTGTGGCAACACTCCAGCGCCGAGCGCATCACGTTGACGTTACCGATACATTCAAAGGAGTAATCGACGCCGCCATCGGTCAGTTCAACGATCACTTCCTGGATCGGCTTATCGTAATCCTTCGGGTTAATCAGGTCGGTGGCACCCAGCTTGCGTGCCAGATCGAACTTACTGGTGTTGATGTCGATGGCAATGATGCGTCCAGCTTTCGCCATTTTGGCGCCGATCACCGCGGAGAGGCCAATACCGCCGAGACCGAAGATCGCCACGGTGTCGCCTTCTTTCACTTTGGCGGTGTTCATCACCGCGCCCATGCCGGTAGTGACGCCACAGCCCAGCAGGCAGACTTCTTCCAGCGGGGCTTCTTTACTGATTTTTGCCAGCGAAATTTCCGGAATGACCGTGTATTCCGAGAAGGTCGAGGTACCCATGTAGTGGAAAATCGGCTTACCATCTTTGAAGAAACGGGTGGTGCCGTCTGGCATCAGGCCTTTGCCCTGGGTGGTACGAATCGCCTGGCAGAGGTTGGTTTTGCCGGACAGGCAATATTTACATTGACCACACTCTGGCGTGTAGAGCGGAATCACATGGTCGCCGACTTCGACGCTGGTGACGCCTTCGCCTACAGCTTCAACGATGCCACCGCCTTCATGGCCAAGGATCGCCGGGAAAACGCCCTCAGGATCGGTGCCGGACAGGGTATAAGCATCGGTATGGCACACGCCGGTCGCCACGATGCGGACCAGCACTTCACCTTTCTGCGGCGGCATTAAATCCACTTCTTCAATTTTCAGCGGTTCGCCAGCAGCCCAGGCAACAGCGGCACGGGTTTTGATCATATTCATGCAATCCCTCTTCCAGTCAGATTGTGACGCGCAGTGGCGTCCGGTTGGTCGTGATGATTCAGAGCCTGGCCCGCCAGGCTATTTTATTTGCCAGTCTGAACCTGGGCAGTGCTCACAATCCTCACGTACTACGTGTACGCCTGCTTGTTCCGCGCTGTCCGCGTTCAGACTGCCTGCAACAATTACGCCTGGCCCGCCAGGCTCTTAAACATAGCGTGGAACGCTTATTCCGCCGCCTGTAATGGGTGGATCAGCTCATCGTTGAGCGGACGATCGTCAAATTGTTCAATGATCAGGTACTTCAGCGCTTCGACATTCGGGGTAAACGCATCGCGTCGCCACATCAGCCAGGTGGCCGTATCGCGATAGCCCGGCGGCAGGGTGTGCGCCTGCACCCGTGAGCGATCCGCCATCTGTTTCAGCACCGAGGCGGGGATCATCGCCACGCCCGCACCGCCTGCTACACAGGCCAGCATGGCGTGATAGGACTGAATCTCCATCACGTTGTCAGGCGCGGTCTGGCTGTCGCGATACCAGCTCTCCAGCTTCACCCGATAGGAACAGCTGTTGCGAAAGGCAAACAGCGTATCACCCTGTACGTCTCGCGCGCTGCTGATCGGCGCGTGATCCAGCCCGGTGATCAGCACCATCTCCTCGCGAAAGGCGATACAGCCGTTGAGATCGTCATGAGAAACCGGACCATCGACCAGCGCGGCGGCTAAGGTGCCTTCACGCACCCGATCGATGATTTCGCCCGAGGTGCCAGTGATCAGTGACAGCGCCACTTTAGGAAAACGCTGGTGATAGGCGGCCAGCAGACCGGGCAGTCGGGTCGCCGCGGTACTCTCCATCGAGCCTAAAGCAAAGTTACCGGCCGGTTCGCCGGTGCGTGTCATACTCATCGCTTCTTCGCTCAGCGCCAGGATACGCTGCGCATAATTCAGAAAATTATGGCCCATTGGCGACAGTCGAATGCGCTGCTTCTCACGAATAAACAGATCAACGCCTAACTCTTCTTCCAGCTGGCGCAGCCGGGTGGTCAGATTAGAGGGTACGCGATGCAGCTGTTCTGCCGCGCGCGCCAGCGAACCGCTTTCGGCGACGGAACAGAACATACGTAGCTGAACTAAATCCATATCTTCTCTTCCCGTAAACAACTTGGTTAATATTATTCACTTTCCGTGAGTTTAAACATCCTGCATGCTGTAAGCAAGTCAGAAAAGATCTCAGGTCAGCACCAGTCCAGCACAACAGGAGTTCAGCCATGGCGGTACGCGTCGCGCTAAGCGCATTTTTAACCTTATTTGTGGCAATGGGGATCGGGCGCTTTGCCTTTACGCCGCAGGTACCGCTGATGATTCAGGAGCACCAGCTGACGCTGACCAGTGCCAGCCTGGTGGCGGCGTTAAACTATCTCGGTTATCTGTGTGGCTCCTTTGATGCGATGCGCGCGCACCGTCGGGTAGAGCTGCGGTTGCTGGCCGGCGTCTGGGGGGCGGTGATCCTGACGCTGCTCTCGGCCTGCGTCAGCGGGCCCTGGTTGCACGGCGCGATTCGTTTCCTGATTGGCTGGGCCAGCGGCTGGGCGATGGTGCTGGTGGCTGCCTGGAGCAATGAGCAGCTGCATCGGCATGGCCGGGCAGGGTTATCGGCAGCGGTGTTTGCCGGTCCGGGTTGCGGTATTTTTGTCAGCGGTCTGCTGGCGGTGGTGCTGCACAGCTTTCAGGTGTCGGCCTCGCTGGCATGGGCCGCTTACGGCGCGCTGGCGCTGCTGCTGATTGCGCTGATTAGCCGTCATCTGCCGCGTCGGGGTGAACTGCATCGGCCGGATCAGGCACCTGAACCGCTGGTGCTGAACCGCGATCTGAAACGGCTGGTACTGAGTTACAGCCTGGCGGGCTTTGGTTACATTTTGCCCGCCACCTTCTTATCGCAAATGGCGGCGGCACGCTTTCCTGATGGGGTGTTCGCGCAGTTCGTCTGGCCGATTTTTGGCGGGGCGGCGATGGTCGGGATTGTGATCGGCATTATGACCCGGCGCTGGGGCAGCAGTCAGGCCCGGCTGGCGCTGGTGTTGTGGGCGCAGGCGCTGGGCGTACTGGCGGCGGCGTTGTTGCCGGGCTTCAGCGGCTTGCTGATCGGGGCGCTGCTGGTGGGGGGCGGCTTTCTCAGTGTGGTACAGCTCTCCTTGCTCTGTGCGCGTGAACTCGCTCCGCAGCATCTGCGGTACATGGCCGGATTACTGACTACCGGTTATGCGGTCGGGCAGCTGGTCGGCCCGCTGCTGTCGTTTCTGTCAACCGCGCTGCTGCACCGTCTGGAACCGGCGTTGTGGGTGGCAGGCGCCAGTCTGGTATGGGCCGGGCTGCTGGTCTGGCGACGCGCCGCCTGACGCAGGGTGATCACCAATCTGATTGATTGCTGGATTCCCCGCAAAGAAAGTTTCACAATACGCGCTCAGTAACAGGGCCCGCAGGCATTCACCGGCGGGCGCAACACCAGCCGGAGAAGAGTACGATGAGCACCTTAAGTCAGGAAGCTGCCCTGGTTCATGAAGCGCTGTTAGCGCGTGGCCTGGAAACGCCGTTACGTGCGCCAACGCGCGACCTCGATGACGAAACGCGCAAGAGCCTGATTGCAGGCCACATGACCGAAATTATGCAGCTGCTGAATCTCGATCTGGAAGATGACAGCCTGATTGAAACCCCGCACCGCATTGCCAAAATGTATGTTGATGAGGTGTTCTCCGGTCTCGACTACGCCAACTTCCCTAAAATCACCGTCATTGAGAACAAAATGAAGGTTGATGAGATGGTAACCGTGCGTGACATCACCCTGACCAGCACCTGTGAACACCACTTTGTGATTATCGATGGTAAAGCGACTGTCGCTTATATTCCGAAAGATAAGGTAATTGGTCTGTCGAAAATTAACCGCATCGTGCAGTTTTTTGCGCAGCGCCCGCAGGTTCAGGAGCGCCTGACGCAACAGGTGCTGGTGGCGTTGCAAACGCTGCTGGGCACCAACAATGTTGCGGTGTCGATTGACGCGGTGCACTACTGTGTGAAAGCGCGCGGCGTAAAAGATGCCACCAGCGCCACGACCACCACCTCACTCGGCGGACTTTTCAAGTCCAGTCAGAACACCCGCCAGGAATTTCTGCGCGCGGTACGCCATAGTTGAGTCAACGGCGGGCGCATTCTGGCGCCCGCGTCGTCAATGCAGGGTGCCGCATGCAACGCTATCACGCGCTGGATTTCATACGTGGATGTGCCATTCTCGGCATCCTGCTGCTTAATATTGTCGGCTTCGGACTGCCGTCCGCCGCCTATCTCAATCCTGCCTGGCAGGGCAGTGTCACGCTGTCCGATGCCTGGACATGGGCGATCTCTGACGCGCTGGCTCAACTCAAATTCCTGACCCTGTTTGCGCTGCTGTTTGGCGCGGGCCTGCAAATGCAACTGCCGCGGGGCAGCCGCTGGCTGACCGCTCGCCTGACACTGCTGGTCTTATTCGGTTTTCTGCACGGCGTGTTTCTGTGGGAAGGCGATATTCTGCTGGATTACGGCATTATTGGTCTGGTGGTATGGCGGGTCTTGCGCGATGTGCCTTCCACCCGCAGCCTGATGCACACCGGTATTCTGCTCTATCTGCTGGGCTGTGGCGTGTTACTGGTATTCGGTTCCATTTCCGATCATCAGCCGACCCGTTCCTGGCTGCCGGGCGCGGCCGATTTGCAATATGAACAATACTGGAAACTGACTGGCGGCTGGGATGCGGTGCAGAATCGGCTCGATCAGCTTGCCTCGGGTTTAATGGCGCTGGCGGCACAGTATGGCTGGCAACTGGCGGGCCTGATGATGATTGGCGGGGCGCTGCTGCGCAGTGGCTGGCTGACCGGCGAATTTTCACCACTGCACTATCGTCAGGCGGCGGCGCTGCTGCTGACGATGGGGCTGTCGATCGCGGTGGCCGGCGTGGCAGCGCAATGGCTGTTACATTGGGAATTTCGCTGGACCGGTTTTTATCTGCAAACTCCGCGTGATTTAGCGAGTCCGCTGATCAGCCTCGGCTATGCTGCGCTCTGTCTCGGCTACTGGTCACGCATCAGTCGATGGCGTATTAGCTATGCTATTCAGTGTGTTGGCCGGATGGCGTTAACCAATTACCTGCTGCAAACCCTGATCTGCACCACGCTGTTTTATCGCTTCGGGCTGTTTATGCATTTCACGCGTCTGCAACTGGTGATGATGGTGCCCGCAGTGTGGCTGATCAATCTTCTGTTTTCACTCATCTGGTTACATTACTTTGCGCAGGGCCCGCTGGAGTGGCTATGGCGGCGTCTGACGCTGCTGGCCGCCGGTAAACCTGCCGTCACTGACAACGTCAGATAATGACCGCCATCACAAAGGTTGCAGAATTGTATGTAACCGTTTTCATTGATGTGACGCAATTCACGCTGCCTCTCTCCCGCCCCTGACAAAATAGCGCCGGTGTTCAACCCGGCGTGATGCCTTATTCTTCCTCTGTGGAACTGCTGCATGATAACGATTCGTGATGTTGCCCGTCAGGCTGGCGTGTCGGTAGCGACCGTCTCGCGCGTACTCAACAATAGTAGCGCTGTCACGTCTGATACCCGTGACGCCGTGTTACAGGCTGTTGACGCGCTGGGATATCGCCCTAACGCTAACGCGCAGGCGCTGGCTACTCAGGTCAGCGACACCATTGGCGTGGTGGTGATGGATGTTTCCGATCCCTTCTTTGGCGCGCTGGTCAAAGCGGTCGATACCGTGGCGCAGCGCGTGCATAAGCATGTGTTAATCAGCAACTCCTGGCATCAGGAAGAGAAAGAGCGCCATGCGATTGAGGTGCTGATCCGGCAACGGTGCAGTGCGCTGGTAGTCCATGCGAAAACGCTTTCAGACCATGAGCTGGCTGAATTTATGCAACATGTACCGGGTATGGTGGTAATCAACCGCATCGTGCCCGGTTTGAACACCGCAGCGTCAGCCTTGATAACGTTACCGGCGCGCTGATGGCCTCTCGTACGCTGTTACAACAAGGGCATAGCCGCATTGGTTACCTCTGTTCCAGTCATCCGATTGAGGATGTCGCCCAGCGCCGCGAAGGCTGGCTGCAGGCGATGGCGGAGCAGGGCATCCGGCCGCAGGAAAGCTGGATCGCCAGCGCCGAGCCCGATATGCAGGGCGGTGAAGCCGCAATGGTGGAACTGCTGGGGCGCAATCTCAATCTGAGCGCGGTGTTTGCCTATAACGACGGCATGGCGGCGGGTGCGCTCACAGCATTAAAAGACAACGGCATTCAGGTTCCACAGCATTTTTCTGTCATTGGCTTTGATGATATTCCGATTTCGCGTTACACCGATCCGCAACTGACAACCGTACGCTATCCCATTGTTTCTATGGCTAAACTGGCCACGGAACTGGCGTTGCAGGGCGCGGCAGGGTTGCTGGATGACACCGCAACACACATCTTTATGCCGACGCTGGTACGTCGTCATTCAGTGGCGCAGCGGCAAAATGTGGAGTCCGTCACTAATTCAAGCGATTCAGCCATGTAACCGTTTTCAATCTGTGATTACATTCACAGTTAATTAACATTGCCCTCACTATGATGGCAGCGTCTCACCGGACTGAAACATTATGTAACGCCCGCATAACCGCATCAGGCACCGCTTCAGTCACTGGATGAAATGGTTCATAACATATTCATATTCACGGAAGCGTTTAGGTACAGGGAAGTCAGATTTTGGACGGCGGTCCAGCGGCTTAGCGTAACGTTGTGTCTATTCCGCGTCGCCGATCAGTTTTACCGATTGTTCTCCCGCCTCTGTGGCGCGGCAGAGCTAAAAAGACCCTGCATAAAAAAACCGGAGATACCATGAATAAGAAGGTTTTCACGCTCACAGCACTGGTTGCCAGCATGATGTTTGGTGCAACCGCTCACGCAGCTGACACCCGTATCGGCGTGACCATTTATAAATATGATGACAACTTTATGTCGATGGTGCGCAAAGACATTGAGAAAGAAGCGAAAACCATCGGTGGCGTTCAGCTGCTGATGAATGACTCGCAGAACGACCAGTCAAAACAGAACGATCAGATCGATGTGCTGATGGCAAAAGGCGTGAAAGCGCTGGCGATTAACCTGGTTGACCCGGCAGCCGCCGCGGTAGTGGTCGATAAAGCGCGCGCGAATGATGTGCCAATCGTTTTCTTCAACAAAGAACCTAACGCCAAAGTGCTGGCCGGTTATGACAAAGCCTATTATGTCGGTACCGACTCTAAAGAGTCCGGCATTATCCAGGGCCAGCTGATTGAGAAACACTGGAAAGCGACCCCGGCATGGGATCTGAACAAAGATGGTCAGATTCAGTTTGTGCTGCTGAAAGGCGAGCCAGGTCATCCTGATGCTGAAGCACGTACCAAATATGTGATCGATACCCTGAACAAAGATGGCCTGAAAACCCAGCAGTTAGCAATGGATACGGCGATGTGGGATACCGCTCAGGCGAAAGACAAGATGGATGCCTGGCTGTCAGGCCCGAATGCCAAAAAAATCGAAGTGGTGATTGCTAACAACGATGCTATGGCGATGGGTGCGGTTGAAGCGCTGAAAGCGCACAACATGTCCTCCATTCCGGTCTTCGGCGTCGATGCACTGCCAGAAGCGATGGCGCTGGTGAAATCGGGCGCGCTGGCCGGTACCGTGCTGAACGATGCGGAAAACCAGGCGAAAGCAACGCTGGATATGGCGAAGAACCTGGCTGACGGCAAAGCCGCCACCGAAGGGACTAATTTCAAAATGGTCGATAAAATCGTCCGCGTACCTTACGTACCGGTTGATAAAGAAAACCTGTCACAGTTCCAGAAATAATATCGATAACGGGCGCGGCCAGAGTCGCGCCTTTTTTACGTCACCACCGTTTTTTAGCCAGGTAAATTATGGCCAGTGATAATACGACCGCGCAGCGAGAATATCTGCTGGAAATGACCGATGTCAGTAAATCATTTCCCGGCGTTAAAGCATTAGATAATGTGAATTTAAAAGTGCGGCCTCACTCTGTTCATGCATTAATGGGCGAGAACGGCGCCGGTAAATCCACCTTATTAAAATGCCTTTTTGGTATTTATAAGAAAGATACCGGCAGCATTTTGTTTCAGGGTAAAGAGATCGATTATAAGAGCTCCAAAGAGGCGCTGGAAAATGGCGTGTCGATGGTGCATCAGGAATTAAACCTGGTATTACAGCGTACCGTGATGGACAACATGTGGCTGGGGCGTTATCCCCGCAAAGGCTTCTTTGTCGATCAGGAAAAAATGTATAACGACACCAGGGCGATCTTTGACGAGCTGGATATCGATATCGATCCACGCGACAAAGTGGCGCATCTTTCCGTGTCGCAAATGCAGATGATTGAAATTGCCAAAGCGTTCTCTTATGACGCGAAAATTGTGATTATGGATGAGCCTACCTCCTCGTTAACCGAGAAAGAGGTTAATCATCTGTTCACCATTATTCGTAAGCTAAAAGATCGCGGCTGCGGCATTGTCTATATCTCGCACAAGATGGAAGAAATTTTCCAGCTGTGTGACGAAATCACTATTCTGCGCGATGGACAGTGGATCACCACCCAGCCGCTTGACGGGCTGGACATGGATAAGATCATCTCAATGATGGTTGGCCGTTCACTGAATCAGCGCTTTCCGGACCGGACCAACGTGCCGGGTGAAACCATTCTTGAGGTGCGCAACCTGACGTCATTGCGTCAGCCATCGATTCGCGATATCTCGTTTGATCTGCGTAAAGGGGAGATTCTCGCATTGCCGGACTGGTGGGCGCCAAACGTACCGATATCGTCGAAACGCTGTTTGGCATTCGCGAGAAATCGGGCGGCACCATTAAACTGCACGGTAAACCGATTAATAATCACAGTGCCAACGAAGCCATTAACCACGGTTTCGCGCTGGTAACGGAAGAACGTCGTTCGACCGGGATTTATGCTTTTCTGGATATTGGTTTTAACTCGCTTATTTCCAATATCAAAAAATATAAAAACAGTATGGGGCTGCTGGATAATAAACGCATGAAGAGTGATACCCAGTGGGTGATCGATTCAATGCGGGTGAAAACGCCAGGTCACCATACGCAGATTGGTTCGCTTTCGGGTGGTAACCAGCAAAAAGTGATTATTGGTCGCTGGTTATTGACCCAGCCTGAAATCCTGATGCTTGATGAACCGACGCGCGGTATTGATGTCGGAGCAAAATTCGAAATTTACCAGCTGATTGCTGAGCTGGCGAAAAGAGAAAAGGGCATCATTATTATCTCTTCCGAAATGCCAGAGCTGTTAGGCATTACCGACCGTATTCTGGTGATGAGTAATGGTCTGGTAGCAGGCATTGTTGATACCAAAACCACCACGCAGAACGAAATATTGCGTTTAGCGTCATTACACCTTTAATGAAGCAAGGGCTGTTAACATGAAAGCGACTACAAAAAAGAATGCGCTAACCTGGTTAAAAGAGGGCGGCATTTATGTCGTGCTGCTGGTACTGCTGGCTATTATTATTTTCCAGGACCCGACATTTTTAAGTTTAATGAACCTGAGTAATATTCTGACCCAATCTTCGGTGCGCATTATCATTGCACTGGGTGTGGCGGGGCTGATTGTTACCCAGGGTACTGACCTTTCCGCTGGTCGTCAGGTCGGTCTGGCCGCCGTCGTCGCGGCAACGTTGTTGCAGGCGATGGACAACGCTAACAAGGTGTTTCCGTCGCTGGATACCGTGCCGATTCCTCTGGTGATCCTCACCGTCTGCATCATTGGCGGCGTGATTGGTCTGGTCAACGGCGTGATCATTGCCTACCTCAAGGTGACCCCGTTTATTACCACCCTCGGCACCATGATCATCGTTTATGGCATTAACTCGCTCTATTACGATTTCGTCGGTGCGTCACCGATTGCCGGCTTTGATGCGGGCTTCTCAAAATTCGCTCAGGGCTTCTTGCGCTTCGGTGATTTCAAACTCTCTTTCATCACCTTCTACGCGGTGATTGCGATTGTGTTTGTCTGGGTGTTGTGGAACAAAACCCGCTTCGGTAAAAACATTTTTGCTATCGGTGGTAACCCGGAAGCGGCGAAAGTCTCAGGCGTTAACGTCAACCTGAACCTGATCATGATTTATGCCCTGTCAGGTGTGTTCTACGCCTTTGGCGGGATGCTGGAAGCGGGCCGTATCGGCTCGGCAACCAACAACCTCGGCTTTATGTATGAGCTGGATGCGATTGCGGCCTGTGTGGTCGGCGGCGTCTCCTTCGCCGGCGGTGTCGGTAGCGTGGCGGGCGTGGTGACCGGTGTACTGATCTTCACCGTTATCAACTACGGCCTGACCTATATCGGTGTTAACCCTTACTGGCAGTACATCATCAAAGGCGGCATCATCATCTTCGCCGTGGCGCTGGATTCACTGAAATACTCGCGCAAAAAATAATGCGCTGGCGATGACGTCAGAAAACCAGAGCGACCTTCGGGTCGCTTTTTTTATGGGAACAGTGCTGGCGTTGTTGCTGTGAGATTGGGGCTGCTTAGGGAGGAACACCGCCAGACTGGAAAAACGCTAAGGCCAGTCCATGACACGTCCGGCCCGCGCCATCCCTGGCGCGGGACGCTTTCCTCTTCTGACCGTGTTCCCTGCGCGTTGAGCTTAGTCATTGCTATCAGATTCACTCTGCTTCAACTTCTCAGCAATCTGTAGTGACCCTAAGGGGGATTTGTGCTGAATATGCTGTAGTAGCATCAGAGGTGTGAGCTTAAACATCACAGCAGACTGGTCTTCACTTTTAGACGGCGACAAAAGTTAAAGCGAAGGGTCATACGCCGGTAGCGAAGCATCGCGGACCAGGGACAAAATGTCGGGAGCGTTTTTGAACAACGCAAAGCGTTGGCCCGGCTACGGGCGCGCCTCAGGGATGAGGTGCGTAATCGCCCGCCAGGAATGGCGGTTTTGCGTCTTTGCGGAAGGTGCAGACTCCCTGAGCCAGGCACGTTCCGACCAGACCACAGCATTGGAGTCACAGTCAGCACAGCATAAAGAAGCCGCAGCGCGTCAGCTATTTACGCAGCTTCTGTTCCAGTTCCAGTAACTGTTCCGGTGTCACCGCCGGGTAACTTTGCGCATCCTCGGGGATCTCACGCACCGCCGGAATCGGCACCAGCGGCCCGAGGAAGCGGGGTTCCCGCTTCAGCAGGAACAGGTCAGCCAGCGCACCCAATCGCGCACCGACCTCACGGAAACGCACGCTCAGCATGTTTTTTGGCGAGGGTACGGCATAGCACTGCGCCTGAATGCCGAGCTGCAGCGCGATAAACAGCGCACGCTCACAGTGGAAGCGCTGGGTGATGATAATGAAGTCGTTGGTATCGAATACTTTTCGGGTGCGGACAATCGAATCCAGGGTACGGAAACCGGCATAGTCCAGCACGATATCTGCCGGATCAACGCCTGCCTTAATTAAGTCGCGGCGCATGGTCATCGGTTCGTTGTAACTCTGTAGCGCATTATCGCCGCTCAGCAGCAGGTAGTTGACTTTTCCGCTGTTATAGGCGTTGAGCGCGCCCTGCATCCGATAGAGGTAATACTGATTGATGACCCCGGTACGATAATATTTAGCGGTGCCCAGCACCACACCCACCTGGCGGTGCGGCAGTGAGGAGACATTCTCGTAGATTAAGGGCGCAGTTTTCCAGCTGATCCAGCGATCAAGGCCAAGCGCCGTCGCCACCATCAGCAGGATGATGAAAAGCAGTCCAATAAAAACGCGTTTCAGCATGCGCCTGGAGACTCGATATCAGAATGGTGAGATGGCACAAGGCTACTTGAGCCGCCGCAGCGAAGCAAGTTAGTGCCGGCTGGCTGGTCTCTTTTTGAGCATTGCCGGACCAGTATCGGTCCGGCAGCGCACGATTAGATCGAGGTACGGCGGTAATGACGATATTGCGGCAGCCAGAAGTTGTTGGCAATTGCCTGTGACAGCACATCTTCGGAGGTGACGACAGCCACACCGGCCAGCTGTGCCGCTTTACCGACTTCCATGGCAATGATTTTCGACACGCCCTGGATATCTTTGATTTCAGGCAGGACCGGACCTTCGCCATCGTTGACCAGCGGAGAGCAATCAGCCAGGGCACGGCTGGCGGTCATCAGCATGGTATCCGTCACGCGGCTGGCGCCTGAGGCGATGACGCCCAGACCAATGCCCGGGAAGATATAGGAGTTATTACACTGGGCAATCGGGTAAGTTTTCCCGTTCCAGTTGACCGGCGAGAACGGGCTGCCAGTGGCGACCAGTGCCGCGCCGTCGGTCCAGGCGATAATGTCGGCTGGCGTCGCTTCAACGCGTGAGGTCGGGTTAGAGAGCGGCATGACGATCGGGCGTTTGCAGTGCTTGTGCATCTCGCGGATGATCTCTTCGGTGAACAGCCCTGGCTGACCCGACACCCCAATCAGAATATCCGGCCGGGCGTTGCGCACCACGTCGAGTAGCGAAATCGCGTCGCTGGTGACATCCCAGTGCTGGATATTTTCGCTTTTCTGCACCAGCTTGCTCTGGAAATCGAGCAGGTTAGGCAGCTTGTCGGTCAACAGACCAAAGCGATCCACCATCATGACCCGGCTGCGCGCTTCTTCATCGCTCAGGCCTTCCGATTTCATCTGAGCAATAATCTGTTCCGCGATACCACAACCGGCAGAACCGGCGCCCAGGAACACCACTTTCTGTTCGCACAGGCGGCTGCCGGCGGCGCGGCTGGCGGCGATCAGTGTCCCCACGGTGACCGCGGCGGTGCCCTGAATATCGTCGTTAAAGCAGCAGACTTCATCACGATAGCGGTTAAGCAGTGGCATGGCGTTCTTCTGGGCGAAATCTTCGAACTGCAACAGCACTTTCGGCCAGCGGCGCTTTACCGCCTGAATAAATTCGTTAACGAAGGCGTCGTACTCTTCGCCGGTAATACGGGGATGACGCCAGCCCATATAGAGCGGATCGTTCAGCAGCTGCTGGTTGTTGGTACCGACATCCAGCACCACCGGCAGGGTATAGGCCGGGCTGATACCGCCACAGGCGGTGTAGAGCGACAGCTTACCGATTGGAATACCCATGCCGCCGATGCCCTGGTCGCCCAGGCCCAGAATGCGCTCTCCGTCCGTGACCACAATCACTTTCACGTTCTGTTTTGTGGCGTTCTGCAGCATATCTTCGATACGATCGCGGTTCGGGTAAGAGATGAAGACCCCGCGCGCCCGGCGATAGATTTCAGAGAAGTGTTCACAGGCAGCGCCGACGGTCGGGGTATAGATAATCGGCATCATCTCTTCGAGATGGTTATCCAGCAGGCGATAGAACAGCGTTTCGTTGGTGTCCTGGATGTTACGCAGGTAGACGTGCTTATCGTTATTGTTTTTGAAGTCCTGGAACTGACGCCAGGCACGCTGCGCCTGCTCTTCAATTGACTCTACCGCTTCCGGCAGCAGGCCATTGAGATTAAATTCGTTGCGTTCGTCGATGCTAAAAGCACTGCCTTTGTTGAGCAGGGGAAATTCCAGCAAAATCGGGCCAGCGTAAGGGATGTAGAGCGGACGTTTACTTTCGTAGTCGAGTTCCATGCAGTGATGCTCCGGTTGCAGTGTTGTCTGGCGTCACGCCGGAAAGGTAGCGCCAGTTTACTTACCCGTTATAGCTCAGGCTGCAGGAGCAGTGCAGCGGCCGAGTCTCCGCTGCGAATCATTCACGTACCTGCTGCTATCCTGCAACCCGAATTATTCAGAGTAATTTGTCATGACGTGAATTCTGGCGCCAGATCCTATGAAATTTCCCACAGAAGTACAGCATTTGTTCATATAAGCTGACAAAACTGTGGCCTTTCTGACAGCCGGTTATGCTTTGTGCAACCTGACTGCCAGCAGCTCATTGCAACCAAAGGTCTGTAATGTCGCCTGCGTGGCGGCAAACTGGCTCAGCGTGGCATTTTCGACTTCTGCCAGCACCGCTCTTTTTATCTGGCTGCTGTCTCCGCCCTGCATATTCAGCAGCACCAGCGCGGCCTGCAACGGCGGAAAGCTGGGGTTAAACGCCGCATTCTCAGCATAGCGACCGGTCACAATGGTGCCGGATTCGGTTTCCAGCGCCACGCCGCTATGCGACTGGCTGTAGGGCGCATGACTGGCATTGGCCGCCGCAACCGCAGCCTGCACCAGCGGATCGCCGTCAGCACGATAGCCGTGGTCGACCGCATCCATCAGCAGGGTGGTGATGTCGAGATCGCGCGGGCCAAAAGCATCAGGCAGGTAATCCGCCAGGGTACTGATGGCGCGTTGCGGCAGCGAAATACGAATCTCTGTGCCGCTATTGAGTTCATTCATAAACTGACGGCAGTGACCGCACGGCGTGTAGTTGACCGTGATGGTATCCAGCTGGCGTTCGCCGCGTAGCCAGGCGTGGGTAATTGCACTCTGCTCAGCGTGTACCGTCTGTTGCAGCGGCGTGCCGGTAAACTCCATGTTGGCACCAAAGTACCAGGTACCGCTAACGCCACGGGCGATGGCACCGACGTTAAAGTGTGACACCGTTGCTACGGCACAGGCGGCTGCCAGCGGCAGTAAAGCCAGTGCCAGCGCATCGGCGTCCATCTGGGTCTGGTGCTGCAGCGACGCGACCTGGTCGGCGCTCAGCACTGCCTGGAAATCTGGTGCGTCCAGCAGCGGAGCCAGCGCCGTTTGCAGAGTTGACGGCAACGCCTCGAAGGCGGAGAGAAAACGTGAATGCATGAGAGCCTCATTAAATTCAGCAGGGCGATATGCCAGTCACCGGTTTATATGTGATCCACGTCGCTCTGACAATGCAACCTGCGTTGCATGTTTCAACTTTGCGAGATCTCTCGCAAAGTTTTAGCCAAACCAGAGCAGCAGAACCGGAAAAATAATCGGGGCAAGCAGGGAGGTAATAATGCCGCAGATCACCAGCGCCAGTGAGCTGAATGCCCCTTCCTGATAATCGAGCTCCGCGGCGCGGGCGGTGCCAAGGGCGTGAGAGGCGTTGCCGATCGCCAGACCGCGCGCCGCTTTAGATTTGACGCCAAGCAGATTCAGCAGCATATGACCAAACACCGCGCCCAGCACGCCAGCGATCAGCACGCAGATCGCGCTGATCGCCGGAATCCCGTGCAGCGAACCAGCCACCGCCATCGCTATCGGCGTGGTCACCGACTTGGGAATGATCGTGGCGGCGATTTCCGGCGTAGCGCCCAGCCACAGAGCGATGGCGGTACCCGATACCATCGCCGTCAGGCTGCCAATAAAGCAGACGCCAATGATCGACTTCCAGCGGGCGCGAATCTGATGCATCTGCTCATACAGCGGCAGCGCCAGCGCCACCACCGCCGGTTGCAACAGCTGATTGAGAATCTGACTGCCAGCAAAATAGCGCGAGTAGGGCAGCTGCAATAGCAGCAGAATTGGGATGATAATCGCCATCGCCACCAGCAGCGGATTGAGCAGCGAGATTTTCAGAGTCAGCGCCAGCTTGCGCGCCAGAAAGAATGCCGCCAGCGTCAGCGGCAGCGACCACCAGATATCACTCATCCTCTGACTCCTTCACCGGGCGGCGGCTATGGAGCTGGTGAGCGCTGACGCCGACCACTGCCAGCACCACAAAGGTACTGACGATGCAGGAGATGACGATCGGACCAAACTGGGCGCTGAGAATATCGGTGTGGCTCATCACGCCGACGCTGATCGGCACAAACAGCAGCGCCATGTAACGAATGATCAGGTGGCAGCCCGGTTTTACCCAGCTTACCGGCAGGATTTGTGATGCCAGTAGGGCGAACAGGATCAGCATCCCGAGAATACTGCCGGGAATGGTGATGGGCAGCAGCGAGGCGATGCCGTTGCCACTGTATAAGCAGAGATAAATAATGATAAAGGCACGTAGGTAGCGCCCGCAGACAGACAGCACGGTGAGCATGACAGGCTCCTGTTTTCACTGAGCTTCATCATACGCATTAACCGCTTAGCGTGCTAGCGATCACATAACAGGCGGCAGGCAGACGATCGGTGGCGCAGCGTCGGAGATAAACGCGCGCAGTGTGGGAACGAGGGCGGAGGAAAAAGAGGAGGGGAGAAACGATCTTCCCCTGCTGCGGTCTCCAGCAGCAAAGGAAGATCATCGGTGGCGGTTACTTAACCGGCATTCCCGGTACCGCACCGCTGTCTACCGACAGCACAAACAGATCTTTGCCGCCAGGACCGGCTGACAGCACCATCCCTTCGGAGATGCCAAAGCGCATTTTACGCGGTGCCAGGTTAGCCACGATGATGGTCATCTTGCCGACCAGCACCGACGGATCGGGATAGGCCGCGCGGATACCAGAGAAGATCTGACGCTTCTCGCCACCCAGATCGAGTTGCAGACGCAGCAGCTTATCCGAACCCTCAACCAGCTCCGCCTGCTCAATCAGCGCCACCCGCATATCGACTTTGGCAAAATCGTCGATGGTGATGGTGTCACCCACCGGCGCATCCGCCAGCGGACCGCTGACCGCCGGCGTGCTGGCCGCGGCGGCATCTTCTTTCGACGCCTCAATCAGCCCCTCGACCTTCGCCATTTCAATCCGGCTGTAGAGCGCTTTAAACGGCGCGACCTGGTGATCCAGCAGTGGCTGCGGGATCGCATCCCAGCTCAGTTCGCAATTAAGGAAGCCTTCTGCCCGCGCACTCAGCGACGGCAGCACCGGCTTCAGCCAGGTCATCAGCACGCGGAACAGGTTAATCCCCATCGAGCAGATCGCCTGCAGATCGGCGTCACGGCCTTCCTGCTTCGCCACCACCACGGTGCCTGCTCATCCACATAGCGGTTCGCCAGATCGGCCAGCGCCATGATTTCACGGATGGCACGGCTGTACTCGCGGCTCGCCCAGGCTTCACCGATCTTCTCTGACGCATCCACAAAGGTCTGATAGAGCGCCGGGTCGGCCAGTTCAGCCGCCAGCTTGCCGTCAAAGCGTTTGGTGATGAAGCCTGCATTACGTGATGCCAGGTTAACCACTTTATTCACAATGTCAGCATTCACCCGCTGAACGAAATCTTCCAGATTCAGGTCGATGTCATCGATGCGTGAGGAGAGCTTGGCTGCGTAATAGTAACGCAGGCTGTCGGCATCCAGATGCTGCAGCCAGGTACTGGCTTTAATGAAGGTGCCACGTGATTTCGACATCTTGGCACCGTTCACCGTTACATAACCGTGGACAAACAGGTTGTTCGGTTTGCGGAAGTCGCTGCCTTCCAGCATTGCCGGCCAGAACAGGCTGTGGAAGTAGACGATATCCTTACCGATAAAGTGATAGAGCTCGGTGGTGGAGTCTTTGCGCCAGAACTCGTCAAAGTCGATGTCACCACGCTTGTCACACAGGTTCTTAAACGAGCCCATGTAGCCGATGGGCGCATCCAGCCAGACATAGAAATATTTGCCTGGCGCATCCGGGATCTCGAAACCGAAATAGGGCGCATCACGTGAGATATCCCACTGTTGCAGACCCGATTCGAACCACTCCTGCATCTTGTTGGCGACCTGATCCTGCAACGCACCGGAGCGGGTCCAGGCCTGCAGCATGGCGCTGAACGACGGCAGATCAAAGAAGAAGTGTTCAGAGTCGCGCAGCACCGGCGTCGCACCAGAGACCACCGACTTCGGATCAATCAGTTCGGTCGGGCTGTAGGTCGCACCGCAGACTTCACAGTTATCACCATACTGATCGGCGGATTTACATTTCGGGCAGGTACCTTTGACAAAACGGTCCGGCAGGAACATCCCTTTTTCCGGATCGTAGAGCTGAGAAATGGTGCGGTTCTTAATGAAACCGTTCTCTTTCAGGCGGCCGTAAATCAGCGCCGAGAGCTGGCGGTTCTCGTCACCGTGCGTTGAGTGATAGTTATCATAGCTGACGTTGAAACCGGCAAAATCCGCTTCGTGCTCCTGTTTCATTTCAGCAATCATCTGCTCCGGCGCGATGCCAAGCTGCTGCGCTTTCAGCATAATCGGCGTGCCGTGCGCGTCATCGGCGCAGATGAAGTAAACCTGATTGCCACGCATTCGCTGGTAACGCACCCAAATGTCTGCCTGAATATGCTCGAGCATGTGGCCGAGATGGATTGATCCGTTCGCGTAAGGCAGCGCGCAGGTTACCAGAATTTTTTTAGCGACTTGAGTCATAGTTTGCGTAGCTTTCTGTTGATTGAAAAAACGGGCTTAGATGGTAACCGAAGGCTCCGCTGGCGTAAACACAAGGGATTCGCCATCGCCAGTCGCCGCGAAACCCTGGGCATCTGATATCATTGAGAGGACATCGCTGAAGCACAGCGTAAGAACAGCAGAAAAAAGGAGTGGGGGATGACAGCACAATCCCGGGAACCGCATACGCCTGAAGCCCTGCGCGCCATCGTGGTCGGCGTACTGAGAGGCTTTGAGCATCCAACGCTTCAACAGAATCTCACCGCGCTGAAAGCGTTGCATCACGTGGCGCAGCTCGACGGTAAACTGCATATCGAACTGATCATGCCGTTTGCCTGGGCCAGCGCCTTTGAAGAACTGAAAGCAGAGACCAGCGCCGAGCTGCTGCGCCTGACCGGCACCCGCGCGATTGACTGGCGTTTAAGCATGATATCGCCACCCTGAAACGGGTGAAAAATCAGCCGGGCGTCAATGGCGTGAAGAATATTATCGCCGTCAGCTCCGGCAAAGGTGGCGTGGGAAAATCCAGCACCGCGGTTAATATGGCGCTGGCGCTGGCCGCCGAAGGCGCGCGTGTCGGCATCCTCGACGCCGATATTTACGGCCCGTCGGTGCCGAATATGCTCGGCACCGAACATGAGCGGCCCACTTCGCCCGATGGGACCCATATGGCACCGATTATGGCGCACGGGCTGGCCACTAACTCGATCGGCTATCTGGTGACGGACGATAATGCGATGGTGTGGCGCGGCCCGATGGCCAGCAAAGCGCTGATGCAGTTGCTCAACGAAACCCTGTGGCCGGAGCTCGATTATCTGGTGCTGGATATGCCGCCAGGCACCGGTGATATTCAGCTGACGCTGGCGCAGAATGTCCCGGTGACCGGCGCGCTGGTGGTCACCACGCCGCAGGACATCGCGCTGATCGACGCCCGCAAAGGCATCGTGATGTTTGAGAAAGTCAGTGTGCCGGTGCTGGGCGTGGTAGAGAACATGAGCCTGCACATCTGCAGCCAGTGTGGCTTCCACGAACCGATCTTCGGGACCGGTGGGGCACAAAAACTGGTGGCCGATTACCAGACTCAGCTACTGGCCCAGTTACCGCTGCACATTAACCTGCGTGAAGATCTCGATGAAGGCCAGCCGACGGTGATTCGCCGGCCGGAGAGTGAATTCACTGCGCTCTACCGCCAGCTTGCCGGACGGGTCGCCGCCCAGCTTTACTGGCAGGGCGAGGTGATCCCTGGCGATATCGCGTTCCGCGCGCTCTAAGCCCGGGCCGACCCGCTGGTGTATTCAGATGCCAGCGGGTAGTGCATCAATACATAGCCTCCCTGTTCCCCTTCGCCCTGTGAAATCATCTTCCAGCCATGTTTCAGGTAAAAGGCCTGCGCCGCTTTGTTCATCGACAAACACTTCAGCGCGCCGGTCGAGGTGAAGCGCGCCTGAACCGCTTCCAGCAACGCGCTGCCTGCACCGCGACCCTGCCAGTCAGGCGCGACATAGAGGCTGTGCAGGAAATTGTCGTTCTCCAGCAGGCCGGCAAAGCCAACCCGCTGACCATCGCTCTCAGCCACCAGCACGGTTTCACCCAGGATCACACTATCAAAGTCTTCCAGCTGCCAGTCGCTGCCATCCAGCCAGTGCCAGTTATGCCGACGCGACGCCAGAAACAGCGTACGCAAAAAAGGTCGATCGGCTTCAGTAAACGGACGAATCTCCACAAGTCAGCTCCCTTTATCTCCGGTCTTACAAAGCTAGCAGCGATTGGCGGAAAAGATTTGAAAAAGATAAAGCGGGTTAATTGCCTCGCCATTCGCTGTACACTGCCTCGCGGGCCAGAAAGCATCATGCTTTCTGCGTTTGATAGCTTTCGTTTATTTAATTGATAACGACTGCTTATTAGATGTTGGCCCGAAAATTCTGTAACGTACATCACATAATTCAACGGAGGCCATCAGATGTCTATTATCAATACCAAAATCAAGCCGTTTAAAAACGCAGCATTCAAAAACGGCGAGTTCATCGACGTAACCGAGAAAGACGTTGAAGGTAAATGGAGTGTGTTCTTCTTCTACCCGGCTGACTTCACCTTCGTTTGCCCGACCGAACTGGGTGACGTAGCCGATCACTACGAAGAATTCCAGAAACTGGGCGTAGATATCTACTCCGTTTCAACCGACACCCACTTTACCCACAAAGCCTGGCACGGTTCTTCAGACACCATCGCGAAGATTCAGTATGCGATGATCGGCGACCCGACTGGCGCGCTGACCCGCAACTTCGAAATCATGCGTGAAGCGGAAGGCCTGGCTGACCGTGGTACTTTCATCGTTGACCCGGAAGGTATCATCCAGGCGATCGAAATCACTGCGGAAGGCATTGGCCGTGACGCCTCTGACCTGCTGCGCAAAGTGAAAGCGGCACAGTATGTCGCCTCTCACCCAGGCGAAGTGTGCCCGGCGAAATGGAAAGAAGGTGATGCAACACTGGCTCCATCTCTGGATCTGGTTGGCAAAATCTAATCTCGCTTCGGCCTTTCGATCTTTCTCTCATCGGGTGCCACGGCACCCGATTTTTTGACCAGGATATCACTATGCTCGACACAAATTTGAAAACTCAGCTCAAGGCCTACCTTGAGAAATTAACCAAACCTGTTGAGTTGATTGCCACTCTGGATGAGGGTGCCAAATCAACCGAGATCCGTGAGCTGTTGGTCGACATCGCGGGCTTGTCTGATAAGGTCAGCTTCCGCGAAGAGAACGATCGTCAGGTCCGTAAGCCGTCGTTTTTAATCACTAACCCAGGTTCCAACAGCGGCCCGCGTTTTGCCGGTTCGCCACTGGGTCACGAATTTACCTCACTGGTGCTGGCGCTGCTGCAGACCGGTGGGCATCCATCGAAAGAAGCGCAGAGCCTGCTGGATCAGGTTGCCGCGCTGGATGGCGATTTCCATTTCGAAACCTACTATTCGCTGTCATGCCATAACTGTCCTGACGTGGTGCAGGCGCTGAACCTGATGGCGGTGCTGAACCCGCGCATCAGCCATACCGCGATTGACGGTGGCCTGTTCCAGAATGAAATTCAGGAACGCAACGTGATGGGCGTGCCAGCGGTTTACCTCAACGGTAAAGAGTTTGGTCAGGGCCGCATGAGCCTGGCGGAGATTGTCAGCAAAGTGGACACCAACGCCGATAAACGCGCCGCTGAAGAGCTGAACAAGCGTGACGCCTATGACGTGCTGATTATCGGTAGCGGCCCGGCGGGTGCAGCAGCGGCAATCTATTCTGCCCGTAAAGGCATTCGTACCGGTCTGATGGGCGAGCGTTTCGGCGGCCAGGTGCTGGACACCGTTGATATCGAAAACTACATTTCTGTGCCGAAAACCGACGGGGCAAAACTGGCTGGTTCACTGCGCGCGCACGTCGATGATTACAATGTTGATGTGATTGAGAGCCAGAGCGCCATCAAACTGATCCCGGCAGCCGCTGTGGGTGGCCTGCATGCGGTGGAAACCGCCTCGGGCGCGGTACTGAAATCACGCAGCATTATCCTGGCGACCGGCGCACGCTGGCGTAACATGGGTGTGCCGGGTGAAGAAGAGTATCGCACCAAAGGTGTCACCTACTGTCCGCACTGTGACGGCCCGCTGTTTAAAGGCAAGCGCACCGCAGTGATCGGCGGCGGTAACTCCGGCGTTGAAGCGGCGATTGACCTGGCTGGCATCGTTGAACACGTCACGCTGCTGGAATTTGCCGGTGAGATGCGTGCTGACAAGGTGCTGCAGGATAAACTGCGCAGCCTGAAAAACGTCGATGTGATCCTGAATGCCCAGACCACCGAAGTGAAAGGCGACGGCAGCAAGGTAACCGGTCTGCAGTATATCGACCGTACCAGCCAGACCACTCACGAACTGCCGCTGTCCGGCATTTTCGTTCAGATCGGCCTGCTGCCTAATACCCCGTGGCTGGAAGGCGCCGTTGAGCGCAACAAAATGGGCGAGATCATTATTGATGCCAAATGCGAAACCAGCCTGAAAGGCGTCTTCGCAGCCGGTGACTGCACCACGGTGCCGTACAAGCAGATCATCATCGCCAGCGGCGAAGGTGCAAAAGCCTCGCTCAGCGCCTTTGATTATCTGATTCGTACCAAATCGGCTGAATAAGTTTTGCGATAGCCACGCAATAGCCCCTCGACAGATGTTGAGGGGCTTTTTTTAGTATCCTGCCAGCGTCATCAGCATCATCCACAACGGTGTCGTCACCGCAGCAAACAGGGTTGAAAACAACATGCTGGCGGCAGCCGGGCCAGTAATCACGTTAAACTTCTGCGACATCAGGTAGACATTCACCCCGACCGCCATCGATCCCAGCAGCACCACCACTTTACTCTCCAGCGGCGGCAGGCCGGTCAGCCAGGCGATGGCCCATACCGTCATCGGTTGCAGCACCAGCTTGAGCAGGCAGAGGGTATAACTCTCTTTCAGCCTTCCCGCACCCGATAATGGGCCAGACTCATGCCCAGCGTGACCAGCGACAGCGGGGCGGCGATCGATCCCAGCATCCGTAGCGGCTCAGCGGCCAGCAACGGCAGCGGACGCTGCAGAAAACTCCAGGCGGTGCCGCTGAGAATGCCGATGATCAGCGGGTTCTTCAGCACGCCAATCGCCGTGCGTCCCAGCCCCTGCAGCGAGAAGCTGCCCTGTTTCGCCCATTCAACCGACACCGTTAACAGCGTCCAGAGGATCAGGCTGTTAAACACCAGCACCAGCGCCACCGAGGGCAGTGAGGCGGGTCCCAGCAGCACCGTCGCCACCGGAATGCCCAACATCACGTTATTCGAAAAGATGCCACCCAGCGCGAACACTGAGCCCGCCACGCCATCCAGCTGAAACAGCCGTTTCGCCACGATCCGGCCGACGATAAACACCAGCAGGCAACTGCCAAAGAAGGCCAGCAGCAGCCGCGCGTCAACCGGCGGACTCTGGTAGAAATGGCTCATCACGCCAAACAGCATGCAGGGCAGCGCGACGTTGAACACGAAGCGGTTCATCCCTTCGCTGATGCTGGCGGGCCATTTACCCAACCGTGTCAGGCCGTAGCCGAGCAGGATCAGGATAAACAGCGGGGCGGACAGATAAATTTGATGACTGAGGCTATTGAGCAGAAGAGGCATACGGGCGTTCAATTCAGGCAGCTAATAATTATCAGCCTAACAAATTGTTAACCAACAGGTAACCTGCCGCGGCCATAAATCTTGCTCAGGCACGCTTTTTAGCCCAGCCAGCGACGCGCCTGCCGATCGCTGATATCGCGATAATAGACACGGTGAATCATTTTGCCGCAGCCCGAACAGCGGGCGGAAATATAAGTGGAAAGATAGTGTCTGCCATTTGGCGCAGTGGCACCGTGACGTTCGATAATAATGTCCTGCCATCGATGGCGGTGAGGAATAAGCGCTAACAATCGCATCATACATCCTGAATAGTATGAAGTTCCGCTTCCGGAGTATTTTAACCCCATGAAAATGAATGTTTTTTTGCGATACTGTGCGCAGGCTAATTATTATGGCGTGATGCAGGTTAAAGTGGAAATAACGCCCCCGCAGGGCGCTAATAATACCTACCTCAAAAGAGGTATATTTATAACCCGCAGCATTAAGCCTGTTTTTAACGTGACAGGAATTGATCGGGATCATACGAAGTGTCACCGGCACGATGATTGATCGCGCTGGGGTGACTTGCTTTCGCCGCGGCACCTCCTTATGCTGCAATCTGTAACATGACTCGGGGTGCCCTTCCACGTGAAGGCTGAGAAATACCCGTTGAACCTGAACTGGATAATGCCAGCGTAGGGAAGTCTGATGCCTGACCGCATTCGCCTTCTTGTTCGCCGGTTGGGAGCTATGATGAATCATCAATCTCAACACCTTTCTGCTGCGCAATACGCGCCCATTCTGCACCGCTTCCGTCGCCAGTCACCGCTGGTGCACTGCATGACCAATGATGTGGTTCAAAACTTTACCGCCAATGTACTGCTGGCGCTCAACGCTTCGCCAGCGATGGTGATTGATGCAGAGGAGGCCGCGCAGTTCAGCGGTTTTGCCGATGCCTTGTTAATTAATGTCGGGACGCTGACCGCTGAACGCCAGCAGGCGATGCAGGCGGCAATCACGGCTGCCCGTCAGGCCGGCACGCCCTGGACGCTGGACCCGGTGGCCGTTGGCGCACTGACGCTGCGCACGACTTTCTGTCAGCAGCTGCTGACCCAGCAGCCAGCGGTGATCCGCGGTAATGCGTCAGAGATTCTGGCGCTGGCGCAGCAGACCAGCGGTGGACGTGGTGTCGATAGCCTGCATCAGGCGGATGCGGCGCTGGAGGCGGCCTGCCAGCTCGCTCGTGACTATCAGACGCTGGTGATCGTGACCGGTGAAGTGGACTACGCTACCGATGGTCAGCGTACTTTTGCCATTCACGGCGGCAGCCGCTGATGACGCGGGTGGTCGGCACCGGCTGCGCATTGTCGGCGGTGGTGGCGGCCTTTAGCAGCCTGACCGGTGACCGGCTGCTCAACGTGGCTACGGCCTGTCAGGTGATGGCACGCGCCGGTGAGCAGGCAGCGGCAGGCTCGACCGGCCCCGGCAGTTTTGCCACGGCATTTATTGATGCGCTCTGGACGCTGGAGGTGAACCATGGCGCGCATTAATGCCCTGACCATCGCCGGCACCGATCCCAGTGGCGGAGCGGGGATTCAGGCCGATCTGAAAACCTTTTCGGCGCTGGGCGCGTACGGCACCAGCGTGATCACCGCGCTGGTGGCGCAGAATACCTGTGGCGTCCAGTCGGTTTATCGCATCGATCCTGACTTTGTCGCCGCCCAGCTCGATTCGGTACTGGACGATGTGCGTATCGACAGTGCGAAAATCGGTATGTTATCGGAAACCGCGATAGTAGAACGGGTTGCGGCACGGCTGAAGCGCGCTGAAATTCCCTTTGTGGTACTGGATACGGTGATGGTGGCGAAAAGCGGCGATCCGCTGCTTTCTCCGGACGCGATTGCCAGCGTGCGTGAGCTGTTACTGCCACAGGTGTCGCTGATCACCCCCAATCTGCCGGAGGCGGCGGCGTTGCTGGGATGTGCTGTGGCGCAGAATGAAGCGCAGATGCGGGCGCAGGGCGAGGCGTTACTGGCAGCGGGATGTCAGGCGGTGTTGATGAAAGGCGGACATCTTACGGCTGACGACAGCCCGGACTGGCTACTGACGCCTTCGGATCAGCTGCGGTTCAGCACGCCGCGCGTCAATACCCGGCATACCCACGGCACCGGTTGTACGCTATCAGCGGCGCTGGCGGCGTTACGTCCTCGTCATGCGAACTGGGCGGATACGGTGGCTGAAGCCAAAGCCTGGCTGCAGCAGGCGCTGTTGCAGGCAGATTCACTGCAGGTCGGGCAGGGGATTGGGCCGGTACACCACTTTCATCAATGGTGGTAACAACGGTGCGTCGTCTCTGACAGGGCGACGCAGCGGTATCAGGGGGCTTCAAACCATGCGCTGTTGCGCTCGGCGATAGGGGTAATCGAGAAGATCATCTCCTGCAGATGGCGGCGCATCGCCGCTTCGGCAGCATCGGCGTCGTGCTGTTTTAACGCCGCGAAAATCTCCTCATGCTGCTCAATCAGGCTTTCCGGCGGGGAAACTTCACTCAGGGTCAGAAAACGCACCCGGTCCATCGCCGCTTTGATGTTCTCGACCGTTTCCCACGCCAGCTTACAATCAATACTTTCGGCAATCAGCCGGTGAAACTCATCATCCAGGCTGAGAAACGCCTGGCTGTCGTGCCGCTCAGCGGCCATACGCTGTAGTTGCAGGTTGTGCGCCAGCACCATCAGCGCCGGTTCGCCAATCTCCAGCGCGGCACGACGCACCACAGACACTTCCACCGCTTCACGGATAAAGCGACCATCCGCCACCCGTTTGGCAGAGATCTTACGCACAAAGGTGCCGCGCTGCGGCAATACCTGTACCAGTCCGGCTTCTGCCAGTTTGATGAAGGCCTCGCGCACCGGCTGGCGTGAGACGTTAAAACGTGCAGAGACCTCTTTTTCCGACAGCAGCGAACCTGGCTGAATCGCACAGGTCACGATATCTTTGCGCAGAAACCGGTAAATCTGCTGATTCACCGGTTCGCTGGTGGTAATGGTATAAGCGATCGACATGCAGCAATATCCATATTACGGCTGGCTGATGCCAGCCCGATGGGAAAGGGTCAGTCTAATCAGCACGCTGCGTCTGCGCCAGTGCTTTGTCACCAGGCTGTTATGCCTGGCTCACACACTGTTGTACCGTCGCCCGCGCGCCTGAGTCGTCAGCTGCTGGTAATACGCTGTCAGTCGGGCAACCAGATCGGCGTTTTGCGCCAGATCGTCGCCAAAGATCTCACGCAGACCCAGTAGCGCACGGACACGCGACTCGCCTTCTTCGCTGCTGGCAACCGTCTCTGCCAGCATGGCTTTCAGCGGATCGCGAATCTCAATCGGCTGGCCCTGTTCGTCGATGGCCCCGACATAGCGCATCCAGCCGGCCACGCCCAGCAGCAGCAGCTCGCAGCGGCTGTGGTTACGCAGATGCCAGCGCAGACTGTCCAGCAGACGCTGCGGCAATTTTTGCGATCCGTCAGTGGCGATTTGGTATGTGCGATGTTTGATGGCGCGGTTTTCATAGCGGGCAATCAGCGAATCGGCATAGGCTTCAAGGTCCACGCCCTGGGTGCGCAGAGTCGGCGCCTGCTCATCGATCATCAGCGCACGGGCTGCGGCACGGAAGTGCGGGTCTGCCATACAGTCGCTGATGTGCTGATAACCAGCGAGATAACCCAGATAGGCGAGGAATGAATGGCTGCCATTCAGCATCCGCAGTTTCATCTCTTCATATGGCAGCACGTCGGAGACCAGTTCTGCACCCGCCTTTTCCCACGCCGGGCGGCCGCTGACAAAGTTATCTTCGATGACCCACTGAAAGAAGGGTTCCGCTTCGACCGCCACCGGGTCATGGGAGCCGAGCCGTTCGGCCAGCGCATCAAAGGCAGCATCGGTCATCGCTGGCACAATGCGGTCAACCATAGTCGACGGGAAGGTAATCTGCTGCTGGATATAATCAGCCAGCGCCGCATCCTGGCGTTGTGCCAGCTGCACAATCACGTTGCGGGTGACATGACCATTCTCCGGCATGTTGTCGCACGACATCACGCTGAAAGGCGGCAGATCCAGCTCGCGACGCCGGGCAATAGCGGCCAGAATCAGACCCGGCAACGAACGTGGCGACTGCGGGTTTTCCAGGTCATGGAGAATATCGGGATGATCCGGGTTGAGATTGCCGGTGGCCGGCTGGTGGCAATAGCCTTTCTCCGTCACGGTCATTGAGACAATCGCCACATCGGGCTGACACAGCGCGTCGATCACCGCGTCAATACCGTCGCCTTTGCCATGCAGCGCGGCCGTGATCACGCCGATTACCCGGGTCTGCAGCGCATCATCCGCCATTTCGGTCAGGGTATAGAGCAGTTGCTGTTTGCGCAGCGCCTGAATCAGTTCACCGCTGTTAAGGTTAACTTCGCAGTAACCCCAGTCGCTGCCGTGTTCGGCGGCCAGCTTATCGCTGCACAGCGCCTGATGGGCACGGTGAAAGGCACCAAAGCCGATATGCACCATCCGGGTTTTAAGCTGGCTACGGTCGTAGGCGGGGCGCTGGATCTCAGCGGGCAGGCGATCAATCTGTAACATAGTCCGTCCTTATGGCAAACGGGGCGCGAGGCGCCCCGAAATCAGTGATCATGTCGCGTGATGAAGGTTACACCGAAACCGGTTTATCCTGCGTTTTCGGGCTGCGAATCACAAACAACACCAGGAAAGCACCCAGCGCGGCGACACAGCCAGCCAGCACAAAGGCGCTGTCGAATTTACCGGTATGCTGGACAATAAAGCCGGTGACAATCGGGCCGATGATACCGGAGAGGCTGCCGACCAGGTGGATAAAGCCGCTGATGCTGCCGACCCGACTCTTATGCACCACATCCTGAATAATCGCCCAGTAGATTGCGCCGGTAATGTAGAGGAAGAAGATCGACACCGACATCATCATCACCGCGGGAACCACATCTTTTATCGTACCTGCCAGCGCCACACAAATTGCCGCCGCCAGCAGTGAGACCACCAGCACAATTTTACGCGACAACAACAGCTTGCCGGTGATGTTAAAGATTTTATCGGAGATCCAGCCGCCCAGCGCCAGGCCGACGAAGCCGACAATCCACGGGATCATGGTGGTGATGCTCATCGACTTGATATCCAGACCGTGCGCCTGCACCAGATAGGCCGGGAACCAGCTCAGGAAGAAGAACAGAATGTAGTTGTAGCAGAAGAAGGCAAACGCGGTCACCAGGATGATCGGCTGACGCAGATAGTAGCCAAACGGATGGGCGGTTTCTGACAGATCGGCCTCATCGTTGGGGTTCGCCGCTTTCAGGCGTTCAATTAAAACGCGTTCCTCTTCACTTACTCGTTTGCTTTTCGCCGGGTTATCCGCGGCGAAGAACAGCCAGAAGGTCATCCATACCAGACCGATGCAGCAGACGATAATGAATGCCGGACGCCAGCCATACGCCAGCGCCAGATACCCGATAATCGGACCGGCCACCGCGCCACCCAGCGGCGAACCGGCGCTGAGTAAGCCCATCGCGGTGGCGGCCTGTTTTTTAGGAAACCAGCCGTTAATCGCTTTGTTGGCCGAGGCGCAGATAGGTCCTTCAGCCATACCGAACAGCACGCGCAGGATCAGCAGCGACCAGAAACCGGTCGCCAGTGCGGTCATGCCACAGAAAATCGACCAGGCCCCTACTGCCACGGCCAGCACGATTTTCGGGCCAAACCGGTCAGTGGCGAGGCCACCGACGAAGTTAAACAGCGCGTAGCCGAAGAAGAAGCTGCCGAAGATCATGCCGAACTGCTCAGCGTTGATCGCCAGATCTTTTTCCACCAGTGGCACGGTCAGCGACAGGGCGACACGATCGAGGTAATTGATCATGTAAACCAGGAACAACAGTAAAACGAGGGTCCAGCGCAGATTCTTGAACATACAAACTCCGTGATCTGTTTTCTCTTTATAATCATGCCGGCGGGTACGCACCGGCTGAGGACACCTGGTGTTCAGTGGGCATTAACCCATTTGCAGGATGACTTTGCAGCAGGTGCGCGGATCTTTCTCGAACAGCGTCATGGCACGTTCAATCTCCTGAAGTGGGAAATAGTGTGTGACCAGCTTCTCTGGCTGGATTAACCCTTTTTCCATCCATTCAATCACCTGTGGAAAGCGGTTGCTGTTAAGACGTGAGGTAAACAGCGACAGCTCTTTACTGGTGAGACTTTGCTGCGTAATGCTGCAGGGTTCGCCGGAAAAGCCCAGCAGACCGATGCGCGCCGCCGGTGAGGCAAGGGCGGCCGCTTCGGCCAGAATAGTGGGATGGCAGGCCGCGTCGATAATCAGCGTTGGCTGAATGCCTTCCAGCTGCGCCGCCAGCGGAACTTCGCTGTTATTAAACAGCCGATCGGCCCCATTCTGCTGCGCCAGTGCCAGCCGTTCCGGCAGGCGATCCACCACCATCACTTCTCTGACGTTATAGACGCCTTTCAGCACCTGAATGGCGGTTAAGCCCATCGGGCCGGCACCGTAAATCAGCGCCACATCCTGCGGCTGGGGCTGCAGGAACGCAGTGATGTTGGCGGCGATGGTGAACGGCTCGACCAGACTCGCCAGCTTGTCGGGAATGCTGTCCGGCAGGCAGAAGGCATTTTTAGCCGGTGCCAGCGCATAGTCACTGAAGCCGCCGTCGCGATGGACGCCAATTACCTGCAGTGAGGTACAGACGTTGGGGCGACCCACCGAGCAGGGGTAGCAGTGACCACAACTGACCACCGGATCCACCGCCACGCGCTCACCCAGTCGTGCCGCATCGACACTGTCGCCGACGGCATCAATCACGCCGAAAAATTCATGACCAATTACCCGCGGATATCTGGCGAACGGGTTGTGGCCGTGCCAGATATGGACGTCAGAACCGCAGATACTGGCGTAGGCCACTTTCACCCGAACTTCACCGGTCGCCGGTTGTGGCAGCGGACGTTCAGCCAGCACCAGCTCGCCCGGTTGTTCAATGACTACACTTTTCATCGGATGCTCCTTACCAGTTCCACAGCGTGCCATCTTCGAGACGGGCGACCGGCAGATAGGCGGGTTCGTAGGGATATTTCGCGGCCAGCTTCTCATTAAATTCAATGCCCAGACCCGGTTTGTCGCCAGGATGCATATAGCCCTGGTCAAAGGTCCAGCTGGCATCGAACAGCTCCATCATCTGCTCAGAGAAGCCCATATATTCCTGCACGCCGAAGTTAGGCACCCAGAGATCAAAGTGCAGGGCGGCTGCCATACAGATTGGCGAGAGATCGGACGGACCGTGTGAGCCGGTACGTACCTGATAGAGTGAGGCGAAATCCGCGATGCGGCGCATCCCGGTAATCCCGCCCGCATGGGTAATGGTGGTGCGGATATAGTCAATCAGCTGCTCTTCAATCAGCTGCTTACAATCCCAGATGCTGTTAAACACTTCACCGACCGCAATTGGCGTCACGGTGTGCTGACGGATCAGGCGGAAACATTCCTGGTTCTCGGCTGGCGTCGGATCTTCCATCCAGAACAGGCGATAATCTTCCACACTTTTGCCAAAACGCGCCGCTTCAATCGGCGTCAGACGGTGGTGCATGTCGTGCAGCAGATGCTCATCAAAGCCAAATTTGTCACGGATCGCCGCGAACAGTTTCGGAGTGAAGTCGAGGTATTTCTCGGTTGACCAGAACTGCTCTTCGGGCCAGTTACCTTTGGTGGCGGGTTCATAGGCCAGCCCTTTGCCTTTGGCCATGCCGTAGGTGGTTTTCATCCCCGGCACGCCGCACTGGGCGCGGATCGCCTTGAATCCCAGCTCTTTGTGCTTCGCGTAGTCGTCCATCACTTCATCGATGGAATGACCGGTAGTGTGGCAATAGACCATCACGCCGGTGCGTGAAGCGCCGCCCAGCAGCTGATAAACCGGCATATTGGCGGCTTTGCCTTTGATATCCCACAGCGCCATATCTACGGCGGAGATGGCGGACATAGTCACCGGGCCGCGACGCCAGTAAGCGCCTTTGTAGAAGAACTGCCAGATATCTTCAATCTGATGCGCATCGCGGCCAATCAGCTGCGGGCAAACGTGATCTTTCAGGTAGGAGGCCACCGGTAATTCGCGGCCATTCAGCGTGGCGTCGCCAATGCCGGTCAGGCCCTGATCGGTGGTGATTTTGACAGTGACAAAGTTTCTGCCTGCGCAGGTTACAAATACTTCAGCGTTAACAATTTTCATCCCGATAGCCTTCAGTCAGCATTCAATGATGAAAAAATACGCGCTTTAATACTACCATACAAGTTGATGCGACAGAGTTGTGAAGGCAGTCACAAAGCGTTTACATGCCAAAAAAGAAAGGGGCTTTCGCCCCGGTATTGATCAATCAGGCCAGCAGCGGACACTGCGGCGGCAGGCGACAACTCAGCGCACCGGCCAGTACTTCAATCACGAACTCGCGTCCGGACAGCGGTTCACCGTCAAGGTTAAAGGTCATTTCATGCGGTGAGCGGATAGTCAGCGACTGCAGCTGGGTGGTGACGATGCCTGGGTTGTCATCATCGCCGGTCAGCGAGTGCAGCAGCGTGGGCAGCAGCTCCTGGGCAGTCACAATGCTGACATCCAGCCGGCCATCGTTGATCAGCGCCGATGGACAGAGACGCTGTCCGCCGCCCGCCTGGCGGCCATTGCCAATTCCGATCACCAGCGCATCGCCCTGCCAATGAAAGTCAGGCCCGCTGATTTCACAGGTATCAGGCTTGAGGGCATCCATCCGCATCAGGCCATGAATAAAGTAGGAGACGCCACCCAGGGCCGATTTCAGTTTTTCCGGCGTTTCGGTGGTGATCCGGGTGCCAAATCCGCCGGTCGCCATATTAATGAAATAGTGGGTCTGATTGACCCGCGCCAGATCAATGCTGCTGGCTTTGCCCTGAATGGCCAGCCGCAACGCGGGCTCCATCCCTTCGGGAATGCCAACGCTGGTGGCAAAATCGTTGGCGGTGCCGAGCGGCAGGATGCCGAGCACCGGACGATGGGCCGCTTCAGAGGCTGCCAGCGCGGTAGCGATCTCATTGATGGTGCCGTCACCGCCGCCAGCGACTATGGTCTCTGCCTGTAGCGCAATCGCCTCTTTGACATAGCGGTCGCCGTCACCTTTTTCAAAGGTCACGCGCACCGCGATATCAAAACCTTCTTCACGCAGCGAGCTGATAGCGTCACGCAGATCATCATTGCCTGCGCCTTTTCCATTCAGAATCAGCAGCGTAAGCGATTTTTTATCCATTATCTGTTCCTTGAAGATCTACAGAGTGAGAGGAGGGTTATAACATAGCTGACCGCTGAAAATTATTGGCGAAAGTGAGAAAAAAGAAAACCCGCACGGGGGAGCCGGGCGGGTGAATGAGGTGGTTCCAGTAATAACCTGCTGATTGTTGTTACTCGTTAGCAGCAGGCGGGACTATAAGGCAGCGCCGCTCAGGGGTCTGTGATCCTGTTCTAACTTCATCAAAATGTTTCAGTTGGTAAACGATTTGCATGCGGATCGCGCGTGTCCTGACCGTCAGCAAAGTTGCGCAGCAACAGGCCGAAACGCAGATCAACCTCCTCCGGCACCCGCAGCCAGACGCGATGCCCGTCACCGGGTGCGACATCGATCGCCTCGCCGCGCGCATTCTGCAGCGCATCCAGCTGACACATCAGATTCCCGGCAGGCGTCATGATCTCCAGCTGATCGTGCAGCATGAATTTGTTTTTCACCGCCACTTCTGCCCAGGCATCCCGTCGCTCACCGGTAAATTCGCCCACGAACTGCTGACGATCGGAGACTGAAAAGCCCTGCTGATAGTTCTGGTAGCTGTCGTGGGTATGACGACGCAGGAAGCCTTCGGTGTAACCGCGATGGGCCAGCCCTTCCAGCGTTTCCAGCAGCGATGGATCAAAAGGTTTCCCGGCGGCGGCATCGTCAATCGCCCGACGATAGACCTGCGCGGTGCGGGCGCAGTAATAGTAAGATTTAGTGCGGCCTTCGATCTTCAGCGAGTGGACGCCCATCTGACTGAGGCGCTCAACGTGTGCCACCGCGCGCAGATCTTTGGAGTTCATGATGTAGGTGCCGTGCTCATCTTCAAAGGCGCTCATCACCTCGCCCGGCTTCATCTTCTCTTCCAGCAGAAAGACTTTGTCGGTTGGCTGCCCCACGCCGAGTGTCGGCGTGACATCCTGCACCGGGATCGGCTGGTGGATACCGACGATGTTGCCCACCTCATCCTGCTGACCTTCGGCCACCTTATACTCCCAGCGGCAGGCGTTGGTGCAGGTGCCCTGATTGGGATCGCGTTTATTCATGTAACCGGAGAGCAGGCAGCGGCCGGAATAGGCCATGCAGAGCGCGCCGTGAACAAACACTTCCAGCTCCATCTCCGGTACCTGCTGGCGGATTTCGGCAATCTCTTCCAGCGACAGTTCGCGAGACAGAATCACCCGGCTCAGCCCCATCTGCTGCCAGAACTTTACCGTCGCCCAGTTAACCGCATTCGCCTGCACCGACAGATGAATCGGCATCTGGGGAAAGGCTTCCCGCACCAGCATGATCAGGCCTGGATCGGACATAATCAGCGCATCAGGCTGCATCGCCACTACCGGCGTTAAATCACGAATAAAGGTTTTCAGTTTGGCGTTATGCGGCGCAATGTTGACCACCACATAGAACTTTTTGCCTAGCGCGTGCGCTTCATCGATCCCTTTGGCGAGGTTTTCGTGGGTAAATTCATTGTTGCGCACCCGCAGGCTGTAGCGTGGCTGGCCAGCATAGACCGCATCGGCACCATAGGCGAAGGCGTAGCGCATGTTTTTCAGCGTGCCGGCAGGGGAAAGCAGTTCGGGTTTCATCGGGTTCTCACTGATGTCAGGTCAGTATGCCGCCTCAGGCGACAGCGGCAGGGCCGGTCAGAGGCCCTGCTAAAGGTGCGGAATTGTAGGCAGTGAGAAAACGGAAGTAAATTGATCGGGATCAAACTAGATCAAATGACAGACGTCGGCTTCCCAGCGATAGCCCATGCCGTAGACGGCGCGGATAAAAGGTTGTTCGCTATCAAGGCTTTCCAGCTTGCGGCGCAGATTTTTGATATGGCTGTCAATGGTCCGATCGGTGACCACACGGTAGTCGTCATACAGATGGTTGAGCAGTTGCTCACGCGAAAACACTTTGCCAGGCTCCAGCGACAGCGTTTTCAGCAGGCGAAACTCTGCCGGGGTCAAATCCAGCGGCCGATCGCGCCAGCTGGCAACAAAGCGGCCTTCATCTATCGTCAGCAGCGAGCTGTTCTGCACCTCTTCGGCACTGCGTTTCACCCGGCGGAGAATGGTTTTCACCCTGGCCACCACTTCGCGCGGGCTGAATGGCTTGCAGATATAGTCATCGGCGCCAATCTCCAGCCCAAGCAGTCGATCGATCTCTTCGGTGCGAGCGGTCACCATGATGATCGGCAGTTCAGAGTGGCGGCGGATTTCGCGGCACAGCGTCAGTCCATCAGTGCCGGGCAGCATCAAATCCAGCAGCATCAGGTCGGGCGGTGACTGGCGTACGTAATCCAGCACCGCATTGCCATCGGCAATATGGTGGGTGCGGTAATTGGAGGCGTGCAGATAATCGATCATCAGCTGCGCCAGTTTTGGCTCATCTTCGACCACCAGAATTAAAGGGTCGTGGTTTGGCTGGCTCATAAGCAGTTACACAGAGGGAACGTAGCGCAAGTGTAGCGCGATTTTCAGTCCACCTAAATCAGAGTGCTCTGCAGAGATGTTACCACCGTGCGCATCAACGATGTTTTTACAGATCGCCAGGCCGAGTCCCGACCCGCCGCTGGCCCGGTTACGCGAGCCTTCGGTACGGAAGAAGCGTTCGAAAATCTGCGTCTGGTGTTCTCCGTCGACGCCGGGCGCACTGTCTTCCAGATCGATACGCCAGTAAGGGGCTTCATACCACAATTTCACCTCGACCCGGCCCCCGCTGTCGGTATAGCGCAGGCTGTTTTCCAGCAGGTTGGTGAACAGCTGCATCAGTCGATCAGGATCGCCAAAGAACGGGGCTTCATCTGGTAATTGCAGCTTCAGGGTTAAGCCATAGGCGCGGTAGCGTTCCGCAAAGCTGCCAGCGGTCACCTCCAGCAACTGCACCAGATCGGTCGCCTGCTTACGGTAGGCGAGGGCGCCCTCATCAGAAAGGGAAAGCTGATGCAGATCGTCCACCAGCTTGGTCAGCACCACGACTTCACTCTGCAGCGAGGCGATTGCCTCCGGCGTAATTTTACGCACACCATCCTGCATCGCCTCCAGCTCGCCGCGCAAAATGGCCAGCGGGGTACGCAACTCGTGCGAGATGTCCGCCATAAAGGCGCGGCGCATGCTTTCGTTTTTTTCCAGCGAGCTGGCCAGCAGGTTGAAGTCGCCGGCCAGCTGTCCCAGTTCATCCTGGCTGCCAACCTCAACCCGGGTGGCAAAATTACCGGCCGCCAGATGATGGGTACCATCAACCAGCCGTTTGACCGGTGCCAGCAGGCCGCGCGCCATCAGCCAGGTGGCCAGCGCTGCCAGCAGCGTGGACAACGCGACGATATACCAGCTGGTACGCCGCTGCTGTTGATCAAAATTGATGTCGGTGCTGCGCGTCAGCCGTTCCGGCGGCGAGCCAATCACCCAGCCGACCACTTTGCCGTTGCTGGTGGTGATATTACGCCGCGATCCCTCTGGCGGCACCGGCGAGCGCGGGCCGACCATCACTTTATATTGCTGGTCAAGGATCCAGAACTGGGTACGCCAGCCGTGTGGCGGCAGCTGATTATTGCTGTCGGGATTCTGCTCCAGCGACCGCAGAATATTAAACACCAGCCGATCGTTGTGGCGCAGGAAATCCCAGTTGCCGTGCTGCTCATACTGATCGGCCAGCGCGTCACCGAGCATGCTTAACCGTTGTTCGTTGCCGCGCTTGATGTAATCAACAAAGCCGTGTTCAAAGCTCAGGCGCACGCCCCAGTGCATGGTGATTAATACCAGCATGCAGGTCGAGAAAATCGCCATAAACAGCTTGGCGCCAATGCCGATGCGCAGGTTAACTCTCATGACTTTCTCCGGCGTCGTAAGTCGACGTTTTTACTGACCTGCTGCGGCACGCGCCAGAACACCAGCGCTGGCAGGATAATAATCAAGGACATGCACAGGTAGGCATAAATAAACATCTGATGTTCTGCACTGCTGTCGCTGGCACCATCCTGAGCAAAGGCACCCAGCAGTAAACCCGCCACGGTGACACCGATACTCATCGACAGCTGCATAATCATCGACAGCAAGCTATTACCGCTGGAGGCGAGTTCATCGGGCAGCTCTTTCAGCGTCAGGGTATTCATTGAAGAGAAGCGGATGGCGTTGACCATGCCCTGCAGAAACAGCACCAGCGGCAGCAGCCAGACCCAGCCCAGTATCGCCACCAGCGGAAACAGCACCACCACCAGTGCCAGCGCAATGGTCGACACCACCAGCACGTTGCGATAGCCGAACAGGTTTACGATGCGCACCACGATGCGCTTCATCCCCATATTGCCCAGCACCATCGGGATCATCATCAGCCCGGCGTGAAACGGACTGTAGCCCATGCCGACCTGCAGAAAAATCGGCGTCATAAACGGCAGCATGCCGCTGCCGATGCGGCCGGTAAAGCTGCCGAGCAGGCCAATCGAGTAGATGCGGTTATCAAACAGTTTCAGGCTGAACAGCGCATTGTCATTGCTGCGCGCATGCATCAGATAGAACAACAGTGAGAATATCCCGACCAGGATCATCGCGCCGAGCAGTAACGGCGAGCCGCCGCTGCTGCGCTGACCATCCAGCGCCAGGGTTAAGGTCGCCATACCCACCGCCAGCAGGATAAAGCCGCTGAGGTCAAACCGTCGGGTTTGCATCGCATAGTTCGGCATCAGCATCAGGGTCGCGACGGCACCCGCAATACCGACCGGAATGTTGATCAGGAAAATCCAGTGCCAGCTGGCGTACTCCACCAGCACACCGCCCAGCGCTGGCCCCAGCAGCGGACCGATCTGACCCGGCAGCGTCACAAAGGTCATTGCCGACATATACTGCTCACGCGGCACGATTTTCATCACCGTCAGACGCCCGACCGGTACCATCATCGCGCCGCCAATGCCCTGAACCACCCGCGACATCACCAGTTGGTCAAGTGTGGTGGAGAGGGCGCACAGCAGTGAGCCGAGGCTGAACAACACAATGGCGCTGAAGAAAATATTGCGTACCCCGAAGCGGTCGGCCAGCCAGCCGCTGACCGGCAGCATTACCGCTACCGTCAGCACGTAATAAACAATCACCGAGTGCATATGCAGTGGACTGACGCCCAGATCGTGCGCCATCGCCGGAATGGCGGTATTAACAATGGTGGTATCCAGCGTCTGCATAAAGAAGCCGATCGCCACTATCCATAATTGCCAGCGGACATTTGCGCTCTGTGTGTTCATCGTTCAGCCCCGAAAATCACGTCACTTCGCTCTGTTCACCCCGCGCGACGCTGCTGCGTCGCACACCCCGTTATTGCTGCTGCGCTGTGACCAGCGGACGTTTTTTACGCCGCAGTTTATCCATCATCAAATAGACCACTGGCGTGGTGTAGAGCGTCAGCAACTGGCTCATTACCAGACCACCGGCAATGGTAATGCCGAGCGGCTGGCGCAATTCCGCGCCGTCACCGCTGGTCAGCACCAGTGGCAGCGCACCAAACAGCGCCGCCAGCGTGGTCATCAGAATCGGCCGGAAGCGCAGCAGACAGGCCTGAAAAATCGCATCGTGCGCGCTGAGCTGGCCGTTGCGTTGCGCCTCAAGGGCGAAATCTACCATCATGATAGCGTTCTTTTTCACGATGCCGATCAGCAGTAAAATCCCGATCAGCGCAATCAGGCTGAACGGGGTATCGAACAGTTCCAGCGCCAGCAGCGCGCCGACCCCGGCCGATGGCAGCGTCGACAGAATGGTCAGCGGATGAACATAGCTCTCATACAGAATCCCCAGCACGATATAGACCGCGCCAATCGCCGCCAGCATCAGCCAGAGCTGACTGCTCTGCGACTGCTGAAACACCTGAGCGGTACCGGCAAAGCTGCCGCGCACGCTGGAGGGGACACCAAGCGCGGTCATGGTGCGATCGATCGCTTCGGATGCCTGCGACAGCGATACCCCTTCCGGCAGGTTAAACGAGATGGTCGATGCTGCCGAGAGCCCTTCATGGTTAACCGACAGTGGGGCGTTGGCCGGTTGCCACTTCGCAAACCACGACAGCGGAATCGCTTTGCCTTCGCTGTTGATGACAAACATCTGCGACAGGGCGCTGATGTCCTGGGTGTAGCGCGGATCGACCTCCATCACCACTTTGTACTGATTCAGTGGCTGATAGATGGTGGAGATCTGACGCTGACCAAAGGCGTTGTTCAGCAGGGCGTTAGCGTCAGAGACGCTGATGCCAAGCCGTGCCATGCTTTCACGATCGTAGGTCAGGTCCATCTCACTGCCTTTATCCTGCTGATCGGAGTTGACGTCCGCCAGCTGCGGCAGGGCGGCGAAGGCCTGACGGATTTTGGGCTCCCAGGTCCGCAGGTCATTGAGATCGTCCGACAGCAGCGAATACTGATAGCTGGCATTCGACTCCCGTCCTCCGACGCGCAGATCCTGCACCGCATTCAGGTAGAGGTTAGCGCCTGGCTCCTTCGCCAGTTTGATCCGCAGGCGGGCGATCACCTCCTGGGCGCTCTCTTTACGCTCGGAGAGCGGTTTCAGCGAGATAAACATTGAGCCACTGTTGGTGCGCATCCCGCCGGTAAAGCCGACCACACTTTCGACGGCCGGATCGGCACCGACGATCTCCATAAAATCCTGCAGCTTGCTGCGCATCGCCTGGAACGAAATGCTCTGATCTGCCGAGATAAAGCCGGAGAGCCGGCCGGTATCCTGTTCAGGCATAAAGGTTTTCGGAATGCTGATAAACAGCCAGATGGTCAGGCCGATGGTGGACAAAAACAGCAGCAGTACCCAGCGGGCATGGTTCAGCACCACGCTCAGCGATCGGCCATAGCCCTGCTGGATCGCCAGCAGTAGCCGGCCTGAGCCATGCCGTCGTGGCTGGCTGCCCGGCGCAGTGGGTTTCAGCAGATACGCACACATCATCGGCGTCAGGGTAACCGAGATAAACAGCGAAATCACGATCGCGACCGACAGGGTGACGGCAAACTCGGCGAAGAAGCGGCCAATCAGCCCGCCAATCATCAGCAGCGGCAGGAAGACCGCAATCAGCGACAGACTCATTGAGAGCACGGTAAAGCCGACTTCACGTACCCCTTTCAGCGCCGCGGGCAGCGGTTTCATTCCCGCCTCGACGTGGCGGGCGATGTTCTCCAGCACCACAATCGCATCATCCACCACAAAGCCGGTGGCGATGGTCAGCGCCATCAGCGACAGGTTATTCAGACTGAAGCCGCACAGATACATCGCGGCGAAGGTGCCAATCAGCGAAACCGGCACCGCAACAGCGGGGATCAGCGTGGCGCGACCGGAACGTAAAAAGGCGAACACCACCAGAATCACCAGCCCGACGGCAATCACCAGCGATTGCTCTACTTCATGCAGTGAAGCGCGAATGGTCGGCGAGCGATCCTGCGCAATCTGCAGATCGATAGCGGCCGGGATCACCTCGTGCAGCAGCGGCAGTTCGGCACGGATGCGATCGACGGTATCGATGACGTTAGCTTCGGGAGTTTTGCGAATCAGCAGCAGCACCGCCGGTTTACCGCGCGACATCCCGGCGTTGCGCACGTCCTGAACCGAATCCTCGACTGTCGCCACGTCCGACAGCCTGACCGCCGCGCCGTTGTTGTAGTGCACCACCAGCGGCTGATACTCACTGGCGGTCTGCAGCGCGTCATTGGTACGCAACTGCCAGCGCTGCTGCGAATCATCCAGTGCGCCCTGCGGCCGCCGCTGGTTGGCATTGCTGATGGCGGTGCGCACCGCATCCAGCGACACACCCTGATTAAACAGCGCCTGGGGATTAAGCGCCACACGTACCGCAGGCAGCGAACTGCCGCCCACGGTGACATCGCCCACGCCCTCAATCTGTGACAGCTTCTGCGCCAGCTGGGTCGAGGCGTAGTCATACAGCTGACCCGGATTGTAGCTGTCCGAGGTCAGCGTCATGATCATGATCGGCGCATCAGAAGGGTTTACTTTGCGCCAGGTCGGACGCGACGGCATCCCGGTCGGCAGCAGGCTCTGCGCGGCATTAATCGCCGCCTGCACATCACGCGCCGCGCCGTTGATATCCCGATCAAAATCGAACACCAGGATAATGCGGGTGCTGCCCAGCGAGCTGGTTGAGGTCATTTCACTGACCCCGGCGATGCGGCCCAGCGAACGCTCCAGCGGCGTGGCGATCGACGAGGCCATGATCTCCGGCGCAGCGCCGGGCAGTGAGGCTGAGATGACGATCACCGGGAAATCAACCTGCGGCAGCGGGGCGACCGGCAGCAGGCGAAACCCGAGAATGCCGGCCAGCGCAATCGCCAGCGTCAGCAGGGTAGTAGCAACCGGCCGATGGATAAACAGCGCAAAGAACTTCACTCTGCGGCCTCCGTGCGGCCAAAGCGACGGCGGGTCGCCAGCGCCAGCCGATCAAACAGCAGGTAGATCACCGGCGTGGTAAACAGGGTCAGAACCTGACTGACAATCAGCCCGCCGACCATCGCAATCCCCAGCGGATGACGCAGTTCCGCGCCAACGCCGGTACTGAGCATCAGCGGTAAGGCGCCCAGCAGCGCCGCCAGGGTGGTCATCAGAATCGGCCGGAAACGCAGCAGGCAGGCCTGATAAATCGCATCGTAAGGCCGCATCCCCTGTTCACGTTCGGCCGCCAGCGCGAAGTCGATCATCATGATGGCGTTCTTTTTCACAATACCGATCAGCAGAATGATGCCGATGATCGCCACAATATCCAGCTCGTTGCCACTGAGCATCAGCGCCAGCAGCGCCCCGACGCCAGCGGTCGGCAGCGTCGACAGGATAGTGATTGGATGGATAAAGCTCTCATACAGCACCCCGAGCACGATGTACATCGCCACGATGGCCGCCACAATCAGCCAGACGGTGCTGCTTAGCGCCGCTTCAAACGCCAGCGTGCTGCCCTGGAACTGGGTCATCATGTCGGCTGGCATACCGAGCTGCGCTTCCGCCTGCGACACCGCGTTGACCGCATCCTCCAGCGAATAGCCGTCAGCCACGTTGAACGAGAAGGTAGCTGACGGGAACTGGTCGAGATGGTTAATGCTGAGCGGCGTATAACGCTGCTCAATCCGGGCGAAGGTGCTTAGCGGCACGCTGCCGCCGTCGCTGCTGGCCAGACGAATGCCGTCCAGACTTTGCAGGCCGGGCGTGGCGCGGTTGTCCTGCTCCAGCACCACGCGATACTGATTGGCCTGGGTGTAAATGGTGGAGATCAGTCGCTGGCCAAAGGCGTTATACAGTGCGTTATCCACGTCAGCCATGCTGATGCCCAGCCGGCTGGCGCTGGCACGATCGACATTGATATAGGCTTCCAGCCCCTGATCCTGCCAGTCGCTGCTGACGTCCCGCAGTTGCGGCAGGGTGTTGAGCTCGGCCAGCAGCGCAGGCACCCAGGTGGAGAGCGACGCCAGCGAGCCCGACTGCAGCGTAAACTGATACGGCGTGCGACTCGCCTGAGTATCGATGGTGAGATCCTGCACCGCCTGCAGCCATAACTGTACGCCCGGGATCTGACTGACCTGCTGTTGCAGCCGTTGCTGAATCACCGGAATCCGGTCTTCACGCTGGTCGAGTGGCTTGAGGTTAATTTGCAATCGTGCGCTGTTCAGCGCGGCGTTGGTGCCGTCGACGCCGACAAACGAGGTCATGCTCTGCACTGCCGGATCCTTCATGATAATCGAGGCGACGTCGCGGGTACGCTCGGCCATGCTGGCGTAGGAGACCGACTGCGGTGCCTGCAGCGTACCCTGAATAATGCTGTTGTCCTGCTGCGGGAAGAAGCCTTTTGGGATCATCATCCACAGCAGCAGCGTCAGTACCAGAGTGCTGAGCGCCACCGATAAGGTCAGCCACGGATGATTAAGCACCCGGCGCAAACCGCGGCCGTAGACGGCAATAATGCGATCAAACATCGCTTCGCTGGCGCGTGAGAAACGGTTCTGCTTACGCAGCGACTCGGCGCTCAGCATCCGGGCGCACATCATTGGCGTCAGGGTCAGTGAGACCACCGCTGAAATCAGAATCGCCACCGCCAGCGTCACGGCAAACTCGCGGAACAGACGTCCAATCACATCGCCCATAAACAGCAGCGGGATTAATACCGCAATCAGCGAGAAGGTCAGCGAGATGATGGTAAAACCGATTTCGCCTGCGCCTTTCAGCGCCGCGGTCAGCGGTTTTTCCCCTTTTTCGATGTAGCGGGAGATGTTCTCAATCACCACAATCGCGTCATCGACCACAAAGCCGGTGGCGATGGTCAGCGCCATCAGCGTCAGGTTGTTGATCGAGAAGCCGAGAAAGTACATTGCCGCAAACGTGCCGATCAGCGACAGCGGTACCGCTACCGCCGGGATCAGTGTGGCAGGCACGTTGCGCAGGAACAGATAGATGATCATCACCACCAGCGCCATCGCCAGCATCAGCTCATACTGGGTATCGTTCACTGACGCGCGAATATTGGTGGTGCGATCGGTCAGCAGTTTAACCGAGACCGATTTTGGCAGCGCCGCCGTCAGCGCCGGCAGCATGGCGCGGATGTTATCGGCGGTGGCAATAATATTGGCACCCGGCTGACGCTGTACGTTGAGTACAATCGCGGCGTCGCGGTTGGCCCAGGCTCCCAGCCAGCTATTCTCCGCACCCTGCTCAATGGTGGCGACATCACCCAGCCGCACCGGTGCGCCATTGTTGTAGCTGATGATCAGCTGGCGGTAATCTTCTGCCGACTTCATCTGATCGTTGGCCGACAGGGTAATCGAGCGCGCTGGCCCATCCAGACTGCCTTTGGCCGAATTGACGTTGGCGTTACTGATGGCGGTGCGCACCGTCTCGCTGGTCAGGCCCAGCGCCGCCAGCGCCTGGGCGTTCATTTTGACCCGCACCGCGGGCCGCTGACCGCCGGACAACGTCACCAGGCCCACACCGCTGACCTGGGAAATTTTCTGTGCCACCCGGGTTTCCACCATGTCCTGCACCTGGGTCAGCGGCATACTGCTGGTGGTAACGGCCAGCGTCATGATTGGCGGATCGGCCGGGTTCACTTTACTGTAGACCGGCGGGTTAGGCAGATCGTCAGGCAACAGGTTGGTGGCGGAGTTAATCGCCGCCTGCACTTCCTGCTCCGCCACGTCGAGCGGCAGACTGAGCTGGAACTGCAGCGTCACCACCGATGCGCCGCCTGAACTCTGCGATGCCATCTGCTTCAGGCCCGACATCTGGCCGAACTGACGCTCCAGTGGCGCGGTAATCGACGAGGTGACGACATCCGGCTGGCGCCGGGATAGAGTGTGACTACCTGAATCGTCGGGTAATCGACTTCCGGCAGCGCTGAGACCGGCAGAAAGCGGTAACCCAGCACGCCCGCCAGCAGAATGGCAATCATCAACAGCGTGGTGGCCACCGGACGCAGAATAAACTGGCGTGACGGTCCACCGCTGTGATCGGGAGGCATCACCTGCATTACTCACGCTCTCCCTTCGACGGCAGGGTCGCACGGCTGCTGTGCGGGGCGGTACTTTGCGGCGCGACAATCTCCACTGTTGCCCCTTCGGTCAGGCGATCCAGACCGTCAGTCACCACCCGCTCACCGGCTTCCAGACCAGCGCTGATCACCACTTTCTGGCTGTCCTGCAGACCGGCAATCACGCTTTTCTTACTGACTTTATTGTCACTGTTAACCACCCAGACGAAGTGGCCTTCATTGCCCATCTGCAGCGCAGCGGCCGGGATCACTATCGCATCCTGCAGCGTGTTGACCTTCAGCCGGACGTTAACGAACTGATTCGGGAACAGAGCGTCGTCCTGATTATCGAACCGCGCTTTGATTTTGATGGTGCCGGTGGTGACATCAATCTGGTTATCCAGACTCAGCAGCTTACCGCTGGCGATCAGCGTCTGATTACTGCGATCCCAGGCTTCGACCTGCAGCGTTTCGCCGCTTTTCTGCGCCTTGAGAATCTGGCTGATATTGTTTTCGGCAAGCGTGAATACCACGTCGATCGGCTGCGTCTGGGTGATCACCACAATGCCGGTGGTATCGCCACTGGTGACGTAGTTGCCGACATCAACCTGCTTCAGGCCGACCCGGCCAGCAATGGGCGCGGTGATACGGCTGTAGGTCAGATTAAGCTGGGCGCTGGCGACGCTGCCTTCATCTGCCTTCAGAGTGCCCAGGGTTTCGCTCACCAGCGAGCGCTGGGTATCCAGCTCCTGTTGTGACACCAGTGAACTTTTCGCCAGTTTCTCAAAACGCGCCAGGTCGCGCCGGGCATTCGCCAGCGTGGCCTGATCTTTCGCCAGCTGGCCCTGCGCCTGGGTTAACGCCACCTGATAAGGACGCGGATCGACTTCCGCCAGCAATTCACCGGCTTTGACCTGCTGGCCTTCAGTAAAGTGAATCGCTACCAGATCGCCATTTACCCGGCTGCGTACCGTAGCAGTATTGGCTGCGGTCACGGTGCCTAATCCGCTCAGGTATTGCGGGACGCTCTGGCGAGTGGCGCTGGCCGCCTGGACCGGGGCCAGCG
>NZ_MLFN01000026.1 GCF_002095315.1 Pantoea conspicua
AATACAAAGAGGATGAGAATTTCTGCGGGAGATTGGGGTAGGGTGCAGAGGGACAGCGTAGCTGTAAGTTCGAGCCTGCGAAGGGAATATGGTCAGATGGGAAAGGCGCTAATGCCATCCATGGCCGCTCGGCCCGCGCGATTACGCACCTCATCCCTGAGGTGCGCCCGTAAACGGGCCAACGCTTTGCGTTGTTCAAAAACGCTCCCGGCGTTTGTGTCCCTGGCGCGGGACGCTTTCCTCCTCTGACCGTATTCCCTGCGCGTTGAGCATTTGCATTGCGAGCAGATTGACTCTGGTTTGGGCTAGCAGCCGTCTGGAGAGCTAATGTAAGTACCTGATGTGTCTGCTTCCTGAAGTGAAGCCTGCCCAAGGGTAAAAGCGTGTCTGCGCGTTGAGCCTGTTCATTGTAGCCAGATTCATCTCTTTTCATTTCGCCAGCAGTATGAGCAGGATCGGCAGCGTCGTGAATTGCCGACAAATAAGTCATTGTTTTTATTGCGTTCACAGTCAGTTCATTTTAATTGTCTCTATTTAGAGACAGAGAAAGTCACCGATGTCGCTGGACACCTACACTTCCCGGCAGGTCTCCCGGAGGAAGCTTTCAGTTAATTCTTTAACCTGCTGATTTATTGATGTTTTAAAAATAATCATAAACCTGGCATGAATTATGCAATAATGAATTTGTAGATGCTCATTCCACCTCTTATGTTTGCTGATGCAACATAAACCTGGGAATGATGCAGAGCCAATTTTTAGGTACCTGTTGTCTGCCTGCCTGTATCGCGTAAGTCTTACAGGGTTAACGGACACCACGTTGAGTCAGGTACCTCCCGGTTGTCTTACCGACCTGATCTTACACCTGCCAATGGCAGGTGTTTTTTTATCTGCGCTTTACTGCCGACGGGTGGTAAATGACGGGCACAAAAAAGCCGGGCAGGCCCGGCTTTCATACTCCGTTAAACCCGATCAGGCGCCGGGATTATTCTTCAGCGTCAGCAGTAACCCTTCACGACGCATTTTCGCCGCTTCTTCCGGACGATGCAGACGATCATACACATCCGCCAGCCAGGCGTAGTCGAACGCATCAGGACGTTGCGCCAGTGCCTGCTGCAGCGCCTCGGCCGCCTGTTGCCATTCGCCATGACGCATCAGTAACTGACCCAGCGTGCTGTGCAGCAGCGGCGTCGCACCGTGTTGTTTGATCTGCTGGCGTAACGCTTTCTCCAGCGCTTCCGGATTGCCGCTCTTAATGCGCGGCATCAGCAGCACCAGCCGATCGTCATAGTGACGTTTCAGCCCTTCCAGCACGATTGACTGCGCGGTATCGTGATCGTCACACTCAATCAGGTGGTCAGCCATCGCCACCTGCAGCGTCGTTTCCTGGCGGGTTTTACGGCTCAGATTGCCCCACCAGCGCTTCAGTCCATCGCTACCCTGGTCGGCCATCGCCTGACTCATCAGGCCCAGCCAGGCCTGCTGCTGCAGCGCAGCGCGGTGTTCATCATCACCCACCTGCGCTTTCTGCATCGCCGGCAGAATATCCAGCAGGGCGCTCCAGCCGCCGGTACGGATATAAGCCTGTTCGGCCAGACGCAGCACTTCAGGATGACGCGGGGCGACTTCCAGCAGGCGATCAATACTGTGACGGGCGGCGTGATCTTCGTTACGCGCCAGCTGAATGCGGGCGCGGGCAATTTCTACCGGGATGGTATTACTGTCTGACAGCTCAGCCGCCCGCTCCAGATGCTGATTGGCGCGAGCTTCATCACCACGCTGTTGCGCCGCTTCCGCTGCCAGCAGGTAGTTAGCGACTGGCACATCAGCATGATCGGCATCCTTAGAGAGCAGCTTTTCAACCTGACGATGGTCGCCTTCTGCCAGCTTCATCAGCGCCGACTGGGTATGACGCTGGGCGCGACGACGTTTACGGCCGGTAAACCAGCCACGGGTACGGGCACCGGTACGCAGCACGCGACGCAGCAGCCACTCCACCGCCAGAATCACCAGCAGGCTGATGATCAGGATAATCACCAGGCCGGTGACGCTGGTTTCGATATTCCAGTTGTCGGTCTGAATCAGCACATAGCCCTGATGACCGGCGATCATCGGTCCCAGCACCACGCCCGCAATCAGCAGGATAAAGAGGATAAATACCTTAAGCATGCTTAGCCTCCCTGCTGATTAGCTGCGGCAGAGGGTTGCGCTAACAGGTTCCGCACGCGGGTTTGCATCAGCTGCTCAAGTAACGGCTGGCTTTCCAGATTATCTGGCAGATCCATATTGATGCTCTGCTGGCTCAGCTCATCCAGCTGGGCAAGAAACGCTTTGGTGGCGGCATCATTGGTGTCGTACCAGGCGCGGACCCAGGCAGAGACGGTATCGATCGACTGTTTGTAGATTTCGTCCTGATGGCGCGGAACCGCCTGGGCGGCGATCAGCAGGCGGGAGCGAATGTTCTCACGCAGATAAACATCCTGATTAGGTGCCAGCAGCGGTTGTGCGGTATTGTCGCGGCGACGGATGGTAATGAAGTCATCCATAAAATTGTGCCAGCTCTTCACCAGATTCTGCCGCCATTCGCGTACCGAACCTGACAGTTCACCGCCGTCGCTATCCATCGGCGCATCGTCGCTGTCGTTATCGGCCAGACGCAGGTTATCGACGTTGTTCGACAGCTGATTCAGCTTCAGGATCACACCGTCATAATCGACCTGAGTGACCGAAGAGAGGGTGCTGATATCCTGGGTCAGGGCGCGACGGACATTCATCACGCTCGGGTCGTTCATATCGGCCAGACTGGCATCGGCGCTTTTCAGCAACGCGGCGGCAGTGGTGACATCCTGATCGCTCCACAGTTTGCGACCCGCCAGCTTCACCAGATAATCGGCCTGCGCCAGCAACCAGCTGCGGACATCGTTGCCTGAAATCACGGCGACTTTTTCACGCAGCGTTTCCAGTTCTTTTGCCGATGCGCCCTGTTGTGCCTCGGCTTTTTGCAGGGCCGTTTCGGTGCTGCTCAGCTGTTGAGTGAGCTGCTGCTTATCGCTGCTGGCCTGCTGCTGGAGCGCGCTAAGCTGCTCGCTCAGGCGCTGGTTGGTCTGTGCCTGTAAATCAGCCTGATGTTTCCCATTAAGGTATAAACCCGCACCAATTGCCAGCGCAATGACGATCGCAACCGCACCCAGCACCATGCCACCGTTTTTTGTTTTACGGGGTGGGGGGGTGTTAAGGGTCGCAGAGCGGTCAACCGCTGGGGTGGTTTCTTCAACCATGGCGGAGGAGTCTTTTTGTTCCGTCATATGTGGCACATCCCATTGTTAAAGTTCAGCGTAACGCGCGCAACAGCGCATCGTTATCGGCACCATCGGCTACCTGAATATCCTGCCAACCCAATCCTGCGGCCAGGGTAGCCAAACGTTCACTGACGACAATCAGTCGGCAGTTGAGCAGCCATTCCTCACGATCAACTGCGGGGAATAGCGAAAACAGCTGTTGTAACATTTCACCGCTGGTGACCACCAGCACTGAGACGCCGCGATCGCGCCATCTCCGGCCTTCTGTCGCGCCGTTGTACTGTTTCTGACAGCGCTGATAACAGGCCGCAAATCTTACCTCTGCGCCCCGCTGAGTTAATGTTTCCGCCAGCAGTTCACGCCCAGGGTCGCCCCGTAAAATAAGTGCACGTTTATGGGCAACCTGCTGCAGCGTGTTTAACCGGATCAGCTCTTCACTGGTTTCCTGCGCGTGTGGCCAGGTCACCTGATGACCACTGGCGGTATGAAACGCCAGTGCAGTAGAGCGACCAATTGCATAATAGTCCAGCCCGGCGGGCCACGCTGTGACAGCGTGCTGAGCGTAGTGGATAACCTGCTGTGAAAGGATAAAAACCAGATCGCCAGGCTGCAGCTCCGCTAACTTTTGCGGCAGCTGAGGCAGATCGACGCCCGGCGCGAACTCAATCAGCGGCAGGCTCCAGGCCTGCTTACCCAGCGCATGCAGACGTAACACCAACTCTGCTGCGGCGGGTTCCGGACGCGTCACCAGGATCGTCATGCCGGCGGTTGCCCTGATAGACCTCTCGCAGGATTTCACGCGCGCCGCCGTTCAGCAGTTCATCCGCGAGTGAAACACCCATCTGTTCGGCCTGAGTACGCGGTCCACGGCGCTCGCCGCTGACCATTACGCTGCCATCCGGTGCGCCGACCATGCCACGCAGCCAGAGCTCATCGCCTTCCAGCACGGCAAAACTGCCGATAGGCACCTGACAGCCACCCTCTAAGCGGGTGTTCATGGCACGTTCCGCTTTGACGCAGACGGCAGTATCATCGTGGTTTAATGCCTGTAACAGGCTGATTAAGGTGCCGTCATCTACACGGCATTCAATGCCGACCGCACCCTGGCCGACCGCGGGCAGTGAAATCTCGGCGGGCAGCGCCTGACGGATGCGATCTTCCAGGCCCAGACGCTTGAGACCGGCGACGGCCAGGATAATGGCGTCATATTCACCGGCATCGAGTTTGCCGAGGCGGGTACCGACATTACCGCGCAGCGATCGAATCACCAGATCCGGGCGACGCGCGCTGATCTGGCACTGACGGCGCAGGCTGGAGGTTCCGACCATCGCACCGTGCGGCAGAGCATCAATCGAATCATAATGATGAGAAACGAACGCATCGCGCGGATCATCGCGCTCGCAAATGGTGACCAGGCCCAGACCCAGCGGGAAATCGACCGGCACATCTTTCATCGAGTGCACCGCCATATCGGCACGGCCGTCCAGCATGGCCTGTTCAAGCTCTTTGACAAACAGCCCTTTGCCGCCCACTTTAGCCAGGGGGGTGTCAAGGATAATGTCACCTTTGGTGACCATCGGCACCAGCTCAACGCGCAGGCCAGGATGGGCACTCATCAAACGTTGCTGTACATAATGTGCCTGCCATAAGGCCAGCGGACTTTGTCTTGTAGCAATTCTGAAAATTTTGTCTAACATGCTGTTAACCATTTTGATCGTTCACTGAATATCCTATCATCTATGAGGGAATGCTGTCAGTTTCAACGGATTGAAAACGGCCTGCTCGCTAATTAGGCCCGATTTATCAAGCGTTAACTTTGATACCGGTGCTGAAAAGGCGGGAAGCCAGTAAGAACGTGCTAAACTGTTAAGTAGCGCAACTTTCTTTACGGTCAATCTGCCGGGTGTTAGATTGATCACGTTTCCAGCAATAATCTGCCCACTTTTACACTTTATAAGCGGCAGATGGTGGAAACAGGGTGCTTAAACACTGGGACAATCAGGCGAAACGTCTTGTACCTCTACATTGAGACACTGAAACAGAGACTGGATGCAATCAACCAGCTGCGCGTCGATCGTGCACTGGCTGCCATGGGACCCGCCTTTCAGCGCGTCTACAGTCTGCTGCCAACCTTATTACATTATCAACATCCGCAGATGCCGGGTTACCTTGAAGGTAGCGTTCCACATGGCATCAGCTTCTTCACGCCTGATGAAAATCAGCGTCAGCTGCTGGCCGATTTGACCGGCGACAGCGACCTGCGTCTGGCGGATGCGCCAAAAGGCGAAATGCCGATCACCGCCATCTATTCGATGGGCAGCACCTCGTCGGTCGGTCAGAACAGTGTGTCGGATCTCGACATCTGGGTCTGCCATCAATCCTGGCTGGACAATGAAGAGCGCCTTAATCTGCAGCGTAAATGTACCATGCTGCAGAAGTGGTGCGTCTCCATGGGTGTGGAAGTGAGCTTTTTCCTGATCGATGAGAACCGGTTCCGCCATAACGAAAGCGGTAATCTGGGCGGTGAAGATTGCGGCTCGACGCAGCACATCCTGCTGCTGGATGAGTTTTATCGTACTGCGGTGCGCATGGCAGGTAAACGCATCCTGTGGAATATGGTGCCGGGCGAAGAAGAGCACCATTACGACGACTACGTGATGTCGCTGTATGCCAAAGGCGTGTTGACGCCGAATGAGTGGCTCGATCTGGGCGGCCTTGGCACGCTGTCGGCGGAAGAGTATTTCGGTGCCAGCCTGTGGCAGCTCTATAAAAGCATCGACTCACCGTACAAAGCGGTGCTGAAAACCCTGCTGCTGGAAGCCTACAGCTGGGAATACCCGAATACGCAACTGCTGGCAATGGACATCAAACAGCGTCTGCATGACGGCGAAATCATCTGCTTCGGACTTGACCCCTATTGCATGATGCTGGAGCGCGTCACCCATTATCTGACCAGCGTGGACGATCAGCCACGTCTCGATCTGGTGCGCCGCTGCTTCTATCTTAAAGTGTGCGAAAAACTCAGCACCGAAGAGCATCAGCACCGCACCGGCTGGCGGCGTGAAATTCTGCTGCAGCTGGTGAAAGAGTGGGGCTGGGATGAAGAGAAAATTGCCATCCTGGATAACCGCGCTGAGTGGAAAATCGAGCGGGTGCGTGAAGCGCACAATGAACTGCTGGATGCGATGATGCAGAGTTATCGCAATCTGATCCGCTTTGCCCGCCGCAACAATTTAAGCGTCAGCGCGAGTCCGCAGGATATCGGTGTGTTGACCCGTAAACTGTACGCCGCGTTTGAAGCACTGCCGGGCAAAGTGACCCTGGTGAATCCACAGATTTCGCCCGACCTCTCTGAACCGAATCTGACCTTTATCCATGTGCCGCCTGGCCGGGCCAATCGCTCTGGCTGGTACCTGTATAACCAGGCTCCGGATATGGATTCGATCATCAGCCATCAGCCGCTGGAATATAACCGTTACCTGAATAAGCTGGTGGCGTGGGCGTGGTTTAACGGTCTGCTGACCCGCAAAACCCGACTGCATATTAAAGGCAATGAGATCTGCGATCTGGCGCGCCTGCAGGAGCTGGTCAATGACGTTTCCAGTCATTTTCCGCTGCGCCTGCCGGCACCGACGCCGAAAGCGCTCTACAGTCCGTGTGAAATTCGTCACCTCGCGATTATCGTCAATCTGGAGCACGATCCGACCTCGGCGTTCCGCAATCAGGTGGTGCATTTCGACTTCCGCAAGCTGGATGTGTTTAGCTTCGGCCAGCAGCAGCAGTGCCTGATCGGCAGTATCGACCTGCTCTACCGTAACTCGTGGAATGAGGTGCGTACGCTGCACTTCAGCGGCGAACAGGCGATGATCGAAGGGCTGAAAACCATCCTTGGTAAGATGCATCAGGATGCCGCGCCGCCCGATACGGTCGAAGTGTTCTGCTACAGCCAGCATCTGCGAGGCCTGATCCGCACCCGCGTGCAACAGCTGGTCTCGGAATGCATTGAGCTGCGACTCTCCAGTACGCGTCAGGAACCGGGGCGCTTTAAGGCGCTGCGCATGGCGGGCCAGACCTGGGGACTGTTCTTTGAACGCATGAGCGTGTCAGTACAGAAGCTGGAAAACGCGGTTGAATTTTACGGTGCCATCTCCAATAACAAGCTGCACGGACTGTCGATCAAGGTGGAAACCAACCAGACGCCGCTGCCGCCAGTGGTTAATGGCTATGCCAGCGAAGGCATCATCCAGTTCTTCTTTGAAAACACCACTGATGAGCGGGGTTTCAATATCTACATTCTGGATGAGACCAACCGGGTAGAGGTTTATCATCATTGTGAAGGCAGCAAAGAGGAGCTGGTGCGTGACGTCAGTCGCTTCTACTCCTCATCGCACGATCGTTTCACCTACGGCTCAAGCTTTATCAACTTCAACCTGCCGCAGTTTTATCAGATCGTGAATACTGGCGAACGTTTTCAGGTGATTCCGTTCCGCAGCCAGACGCTAACCCAGCTGTGCGCTTCACAGCCTGACAACGACAACGGCGACTATCAGCCGCGCTATCAGGTGCATTGATAGCGATCGGCCACCTGCCTTCGCAGGCGGCCGTCAACTTCTGTCCTGACACTCTGCTCACGCTATTTGCGGGCATTTCCTGTTGCTTTTCCAACTTCAACTGCGATGATAAGCATCCAGGTAAAGGACATGAAGAGCATAAAGAATGAAGAAAGTGATAAGCCTGTTGGCGATGGCGCTGGCCGTGACCAGCCTTGCCGGTTGTGGCCTGAAGGGGCCGCTCTACTTCCCGCCAAAGGACCAGCCAAAGGACCAGCCGAAGAAACAGCAAGCGCCGACTGAACGCCAGAAAGCTGACGCATCCAAAGCGGATGTGAACGGTCTGGTGACCGGCGATTCGAGCGCGCAAGCGAACTAATATCATGGCTTATCCGGCGGAGCAAAAAATGCAGTTCTCCAAAATGCACGGTCTCGGCAACGACTTTATGGTGGTCGATGCGGTGACGCAAAACGTCTTTTTCTCGCCGGAACTGATCCGCCGGCTGGCCGATCGCCATCTGGGGATCGGTTTTGATCAACTGCTGATTGTTGAGCCGCCTTACGATCCCGATCTCGATTTCCACTATCGCATTTTCAATGCCGATGGCAGTGAAGTCGCCCAGTGTGGCAATGGCGCGCGCTGTTTTGCCCGCTTCGTTCAGCTGAAAGGGCTGACTAACAAAAGCGACATCCGCGTCAGTACCCAAAATGGCCGGATGGTGTTGAGCGTCACGCCGGACGATCAGGTTCGCGTCAACATGGGCGAGCCCAATTTTGAGCCGCAGCAGGTGCCGTTTCGCGCCAATAAAGCCGAAAATCTCTATCTGCTGCGCGTTGCCGAACAGACGGTGATGCTGGGCGCGGTCTCAATGGGCAACCCTCACTGCGTGATTCAGGTCGAAAGTGTGAAAACCGCGCAGGTTGAACTGCTGGGCCCGATTCTGGAAAGCCATGAACGCTTCCCGGATCGCGTTAACGTCGGCTTCATGGAAATCCTCAATCCGGAACATATTCGTCTGCGGGTGTATGAACGCGGCGCAGGGGAAACGCAGGCGTGCGGCAGCGGTGCCTGCGCTGCTGTTGCCTGCGGCATTCAGCAGGGCATTCTGGCGCCTAAAGTGCGCGTTGATCTGCCCGGTGGAACGCTGCATATCGCCTGGAAAGGGGCGGGTCAGCCGCTCTATATGACCGGACCCGCCACACACGTCTACGATGGGTTTATTCATCTATGAAAAATATCGAAGAGCAGACTGACACTACCGTTCTGCTGGACGATCAGGCCGTCAGCGATTATCTGCGGCAAAATCCCGATTTCTTCATCCGCAACGCCCGCCAGATTGAACAGATGGCGGTGCCGCATCCAGTGCGCGGCAGCGTGTCACTGGTTGAGTGGCACATGGCGCGGCAGCGTAACCATATTCAGCAGCTGGAAGAAGAGATCACCCTGCTGATGGAGCAGGCGACCGCCAATCACGAGCTGTTTGATCGCTTGCTGGCGCTGCAAAGCCATCTGGCGGCGGCCGATTCGCTGCAGGAGATGCTTAATCGTCTGCACCGCTGGGCGCGTGAACTCGGCCTGGCCGGTGCTAACGTGCGCCTGTTCAGTGATAAATGGCAGCTCGGCGCGCCCTCTGATTTCTTCCAGCTTAGCCTGTCGCGTCAGGCATTTGAGCCGCTGCGGATTCAGCGCTTCGGCAATCAGCAGCACTATCTGGGTAATATTAATGGCCCGGAATTACTGCTGCTGTTGCCGCAGGCCAAAGCGATCGGTTCGGTTGCGATGTCCCTGATGGGTGAAGCCGGCGATCTGGGCGTGCTGATCTTCAGCAGTCGCGACAGCCAGCATTATCAATCCGGCATGGGGACGCTGCTGTTGCAGCACCTGTCGCAGATGATGCCTGATTTGCTGACCCGCTGGGTTGAACGCGCATGAGCAGCACGCTGCAGGAGGCCGTTGACGGATTTCTGCGCTACCTGAAAGTGGAGCGCCAGCTCAGTCCGCTGACCCAAAGCAGCTATGCCCGCCAGCTGGCGGCGCTGGTGGCCATCGCCGATGAGATGAAGCTCAGTAGCTGGGCGCAACTGGAGCCAGCGCAGGTGCGCAGCATGGCCGCGCGCAGTCGTCGCGCCGGCCTGGCCGCCAGCAGCCTCGCGTTACGCCTCTCCGCGCTGCGCAGTTTTCTCGACTGGCAGGTCAGCCAGGGTTTACTCAGCGCCAACCCGGCTAAAGGGGTGATGACGCCGCGTAAGGCGCGCCATCTGCCAAAAAATATTGATGTGGATGACGTCAACCAGCTGCTGGAGATCGATCCCAGCGACCCGCTGGCGGTGCGCGACCGCACCATGCTGGAAGTGATGTACGGCGGCGGACTGCGTCTCTCTGAACTGGTGAATCTGGATTGTCGCCACGTCGATCTTGATTCCGGCGAAGTGTGGGTGGTGGGTAAGGGCAGCAAAGAGCGACGTGTGCCGATTGGCCGCACCGCTGTCAGCTGGATCCAGCACTGGTTACCGCTGCGAGCAGCCTTTAACGCTGAAGATGACGCGTTGTTCCTCTCTACGCGCGGCAACCGGATATCGACGCGCAACGTGCAAAAGCGCTTCGCCGAATGGGGCATTAAGCAGGGCGTCACCAGCCATATTCATCCGCATAAACTGCGTCACTCCTTTGCGACTCATTTGCTGGAGTCGAGTGGCGATCTGCGCGCCGTGCAGGAGCTGCTGGGTCACGCCAACCTCTCGACCACCCAGATTTATACCCATCTCGACTTCCAGCATCTGGCTTCGGTCTATGATGCTGCGCATCCCCGGGCCAAACGAGGAAAGAACGAATGAAGTTTTATCGTCCGCTGGCTGCCATCAAAGCGATCACCTTCGACCTTGATGACACGCTGTATGATAATTATCCGGTGATCCGCCGGACCACCGCTGAGTCATATGCGGCGTTGCAGGCCTTTCATCCGGCGCTGCGCGATTTTACGCCGCAGGCCTATCAGGCGCTGCGTGATGAGTTGTTACAGCGTGAGCCGGAGATCTATCACGACGTGTCGGAATGGCGTCGGCGTTCTGTTGAGCTGGCGATGCTGAATATTGGCTTGTCGGCTGCTGAAGCGACGGCGGGTGCAGAGCAGGTGATGGCGGTGTTTCATCAGTGGCGTAGCCAGGTTGAGATGCCGGATGAGACCCATCAGACGCTGAAAAAACTGGCGGAAAAAGTGCCGCTGGTGGCGGTCACCAACGGTAATGCCTGTCCGGAAAAAATGGGGCTGGCCGATTACTTTCAGTTCACATTGCGGGCTGGACCGGATGGTCGCGCGAAGCCGTGGCAGGATATGTATCAGCGGGCGGCGCAGCGGCTGAACATTGCGCCACAACACATTCTGCACGTTGGCGACGATCTCACCACCGATGTGGCGGGTTCGCTGCGTTGTGGGATGCAGGCCTGCTGGATTAACCTGCGCCAGGGCAACCTGATGCAGATCGCGGATGCGCGCCTGCTGCCACACGTCGAAATTTCGCAGTTGGCATCACTCACCTCACTGCTATAATGGCTGTAAATTTATCCAGTCGTCTTCCTCATTTTCGCGCTGCGGTTCTGATGGTCGCCGGGTGTTAACCCGCCGGCTGCATCAACCGGCTGCCGCAACGCGCGGCCTGACATCAGGCGGACCAGACCGGACGACGACGCTTCTCTTCTTTGGTAAACGGGGCTTATGGACGTTTCTGAACTGCTCGACGGTTTGAATGACAAACAGCGCGAGGCCGTTGCGGCTCCGCGCAGTAACCTGCTGGTGCTGGCAGGCGCGGGCAGCGGCAAAACGCGGGTACTGGTGCATCGCATCGCCTGGCTGCTGTCGGTCGAGAACTGCTCGCCTTACTCGATCATGGCGGTAACCTTTACCAACAAAGCGGCAGCCGAGATGCGTCACCGTATTGAGCAACTGATCGGCACCAGTCAGGGTGGTATGTGGATCGGCACCTTCCACGGCCTGGCGCACCGCCTGCTGCGTGCGCACCATCTGGACGCTAACCTGCCGCAGGATTTTCAGATCCTCGACAGCGAAGACCAGCTGCGCCTGCTCAAGCGCCTGATCAAATCGATGAACCTGGATGAGAAGCAGTGGCCAGCGCGTCAGGGCATGTGGTACATCAACGGCAAAAAAGATGAAGGCCTGCGGCCAAAGCATATCGAAAGCTACGGTAACCCGGTCGAACAGACCTGGCTGCGCATCTATCAGGCCTATCAGGAAGCCTGTGATCGCGCCGGTTTAGTCGATTTTGCTGAACTGCTGCTGCGCGCACATGAGCTGTGGCTCAACAAGCCGCACATTCTTAATCACTATCGCGAACGTTTTACCAACGTGCTGGTGGACGAGTTCCAGGATACCAACAACATTCAGTATGCGTGGATCCGTATGCTGGCGGGTGACAGCAGCCGGGTCATCATCGTCGGTGATGACGATCAGTCTATCTATGGCTGGCGCGGCGCACAGGTTGAGAATATTCAGCGCTTCCTGCAGGACTTTCCTGGCGCGGAAACCATCCGTCTGGAGCAAAACTATCGCTCAACCAACAACATTCTGAAGTCTGCCAACGCCCTGATCGCCAATAACAACGGGCGTCTGGGTAAAGAGCTGTGGACCGACGGCAGCGATGGCGAGCCTATCTCCATCTATTGCGCCTTTAACGAGCTGGACGAAGCGCGTTTTGTGGTAAACCGCATCAAGACGTGGATGGAAAATGGCAACGCGCTGAACGATTGCGCCATTCTTTATCGCAGCAACGCCCAGTCGCGCGTGCTGGAAGAGGCGCTGCTGCAAAGCAGTATGCCGTACCGGATTTATGGCGGTATGCGCTTCTTCGAACGTCAGGAGATTAAAGATGCGCTTTCCTATCTGCGTCTGATGGCCAACCGCAATGATGATGCAGCGTTTGAGCGCGTAGTGAATACCCCGACGCGTGGCGTCGGCGATCGTACGCTCGACGTGGTGCGTCAGACCGCGCGTGAACGGCAGATGACGCTGTGGCAGGCGACGCGTGAACTGCTGCAAACCCGGGCGCTGGCGGGTCGGGCTGCCTCGGCGCTGCAACGCTTTTGTGAACTGGTTGATTCGCTGGCCACTGAAACCGCAGAGTTGCCGCTGCACGTCCAGACCGATCGGGTGATCAAAGATTCCGGCCTGTGGCTGATGTATGAGCAGGAGAAAGGCGAAAAAGGTCAGGCCCGTATCGAAAACCTTGAGGAACTGGTGACCGCCACGCGCCAGTTCAGCTATCAGGATGAAGATGAAGACTTAATGCCGCTGCAGGCCTTTTTATCGCACGCGGCGCTGGAAGCAGGCGAAGGCCAGGCGGACAAATGGCAGGATGCGGTGCAGCTGATGACGCTGCACTCGGCAAAAGGGCTGGAGTTCAGTCAGGTGTTTATCGTCGGGATGGAAGAGGGGATGTTCCCGAGCCAGATGTCGCTGGATGAAGGCGGCCGGCTGGAAGAGGAACGTCGTCTGGCTTACGTTGGCGTCACCCGTGCGATGATCAAGCTGACGCTGACCTATGCCGAAACCCGCCGATTGTATGGTAAGGAAGTGTATCACCGGCCCTCCCGTTTTATCGGCGAACTGCCGGAAGAGTGCATTGAAGAGGTGCGCTTACGCGCCAGCGTCAGTCGTCCGGTGAAGCACCAGCGGATGGGCGCGCCGGTGAGCAAAAACGACAGCGGATTCGCGCTCGGCCAGCGGGTTCACCACGCAAAATTTGGTGAAGGCACCATCATTAATCTGGAAGGCAGCGGTGAGCACAGCCGGCTGCAGGTGGCCTTTCAGGGGCAGGGAATCAAGTGGTTAGTGGCGGCTTACGCCAAACTGGAAACCCTTTAGCTGCGGTTGACGACTTTTTCGTCTCAGCGTAACATGCGCCCACTATTATCATGAGAGGACAATGCCTTGGACACGCCCAGTCGATGCTGGCTCACTAACCTGGATAACAGGAATAACATCTAAGGCTACCTCTCTACGCGGGTAGCCTTAGCGGTTATCAGCGACCTCCCTTTCCTAATCCCGTCGCCCGAGTCAGCACTGATTTACCCTTGAAACTCTGTTTCCGTGTTCAGGTTGCCCGTTCCGCTTTGCGGAACGGCGAACGGTCTTGTCCCATTTAGTCTGCAATGGGGAGTATTGCTATGCTGAGCGCATTTAAACTGGATCACAGCCGCCTGACGCGTCTGGAGCTGGAAGACGAAAACGACAAACTGACCACCTCCGTCTGGGTCGATCTGATCGAACCGGAAGAGGGTGAGCGTGACCGGGTGCAATTGGAGCTGGGCCAGAGCCTGGCAACCCGACCTGAGCTGGAAGATATCGAGGCCTCAGCACGTTTCTTCGAAGATGAAGATGGCCTGCATATTCACTCCTTCTTCTTTTATGAAGATGCGGAAGATCACGCCGGTAACTCCACCGTGGCGTTCACCATTCGTGAAGGCCGTCTCTACACCCTGCGTGAACGGGAACTGCCGGCGTTTCGGCTCTATCGTATGCGTGCCCGTAACCAGACTCTGATTGACGGTAATGCGTTCGAACTGCTGCTCGACCTGTTTGAAACCAAAATTGAACAGCTGGCGGATGAGATCGAAAATATCTACAGCGCACTGGAAAAACTCAGCCGGGTGATTATGGAAGGCCAGCAGGGCGAAGAGTACGATCTGGCGCTGTCCCGCTTAGCCGAACTGGAAGATATTGGCTGGAAGGTGCGTCTGTGCCTGATGGATACCCAGCGCGCGCTCAACTTCCTGGTGCGCAAAGCGCGATTGCCGGGCAATCAGCTGGAGCAGGCGCGTGAAATCCTGCGCGATATCGAATCGCTGCTGCCGCACAACGAGTCGCTGTTCCAGAAGGTAAACTTCCTGATGCAGGCGGCGATGGGCTTTATCAACATCGAACAGAACCGCATCATCAAGATCTTCTCGGTGGTCTCTGTGGTGTTCCTGCCGCCGACGCTGGTCGCCTCCAGCTACGGCATGAACTTTGAGTTTATGCCCGAACTGAAGTGGAGCTTTGGTTATCCGGCCGCCATCGGCCTGATGATTCTGGCGGGTCTGGCACCCTATCTCTACTTTAAACGCAAAAACTGGTTATAAAGCACGCAACGGGCCGTCTGATACGGCCCGTTTTGCTGGTCCCGCTCTGCATTTCTGCGTAATCTACTCCCCTCTTTTTACAAATTATTAACTTCTTATGGACGCTCTCTCGTTGCGCGCGCAGTGGACACTGCTGTTATTAAGCTCGGTGCTGTTGGGCGGCGTACTGCAATTTTTTCACCTGCCCGCCGCGCTGTTACTGGGGCCGATGATTGTCGGCGTGGTGATGGGGCTGTCAGGCGCCACGCTACGGATTGATAAACGGCTGTTTCTGCTCGCTCAGGCGATACTGGGCTGCATGATTGCGCAAAGCCTGTCGCCTTCGATTCTGACGCCGCTGATTCAGGACTGGCCGGTGGTGCTGGCGGTGCTGCTGCTGACGCTGGCCGCCAGCGGGCTATCTGGCTTTCTGCTGGTGCGCTTCAGTCATCTGCCCGGCCCGACCGGCGCATGGGGATCGTCACCGGGCGGCGCCTCAGCAATGGTGGCAATGGCCGGTGACTTCGGTGCTGACGTGCGGCTGGTGGCGTTTATGCAGTATCTGCGGGTGCTGTTTGTCGCGACGGCGGCCGCGATGGTGGCGCGAATCGGGCTGGGCGATGCAGCCCACAGCATTTCGACGATCTGGTTCCCACCGCTGAATCGCGGTTTTGCGGTGACGCTGGGGGTCATGCTGATAGGGGCGTGGCTCGGCACCCGGCTGCGTATTCCTTCTGGTGCCTTATTGCTGCCGGCGCTGGCCGGCGCGGCATTGCACAGCAGCGGAATAGCAATTTTGCAGGTCCCGGAATGGCTACTGGCGCTGGCTTACGCGCTGATTGGCTGGAGCGTCGGGCTGCGCTTCACCCGACCGGTCTTTTTGCTGGCATTGCGTACGCTGCCGCAGATGCTGGCGTCGATCTTTGGATTGATGCTGCTGTGTGGTGGGCTGGCGTGGATGCTGACGCGGGTACTGCATATCGATCTGATGACGGCGTACCTCGCCACCAGTCCAGGCGGGCTGGACACGGTGGCGATTATTGCTGCCGGCACCCAGGTCAACATGGCGTTTGTGATGGCATTACAGACGCTGCGGCTGTTCACCATTCTGCTGACCGGCCCGGCAATGGCGCGCTTTATCTCACGCTATGCGCGCCCGACCACGGAATGAAAATGCCACGGCATCACAGACAAACACCAGCAGTGCCAGCCAGATAAAGCCAAAGGTCACCATTTTGTCTGGCGTAATGGTCTCGCCGTAGAACACCACCGCCAGCACGAACATCAGCGTCGGGCCAAGATACTGAAAGAAGCCGACGGTGGAGAGACGCAGGCGACTGCAGGCGGCGGCGAACAGCATCAGCGGAATGGTGGTCACAATACCGGCTGCAACCAGCTTCAGGTTCAGGCTCAGTGGGTTGGCGGATAAATGGCTGGTGGCGCTGTCGGCAAAGCCAAACAGGTAGATGGCCGCCAGCGGAAACAGCCACAGGGTCTCAATCAGCATCCCGCTCTGCGCATCCACCTGAATCTTTTTGCGCAGCAGGCCATAAAAGGCAAAGCTCAGCGCCAGACCCAGCGCGATAATCGGCAGCGAACCAAATTGCCAGAGCTGCACCAGCACGCCAACGGTAGCCAGCAACACTGCCAGCCACTGTAAGCGGCGAAAGCGCTCCCGCAAAAACAGCATGCCGAACACCACGTTAATCAGTGGGTTGATAAAGTAGCCGAGGCTGGCCTCCAGCATATGCTGGTTATTCACTGCCCAGATGAACAGCAGCCAGTTACCGCCGATAGTGAGTGCGGTGAGTGCCAGCAACAGCACTTTTTTCGGCTGGCGCAGCACGCTGCGCACGCCTGGCCAGCTGCGGGTCAGGGAGATCAGGATCAGCATAAACAGGGCTGACCAGATCACCCGGTGCGTCATGATTTCGGTTGCCGGAACATTTTTTACCAGTTTGAAATAGGCCGGGGCGATTCCCCAGATAAAGTAAGCACCCAGAGCAAAGCCAACACCCTGGCGAGTTTGTTGCGTGTCCATGTCTGTCCTGTTGTGAGGCGAAATTAGCCGATCAGATAAGTGGCGGTTGCCGTAGCGATATAATCACCCTGCTGGTTGTGTAATTCGACGCGGGCCACAGCGACTTTGTTACCGGCACGCAGCAGACTGCTGGTGGCGGTAAAGCGTTCGCCGCGTCCCGGACGCAAATAGTCAACGCGCATATCGATGGTGCCCATGCGGGAGAGACGCTGACGCAGCTCCTCTTCGCTGATGCTCTGCTGGCGGGTCAGGGCATTGCTGACGCACACCATGCCCGCCGCGACGTCCAGCACGGAGGCGATCACTCCGCCATGCAGAATCTGCTGGGCAGTGTTGCCGACCAGCATGGTTTTATTGGCGAAACTGATTTCGGCATAGTCGGCATCCAGCCGCGTCAGCTCCAGACCTAACGCCTGATTAAACGGCATGTGATAAACGAAAATTTCGCCAACCAGACGGCGAGCATCCTGCTGCGTCAGCACGAGTGATGACATGATGAAGTGTCCTGAAAATTCGGGCCAGAGGGCGCGTAATGTTAATGAGATGTGTATTCTATGCCGCGCGCGAGGGGGTTTCCAGTTTAAGAAATCAGCTCTCATCTTCACTGCCATTTGTGTGTAGAATGGCCTGCTTTTTAATACACCCTTTCGGTACTTTTTACTACGCAGCGCTCACCGGAGAATTTTATGCGTAAGCATCGCGCCTTGCTGGCGGCTATGGTATTACTTCCTGCACTGGCGCAGGCGGACGAAGCTCAGGTTAAAGAGGTTCATGACGCGCCGCAGGTACGTGGCAGCATCATCGCTAACCTGCTGGAGAAGCATGATAATCCCTTTGTTCTCTATCCTTACGAGAACAACTATCTTCTCTATACCTATACCAGCGATCTTAATAAAGAGGCGATCTCCTCCTATAACTGGGCTGAAAATGCCCGTAAGGATGAGGTAAAATTTCAGCTCAGCCTGGCGTTCCCGCTGTGGCGCGGTATCCTGGGCGATAATTCGGTGCTGGCTGCCTCGTATACGCAGCGTTCCTGGTGGCAGTTGTCGAATCGCGGTGAGTCATCCCCGTTTCGTGAAACCAACTATGAGCCGCAGATTTTCCTTGGCTGGGCGACCGATTACTCGTTCGCGGGCTGGACCCTGCGTGATATTGAAGTGGGTCTGAACCATGAATCCAATGGCCGTAGCGACCCCACTTCACGTAGCTGGAACCGCGTCTACACGCGTCTGATGGCGCAGAACGGCAACTTCATGGCGGAAATCAAACCCTGGTACCGCATTCCGGAAGGGGAAAGCAGCGATGATAATCCCGATATCACTAAATATATGGGTTACTACCGCGCCAAATTGGGTTATATGGTCGGCGATAGCATCTTCAGTGTGGAAGGCAACTATAACTGGAACAGTGGTTATGGCGGCGCGACTTTTGCCTGGAGCTATCCGATCTCGGAACATGTTCGCTTCTATACGCAGGTATTTAGCGGCTATGGCGAATCGCTGATCGATTACGACCATCGTCAGACCCGTCTGGGTGTCGGCGTAACGCTGAACGATTTGTTCTAATCATTTACGTAAGACAGGAATAGCGTGGCAACCTCGGCAGTCCTTAATCAGGAAGCGCTGGCGCAGCAGGTATTGCAGGATACCTTCGGCTATCAGCAGTTTCGTCCCGGTCAACAGACAATCATTAACCAGGCGCTGAGCGGGCGCGACTGTCTGGTGGTGATGCCGACCGGCGGCGGTAAATCACTCTGCTATCAGATCCCGGCGCTGGTACGCGACGGGCTGACGCTGGTGGTTTCGCCGCTGATCTCGCTGATGAAAGATCAGGTGGATCAACTGCTGGCCAACGGCGTGGCGGCGGCCTACCTCAATTCCACCATGACGCGTGAGCAGCAGCAGACGGTGATGGCGGATTGCCGCACCGGTCGGGTTAAGCTGCTCTATATCGCGCCAGAACGCCTGATGATGGATAACTTCCTCGAAAATCTGGCGCACTGGCAGCCGGCCATGCTGGCGGTGGACGAAGCGCACTGTATTTCCCAGTGGGGCCACGATTTCCGTCCGGAGTATGGCGCGCTGGGGCGGATGCGTCAGCGCTTCCCGGACCTGCCAGTCATGGCGCTGACCGCTACCGCCGACGAAACCACCCGCAACGATATCGTCAACCTGCTGCATATGCAGGACCCGTTGATTCAGATCAGCAGTTTTGACCGCCCCAATATTCGCTATACGCTGGTCGAGAAATTCAAACCTACCGAGCAGTTGCTGCGCTACGTGCAGGATCAGCGCGGTAAGTGCGGCATCATTTACTGCAATAGCCGGGCGAAGGTCGAAGACACCGCCGCACGACTGCAAAGCCGTGGATTGAGCGTCGGTGCCTACCATGCCGGGATCGACAGCGAACAGCGCGCCCGGGTGCAGGAGGCTTTTCAGCGCGACGATCTGCAAATCGTGGTCGCCACGGTGGCATTCGGGATGGGCATCAACAAGCCCAACGTCCGCTTCGTGGTGCATTTCGATATTCCGCGCAACATCGAATCCTACTATCAGGAAACCGGGCGAGCAGGGCGTGATGGCCTGCCTGCCGAGGCGATGATGCTCTACGATCCGGCGGATATGGCGTGGCTGCGCAAATGTCTCGAAGAGAAAGCGCCAGGTCCGCTGCAGGACATTGAGCGTCATAAGCTCAACGCGATGGGGGCTTTTGCGGAAGCGCAGACCTGTCGCCGCCTGGTGCTGCTCAATTATTTTGGTGAAGGCCGGCAGCAGCCGTGCGGAAACTGCGATATCTGTCTCGATCCGCCCAAGCGCTACGACGGTCTGGTTGAGGCGCAGAAAGCGCTCTCCGGTATCTATCGCGTCGGCCAGCGTTTTGGCATGGGCTATATTGTCGAAGTGCTGCGTGGGGCCAATAACCAGCGCATTCGCGAGCTTGGGCACGACAAACTGCCGATTTACGGGCTGGGCAAAGATCAGAGCCATGAGCACTGGGTCAGCGTGTTACGTCAGCTGATTCATCTGGGACTGGTCACGCAAAACATCGCTATGCACTCGGCGCTGCAGCTGACCGAAGCGGCGCGACCGGTATTGCGTGGCGAAGTGCCGCTGATGCTGGCGGTGCCGCGTTTGATTACCGCTAAGCCAAAGAGCAGCAGTCCGGCGAAATTTTACGGCGGCAACTACGATCGCAAACTGTTCGCCAAGCTGCGTAAGCTGCGCAAAGCGATTGCGGATGAAGAGAATATTCCGCCATACGTGGTGTTCAATGACGCCACGCTGATCGAAATGGCCGAGCAGATGCCGGTCAGCGCCTCAGAGATGCTCAGCGTCAATGGCGTCGGCCACCGTAAACTGGAGCGCTTTGGTAAACCTTTCCTGGTGATGATTAAAGAGCATCTTGATGATGAAGAGTAAAGGATACTGCATATGCTGATGTTATTCGCTACCGTAGCGCTGGTCCATCTGGTGGCACTGATGAGCCCCGGCCCCGATTTCTTTTTCGTTTCGCAAACTGCCGCCAGCCGTTCCCGCAAAGAGGCGATGATGGGGGTACTGGGTATTACGCTCGGCATTGTGGTCTGGGCGGGTGTGGCGCTGATGGGCCTGCATCTGATTCTGGAGAAAATGGCCTGGCTGCATCAGATCATCATGGTCGGTGGCGGCCTTTATCTGCTGTGGATGGGCTGGCAGCTGATGTGTTCAGCGCGTCAGCGTCACAAACAGCCGCAGCAGGACGAGCCGGTGGTTGAGCTGCCGAAACGTGGCATGAGCTTTATCAAAGGGCTGCTGACCAACCTGTCGAATCCGAAAGCGATCATCTACTTTGGCAGCGTATTTTCCCTGTTTGTCGGTGACGATGTCGGTGCGGCTGAGCGCTGGGGGCTGTTTTTACTGATTATCGGTGAGACCTTTGCCTGGTTCGCGCTGGTTGCCGCTATCTTCGCGATGCCGTGGATGCGCAATAAATATCAGCGGTTAGCCAAGTGGGTGGATGGCTTGGCAGGCGTGCTGTTTGCCGGCTTTGGTATTCATCTGATTATCTCCCGTTAAGCCCTGTTTCATTCCGTTATGCCGGAGTGCGCCTGGCGCATCCGGCATAAGCTGCACGTCTTATCCCGCTGTCATTTCATCTGACTGACGGCTGTCACACCCGGCGCATGCCGCTGGAACCGCAGATAAATATTCACCATTCGTTAATTTAAGAAATCCTCACCTCCGGTAAGGTCGTATCGACGGACTATTTTTTCATGGAGAGGATGATGAGAGTGAACACCGCATTACTGCTGGTAGTGACGGCCTGTCTCAGCGCCTGCGCCTCGCACGATGCTGCCGATTACCGCACCTCTGAACCGGTTAAAGTGGATAACGTGTCGGTTATCCTGGCGCAGGGAGATCCTGCATCAGGTCAGCCGCAGGGTGAATGGATTAGCCAGATCTCTGCAGCTTTTCGCAGTACCCCCTATCAGGCGAATACGCTGCCAGTCTCACCCGATACCCCTGAAGCGCTGGTGATCAATTTCAATGGTGTGGATTGTTTCACGCTGCTGGATTACGTGCAGGCGCTGAGCCGCAGCCACGATCGCGCCAGCTTTGAGGCTAACCTGATTCGAACCCGCTACGTTGACGGTGAGGTGAGCTACCTGAAGCGCCGCCACTTTTTCTCCGACTGGTTCGCTGACAGTCCGCGCAATGCCAATGACATCACCCGCACCCTCAGCCCACAGGCGGTGACGGTAGTGAAGCAACTCAATCGTCAGGCCAACGGAACAGAACGGGTACCGGGCCTGGGTGTAATTTCACGCCACATTACCTACATCCCGGCCCGGGCGATCACACCTCAGGTGCTGGAGCAGATCCAAACCGGCGATTATGTGGGCGTTTACGCCACCCGTCAGGGGCTGGATGTCTCCCATGTGGGGATTGCTGTCCGGCATGATGGCCAGTTGTGGTTCAGGAACGCCTCCTCACTGGCCGCCAATCGCAAAGTTGTCGATGCGCCATTCAGGGAATATATGCGTTCAAAACCGGGCATGATGGTATTGCGTGCGGTGCCACTGACAGCGCCGTAGCGGAGAAGGGGAAGAAGGGATAATCTTTCGCGCCGACCTTAGTGCGTCGGCGCGTCAGGGATTAAGCGATTTTTCTGGCGCTGGCCAGCAGCGCACCCACCGCCATAAACAGCCCGCCAAAAATACGGTTCATCAGCTTCATCTGCTTCGGCCCTTTGATCCAGCCTGCAATGCGCGTCGCTAACGTGGCGTAACCAATCATCACGATAATATCGACCACCACAGTGGTGACGCCCAGTACCAGGTACTGCATCAGCAGCGGCTGGTGTGGCTGGATAAACTGCGGAAACAGCGCGGCAAGAAAGACAATACTTTTCGGGTTGGTCAGGTTGACCAGCACCGCGCGCTTAAACAGGCGACGGCGTGGCATCGCTTTAGCCACTGCATCGAGATCGATACCGCCCGCTGACCGCCATTGCTGAATACCGAGCCACACCAGATAGGCGGCACCGGCCCATTTCAGAATTTCAAACGCCAGCAGTGACTGGGAAAACAGCGCACCCAGACCGATACCTACCAGCACGATGTGCAGCGCCAGTCCCACCTGCAAACCGGAGATAGACGCCACCGTGCCGCGATAACCGTGGCTGATGCCGGTACTCATAGTGTTGATGGCGCCGGAACCGGGTGACAGGCTCAGGATTGTGGTGGTCAGCAGATAGGTCAGCCACCATTCGATGGTCATGGGTTGCGCTCTCTTTGGCGGCAGAATTGTGACACAATACGCCAGAAATAAGCGCGGCGCTATGGTCGACGCATTGCATTAAAGACTCTTTTTCCGGTCATCAGGGGGGCGAATGAATCAACACAAAGCCAGTTGGTTGCGACGAGAAAAAGCCTTTGCTGCCTTTGCCACCGGGCCGCTGCTCGACTTCTGGCACCGTCGTGAGGAACGTGAATTTATCGGCGTCGGTAATCTCACCCTACGCTATGTGCGTTTCACCTCACCGCAACACCAGCGTGTCATTCTGATCGTGCCTGGCCGCATTGAGAGTTACATAAAATATCCTGAGCTGGCGTACGATCTGTTTCATTGTGGTTTCGACGTGGTCATTCTCGATCATCGCGGTCAGGGCCGATCCGATCGTCTGCTGGAAGATTCACACCGTGGCCATGTGGCTGAATTTACCCACTACGTCGACGATCTGGAAACGCTCTACCTGCAAGAGATTGTCAGCGGTCACTACCAGCAGCGTTACGCGCTGGCTCACTCGATGGGTGGGGCGATTTTAACGCTGTTTCTGGCGCGCCAGCCGCAGGCTTTCCATGCGGTTGCGCTGGTGGCACCGATGTTTGGCATTGCGTTGCCGTTGCCCTCTTTCCTGGCGCACCGGATCCTCGACTGGGCCGAGAAACGCCCGGCGCTGCGTGATGGTTATGCGCTGGGTACCGGTCGCTGGCGTGCGCATCCGTTTGGCATTAACCGGCTAACGCACAGCGCCGAGCGATATCGCCGCAGCCTGCGTTTTTATGCGGACGATCCAGCGATTCGCGTGGGTGGCCCGACTTATCACTGGGTGCGTGAAGGCATTCATGCGGGGCGCAACATCATCAGCCAGGCCGATAAAATCACCACGCCGCTGCTGCTGCTGCAAGCCAGTGACGATCGGGTGGTGGATAACCGCTCGCAGGATCTCTTTTGTGCTGCCATGGCGGCGGCAGGTCATCCATGCGAAGGAAATAAACCGCGCGTGATTAACGGTGCGCGTCATGAGATCCTGTTCGAAAAAGACAACATGCGCGCCGAAGCGCTTAATGCAGTGATCGATTTTTTTCATCGCATCGCTGACGTTCATTATCCGACTGGCTTCGGCCAGCAGAATCAGATACCCGAGGTTTTCATGTACCACATCGTTGCATCCGATTTGGATGGCACGCTGCTTTCTCCCGAACATCGCCTGACCCCTTTTGCACGTGAAACGCTACAACAGCTGGTCGCAAAGGATATTCATTTCGTGTTCGCCACCGGTCGCCATCATATTGATGTCGGACAGATGCGCGACAGCCTGGCTATCCCGGCGTATATGATTACGTCAAATGGCGCGCGGGTACACAACGCGCAGGGCGAGCTGGTGTTCAGCCATAATCTGGATGAAGACATCGCGAATGACCTGTTTGGTCTGCAGTATCATCACAGCGATATTCTGACTCACGTCTACCGTGATGATGAGTGGTTTGTCAGCCGTTCCCGCCCTGCTGAGCAGGATTACTTCCGTGAATCGGTATTCAACTATCAGGTCTATGAACCGGGCCTGTTGCCGACTGATAACATCAGTAAGGTCTTTTTTACCTGTGAAGATCCTGAGCATCTGATCCCGATGGAGCAGGCGATTGAAGCGCGCTGGGGCGATCGGGTCAACGTCAGTTTTTCATTGCCGACCTGCCTCGAAGTGATGGCGGGTGGCGTATCGAAAGGCCATGCGCTGGAGGCCGTGGCGAAGCAGCTGGGCCATACGCTGCATAGCTGTATTGCCTTTGGTGACGGCATGAATGATGTTGAAATGCTGAGCATGGCGGGTAAAGGATTCATCATGCACAATGCGCATCAGCGGCTGAAAGACCGGTTGCCGGAGCTGGAAGTGATCGGCTCCAATGCCGATGATGCGGTGCCACAGACGCTGCGTGCGCTCTATCTTTCCTGAGGATGCCGCGTAAAAAAAAGGGCCGGTTAACCGGCCCTTTTTAATTGCCGTCAGGCCAGTTTTTGCTTGTGTTTATGCTCGCTGACCATGGTGAGCAACAGCAGGATCACCGCCAGGACGCAGCCGACAATCATCACCAGAAAACCGCCGTCCCAGCCAAAGTAGTCAACGGTGTAACCGACAATGGCGCTGGCCGCAACCGACCCCCCCAGATAACCAAACAGGCCGGTAAAACCCGCGGCGGTGCCAGCGGCTTTCTTCGGTGCCAGCTCCAGGGCGTGCAGACCGATCAGCATCACCGGACCATAAATCAGGAAGCCAATCACGATCATACAGGCCATATCAACGCCAGGATTGCCCGCCGGATTCAGCCAGTAAATCACCGTGGCGATCGTGACCAGCGTCATAAAGAACACGCCGGTGGCCCCGCGGTTACCCCGAAACACTTTGTCCGACATCCAGCCACATAACAGCGTGCCCGGAATACCGGCATACTCATACAGGAAGTAGGCCCAGGAGGACTTATCCAGCGTAAAGTGTTTCACCTCTTTCAGATAGGTGGGCGACCAGTCGAGAATGCCGTAGCGCAGCAGATAAACAAAGACGTTCGCCAGCGCGATATACCACAGCAGTTTGTTAGGCAGTACATATTTCATGAAGATCTGCTTAGCACTTAACTCCTCTTCGTGACTGGCATCGTAGTCTGGCGGATAGTCATTTTTGTACTCTTCGATTGGCGGCAGGCCACAGGACTGGGGCGTGTCGCGCATCAGGGCAAACGCGAAGAGCGCAATCAGGATGGCACCAAAGGCAGGCATATAGAGCGCCGCTTTCCAGTCGTTGAACCACGCCATACCAAGCAGGAACAGCAGCGGTGGCAGCCCGCCGCCGACGTTATGGGCGCAGTTCCACACCGAAACAATGCCGCCGCGCTCCTTCTGTGACCACCAGTGCACCATAGTACGTCCGCACGGTGGCCAGCCCATGCCCTGGAACCAGCCACAGATAAACAGCAGCACGAACATCACCATAATGCTGGAGGTGGCCCAGGGCACGAATCCCATAAACAACATCACCGCAGCGGCCAGGATCAGTCCAGCCGGCAGGAAGACGCGCGGATTCGAGCGATCGGAAACCGAGCCCATGATGAATTTCGAGAAGCCATAGGCGATTGAAATGCCGGACAGGGCGAAACCGAGATCGCCACGCGAAAAGCCTTGCTCTACCAGATAGGGCATCGCGAGCGCGAAGTTTTTTCTGACCAGATAGTAGGCGGCATAGCCGAAAAAGATCCCGATGAAAATTTGCCAGCGCAGGCGACGGTAGAGCGGATCGACGCGATCCGCTGCCACCTGCGGCTGACGAGGTGCAGGTTTAAAAATACTCAGCATCAGTGAGGCCCTCCAGGGCACATTATGGTTTTTTACATTCCCAGCGGTGGGGTCAAAAAAAGACAAAAAGAAATGGCGACGTGATGTTCCATTTCGCGCAAAGAATAAAATTAGTGACCTGACGTTACTGTGATGCGTGACACATTTGTTACAGTTTTATTACAGCGGAGAGCGAAAGTGATCACCATATGGTTTATTTCGCGCATTTGGGGAGAAAAGTCGCCAACAGGAGAGGGGAATGTTACAGCGGCGTTGATCTGTTGCAGCGGTAGCAGTTTGTTTGCGCTAAAAGTAATCGGATGTAAACCAGATAGTACAGCCGATCGGCAGCACATTGTTTACACTGACGCTCTGTTAACTTCGGGATTGTTACCGTGTTCTTATTGATCATTACCACTATTCTGTGGGCTTTTTCGTTCAGCCTGATTGGCGAGTATCTTGCCGGCCAGGTGGACAGCTGGTTCTCTGTGCTGATGCGCCTGGCGCTGGCCGCGATAGTCTTTTTGCCTTTCCTGCGCTGGCGTGGTTACCGTCCCTCAACCCTGCTGCTCTATATGCTGGTAGGAATGTTGCAGTTAGGGGTGATGTATCTGCTGAGCTTTGAAGCCTATCTCTACCTCAGCGTGTCGGAATTCCTGCTGTTTACGGTGATGACGCCGCTCTATGTGACGCTGATCTATGACCTGATCAGCCGCCGTCCGCTGCGGATCGGCTATATCTTCAGCGCGCTGCTGGCGGTCGCCGGGGCGGCCATTATCCGCTATGACAAGGTCAGCGATAATTTCTGGGTTGGCCTGCTGCTGGTGCAGCTGGCGAATATCTGCTTTGCTGCCGGTATGGTGGGATACAAGCGTCTGCAGGAGACCCGTCCGATGCCGCAACACACCGCATTTTCCTGGTTCTATCTTGGCGCAGTAGCGATTGCGGTCATCGCCTGGTTCATCTGGGGCAATCCGCAGAAACTCCCGACCACCTCGCTGCAGTGGGGCATTCTGGTCTGGCTGGGCGTGGCCGCGTCGGGTCTCGGCTACTTTATGTGGAACTATGGCGCGACTCAGGTTGATGCCGGCACGCTGGGCATCATGAATAACATGCACGTTCCCGCTGGACTGCTGGTTAACCTGGCGATCTGGCAGGAGAAGCCGCACTGGCCGAGCTTTATCGCCGGCGCGCTGGTGATCCTCGCCTCGCTGTGGGTGCATAAGCGCTGGGTGGTGGGGCGCAGTGACCGATCATAAACAGGGCTGCAACAGGGGTGCGGCCTCCCGCACTGGCGCGTCCGATCGCGAAGGGATCTCACTTCCCTGTGCATCGGCCATCTCATCCCTGGCCAGGACGCTTCGCTCTTCTGACGCGCCAGCCCTGGAGGCGTGACAGCATCATCGCGGTTAAACCCTGGGTTCAGAGCGAACATGAAAGAGGAGAGGGCGGGCCGGGAACTCAAGCGTCCGCCCGCTTGCGGGCGAGCCTCACGGATGAGGCGAGTAAACCGGCGGCCGAGGCTCCAGGGATGCATTGACGCCGACTTTACGCAGCAGCGCTCTATTGCCGACGGGATGGCACGATATCAGGCAGGCTTCCCACTCTTCGGACGCTGAATCATCGCCAGACCTTTCAGGAAATTACGCAGAATCTGGTCGCCGCATTCACGATAATTTTTGTGGTCAGGCTTGCGGAAAATTGCACCGACTTCCGCCTGCGAAACGGTGAAACTGGCGCGTTTCAGCACCTCTGGAATATCTGTGGTTTTCAGATCAAAGGCGATGCGTAACTTCTTCATAAAGATGTTGTTATTCATCTTGCGCTCAATGGAAGGGGCTGGCATCTCTTCACTTTTGCCACGACGGTAAAAAATCAGGCCGTTGAGGAAGTAGCCCATCAGCACATCGGGGCAGGGGCGAAACGCGGCATCTTCATCTTTTTTCAGCCACGCCTGGATATCCGTCTGCGGGACTTCACACTGCGCCAGCGCAAAAATTTCCACCATTTTGGCATCGCTCAGATCGAGCATATAGCGCACGCTGCGCAGAATATCGTTGTTAGTCATGGTGAGATCTTCTCATGGTCAGTCGACAGGCTGCGCATTATAGGGGATTTTACGGTTGCTCGCGCAGGTTTGTACCTCGTGACTTACCGCTGCAATAACGCGCCAGGCTGCAGTGCATCGCGAACAAAGGGCAGATGTTCGCAGGCATGCTGGCGGGCAAAGCGGATAAAGGCTTCCAGCACCGGCTGACGCTGCTCGCCATCCCGCACCGCGGCATAAAGACGGCTCCACAGCCCGTCGCCCAGCGTTTTGGTCACCACCAGTCCCTGCTTCTCAAAACTCTCCACCACCCAGTGCGGCAGCGCTGCAATGCCCATCCGCGCCGAGACCATCTGGATCATCAGCAGGGTGTTATCGACGTTTTTCAGCGCCGGGCTGACGCCTGCCGGTTGCAGAAAGTGACGCCAGATATCGAGGCGCTGACGCTGTACCGGATAGATCATCAGCACCTCGTCGGCCAGATCCTCGGGGGCGATATGTTCAACCTGCGCCAGCGGATGATCCGGTGCCAGCACCAGACGGACTTCAAAATCAAACATTGGCGAATAGAACAGCCCGGAACGCGCCAGGATATCGGAAGTCAGCACCACATCCAGCTCGCCCTGCTGCAGTGCAGGCTGGGGATCAAAAGTGACGCCTGATTTGAAATCCATCACCACCTGCGGCCAGCTCTGACGGAAATTATCCAGCGCCGGCGTCAGCCACTGGATGCAGCTGTGGCACTCAATCGCCACCCGCAGGGTGGTCTGCTGTGGCTCATGGCAGGCCTGCAACGCCTGCTGGATCTGCGGCAGCACCTGTTCGGCCAGCTGCAGCAGAATGTCGCCCTGTGGCGTGAAGCGCAGCGGCTGACTTTTGCGCACGAACAGGCGGAATCCCAGCCGCTGTTCCAGATCGCTGAACTGGTGAGACAACGCCGATTGCGTCTGATGAAGCTGGGATGCCGCCGCCGCCAGCGAACCTGTATTACGCAGAGCCTGAAGCGTCCGCAGGTGCTTGAGTTCGATCATGAGAGTCCTTCACATCGAAAATGAACATATTGCGCTTGAGGAACATACAGTACCCGCAGATTATAGCGGTGTAAACATCTGGACGGCTAAACATCTTTGGCTGTCAGCCAAAGTGAAAGATTATCTGGAGAACAGCGAATGACAATCCTCAACCATACCCTCGGTTTTCCCCGTGTTGGCCTGCGTCGTGAACTGAAAAAAGCGCAGGAGAGCTACTGGGCCGGTAACAGCAGCCAGCAGGATTTGCAGGCGGTGGGCCGTGAGCTGCGGGCGCGTCACTGGCAGCAACAGAAAGAGGCGGGTATCGATCTGCTGCCGGTGGGTGATTTCGCCTGGTACGATCATGTGCTGACCACCAGCCTGATGCTGGGCAACGTGCCGGCGCGTCATCAGAATAAAGACGGTTCGGTTGATCTGGATACGCTGTTCCGTCTGGGCCGTGGCCGGGCACCCAGCGGTGAGCCTGCGGCGGCGGCCGAGATGACCAAATGGTTTAACACCAACTACCACTACATCGTGCCAGAGTTCACCCAGGGCCAGAGCTTCAGACTGGCCTGGACCCAGCTACTGGAAGAAGTCGACGAAGCGCTGGCGCTGGGCCACAACATCAAGCCGGTGCTGCTGGGACCGGTGACGTATCTGTGGCTGGGTAAGGTGAAAGGCGAGCCGTTTGACCGTCTGTCGCTGCTTAACGATATCCTGCCGGTCTACCAGCAGGTGCTGGCGGAACTGGCGAAACGTGACATCGAATGGGTTCAGATTGATGAACCGGCGCTGGCGCTGGAGCTGCCGCAAGCGTGGCGTGAGGCGTTCAAACCCGCCTTTGATGCGCTACAGGGGCAGAGTAAACTGCTGCTGACCACCTATTTCGACAGTATCGGACAGAACATTGAGGTGATTCGTGAACTGCCGGTGCAGGGACTGCATGTCGATCTGGTGCATGGCCGGGATGATATTCAGCAACTGAATCAGCAATTACCGGCCAGCTGGTTGCTGTCGCTGGGGGTGATCAACGGACGTAACGTCTGGCGCGCCGATTTGAGCCGCTGGTTTGCGCGTCTGCAGCCGCTGATCGCTCAGCGCGCGCAACTGTGGATTGGTTCCTCCTGTTCGCTGCTGCACAGTCCGATCGATCTGAGCGTGGAGACCCGGCTGGATGAGGAAGTAAAAAGCTGGTTCGCCTTTGCGCTGCAGAAATGCACCGAGCTTTCGCTGCTAACCCAGGCACTCAACCACAACGATGCCGTTTCACTGGAGGCCTGGAGCGCGCCGATTCGTGCCCGTGCTCACTCCAGTCGCGTGCATAACGCCGCGGTCAGTCAGCGTTTGCAGGCCATCACGCCGCAGGACAGCGAGCGTCACAGCCGCTACAGCGAGCGGGCAAAACACAGCGTCAGCGGTTTAATCTGCCTGCCTGGCCAACCACGACTATCGGTTCTTTCCCGCAGACGCCGGACATTCGCGGCCTGCGTCTCGATTTCAAACAGGGCCGCCTCGACAGTCATCATTACCGCACCGGCATCGCTGAACATATCAGACAGGCGATCACAGAGCAGGAGCGGCTGGGACTGGATGTGCTGGTGCATGGCGAAGCGGAACGCAACGATATGGTTGAATACTTCGGCGAGCATCTGGATGGGTTTGTTTTCACCCAGAATGGCTGGGTACAGAGCTATGGCTCGCGCTGCGTGAAACCGCCGGTGATCATCGGTGACGTCAGCCGGCCGGAAGCGATTACCGTTGAGTGGGCGAAGTATGCCCAGTCGCTGACCGACAAACCGGTGAAAGGGATGCTGACTGGCCCGGTGACGATTCTGTGCTGGTCTTTCCCGCGCGAAGATGTGTCGCGTGAAACCATCGCGAAACAGATTGCACTGGCGCTGCGTGATGAAGTGGCCGATCTGGAAAAAGCCGGTATTGGCATTATCCAGATTGATGAACCGGCGCTGCGCGAAGGGTTGCCACTGCATCAGTCTGACTGGGCAGCCTATCTGAGCTGGGCGGTGGAGGCTTTTCGCCTGAATGCCGCGGTGGCCCGGGATGAAACCCAGATCCACACCCATATGTGTTACTGCGAGTTTAACGACATCATGGATTCTATCGCTGCGCTGGATGCGGATGTGATTACCATTGAAACCTCGCGCTCCGACATGGATCTTCTGGCGTCGTTTGAACACTTTGACTATCCGAATGAAATCGGTCCGGGCGTCTACGATATTCATTCACCTAACGTACCGAGCGTCGAGTGGATGGAAGCGCTGTTACGCAAAGCGGCGAAGCGTATCCCGGAAGCGCGTTTGTGGGTGAATCCGGACTGCGGGCTGAAAACACGCGGCTGGACCGAGACGCGACAGGCGCTGGCAAACATGGTGACGGCGGCGAAGAAGCTGCGTGATGAAACAGCATAAAAACGGGTCAGAACGGCGAGGCTGATACGATATCGGGGCGCACAGGCGCCCCTTTTTTTGCTTATTGCGACGCGACGCCATACTGCCTGAACCAGGCCAGCATCCGCGCCCAGCCATCACTGGCTGATTCGGCATGGTAGCTCGGACGGTAGTCAGCATTAAACGCATGTCCGGCGTCGGGATAGACGATGATCTCCGCGGTGGCATTGGCAGCGTGCAGCGCCTGACGCATCTGCTCAACACTCTCCAGTGGAATCCCCTCATCCTGGCCACCGTATAAGCCTAAGACCGGGGCGCTAAGATCGACGGCGACATCGATAGGATGCTTCTGCTGCTTCATGGTGCGATCGCCGAGCAGTCGTCCATACCAGGCGACGGCCGCGCGCAGCTGCGGATTGTGTGCCGCATAGAGCCAGCTGATGCGGCCGCCCCAGCAGAACCCGGTAATACCCATGCGCCGGATATCACCGCCGTTACGCGCCGCCCAGTTGGCAGCATGATCAAGGTCGGACAGCACCTGTGTGTCGGGGACTTTGCTCACCAGCTCGCTGAACAGGGTTGGAATATCGTGGTAATCGTTGGGATCGCCTTCGCGGAAGTAGAGTTCCGGGGCGATAGCCAGATAGCCTTCCAGCGCCAGACGGCGGCAGATATCACGGATGTGCTCATGTACGCCAAATATCTCCTGCACCACCAGCACCACCGGCAGCGGACCTTCGGCGGATTTCGGTCTGGCATAAAAGGCGGGCATGTTTTCGCCCTGGCTTGGCACTGAGGTCTCACCGGCGTGAATCGCCGGACTGTCGGTAATAATGGTGGTGGAAGCGGTGGGCAGAACGGCAGGCGCAAAGGTCCCTGCCGCGGCTTTTTGTGTCATATTATCACTGGTTTTCATTATTCTCTCCGTGCAAGCAATGGCGCAATCACGTAACTATAGCCTGGCTGGATACCGTGCGAGCCAGGCGTCGGGTAACAGAGTCAGCAGCGGACAATACCATCCACCTCTTTAACATTGTGATGATGTCGACACAGCCCCGACGAACGCAATGTCAGCGAAACCGATATGATATTGTGATAAGCATCACATTGTTTTTAGTGATAAATGTAACTTTCATTTTCTTCGGTGAATGCTGTCACATATTTATTGGGCGCGCTGACGTAGAGTGACGCGCTATCTTCCCTTAACAGGAGTCTGAAATGACACAGTCTGACGTTTTCCATCTGGGCCTGACGAAAGCCGATCTGCAGGGCGCCACCCTGGCGATTGTACCCGGCGATCCGGAGCGCGTGAAGAAGATTGCCGGACTGATGGAGGATGCCACGCATCTGGCCTCACACCGCGAATTTACCAGCTGGCTGGCTAAACTGGACGGCAAACCGGTGGTGGTCTGCTCAACCGGCATCGGCGGGCCTTCAACCTCTATTGCGGTTGAAGAGCTGGCGCAGCTTGGCGTACGCACCTTCCTGCGCGTGGGCACCACCGGCGCTATCCAGCCACACATCAATGTCGGTGATGTGCTGGTAACCACCGGGTCAGTGCGTCTCGATGGCGCCAGCCTGCATTTCGCGCCGATGGAGTTCCCGGCCGTGGCCGACTTTGCCTGTACCACGGCACTGGTAGCGGCGGCAGAAGCCTGCGGCGCGAAGACCCATATCGGCATCACCGCCTCCTCTGACACCTTCTATCCGGGCCAGGAACGCTATGATACCGTCTCTGGCCGCGTAGTCAGTCGCTTCAAGGGATCAATGAAAGAGTGGCAGGAGATGGGCGTCCTCAACTATGAGATGGAATCCGCTACACTGTTAACCATGTGCGCCAGCCAGGGGCTGCGAGCTGGCATGGTGGCGGGCGTGATCGTTAACCGTACCCAGAAAGAGATCCCGGATGCGGTGACGATGAAACAGACCGAAAGCGATGCGGTAAAAATTGTGGTTGAAGCGGCCCGCCGCTTGTTATAACCCTTACTGTCAGGCAGCAGGTTAACGGGCCAGACATAAGGCCTGCCTGCTGCCGGATAGCTCCGGCGCAGCCTTTCAACGGAATCTGAGAGTGCCCGATGCGCAAGACTATTCCCGTTCGTCGTCCCGCCGTTAACCTGAATCCCGTTGCGCTCAATGCCCGTCTTGAGAGCAGTGCCGCACAGTTTCGCGCCGCCATGCAGCAGGGCGATTATGCGCAGGCTGCCCGCTACTGCGAAGAGGTGCTGCGCTATCAGCCCCATCAGATGCAGGTACTGAGCGACTACGCGCTCTGTCTGATGCGTCTCGGTCAGCATCACAAAGCCTACAAAACCTACCAGAAAATTTATCAGTCACCGCCGGCGGTGCGCACCAGCGCGTCAGACACCTGGCTGGATGGCCTGACAGAAGTGTGTGGCTGGCTGGATAAGCAGGATGAGGTGGCGCGTTACGGCCTGGAATCGTTGCAGCAAGCGGACGCCCGTTTTCGGCAGGGCACGCGGGTTGCGTTTCCCGCTGCGCAGCCCGAGCCGATCGACCTCAGCCAGCCGCAGCAGAATGTGATCGCCTTCAGCCTGTACGGCGACCAGCCGCGCTACTGCGAGACCCTGATCAAAAACGTGGAGGTGACGCCCGAGCTTTATCCGGGCTGGCTGTGTCGCATCTATCTGGATGACAGCGTGCCACAGCATGTCTGGCAACGGCTCGATCAACCGCACGTTCAACGGGTCGATATGTCCCGGGAAAAAACGCTGTTCCCGACGCTGTGGCGCTTTCTGGTGATGGACGATCCCGGCGTGAAACGCTTTATCGTCCGCGATGCCGACTCGTTGCTCTCCGAGCGTGAGGTGGCGGCGGTCAATGCCTGGCTGGCATCGCCTTACTGGTTCCATCATATGCGTGACTACTTCTCCCATACCGAGCTGCTGCTGGCAGGCATGTGGGGCGGCTGTCACGGTGTTTTTCTGCAGGTCGAACAGACAATGCGCGAATTTATTGCGCAATACCGCGGTAGCGAACGCTTTACCGATCAGTTTTTTCTCAAGACGGCGCTGTGGCCAACGGTGCGTGAAAGTGTTCTTAACCATGATGAACTGTTTCATTTTCATCAGGCGCAGCGTGGCCAGCACATCCACCGGTGCGCTGGCAGATGCCGCGATTTCACGTCGGCAGCAATGTTGGCTTTGCCAGCCTGACCGGCCCATCCCATGCCGCCAACGGTGCCCGTCAGCATATAGAAATTAGCGGTGACGGCAAAAGCTGGCACTACCCGGCCCAGGTAAAAAACGGTCAATGGCTGCTGCCCATGCCCTATTTCCTGATTGAGGAGTGGCAGGCCGGAAAGCTGTCGGTGACCGTGCGGTAAGTGTTTGAGTGCCGGTAAATATATCTGGACATTCATACAGTGCGACTCTACCTTTTCCCTCAGCAGCTTGAGTCGCGGGGAAATCATGGATCAGCATATCATTATCAGCCTCTGCCTGGCGCTCGCCGGAGCAGGGATTGGCTGGATGCTGGCACAGTTACGTGCCGGGCATCAGGCCGCCAGTTTCTTAACTGAGCGCCGTCTGCTGGAAGAGGCGCAACAGCGCCAGCAGCAGCAGATGGAACAGCTTCAGCAGCAGGCACAGCAGCGTGAACAGGAGTTACGCCAGCTGCATGGCGCACTGAGTGGCGCCAATGAACGTCTGCAACAGCTCGACTACTGGCGCAACGAAAGCGAACAGCTTAATCGGGAACTGCGCAACCAGCTGGAGGTTAACAGTGCTCAGGAAGCGGAACTGCGAGAAGTGACCATCCGCCTTGAAGAGACCCGCTTCGCTGCCGAAGCGAAGCAGCGTCTGCTGACCAACAGCGAGCAACGCCTCAGCGCCCAGTTTGAAAATCTTGCCAACCGTATCTTTGAAAACAGCGGCCGCCGCGTCGATGAGCAGAATCGCCAGAGCCTGGACGGGCTGATTGGCCCGCTGCGTGAACAGCTGGATGGCTTCCGGCGTCAGGTGAATGAGAGCTTCGGCGCAGAAGCGCGTGAACGGCATACCCTGACCCACGAAATCCGTCAGTTACAGCAGCTCAACGCGCAAATGGCGCAGGAAGCGCTCAACCTCACCAAAGCGCTGAAAGGCGACAATAAGATTCAGGGCAACTGGGGTGAAGTGGTGCTCAGCCGGGTGCTGGAAGCCTCCGGGTTGCGTGAAGGCTATGAGTATGAAACCCAGGTCAGCATTCAGTCTGAGCAGCAGGGCAGGATGCAGCCGGATGTGATTGTTCGTCTGCCGCAGGGTAAAGATGTGGTGGTGGATGCCAAAATGACGCTGGTCGCCTACGAACGTTACTTCAATGCGGAAGATGAGGTTGAGCGTGAGCAGGCGATTCAGGAACATGTCAGCGCGATGCGCAGTCACATTCGCCTGCTGGGGCGTAAAGATTATCAACAATTGCCCGGTTTACGCTCGCTCGATTATGTGTTGATGTTTATCCCGGTCGAGCCAGCCTTTTTGCTGGCGATCGATCGCCAGCCAGAGCTGATTGGCGAGGCGCTGCAGCAAAATATCATGCTGGTCAGCCCGACCACGCTGCTGGTGGCGCTGCGTACCATTAATAATCTGTGGCGTTACGAGCATCAGAGTCGCAATGCGCAGCGTATCGCTGACCGGGCGACCCGGCTGTATGACAAGATGCGGCTGTTTGTCGATGACATGAGCGGCATTGGTCACAGCCTGGATAAGGCGCAAATCAGCTACCGTGAAGCGATGAAAAAGCTGGCCGAAGGGCGCGGCAACCTGATTGCGCAGACGGAAGGTTTTCGTGCGCTGGGGGTCGAGGTTAAACGTTCGATTAATCCTCAGCTGGTGGAGCGGGCAATGCCGGAACGTCCGGCTGCCGATGAGCAGGATCATGACGACGACACGGATGACAGTGACATGCGTGTGAGACGCCTCCACGAATAGTATGGGCGTAGCGTGCCTGACTTCCGTGACTCTGATACACTTCGGGAAGTATTGTTTGTGGAGCAGGTAAAACCGATGGCAGATGAATCACAGCAGGAAACCACCCATTTTGGCTTTCAGACGGTCGCCAAAAGCGAAAAAGCCGACAAAGTTGCGGATGTGTTTCACTCCGTAGCGGCAAAATATGACCTGATGAACGATTTGATGTCCTTTGGCGTCCATCGTATCTGGAAGCGTTTTACCATTGACAGCAGCGGTGTACGTCGCGGTCAGCGCGTACTGGATCTGGCCGGCGGTACCGGCGATCTGACGGCTAAATTTTCTCGCCTGGTGGGCGAAACTGGCCAGGTTGTGCTGGCTGATATCAACAGTTCGATGCTGAAGATGGGCCGCGAAAAACTGCGCAATCTTGGCGTGGTCGGTAACGTGAATTACGTCCAGGCCAATGCAGAAGCCCTGCCGTTCCCGGATAACTACTTCGACTGCATCACCATCTCCTTTGGTTTACGTAACGTAACGGAAAAAGAGAAGGCGCTGGCCTCGATGTTCCGTGTGCTGAAGCCGGGTGGGCGCTTACTGGTGCTGGAGTTCTCCAAACCGGTGATCGATCCGCTGAGCAAAGCCTATGATGCCTACTCATTCCATATTCTGCCGCGCATCGGGCAACTGGTGGCGCAGGACGCTGAGAGCTATCGCTATCTGGCCGAATCGATCCGTATGCATCCCGATCAGGAAACCCTGAAAGCGATGATGAACGACGTCGGGTTTGAAAATACCACTTACTCCAATATGACCGGCGGCATTGTGGCCTTACACCGTGGATTTAAGTTCTGAGTGAGATGGTAATGAAGCTAACGCCCTTGATTACCGCGGGCCTGGAAACAGCGCTGAACCGCATGTTGTATCGCGATCGCGGCCTGAAGGCGGCACGGCAGCGTCTGACCGGTAAGGTCCTGATGCTGCGTCTGAGCGAGTTTTCCCATCCGCTGGTGCTGGTGTTCAGTGATCAGCAGCTGGATGTGCTGGCTGACTGGCAGGACAACAGTGACTGCACGGTGATTACTTCGCTGAAAACGTTGCCGAAGCTACGCGACCGCCAGCAACTGACGCCGCTGATTCGTAGCGGTGAGTTGCAGGTGGAGGGCGATTTGCAGGTGGTGCAGCAGTTTTCTGCACTGATGGATCTGGCCGAGCTGGATCCGGCAGAGTACCTGGCACCGTGGGTCGGTGATATCGCGGCCCAGGGCATCAGTCAGGGCGCGCAGCGGGTATTTCGTCTGGTGAAAGGCGAAGTCGGGCGTCGGCAGGATGACCTCGGTCAGGTACTGACCGAAGAGTGGCGTGTCGCGCCGGGCTCGCTCGAATTAGCCTGGTTTTCTGAGGAGGTTGACGCGATGGAACGTTCGCTTGAGGCGCTTAATGCGCGTCTGGCGCAGCTGGAGGCAAAATGAGTTTTGGAGAGATCCGCCGTTTATATCTGATCATGAAGGTGTTTTTGTCCTATGGCCTTGATGAACTGATTCCTGACACGCGCCTTACCCTTCCGCTTCGTCTGTGGCGTCGCGGCATTTTCTGGTTACCTAATCTGCATCCGCACGAACCGACCGGCGCGCGTATGCGCATGGCGATGGAGCAGCTGGGTCCGGTCTGGATCAAGTTTGGCCAGATGCTGTCGACCCGCCGTGACCTGTTTCCGCCGGCTATCGCCGATCAGCTGGCGATTCTGCAGGATCGGGTTGCGCCGTTTGATGGCGTCAAAGCCAAAGCGCAAATCGAAGCCTCAATGGGCGCCCCGATTGAAACCTGGTTTGATGATTTTGACATCAAACCGCTGGCGTCAGCTCGATTGCTCAGGTTCACACCGCCACGCTGAAATCGACTGGCAAGAAAGTGGTGATCAAAGTCATTCGCCCCGATATTTTGCCGGTGATCAGAGCGGACATGAAGCTGATCTACCGCCTGGCGCGCTGGGTGCCGCGTCTGCTGCCCGACGGCCGTCGTCTGCGTCCGGTGGAAGTGGTACGCGATTATGAAAAGACCCTGCTTGATGAGCTGAACCTGTTACGCGAAGCCGCCAACGCCATTCAGTTACGCCGCAATTTTGAAGACAGCCGGATGCTTTACGTGCCGGAAGTCTATTCTGACTACTGCAGCGAAACCATGATGGTGATGGAGCGTATTTACGGCATTCCGATTTCAGACGTCGCCACGCTGGAACGCCACGGCGTTAACATGAAGCTGCTGGCAGAGCGCGGCGTGCAGGTGTTCTTTACCCAGGTTTTTCGCGACAGTTTCTTCCATGCTGATATGCATCCAGGCAACATTTTCGTCAGCTATGAGCATCCGGAAGATCCGCAGTACATCGGCATCGACTGCGGCATTGTCGGCTCGCTTAACAAAGAAGATAAGCGCTATCTCGCGGAAAACTTTATCGCCTTTTTCAACCGCGACTACCGCAAGGTGGCGGAGCTGCACGTTGACTCTGGCTGGGTACCGCCTGATACCAACGTCGAAGATTTTGAATTTGCGATCCGCACCGTCTGTGAGCCGATTTTTGAAAAGCCGCTGGCCGAAATTTCGTTTGGTCACGTGCTGCTGAATCTGTTCAATACGGCGCGTCGGTTTAATATGGAAGTGCAGCCGCAGCTGGTGCTGCTGCAAAAGACCCTGCTGTATGTGGAAGGTATTGGTCGTCAGCTCTATCCGCAGCTCGACTTGTGGAAGACAGCCAAGCCGTTCCTTGAAGACTGGATCAAAGATCAGGTCGGCCTGCCCGCCATTATTCGGGCAGTGAAAGAGAAAGCGCCGTTCTGGGCTGAAAAGTTACCGGAACTGCCGGAACTGTTTTATGACAGCCTGCGTCAGCATAAACTTTTGCGGCACAGCGTTGATAAGTTAGTGGGCGATCTCAATGCGCAGCGGACCCGGCATCATCAGGCACGCTATCTGTTTGGTGTCGGTGCCACCCTGCTGCTCAGTGGCACCGCCGTGCTGCTTTCACGACCGGACTGGGACCTGTTCCCGGCGGTGTTGATGGCGGCAGGCATCGTCTCATGGTTAATCGGCTGGCGTAAGACAAACTGATTGTCACTCCAGTCTAAAACACGGTAATGTCGCTGGCACAGGCCCGAATGAAAAGGGCGCTCTGTGGTGCATTACCGCATCGTTTTTCACAGAATATTAGAGGCTATCTCATGGGCGGTATCAGTATTTGGCAATTGTTAATTATTGCCGTGATTGTTGTACTTCTGTTCGGTACCAATAAATTACGTAATCTGGGTTCAGATTTAGGCTCCTCGATTCGTGGCTTCAAAAAAGCCATGGGCGACGAGGATGATAAAAAGGATCAACCGAAAGAGCAGGATGCTGACTTTAACGCCAAAACCCTGGCGGACAAACAGCAGACTTCGGCGACTAAAGAAGACGTTAAGAACGACAAGCAGGTGTAAACCGTGTTCGACATTGGCTTTAGTGAACTGGTATTGGTGTTCGTGATCGGGCTGATTGTACTCGGCCCGCAACGTTTACCGGTTGCGGTGAAAACCGTGGTCGGCTGGATCAGGGCGATTCGTTCGCTGGCAGCCAATGTGCAAAACGAACTGGCGCAGGAGCTGAAACTGCAGGAATTGCAGGACAGCCTTAAAAAGGTGGAAGAAGCGGGCCGCGGCACGCTATCGCCTGAGCTGAAAGAGTCGATGGAAGAGTTGCGTAAAACCGCGGATTCAATGAAACGCTCGGTCAGTCAGAGCATCGACATTGAAAAAGAGGAAGACGAAGCCAACACCATTCACTCACCCCAGCACAGCGCGCTGCAGCCTGTGACAAACCAGCCGGCATCCCGTCTGGCATCAGAAGAAACGGCACCGACGCCCGCGACGGCTGACCATCAGGCCAGCGCTCCGGCCCAGGCACCCGCACAGCAACCGGCTGCGGCCGGTGTTTTAGCCGGGAATCCGTCGCCAGCTTCGGTAGCCAGCGCCCCAGCCCAGGCGTCGGTCAGCGCTGACACCGTGCCGATGAACAAACCTGACACCACCACGCGCACTTCCGCCTCTCCCTCTTCTGCAAGTGATGAACGATAATGGCCGTTGAAGATACCCAACCGCTCATCAGTCATCTGATTGAGCTGCGTAAGCGTCTGCTGAACTGCATCATCGCCGTACTGGTGATATTCCTGGCGCTGATCTATTTTGCCAACGATATCTATCAACTGGTGGCGGCGCCGTTGATCAGTCAGATGCCGATTGGCTCCAGCATGATCGCCACCGATGTGGCTTCACCGTTCTTCACCCCGATCAAACTGACGATTATTGTGTCGGTGTTTCTGGCGGTGCCGGTGATCCTTTATCAGGTCTGGGCGTTTATCGCGCCTGCGCTCTATCGCCACGAACGTAAACTGGTGATGCCGCTGCTGTTTTCCAGCACCGTCCTGTTCTATGTCGGCGTGGCGTTTGCCTACTTTATCGTCTTCCCGCTGGCATTTGGCTTTTTCACCAAAACCGCGCCGGTTGGCGTTACCATGGCGACCGACATCACCAAATACCTCGATTTCGTCATGACGCTGTTTATGGCGTTTGGCGTGGCGTTTGAAGTCCCGGTGGCAATCGTGCTGCTATGCTGGACCGGCATTACCAGCCCGGACGATCTGAAAAAGAAACGTCCCTATATTCTGGTCGGGGCTTTTGTCGTCGGCATGTTACTGACGCCGCCGGACATTTTTTCCCAAACTTTGCTCGCTATTCCGATGTACTGCCTGTTTGAAGTCGGCGTATTCTTTTCCCGATACTATGTGGGGAAAGGCCGCCGGGTACAGGATGAGGAACATAACACCGAATCCTGACGCGATCTTCAGGTTCCGCTCTGGCGGGCAGAGATCAATCCGAACCGCCCTCCGGGGCGGTTTTTGTTTAGTAAACTGTGGGAAAAATTATGTTTGATATCGGTGTAAACCTGACCAGCACGCAATTCGCCTCCGACCGGCCAAAGGTGGTTAAACGCGCGCGCGAAGCGGGCGTCACCGGAATGTTGATTACCGGCACCAATGCGCTGGAGAGCCAGCAGGCTCAGAAACTGGCTGAAGATCAGCCGGGCTTCTGCTGGTCCACCGCGGGCGTCCATCCACATCACGCCAGTGAATGGTCAACAGAGATCGCCAGCACGCTGCGCCGGCTGGCGGAGAAACCGGAAGTGGTCGCCATCGGCGAATGCGGGCTCGATTTTAACCGCAACCTGTCAGCCCATGAGCAACAGGAGTATGCGTTTGAGGCGCAGCTGGCGCTGGCAGCAGAACTGAATATGCCGGTCTTTCTGCACTGTCGCGAAGCCCATGCACGCTTTGCGGCGATCGTGGCGCCCTGGCTGCCAAAACTGCCGGGTGCGGTGATCCACTGCTTTACCGGTACGCGCGAAGAGCTGGAAGGGTGCCTGGCGATGGGGTTATCGGTGGGGATTACGGGCTGGGTCTGCGATGAACGCCGCGGACTTGAACTGCGTGAAATGCTGCCGCTGATTCCGGCTGACAAACTGCTGCTGGAGACCGATGCGCCCTATCTGCTGCCGCGCGATATGCGCCCGCGGCCAACCTCTCGTCGTAATGAACCCTGCTTTTTACCGCATATTGTGAATCAGGTGGCGACATGGCGTGGCGAGAGTAGCGAGGCGCTGGCGGCCCGCGTCGATCAGAATGCGCGTACGCTGTTCAGGCTGGCTTAAATCTTGCGGAACTGCTTGTTATCCACGCTGCGCATCACTTGCTTATTCAGCAGGTTGAGCAGCAGGATCGAACGGGTTTCGCCATCCGGTTCGGCAAAGATGGCGCGCAGTCCTTCAAACGTCCCTTCGGTGATGACCACTTCATCACCGATTTGTGGCGTTTCAGGATCGAGCATAATCTGCGGTACGTCGGTTTCCAGCGCTTCGATCACCGCTGGCGGCACCGTGGCGGGCGTGGTGCCAAACCGCACAAAATGACTGACGCCTCGCGTACTGCTGATGGTGGTGGTATGAATTGCTTCCGGATCGAATTCAATAAACAGATAGTTAGGAAACAGCGGTTCACTCACCGTGGTGCGTTTACCGCGCACGATCTTTTCCAGAGCGATCATTGGGCTAAGGCAATTCACTTCTTGCCGCTCCAGATGCTCCTTCGCGCGCAATAGCTGACCACGTTTGCAATAGAGTAAATACCAGGATTCCATAACTGCTCCCATCGAATGGACGCTAAGAATAGCAAACCTGCTGTCAGAGTTATAGCGCATCGGGCAGGGGAAAAGCGCACCGTGCAGAAAATAAACTGAGACTTTTCTTAAGATGCCGGATAGCAACAGAAAAGGCGATTGGAAATTGACGTTTCACCCTGCTCTGTATCAGACTCGATGGCCATCATACCGGCGAAAAGGATCATCTGATGGAACTCTTTTTGTTAAGCAACGGCAAGCTGGCGGATGATGCGCCGCTGCTGGGTTATGCACAACCGCAGTTACACGCCATGATTGCCCGACGCGCTATCCGTTCGGCGATTCTGATCCCCTACGCCATTATTCGTGGTGATCATACGCAGCGCGCCGCCGATCTCAGTGCATCGCTGGGTATTCCGGTGCGCACCGTTGACGCTTTTGCCTCGCCCGCTGATGCCATCGCCCAGGCGGAGCTGATTCTGGTCAGCGGCGGCAATACCTGGTTACTGAATCAGATGCTGCATGAACAGGGGCTGATCGTGGCGATACAGCGCGCGGTGCGTGAACGGCAGGTGCCGTACGTCGGCTGGAGCGCCGGCTGTAATGTGGCGACGCCGTCGATTCGCACCACCAATGATATGCCGGTGCGGAGCAGCGTGGTGTTGCCTGCGCTGGGGCTGTTCCCGGTGCAGATCAATCCTCATTACCTGGATGCCAGCGCCAGCGGTCATATGGGCGAAACACGCGACGAGCGGCTGGCGGAGTTCTGCGCCGTTAATCCAGCAGAGTCGGTGATTGCCCTGCGTGAAGGCAGTTTCCTGCATCTGCATGACGATCGGCTACGCTATCACAGTGTGCGCAACGAAGACTTTAAGGTGTTTCGCCACGGCGAGCCGATTGAGGCTTATCACGATACCCGCGCGTTGCAACCGCTGGTGCCTTTTCGTTGTGATTAAGGTTGCCGCATAAACCTCAACACAACCGCATAATCAGCCCTATAATGGCCGATTCACTCTGGCCGGAAAGCTAAAGCCGCATGAAATATCACGATTTAAGAGACTTTCTCGCGCTGCTCGAACAGCGTGGTGAGTTAAAAAGAATTAAGCAATCGATTGATCCCATCCTGGAAATGACCGAAATCGCCGACCGCACGCTGCGTGCCGGCGGCCCGGCGCTGCTGTTTGAAAACCCGAAAGGGTATGACATGCCGGTACTGTGTAACCTGTTTGGCACGCCAAAGCGCGTCGCCATGGGAATGGGTCAGGAAGAGGTGAGCGCACTGCGGGAAGTAGGCAAACTGCTGGCCTTTCTGAAAGAGCCGGAGCCACCAAAAGGTTTTCGCGATCTGTTCGATAAGATGCCGCAGTTTAAGCAGGTGCTCAACATGCCGACCAAACGGCTGCGCAATGCGCCCTGCCAGGAAGTGGTGTTCAGCGGTGATGAGGTCGATCTGTCGCGTATTCCGGTGATGAAATGCTGGCCGGGCGATGCCGCGCCGCTGATTACCTGGGGTCTGACCGTCACCCGCGGTCCGCATAAAGAGCGACAGAATCTTGGTATTTACCGCCAGCAGGTGATCGGCAAAAACCGTCTGATTATGCGTTGGCTGTCGCACCGGGGCGGCGCGCTCGATTTTCAGGAGTGGAGCAAAGCGCATCCGGGCGAACGTTTTCCTGTCTCGGTGGCGCTCGGTGCCGATCCCGCTACCATCCTCGGTGCGGTAACGCCGGTGCCGGACACGCTGTCAGAATATGCGTTTGCCGGTCTGCTGCGTGGCAACAAAACCGAAGTGGTGAAATGCCTGTCGAACGATCTCGAGGTCCCCGCCAGCGCGGAGATCGTGCTGGAAGGCTACATTGAAGCGGGCGACATGGCACCGGAAGGGCCTTACGGCGACCACACGGGCTACTACAATGAAGTAGATAGCTTCCCGGTGTTTACCGTAACGCACATTACCCAGCGACATCAGGCCATCTATCACTCCACCTATACCGGCCGTCCGCCGGATGAGCCCGCCGTGCTGGGTGTGGCGTTGAATGAAGTACTGGTTCCGATTCTGATTAAGCAGTTCCCGGAAATTGTCGATTTTTATCTGCCGCCGGAAGGTTGCTCCTACCGGCTGGCGGTTGTGACCATCAAAAAGCAGTACGCGGGTCATGCTAAACGGGTAATGTTTGGCGTCTGGTCGTTTCTGCGGCAGTTCATGTACACCAAATTTGTTATTGTGTGTGACGATGATGTTAATGCGCGTGACTGGAATGATGTGATCTGGGCAATTACCACCCGTATGGATCCGGCACGTGACACCGTTTTAGTGGAAAATACGCCGATCGACTATCTCGATTTCGCCTCACCGGTTTCCGGACTGGGGTCGAAGATGGGGATGGATGCCACTAACAAATGGCCGGGCGAAACGCAGCGCGAATGGGGCACCCCGATCGTGAAAGATCCTGCGATTACCGCGCGCATTGACGCTATCTGGGATGAGTTAGGTATTTTTGATCAGCCGCCACAGCGTTGATGGCGAGCACAACCATAAAGACGACCCGACAGAGGGAACGCATGACAACGTTAAGCTGTAAAGTAACTTCAGTTGAAGCGATTACCGACACGGTGTATCGCGTTCGCCTGATTCCGGAAGCGGATTTCAGTTTTCGCGCGGGACAGTATCTGATGGTGGTGATGGATGAGCGTGATAAGCGCCCGTTCTCACTGGCCTCAACGCCAATGGAAAAGGATATCATTGAGCTGCATATCGGTGCGTCCGATCTCAACCTGTACGCGATGGCGGTGATGGATCGTATTCGTGACGATCGTCAGATCACCGTCGACATGCCGCACGGTGATGCCTGGCTGCGCGAAGAGAGCAGCAAACCATTGATTCTGATCGCGGGCGGTACCGGCTTCTCCTATGCCCGTTCTATTCTGCTGACCGCGTTAGCGCAGCAGCCGGAGCGTGATATCGCTATCTACTGGGGCGGACGTGAGCTGAAGCATCTGTACGATCTGGATGAGCTGGATGCACTGGCGGTGAAACACCCCAACCTCAAGGTGATCCCGGTGGTCGAGCAGCCGGACGCGGGCTGGCAGGGCCGGTCGGGCACGGTGCTTACCGCGGTGATGCAGGATTTCACCACGCTGAGCGAGCATGAGATCTATATTGCTGGACGTTTCGAGATGGCTAAGATCGCGCGCGATCGCTTCTGTGCCGAGCGCGGTGCGCTGGAGTCGCAGATGTATGGTGATGCTTTCGCCTTCATCTGATCGACGACAAGCGGAAAGAAAAAACCCGCCCATCTCGGGCGGGTAAATCGGACAAAGAAGTGACCCAACGTATTACAGACGCTCGAATACGGTGGCGATACCCTGACCTAAACCAATGCACATGGTCGCCAGACCAAACTGCGCATCGCGTCGCGCCATGATGTTAAGCAACGTGGTACTGATACGCGCCCCGGAACAGCCCAGCGGGTGACCCAGCGCAATGGCACCGCCATTCAGATTGACCTTCTCATCCAGCCGATCCAGCAGACCTAAATCTTTTATGCAGGGCAACGTTTGTGCTGCAAATGCCTCATTGAGTTCAAACACGTCAATATCATTGACGCTCAGACCAGCACGTTTCAGCGCCAGCTTGCTGGCTGGAACCGGGCCGTAGCCCATGATCGACGGATCGCAGCCGACTACCGCCATACTCCGGATACGGGCGCGTGGCGTCAGTCCCAGTTCACGAGCGCGGGATTCGCTCATTACCAGCATCGCGGCCGCGCCATCAGACAGGGCTGACGAGGTGCCCGCCGTCACGGTGCCATTGACCGGATCAAACGCCGGCCGCAGTGCTGCCAGACCTTCGGCACTGGTCTCTTCGCGGATAACCTCATCGTAATCGTAGCGTTTAAGAATGCCGTCGCTGTCGTGACCAGCAGTGGCGACGATCTCCGATTTGAAATCACCGCGCTGGGTGGCCTGCCAGGCGCGCTGGTGCGAGCGCAGGGCAAATGCATCCTGTTGTTCACGGCTGATATGATGCATACGCGCCAGCATTTCGGCAGTCAGCCCCATCATTCCGGCTGCTTTGGCGACGGTGCGGCCAAGACCCGGATGAAAATCGACGCCGTGACTCATCGGTACGTGACCCATGTGCTCCACGCCGCCAATCAGGCAGTTGTGCGCATCGCCGACCATAATGGCGCGCGCCGCGTCGTGCAGTGCCTGCATCGATGAGCCACACAGGCGGTTGACGGTAGTCGCCGGAACCGAGTGCGGTATTTCGGCCAGCAGCGCGGCGTTACGCGCGATGTTAAACCCCTGTTCCAGCGTCTGCTGTACGCAGCCCCAGACAATGTCATCCAGCGAGGCAGGATTGATTGCCGGATTGCGGCTCAGCAGTTCACGCATCAGATGGGCGGAAAGATCCTCGGCACGTACATGACGAAAAGCACCGCCTTTTGAACGTCCCATCGGCGTGCGTACCGCATCGATAATCACCACATTTTCCATATTCTTGCCCTCAGGCGCTTTTCAGCGCGGCTTCGTCAATTGGTTTGGCGGCGGGATACCAGCTCTGATGCTGATGTGCTTTTTGCACCAGCAGTTCAGGCAGTTCATACAGGCCGCCGAGAGCGCTGTAGCGCCGGGCCTGATCGACCACATTACTGTTGCCTAAGGTGTCGAGGTAGCGGAAAGCGCCGCCGCGGAAGGGCGGGAAGCCGAGACCGTACACCAGTGCCATATCCGCTTCGGCCGGTGAGGCGATGATCTTCTCCTCCAGGCAGCGCACCACTTCATTCAGCATCGGCAGCATCATGCGATTCAGGATCTCTTCATCGCTGAAGACCCGCTTAGGCTGACAAACCTGTTGCAGCAGTGTATCGACCTCGCTGTCTGCCACTTTTTTCGGTTTGCCCTTTTTGTCGGTTTCCCAGCGCCAGAAGCCTTTGCCATTTTTCTGACCGAAACGACCGGCCTCAAACAACATATCGATCGCATCGCGATAGTCGTGCTTCATACGCTGCGGGAAACCTTCCGCCATCACGCTTTGCGCATGATGTGCGGTATCAATGCCAACCACATCCAGCAGCCACGACGGTCCCATTGGCCAGCCAAACTGTTTTTCCATCACTTTATCAATCTGACGGAAGTCAGCACCGTCACGCAGCAGCAGGCTGAAAGCGGCGAAGTAGGGGAACAGCACCCGATTGACGAAGAAGCCGGGGCAATCATTGACCACAATCGGGGTTTTACCCATTTTGCTGGCCCAGGCCACCACTTTGCTCAGAGTCGCTTCACTGGTTTTCTCGCCACGCACCACTTCGACCAGCGGCATACGCGGCACCGGATTGAAGAAGTGCATGCCGCAGAAATTCTCCGGACGCTGCAGCGCCTGGGCCAGCTGGCTGATGGGAATAGTGGAGGTATTGGAGGCCAGGATGGCATCGTTACGCAGATGCTGTTCGGTTTCAGCCAGCACCCTGGCTTTGATCAGCGGGTTTTCGACTACGGCTTCTACCACCACGTCGGCATGCTCGAAACCGGCGTAATCCAGCGTGGGCTGAATGGTCGCAATCACGCTGGCCAGTTTGTTGCCGTCAATTTTGCCGCGCTCCAGCAGCTTATTTAGCAGCTTGCTGGCTTCGTTCATGCCGAGCATCAGCGCCTGTGGATTGATGTCCTTCATTCTGACCGGCACACCTTTCCACGCTGACTGATAGCTGATGCCACCACCCATAATGCCCGCACCCAGTACGGCCGCCTGCGTTGGCGCACCGCTTTCGCTGCCGCGTTTTTTCGCCAGCCCTTTAACATATTGATCGTTGAGGAAGATACCGACCAGCGCGCGCGCTTCGTCAGACTGGGCCAGCGGCACAAAAGCGGCATTTTCCAGTTTCAGCGCATCGTCACGGCCAAGGCTGGCGGCCGCTTCAATGGTTTTTACCGCCATCAGCGGTGCCGGATAATGTTTGCCTGCAGTCTGCATCACCATACTTTTGGCCAGGGTGAAGCTCATTGCGGCTTCAATCGGACTCAGTTTCAGCGGTGCCAGTTTCGGTGCCCGACGCGCACGCCAGCTGCCATCGAGCGCCGCGGCCTTCAGCATGGTGATCCCCGCCTCGCGCAGTTTATCGCGTTCCACCACCGCATCGACCAGACCGAGTTTAAGCGCCGCGTTTCCGTCGACGTCTTTACCGGCAGCAATAATCTCCATGGCGCTATCGGCCCCTAACAGGCGTGGCAGACGCACGCTGCCGCCGAAGCCCGGCATGATACCGAGTTTCGTTTCCGGCAGGCCGATGCGGGCATCGGCCGTGGCGACGCGCAAATCGGTGGCCAGTACGCATTCACATCCGCCCCCCAGCGCATAGCCATCGATGGCGGCGAGGGTCGGCACCGGCAAATCTTCCAGACGGTTAAAAATGCTGTTGGCGTAGCTCAGCCACTGACTTAGTTTTTCGGTCGGCGCGTCAAACAGCGAGAGGAACTCGGTGATGTCAGCGCCGACAATGAAGGCCGGTTTAGCCGAGCTGAGCAGCACGCCGCGCAGGTCAGGCTGCTGCTCCAGTACCTTAATGGCTTCGCCCAGGCTGGCGACGGTTTGCGTATCAAGCTTATTGACCGAGCCAGGGGCATCAAAAACCAGCTCGGCGATGCCATCGTCCAGCCAGCGAAGAGAAAGGTTAGCGCCTTGGTAGAGCATGTGCGTCTCCTGAAACCGCGGAAAAGTGATCTGGTCATACCAGATGATCGAGAGTGTGGGAGTGATGTTAATTTTTTGCAAACGGCTCTTTGCTTATTTGCTAACAAGATCACAGCCGCTCTCAACGCGGCATCCGATTAAGGGGTATGCTAAACTGCGGCCATTTCGCGACACTGGAGAGACGTCAATGGATTCACTGAAGACCTTGTATCACGCGCATATCGCCACGTTGCAGCAACGGGCGCAGCAGGTGCTGGCACACAATAAACTGGACGCGATGCTGATCCATTCCGGTGAGTTGTTGACGGTGTTTCTGGATGATCACACCTATCCGTTCAAGGTCAATCCGCAGTTTAAAGCCTGGGTGCCGGTGACACAGGTGCCGAACTGCTGGTTGTGGGTTGATGGCGTAAATAAACCAAAGTTATGGTTTTACTCGCCGGTGGACTACTGGCACAACGTTGAGCCGCTGCCGGAGAGCTTCTGGACTGAGGATATTGAGGTCATCGGCCTGAAAAATGCGGATGAGATTGCGCAGCTGTTACCCGCTCAGCGTGAGAACGTCGCCTATATCGGCCCGGTAACTCCACGGGCAGCGCAACTTGGCATCAGCACCGGCAATATCAATCCCAAAGCGGTGATCGATTTCCTGCATTATCATCGCAGCATCAAAACCGAATATGAACTGGCGTGTATGCGTCAGGCGCAGAAGCTGGCGGTGGCCGGACATCGCGCCGCCAAAGAGGCCTTTTCTGCGGGTTTAAGCGAATTTGATATCAACCAGGCTTATCTGACCGCTACCGGCCACCGCGATACCGATGTGCCTTACGGCAATATCATTGCGCTGAATGAACACGCGGCGGTGCTGCACTACACCCGCCTGGATCATCAGCCGCCGGCAAAGCGCCACAGCTTCTTAATTGATGCGGGTGCCGAATACCTTGGCTATGCCGCAGATCTCACCCGCAGTTACGCGGCGCAGAGCAGTTCGCTGTATGCCCGGATGGTTGAGGCGATGAATGCAGAAGAGCTGGCGCTGATCGCCACGCTGAAGCCGGGCGTGCGTTACACCGATTATCATCTGCAGATGCATCAGCGTATCGCGAAGATGCTGCTGAGGTTCGAGCTGGTGCAGGGTATCAGCGAAGAGGCGCTGGTGGCGGAAGATTTGACCGGCCCGTTTATGCCGCATGGATTAGGCCATCCGCTCGGCCTGCAGGTGCATGATGTCGCCGGTTTTATGCAGGATGAGCAGGGCACCCACCTTGCGGCGCCGTCGCAATATCCTTATCTGCGCTGCACCCGCGTGCTGCAGCCCGGCATGGTATTAACCATTGAGCCAGGCTTCTATATTATTGATTCTCTGCTGGCGCCGCTGCGTGAAGGCCGCTTCAGCCAGCATTTCAACTGGCAGGCTATTGATGCGCTTCGACCTTATGGCGGGATCCGTATCGAGGATAACGTGGTGATCCATGCGCATCGCGTTGAGAACATGACCCGCGACCTGCATCTGGCCTGATGGACGCTTTTGATATTCCCGCTGTGGCTGTCAGCATCAGTGAGGAGACCATCAAAAAGAGCCGCTTTATTACGCTGCTGGCCCACACCGACGGCGTTGAGGCGGCGCGTGCGTTTGTCCAGCAGGTTAAAAATGAGCATCCCGCTGCCCGGCATCACTGCTGGGCCTGGGTGGCGGGTGCGCCAGATGATTCACAACAGCTGGGCTTCTCTGACGATGGCGAGCCGTCGGGTACCGCAGGTAAACCGATGCTGGCGCAGTTGATGGGTGCCGGTATCGGTGAAATCACCGCGGTGGTGGTGCGCTATTACGGAGGCATCATGCTGGGCACGGGCGGATTAGTGAAAGCGTATGGCGGCGGCGTGCAGCAGGGCCTCAGGCAACTGGCGCGACAGCGCAAAGTGCCGATGAAACAGTTTACGCTGCAATGCGACTATGCGCAGCTCAGCGATATCGAACGGCTGGTGCAGCGCGTCGAAGGCAAAGTCACCGACAGCCAGTACCAGGACCGCATCGTACTGACACTGGCTCTGCCTTATGGACAAATCGACGGATTCCAGCAAAATCTGTCAGACTTTAGTCGGGGCGCGTTATCGCTTATCCCGCTCACACCTTGATGTTCTTCTCTTTTATTTAAAGGAACGGCTGAATGCATTTTCGCGCCATTACCCGCATAGTCGGTCTGCTGGTGATCCTCTTTTCAGTGACGATGATTTTGCCCGGCCTGGTCGCATTAATTTATCGCGACGGTGCCGGTCGGGCCTTTAGCCAGACCTTTATGATGGCGCTGGTGATCGGCTCGCTGCTGTGGTGGCCAAACCGCAAACAGAAGACCGAGCTCAAGCCACGCGAAGGATTTCTGATTGTGGTGCTGTTCTGGACGGTGCTGGGCAGCGTGGGGGCGATGCCGTTTATCTTTGCTGAACAGCCGCACCTGTCGGTGACCGACGCATTCTTCGAATCGTTCTCTGGCCTGACGACCACCGGTGCCACGACCCTGGTCGGGCTCGATTCGCTGCCAAAGGCGATTCTGTTCTATCGACAGATGCTGCAGTGGCTCGGCGGAATGGGAATCATCGTGTTAGCGGTAGCGATATTACCGATACTGGGTGTCGGGGGAATGCAGCTCTATCGCGCGGAGATGCCGGGACCGCTGAAAGATAACAAAATGCGGCCGCGCATTGCCGAAACAGCCAAGACCCTGTGGTTGATCTACGTTCTGCTCACGGTGGCCTGTGCGCTGGCCTTGTGGCTGGCGGGGATGCCAGCCTTTGATGCGATAGGACACAGCTTCTCGACCATCGCCATCGGGGGCTTTTCCACTCACGATGCCAGTATCGGCTACTTTAATAGCGGCACCATTAATACCATCGTGGCGGTGTTTCTGCTGATCTCCGGCTGTAACTACGGTCTGCACTTTGCCATGCTGAGTGGCCGTAATCTGCGCGTCTACTGGCGTGACCCGGAGTTACGGATGTTTATCGGCGTCCAGCTGACGCTGGTGTTGATCTGCACGCTGGTGCTCTGGTTCCACAATGTCTACGCCAGTGGCTGGCAGACGCTGAACCAGGCGTTCTTCCAGGTGGTTTCTATGGCGACCACTGCCGGCTTCACAACCGACAGCATCGCACGCTGGCCGCTGTTCCTGCCAGTGCTGCTGCTCTGCTCCGCCTTTATTGGTGGCTGCGCCGGTTCAACCGGCGGTGGCCTGAAGGTGATCCGCATCCTGCTGTTGTGCAAGCAGGGTAACCGGGAGCTTAAACGGCTGGTCCACCCGAATGCGGTTTACACTATCAAGCTGGGCAACCGGGCGCTGCCGGAGCGTATCCTCGAGGCGGTCTGGGGATTCTTCTCCGCTTATGCGCTGGTGTTTCTGATCAGTATGCTGGCAATCATCGCCACCGGGGTAGATGACTTCTCGGCCTTTGCTGCCGTCGCCGCCACGCTGAACAACCTCGGACCCGGTCTGGGCGTAGTCGCGGATAACTTCACCTCAATGAATGATGTGGCGAAGTGGATATTGATCTCCACCATGCTATTCGGGCGTCTCGAGGTCTTTACCTTGCTGGTGCTGTTCACGCCGACCTTCTGGCGTGAGTAATTAATAAGGATGCTGAAATGAAAGCGCTGATTCTCTACTCGACCCGTGACGGACAAACGCAAAAAATCGCCTCTTATATTGCTGAGCAGATCGGTCAGCAGCAAAACTGTGATGTGATGAATATCCAGGATGCCACTTCGCCTGACTGGGCACAGTATGATCGGGTGCTGATTGGCGCTTCGATTCGCTACGGCCATTTCCACCCGGTAGTCGACAAATTCGTTAAGCAGCACCTGCACGAATTGCAGCAGCGCACCAGTGGCTTCTTCTCGGTGAACCTGACGGCGCGCAAACCCGAGAAGCGTTCTCCGGAAACCAATGCCTATACCCAGAAATTCTTAACACAGTCGCCGTGGCAGCCAGATTGCTGTGCGGTGTTTGCCGGTGCGCTCTATTATCCGCGTTATCGCTGGTTTGATCGCATCATGATTCAGCTGATTATGCGAATGACCGGTGGCGAGACCGATTCTACTAAAGAAGTGGAGTACACGGATTGGCAGCAGGTCAGCCGTTTTGCCAATGATTTTGCACAGTTACCAGGCAAATCGTAGCGAAATAACGCGATCTGGTGAAAATTACTTCGAACGATAATCTTTTTGCAATAAACGCTTGTCAGCCCGCGCGAAC
>NZ_MLFN01000027.1 GCF_002095315.1 Pantoea conspicua
CAGAAGTATTGGTTGCGGGGGCCGGATTTGAACCGACGACCTTCGGGTTATGAGCCCGACGAGCTACCAGGCTGCTCCACCCCGCGTCCGTGGATGCGCACTATACTCCGCGCGTTATTTGATGCAACCCCTTTTTGCACACAAAGGTCAAATTTACAGTCAGTTGCTGAACTATTCAACCATCTGGTGAATTATTGAACTGATGAGGACGCAGGGAAAGCGGATGGATTTCATTCTTGCGGGGGCTTTGCTATCGTCGCGGGACGAACATTTATAAAAAGAGACCACAATGAAAGCACACTGGGCCAGGATTGCTGTGACTGGCGCGTTGATCGCGCTGCTGGCGAGCTGTAGTTCTAAACCGACCGATCGCGGTCAGCAATATAAAGATGGCAAACTTGAACAGCCGCTGGCGCTGGTTAATCAGCCGAATGCCAAAGGCAGCCCGGTCAATGGCCGCGACTTTGGCGAACAGGTGCGCCAGATTCAGACCGCCTCCTCCGGGCTGTACAGCCGTCAGAACGGCACCTACAGCGCGATTGAAAGCTGGCTGATGGCCGGTGCAGACACCCGCCAGCTGCAGCAGTTTGGTTTGAATGCCTGGCAGATGGAAGGCACCGACAACTACGGTAACGTGCAGTTCACCGGTTACTATACCCCGGTGGTTGAAGCGCGCTATACCCGTCAGGGGGAATTCCAGTACCCGATCTACCGTATGCCGCCGCGTAAGCGCGGAGAGAAATTGCCAAGCCGCGCCTCTATCTATAGTGGCGGCCTCGATGACCGCTACGTCATCGCCTACAGCAACTCGCTGATTGATAACTTCATGATGGATGTGCAGGGCAGTGGCTACGTTGATTTTGGCGATGGCCGTCCGATGACCTTCTTTGGTTACGCCGGGAAAAATGGCTGGGGTTACCATAGCATCGGTAAAGAGCTGATCGATCGCGGCGAAGTGAAGCGTGAAGATATGTCGATGCAGGCGATTCGTCAGTGGGCGCAGGAACACTCACCGCAGGAAGTCCGCTCCCTGCTGGAAACTAACCCCTCTTTTGTCTTCTTTAAGCCGGAGCCGTTTACGCCAGTACGGGGCGCCAGCGCGGTGCCGCTGGTCGCCAAAGCCTCGGTTGCGTCTGACCGCTCAATCATTCCGGCCGGAACGGCACTGCTGGCGGAAGTGCCACAGCTCAACGAGAAAGGCAAATTCAACGGCAAGTATGAGATGCGCCTGATGGTGGCACTGGATGTAGGCGGGGCGATTAAAGGCCAGCACTTCGACATCTATCAGGGGATCGGGCCGGATGCTGCCCATCTGGCGGGCTTCTATAACCATTATGGCCGCGTCTGGGTACTGAAAGCCGCACCGGGTGCCGGACAACCGTTGTTCTCCAGTCCGCAAAACGGTAATAATGGCTCACTGCTACTCGGTTCTAATTAATTTCCTCTCTGCGGGCCTGCCGGCCCGCACGACGTTACAGGTCCAATTATGAAAGTGTTAAATGATGCCTGGCACCAGCGGTTTGGTGGTACAGCGCGTCTGTATGGTCAGGATGCGTTGCAGCGTTTTGCTGATGCGCATTTCTGCGTCATCGGGATTGGTGGCGTCGGCTCCTGGGCGGCTGAAGCGCTGGCGCGCACCGGTATTGGCAAAATCACCCTGATCGATATGGATGATGTCTGTATCACCAATACCAACCGGCAGATTCATGCGCTCAATGGCAACGTCGGCAAAGCCAAAACAGAGGTGATGGCAGAACGCCTGCGCGCGATAAATCCCGATTGCGAGGTGATCTGCGTCGATGACTTTATTACGCCGGATAACACTGCCGAACTGATGGCGGCGGGTTTCGATTATGTCATCGATGCCATCGACAGCGTGCGGCCTAAAGCGGCACTGATCGCCTGGTGTCGCCGGAACAGGATCCCCCTGATCACCACCGGCGGCGCGGGCGGTCAGATCGATCCGACGCAGATTCAGGTGGCCGATCTGGCGAAAACCATTCAGGACCCGCTGGCGGCTAAGTTGCGCGAGCGGCTGAAAACCTTTGGCGTGGTGAAAAACAGCAAGGGAAAACTTGGCATCGACTGCGTCTTTTCTACCGAGGCGCTGGTCTATCCGCAGCCGGATGGCAGCGTTTGTGCCTCACGCAGCACTGCAGAAGGACCGAAAAGAATGGACTGCGCCGCCGGCTTTGGCTCGGCCACGATGGTGACCGCCACTTTTGGTTTTGTCGCCGTCTCGCACGCGCTGAAGAAATATCTGGCACGTGCTGCCCGTCAGGCCGGATCCAGCGCCTGACGCGCCGACTGCAGGACCGCGGTTGAGAGCGCCTGCAAACCGCTGCTGCGTGAGGCGCTGAGCTGGGCGCGCAGACCCAGCTGATCGAACAGCGCCAGCGGATCGTTTTCCAGCAGCGTTTGCGGCGTCTGACCTTCCACCGCGGTAAGCAGTACCGCCAGCAGACCGCGAACGATGCGGCCTTCACTGTCACCATAGAAGTGCAGCGTGCCATCCGGACGCAGCTGGCTGCTCAGCCAGACCCGGTTTTCACAGCCGCTTAACTCAATCTCTGCTTTTTTAAGCGTCTCCGGTAATGCTGGCAGCTGACGACTCAGCTGAATCAGCTGGCGGTAGCGATCTTCCCACTGGTGAAAGCGGCTAAAGGTCTCCTTCAGGCTTTCAACCGTAATCAACTCGCCAAACGGATGTGGCGCTAACAGCGGTGAACTCATCTTAACACTCCGATAACAGCGAAATGGCGCTGCGCATAGCGCGCACCAGGGCATCAACATCCTGCAAATTATTATAGGGCGCAAATGAGGCGCGGAGCGTTCCGCTAACCCCCAGCGCCGCCAGAAGCGGCTGGGCGCAGTGCTGACCGGCACGCAACGCGATGCCTTGCTCAGCCAGCAGGGTGACGATATCGCTGTGGTGCAGACCGCTAAATTCAAAGGCTAACAGGCTGGCATGGCCGCAGCGAAAACTACGAAAGCCCGGCAGTTCAGCCAGTTGCTCTTCCGCCAGACTGGCGAGCTGCTGGCTCCACATTTCGGCTTTGGCCTGATCGTGCTGACCCAGCCAGCTAAGCGCCGCACTTAACCCGACCACGCCCGCGACGTTTGGCGTACCGGCTTCGAAGCGCCACGGCACCGGCTGCGGCGTAAAACCGTTGAAATCGACCGCCGTCAGCATTTTTCCGCCACCCTGCCACGGCACCATCTCTTCCAGCAGCTCCGCTTTGCCATACAACACGCCAATGCCCATCGGGCCATAAATTTTATGGCCGGAAAAAGCGTAGAAATCGATATCGAGTGCCTGCACATTGGGCGGGCAGTGCACCACACCCTGCGCTCCGTCCACCATCACCCTGGCACCAACCGCATGTGCCAGCTGGATCGCCTGAGCAATATCGGGACAGCCGCCGGTCACATTGGACATCTGGCTCACCGCCAGCAGGCGGGTACGGCTGTTCAGCAGGGCGGGCAGTTGGGCGATATCCGGCAACCGATCGACACCCAACGGCCATTTGACGACCCGGGCACCGCACGCCTCTGCGGCCATCAGCCACGGCACCAGATTGGCGTGGTGCTCGGCTTCGCTCACCACAATCTCATCGCCCGGCTGTATGCGTGGACGCAGCCAGCTGTTTGCCACCAGATTAATGGCTTCAGTAGTACCCCGCGTCCAGACAATCTGGTGACCATCAGCGGCGTTAAGCCAGTGGGCCACCTGGCGTCGCGCCTGCTCATAACGCTCGGTTAAGGCGCGTGCGGCGGCAAACTGGCTGCGGTGTACGGTGCCAGCGCTCAGGCTGTAGAACTGCTGAATGCTGTCGATGACCGCCTGCGGTTTCAGAGTGGTCGCGGCGCTGTCAAGGTAGACACCGGCATCGGCGAGTGCGGGAAACTGCTGGCGAAACGCCGTTGGGTTAAATACGGTCATGCTCGGCCCATGATGAGAATAAATAGGACCAGACTGAAAGAATGGTCTCTGTCTGGCAAAGCTGGAAAAGCGCGTTATGCTGATTATTGCAAGGTTTAAACCAAACCCGCACAACGATCGAACAATATCTGGTCGATCACACTTATCTGCTGCCTCTGGTTAGCGTAACGCGGGTGGTTTGATGCAATCAATCTGCAAGGAGATAGAAGATGAAAAAACTCACCGCAGTGCTGGCCGTGTGTACCCTGGCCTTTACCCTGACTGCCTGTTCCAGCAACTATGTGATGCACACTAATGATGGCCGAACCATTGTTGCCGACGGTAAGCCAACGGTAGACGATGAAACCGGTATGATCAGCTATAAAGATGCCAATGGCAACGAGCAGCAGATCAATCGTTCAGATGTCAAAGAAATGGTTGAGATGGGCCAGTAATTGAGCAAAAAAAAGCACCGCATTTTGCGGTGCTATTTAAAAATCACTATGGACAGACAGGGTAAATCTACAGGAATTAAGAGTTTGATCCGCAATCGTCGGATCAAAAATTGCAAACACAACATCACGACCACAAGCCAAAAGCTTTCAGAAAATCTGCGAACTCACTCACAATTCTAAAAACTTTTCGTTCCGGCTCAGGAAGTGCGGCAACTATAGGTATTTGCTGGAGGTTCCTCAACGGACAAATTATAATGTCTCGGATTAAAAATTCTAATACGTAAAGGGTGAGTATTAGCCCACGTGTTTTTTGCCGATCCGGATACGGAAAACCATGTCGAAACGCCTTCCTCCTCTCAACGCCCTGCGGGTATTTGATGCCGCCGCGCGCCATTTAAGCTTTACCAAAGCCGCTGAAGAGCTTTTCGTCACCCAGGCAGCTGTAAGCCATCAGATTAAATCCCTGGAAGATTTTCTCGGTCTTAAGCTGTTTCGCCGGAGGAATCGTTCGCTTTTGCTGACTGAAGAAGGGCAAAGCTACTATCTGGATATCAAAGAGATCTTCTCGGCACTCAATGAAGCGACGCGTAAACTGCAGGCACGCAGTGCCAAGGGGGCGCTGACCGTCAGTTTACTGCCGAGCTTTGCGATTCAGTGGCTGGTTCCACGCCTCTCCAGCTTTAATATGGCTTATCCGGGGATCGACGTGCGGATTCAGGCTGTTGACCGTGATGAAGAGAAACTGGCCGATGATGTCGACGTGGCAATTTTTTTATGGCCGCGGCAACTGGCCAGGCCTGCGGGTTGAGAAGCTCTACGCTGAATATTTATTACCCGTCTGCTCGCCTTCGCTGATGACCGGCGACAACCCGCTTAAAACCCCGATGGATTTGTCGCGCTTCACGCTACTGCATGATGCCTCACGGCGTGACTGGCAATCCTATATACGCCAGCTCGGCTTGCAGCATATCAACGTTCAGCAGGGGCCTATCTTCAGCCACAGCGCGATGGTATTACAGGCTGCGATCCACGGTCAGGGCGTCGCGCTGGCTAATAATGTGATGGCGCAGAGCGAAATTGAGGCCGGGCGTTTAATCTGTCCGTTTAATGACGTGTTAGTCAGTAAAAACGCTTTTTATCTGGTTTGTCATGACAGTCAGGCAGAACTGGGTAAAATAGCCGCCTTTCGACAGTGGATCCTGGAAAAAGCTGCAACTGAACAAGAAAAATTCCGCTTTCGATACCAACAATAACGCCTTGATTTTATTGCATTGCGATGCAAACGCACTCTGAGGATCGTTTCATGTCCAGTCGTGCCATGTTTATCTTTGCTGCCATTAGCGGATTTTTGCTGGTGGCGTTTGGGGCTTTTGGTGCCCACGTATTGAGTCAATCGCTCGGACCGGCTGAGATGGCCTGGATTCATACCGGGCTGGAATATCAGGCTTATCACACCTTAGCGGTGATGGGGCTGGGTGCCGCGATGCTGCGCCGCGCCAATATCTGGTTTTACTGGAGCAGTGCGCTGATGGCGCTCGGCACCGTACTGTTCAGCGGCAGCCTCTACTGTCTGGCGCTGTCGCATCTGAAGTTTTGGGTTTTTATCACGCCAGTGGGAGGATTATGCTTCCTTGCCGGTTGGGTATTGATGTTGATTGGCGCGCTGCGTCTTAAACGAAGGGCAGAACGCCATGAATAAAGTTTTACTCTATTGCCGTCCCGGTTTTGAAAAAGAGTGTGCGGCAGAAATCAGTGCTAAAGCCGCTGAACGCGAGATCTACGGCTTTCCGCGGGTTAAAGAAAATTCCGGTTATGTGCTGTTTGAGTGTTATCAGTTTGAGGACGCCGAACGACTGGCGCGTGAGTTACCCTTTGACGATCTGATTTTTGCACGACAGATGCTGGTGGTGGGCGAACTGCTGCGCGACCTGCCGCAGGAAGATCGGATTACACCGATTGTCGGTATGCTGACCGGCGTGGTGGAAAAGGGCGGCGAACTGCGCGTTGAGGTGCCGGATACCAACGAAGCGAAAGAGCTGACTAAATTCTGCCGCAAGTTCACCGTACCGCTCCGTACCGCGCTGCGTGAAAGCAAAATTTTGCTCAACTATGAAAGCCCAAAACGTCCGGTCGTGCATGTGTTTTTCATTGCGCCGGGCACCTGTTATGTCGGCTATTCGCTGCCGGAAAACAGTTCTCCGTTCTACATGGGCATTCCGCGGCTTAAATTCCCGTCTGATGCGCCGAGTCGTTCAACCCTTAAACTGGAAGAGGCGTTTCACGTCTTTATTCCGGCTGACGAATGGGATGAGCGTCTGGCCAGCGGCATGTATGCCGTCGATCTCGGTGCCTGTCCTGGCGGCTGGACCTATCAACTGGTGCAGCGCAGCATGATGGTCTATGCGGTCGACAACGGTCCGATGGCACCGAGCCTGATGGATACCGGTCAGGTGATGCACGAACGCGCCGATGGATTTAAATTCCGTCCGCCGCGCACCAATATCAGCTGGCTGGTATGCGACATGGTTGAGAAACCGGTGCGGGTAGCGAATCTGATGACCGACTGGCTGGTCAACGGCTGGTGCCGTGAGGCGATCTTTAACCTCAAGTTGCCGATGAAAAAGCGTTATGAAGAGGTGACGCAGAATCTGGCGATGATTCAGGAACGGCTCAATGAGAACGGCATCAATGCGCAGATTCGGGCACGCCAGCTCTATCACGATCGCGAAGAAGTCACGGTACACATTCGTCGTATCTGGGCCGCGGCCGGTGGCCGTCGCGACGAGCGCTGATTAACCGGCTGAGTGTTTCGGCACTCAGCCGCTGTATCGCAACGTATTCAGATTGCCCTGCAGGACCAGATCCCGCTTCAGCGTCGCCACCTCGCGACTCAACTCCGCCATCTGCTGACCGCTGGCTAATTTGTCACGCCATTTTGGTGGCACATGATCCAGTTGCTGATAGATCCCGTCCAGCGAATGAAAATCTGACAGCAGCTGTTTCGCACTTTTTGGCCCGATGCCGGTAACGCCAGGGATCTTGCTGCTGCTGATGCCACACAATCCCCAGAAATCAGGTAACAGTTGCGGTGCCACGCCAAACTCAGCCTCGATAAAGGGCAGATCGAGCCAGCGCTTCTGAAAGTAGTCACGAATGCGGATTTCGGGTGCCAGTAGCTGACAGTAACCTTTATCCGTGGAGACGATGGTGGCCTGATGTCCGGCCTGCGCCATTTTTACCGCCAGCGTCGCAGCTAAATCATCCGCCTCATCCTGTTCGGCAATCCAGCAACTGACGCCCGCGTCACGAAACGCCTGCTGCAGCGCTGGCATTTCCGCCTGCAGATCGTCGGGCATCGGTGGACGGCCGCTTTTGTAATCCGGCAGGCGCTGATGGCGCCAGCCATGATGGCGGGCTTCACCATCAAACACCGCCACGACGTGCGTTGGACGGGTATGCCCTAATAGCTGGCGCAGTGCCGCCACGCAGCCCTCGATGCAGGGTGACCCCTGCACCGCATGCAGTCGGCGTATCAGGTTTAACGCATCCACGATAAGAAGATGTAGAGCCATGAGCATCCTGGCAGCCTGACGGCTGCCTCCTGGTTTATTTGATGATTTCGTAGCAGGGGATGTAGGCGGTGCCCGGCAGCTTCATACGTTGCTGCGCAACAAATCCCTGTAGCAGTTCGTCCATGCGATGCATGATATCGGCGTCGCCATGCAGTTTATAGCGGCCTTTTTCGCGGATTTCGCGGATTCCCATCTCTTTCACGTTACCGGCGACGATGCCTGAAAAGGCGCGACGTAAGTCGGCGGCCAGTTTTTCCGGCGGCTGGTTGGTGTAGAGGTTGAGGTTCGCCATATTTTCATGGGTCGGCAGGAAAGGCACCTGCAGATCCGGCGCGATGCGAATCGACCAGTTAAAGCTGTAGGCGTCGCCCGTTTCGCGACGATACTCTTTCACCTGCGGCATCGCTTTCTTCATCAGACGCGCCACTTCAGCGGCATCGTTAATGATGATCTGATAGTGCTTGCGCGCCTGTTCGCCCAGCGTACTGACGATGAAGTCATCCAGCACCCGGAAGTAATCCGCGCTCTCTTCAGGCCCGGTCAGGATCAGCGGTAACACCTGATCGCTGTTGTGCGGATTCATCATGATGCCGAGCAGATAGAGCAATTCTTCTGCGGTACCGACCCCGCCAGGGAAGATAATGATGCCGTGGGCGATACGGACAAAGGCCTCAAGGCGCTTCTCAATATCCGGCATGATGATCAGCTCATTCACCAGCGGATTAGGTGGCTCAGCCGCAATGATTGAGGGTTCTGTCAGACCAATAAAGCGGCTGTCACGGTAGCGCTGCTGAGCATGGCCCACTGCGGCCCCTTTCATCGGTGCTTCCATCACGCCGGGTCCGCAGCCAGTACAGATGTTCAGTTCACGCAGTCCCAGCTGGGTACCGACATTACGGCAATACTGATATTCCACCGCATTGATCGAATGGCCGCCCCAGCACACCACGGTGTTGGGATATTCGCCGATGTGCAGCGCACGGGCATTACGCAGAATAGAAAACACGGTGTTGGTGATGGCGGCAGAATCATTCTCTTCTGCGGCGCTTAAACGGCCCGGTGCATTAAGCTGACCGCTGACAAACAGAATGTCGCGCAGCACGGCAAACAGGTTGGCCTGCAATGAACGAATGATGCGCCCATCAACGAACGCCTCTTCCGGTGGGTTGATCAGTTCCAGTTTGACGCCGCGCTCACGGCGCAGCACGTTGATATCAAAATTCTCAAAGCGGGAGAGTAATTCATGGCTGCTGTCGGTCTGACTGCCGGAGTTCAGCACGGCCAGCGAGCAGTTGCGGAACAGTTGGTACAGATCGCTGCTGGCCGTGCGTTTCAGCATATCGACTTCCAGCTGCGAGAGCAGATCCATTGAGCCAAGAGGGCTGATATGGGTAATCAAATGAACTCCTTTACACCCGCCTGGGTGACTGTTGACACTGCAAATGCAGTGGCGAAAATCCCTGGTCGGCAATCCGCAGACTGCCGCCATCTCCAGAGTAGCCTTGTCGGCCCGCGTAGCTCAAGTGGAACCACGCCTGTCGCGCACAGCCTGAGAGTGATCTCGCAAACTACTGACGCACCAGACGCGAATAACCGGGAGAGAAGGGCACATTACTGCGCCACGGATTGATATCAAGCCCGCCACGACGCGTATAACGCGCATAGACCGTCAGCGTCTCAGGATGACAGAAACGCAGCAGATCATTGAAGATGCGCTCGACACACTGCTCATGAAATTCGTTGTGCTGGCGGAACGAAACCAGATAGCGCAACAGCGCTTCGCGGTCGATACGCGGGCCTTTGTAACGAATCATCACCGAACCCCAGTCGGGCTGATGGGTAATCAGGCAGTTCGATTTGAGCAGATGGCTGACCAGCGTCTCCTCCACGGTTTCGCTGCCGGTGGCGTCAGCCAGGTAATCTGCATTGAAGCGGTAATCGTCAATCGCGATATCCTGTTCATCAATGCAGTAACCGTCGAAGTGGCCGATTGGCTGCCCTTCAACTTCATTAAGCCGGAACAGTGCGACCCGCACTTCACCGTCAGCACAGGCGCTGAGATCGCGTTCCAGTGTCTGGCGCACCTCGCCCCAGTCGGCGAAGCGGGTCTGGTTAAAACTGTTCAGGTAGAGCTTAAAACTTTTCGATTCGATCAGGTTGCGGCTGTGCGCATCCAGAACCACCTCACCGACGGCCACCTGCGGCAGCCCTTTGCTGTTCAGCCACGACAGTTCATATAACGTCCAGATATCGCTGCCGTTGAACGGCAGACTTTCAGGAAACAGGCCGAGCGGTTCACGGTTCAGGCTACGCGGTACCGCCTGCAACAAACTGTTGTCGTAGCGATCGTGATAGGCTGTGGGTTTGCCCAGCGTCAGGTTGCTGAGGGCCTGATCCTGTTCGTGAGTAGTCATTGCGGTTACCACCAAAATTAATCAAAGTGGCTAAGTGTAACCCATCAGAAGTGAGAATATGAATGACGCAGCACACTGCCGCCGCATTGCGAGACTTTACTACCCGCTATTGTCAGTACTGGCATCAGCACGCCGGCCATGCGCCTGCCAGCAGCGATCTTTATGGCGTACCCTCGCCCTGTGCGCTGGAAGAGCGTGACCAGCAGGTCCTGTGGCAGCCCCAGCCCTTTACGCTGCCACCGAGCCTTGATGCGGTGGGGCGAGCGATCGACCTGCAGTTGCAACCGCAGATTACCGCTTTCTATACCACCCAGTTTGCCGGAGACATGCAGGCCCGTTTCGGTCAACAAAATCTGACGCTGTTGCAGGTCTGGAGCGAAGAGGATTTTCTGCGGTTACAGGAGAATCTGATTGGTCATTTACTGATGCAGCGTCGGCTGCGTCAGTCGCCCACGCTGTTTATCGCCACCACCGATTCAGAGCAGGCGATCATCTCGTTATCGAATCTCAGCGGGGAAGTGGTGCTGGAGCAGCCGGGTGGTAAGCAGCGAGACGTTTTAGCGGAAAGTCTTGAGATATTTCTTAAGTCATTACAGCCGGTTACCGGATGATTTGTAGTGATCGCCCGGCTTTCTTGTGAGATATCTCTTACAAGGTGTGTGCGAGATCGACAGATATCACTTGAGACATCCGGATAGCCCGGATGTAAATAGATTGTGAATCATCGACTTAATGGCGTTAATCTGAAATTGTGGCTCTAAGGCACTGAACTTACACTTTTAGTCCCTTGTATGCACAAAGCGTTCTGTCAGAATGTTTCGCACTGGCAGGACGCTGGGGACAACAGATATTCTCAGGATTGAGGATAAGCCATGAGGCAGGAACGTAACGGAGTTTACGGCACAGGGAAGGTTTCAGGACGAAACAGGAGAGCTCAGGATGGAGCAAGGGACACCTCCAGGATGGAGAATGAGAGCCCCTCAGAAGAGGTGGTGGGCCAGGATGCTAAGGATTCATCAGGATGATGCGCGACAGGAGTTCGCACTGGAAAAGTTGTCAGGGAAGAGCAGGGAGCATTAACGTAGCGGGAAGGCTGCAAACGAACCGGGAGCACTGTTTATACAGTGCTCCCTTTTTTGTGCCTGCGCCAACAAGTGATATGCTTGCCGCCCGTTTTTTTACTGCCCGTTGGAGGTGGCGCATGACGCCTGAACAATTGATTACGCAACGGCTGGAACAGGTTGAAGCGGTATTGCGTGAGCACGATCTCTGGCAAAGCACGCCCCCTGAAGCCAGCGCCTTCGACAGCCGTGAACCGTTTTGCCTGGATACCCTTGAACCGCTGCAATGGCTGCAATGGGTGCTGATTCCCCGTATGCACGCCCTGATTGCTGCCCGGCATCCGCTGCCGCAAAACTTTGCGGTTGCCCCCTATTATGAAATAGCGCTGGTGCCTGATCAGCCCGGCGTTGCGCCGCTGTTACTGACGCTGCGTCAGCTTGATGCGTTATTGAAGGATGCAGCTGTCTGATGCTGGAAATCATTTATCAGGACGACTGGCTGGTAGCGGTCAACAAACCGAGCGGCTGGCTGGTGCACCGCAGCTGGCTGGACCGGCATGAAACGGTGTTTGTGATGCAGACGGTGCGCGATCAGATCGGTCAGCATGTATTTACCGCGCACCGGCTGGATCGCCCTACGTCCGGCGTGTTGCTGATGGGATTATCCAGTGAAGTCGGACGCCTGCTGTCGCAGCAGTTTGAGCAACATCAGATGCAGAAAACCTACCATGCGGTGTTACGCGGCTGGCTGGAAACCCGCGGTACGCTGGACTACCCGCTGGTGGAAGAGCTGGACAAAATTGCTGATAAGCACGCCACTGAAGAACGCACCGCGCAGCCAGCGGTCACTGAGTATCAGTCGCTGTCGACGGTGGAGATGCCGGTGGGCATTGGCCGTTATCCCACGTCGCGCTATAGCCTGGTGGAACTGTCACCGAAAAGCGGGCGTAAACATCAGTTGCGGCGACACATGTCGCACCTGCGTCATCCGATAATCGGCGACTCCGCCCACGGCGATCTGCGCCAGAACCGCGGCGCAGCAGAGCACTTCGGGGCTAACCGCCTGATGCTGCACGCCAGCAGCCTGGCGCTGACCCATCCGGTGACCGGCGAGCCGCTGCTGATTCGTGCCGGGCTGGATAGCGTCTGGCAGAACCTGATGACGCAGTTTGGCTGGCAGGATTGCATTCCTGAGGTACCGCGGGTTGAGTTTGCGGCGGCGCCAGGAGAGGATAAGGTTTCAGAATAACGGAGAAGGCAGATGGCAAAGATTGGCATTTTTGTAGGCACGGTATATGGCAATGCGCTGTTAGTGGCGGAAGAGGCAGAGCCGATTCTGCAACAACAGGGCCACAGCGTGACGGTATTTGAAGATCCGACGCTGGCAGACTGGCAGGCTTACGCCAGCGACGTTGCGTTGATTGTGACCTCCACAACCGGACACGGCGACTTTCCTGATACCATTTCCGGGCTGTTTCACGCGGTAAAAGATCAGCTGGGTCATCAGCCGACGCTGCGCTATGGTGTGATTGCGTTGGGTGACAGCAGCTACGACCACTTTTGTGGCGCGGGTAAAACCTTTGATGCATTGCTGCAGGAGCACAGCGCCCAGCGCGTTGGCGACGTTCTGCTGGTTGATGCCAGTGAGAATCCGGAGCCGGAAGCGGTTACCTCTCCGTGGGTTGAGGCCTGGGGCGCGCTGCTGTAATTTCGCCAGGCCTGCCCGCGTCCATCGTCTTCTCAGCTGATGCGGGCGGGAAGACGAGGCTGGCCCGGATCGCCGCCACGGCGATCCGGGTCCGGCACCCATCAGGTCACCGGGGCCGGATTGAACACAGCCAGCTGATTGCGGATTCCCCAGCGATCTGACCAGGTCTGTTTGCGACCGCTGGCGATATCCAGAATCAACTCAAACAGCCGCCAGCCCACCTGCTCAATGCTCTCTTCGCCGGTGGCGATGGTACCGGCATTAATATCCATCAGATCGTGCCAGCGCTCGGCCAGCGCATTACGCGTTGCCATCTTAATCACCGGAATGGCCGCCAGTCCGTACGGCGTACCGCGTCCGGTAGTAAACACCTGCAGAGTAATGCCGGAAGCCATCTGCTGGGTGCCACAGACAAAATCGCTGGCTGGGGTTGCGGCATAGATTAAGCCGCGTCGGGTAGGGCGCTGACCCGGCGACAGCACTTCGACAATCGCACTGCGACCCGATTTAGCGATCGAGCCGAGCGCTTTTTCCACCACGTTCGCCAGTCCGCCTTTTTTATTGCCAGGCGACGGGTTGGCGCTGCGATCGGTCTGACCCTGATTCAGGTAGTCATCATACCAGGCCATCTCCTCCAGTAAGCGCTTACCAACCTCTTCATTAATGACGCGCGGCGTCAGCAGATGAATCGCATCACGAACCTCAGTGACCTCCGAGAACATCACCGTAGCGCCACAGCGCACCAGCAGATCGGAGGCGAAACCGACCGCAGGATTGGCCGTCACGCCTGAGAAGGCATCGCTACCACCGCACTGCATGCCGACAACCAGTTCAGAGGCTGGACAGGTTTCGCGCTGGCGCTGATTCAGTCGCTTCAGGTGGCGCTCGGCAACCTGCAAAATCTCATCAACCATCGCGCCGAATCCTACCAGCTTCTCATCCTGCAGCCGCACAATATCATGCTCCTCCAGCGAGATCGGCTGTACGTCTGGCGTGCCGGTCAGCAGCCGTTCCGGCTGTAATTTTTCACAGCCGAGGCTGACAATCATCACTTCGCCGCCGAAGTTGGCGTTCAGCGCCAGGTTGTGGATGGTGCGAATCGGCACCACAGCCGCTGGCGCATTGATCGCCACGCCGCAGCCATAAAGATGGTTCAGTGCCACCACGCCATCAACATTGGGATAGCGCGGCAGTAAATCACGTTCAATCAGCTGCACCACATGGTCAACCACGCCTGCCACGCAGTGTACGCTGGTGGTAATGCCGAGCAGGTTACGGGTGCCGACGCTGCCATCGGCGTTGCGATAGCCTTCAAAGGTGTAGCCTTCCAGCGCCGGCAGTTCGGCTGGTACCTGGGTTGCCAGCGGCAGGCTCTCAAGCGGTGGAGCTTCCGGCAGAGCCACCAGCGACTCATCTATCCAGCTGCCTTCGACGATGTCGCGTAGCGCATAACCGATCACTTCACCGTAGCGAAGAATGGGTGCGCCCTGCGCAATCGCGCTCAGCGCCACTTTATGACCCTGAGGCACATGCTCTGTCAGCGTCAGGCCATCAGCGAAACGGGTGCCAGCGGGCAGTCCCAGGCTGTTGACCACAATCGCGACATTGTCGAGCTCATGGACTTTGATATAGAGCGGTTGTTCGGTTGTTGTAGGGGTCATCGCTCACCTTCCGGTCTGTCGCACCGTACTTTTGCGGTGCGTTGTTGTGATAGTCGCTGTCACAGTTTGCCAGTTTCAGTATAAGGAGGCGCTGCAGGCTGTGCATTGTGCAATTGACCGGCTTTGAAAAGATTTGTCGCGGCGTTTTGGGTCGATTCTCCAAAAGCAAGTGAAGAACCTCACAAACAGCGGGGGAAAACGGCTTTCCGGCCTGTTGAGAGGCGGTTATTTACAGGTTCCGTGAGCCATGCCGCAGGATTCTGTGCAAACGCCAAATAATCCAGTAAACATCAACCCTATTCCAGGGCGATGCTCCAATGTCATCGCCGCAGGGTGTTCTTATACTGATTTCCGTTAGCCAAAGTCAGGTTATCCGTCACGACGCTTTACCCATTCTGTCGCAGGTTGCATCGGCCGCGGTTCCCCGGCCAGCACCCTTTACCGGCAGGCTGCCGCAAAACAGTAAGGGTAAAGAAAAGTTTGCCAAAACAAAAAGATCGCCGTGTTTAACCCAACTTCTCTCTGATACCCAACGCGATGTGTATGCAGTCAGAGCGAATGTAGCTCACGCTATATTTCAGGAGTGCATCATGAATAGTTTCAGCCAGACCGCGGAAACGGTGCAGAAGCGCACCAATGCCCGATACTGGATTGTGGTGATGTTATTTATTGTCACCTCATTCAACTACGGCGACCGCGCCACCATTTCGATTGCCGGTTCGGCGATGTCTAAAGATATTGGCCTCGATTCAGTCGGGCTTGGCTATATCTTCTCTGCCTTCTCATGGGCGTACGTTATTGGTCAGATTCCGGGCGGCTGGTTGCTTGACCGCTTCGGCTCAAAACGCGTCTATTTCTGGAGCATCTTTACCTGGTCGCTGTTTACCTTCCTGCAAGGGTTCGTCGATCTGTTCAGCGGCTTCGGTATTATCATGTCTCTGTTTATCCTGCGTTTCCTGGTGGGACTGGCCGAAGCGCCCTCCTTCCCTGGCAACAGCCGCATTGTCGCGGCCTGGTTTCCGGCGCAGGAGCGCGGCACGGCGGTGGCAATCTTCAACTCGGCGCAATACTTCGCCACCGTTATCTTCGCACCGATCATGGGCTGGCTGGTCTCCTCAGTGGGCTGGGCGCACGTGTTCTGGTTCATGGGTGGACTTGGCATCATCCTCAGCTTCATCTGGCTGAAAGTGATCCACGATCCCAACGATCATCCCGGCGTGAATAAAGCCGAACTGGAGTATATGGAGCAGGGCGGTGCGCTGATCAACATGGATGTCAAAAAGGCGGGCCGCAAAGTGAGCTGGAACGAGAAGTGGTTCCAGATCAAACAGCTGCTGACCTCACGCATGATGCTGGGTATCTATCTCGGTCAATACTGCGTTAACGCCTTAACCTACTTTTTTATTACCTGGTTCCCGGTCTATCTGGTGCAGGCGCGCGGCATGTCGATTCTTAAAGCAGGCTTTATTGCCTCGATTCCAGCGGTGTGCGGCTTTCTCGGCGGCGTGCTGGGCGGGGTGATCTCCGACTGGCTGATGCGCAAAACCGGCTCGCTGAATATCGCGCGTAAAACGCCAATCGTACTCGGCATGCTGCTCTCCATTTCGATGGTGATGTGTAACTACACCGAAACCGAATGGGTGGTAGTGTTCTTCATGGCGCTGGCCTTCTTTGGTAAAGGGATTGGTGCGCTGGGCTGGGCGGTGATGGCGGATACCGCACCGAAAGAGATCAGTGGCCTGAGCGGCGGTCTGTTCAATATGTTCGGTAATCTTTCTGGCATTGTGACCCCCATCGCCATCGGTTACATCATCGCCACCAGCGGATCCTTCGAAGGCGCGCTGATTTATGTCGGTATTCACGCCTTTATGGCCGCATTCAGCTTCCTGGTGATTGCAGGCGATATCAAACGTGTCGAACTGAAAACCCGGCCATAAAAGGAGGCAATATGAATACGCAAAGTTCACCGGTGATCACAGAGATGCAGGTTATCCCGGTCGCCGGTTATGACAGCATGCTGCTTAACATTGGCGGCGCACACAACGCCTGCTTCACCCGTAACATCGTGGTGCTCACCGACAGCGCCGGGCATACCGGCGTCGGCGAAGCGCCCGGTGGCGATACCATCTATCAGACGCTGGTCGAGGCGATTCCGCAGGTGAAAGGCCAGCAGATTGCCCGGATGAATCGGCTGGTACAGCAGGTGCATAAGGGCAACCAGTCGGCTGACTTTACCACCTTCGGCAACGGCGCCTGGACGTTTGAACTGCGGGTCAATGCGGTGGCGGCGCTGGAAGCGGCGCTGCTCGATCTGCTGGGTCAGTCGCTGGGCGTACCGGTGGCGGAGTTGCTTGGTCCCGGCCAGCAGCGTGATGAGGTTACGGTGCTGGGCTATCTGTTTTACCTCGGCGACCGGCGCAAAACCGATCTGCCTTATCTGAGCGGCGATCAGGCCAGCCATGAGTGGTATCACCTGCGTCATCAGGAAGCACTGACCAGCGAGGCGGTAGTGCGACTGGCGGAGGCGGCTGCGGATCAATACGGTTTTAAAGATTTCAAACTAAAAGGCGGCGTGCTGCCGGGCGAACAGGAGATTGCGACCGCCGCGGCGCTGAAACAGCGCTTCCCCGAGGCGCGCATTACCGTCGATCCCAATGGTGCCTGGTTACTGGATGAAGCCATCGCGCTCTGTAAAGGGATGCAGGATGTGCTGACTTACGCCGAAGATCCCTGTGGCGCCGAGCAGGGGTATTCGGGGCGCGAGGTGATGGCGGAGTTTCGCCGCGCCACCGGTCTGCCGGTCGCTACTAACATGATCGCCACCAACTGGCGCGAGATGAACCACGCGGTGATGCTTAACGCGGTCGATATCCCGTTAGCCGATCCGCATTTCTGGACAATGAGCGGTGCCGTACGGGTGGCGCAGTTGTGCGACGACTGGGGCCTGACCTGGGGCTGCCACTCCAATAACCACTTCGATATTTCGCTGGCGATGTTCACCCACGTCGGTGCCGCCGCGCCAGGTAATCCGACCGCGATTGATACTCACTGGATCTGGCAGGAGGGCGATCAGCGCCTGACCAAAAACCCTCTGCAAATTCGCAACGGCAAAATCAGGGTACCGGACGCGCCGGGCCTCGGCGTTGAGCTTGACTGGGACCGCGTGCATCAGGCCCACCAGCTTTATCAGTCACTGCCTGCTGGCGCCCGCAATGACGCCACGGCGATGCAATATCTGATTCCCGGTTGGACATTCGACCGTAAGCGCCCGGTCTTTGGCCGCGCAACAGCATAAGGAGCAGGAGATGAGTTCAACCCCGAAAGTGACTGCCATGCAGGTGATTCCGGTTGCCGGTCACGACAGCATGTTGCTGAACCTCAGCGGCGCGCATTCGCCGTTTTTTACCCGCAATATTGTGATTATCAAAGATAACGCCGGTCATACCGGCGTCGGGGAGATTCCGGGCGGCGAAAAAATCCGTCAGACGCTGGAAGATGCGGCTTCGCTGGTGATCGGTAAAACCGTGGGCGAATACAAAAATATTCTCAGCCTGGTGCGCACGACCTTTGCGGATCGCGATGCCAGCGGGCGTGGCACGCAGACCTTCGATCTGCGCACCACCATCCACGTCGTGACCGGCATTGAAGCGGCGATGCTGGATCTGCTGGGGCAGCATCTGGGCGTTAACGTGGCAACCCTGCTGGGTGACGGACAACAGCGCGACCGCGTTGAGATGCTTGGCTATCTGTTCTATGTCGGTGACCGTCGCAAAACCTCTCTGCCTTATCAGAGCCAGGAGAGCGATCCCTGCGACTGGTATCGCCTGCGTCACGAAGAGGCGTTAACCCCGGATACGGTGGTGCGGCTGGCGGAAGCGGCGTACGAAAAATATGGCTTTAACGATTTTAAACTCAAGGGCGGCGTACTGCGTGGTGGCGAGGAAGCCGAAGCGGTTACCGCGCTGGCGAAGCGTTTTCCTGAGGCGCGGATTACGCTCGATCCTAACGGTGCCTGGTCACTCAATGAAGCGATCATGCTGGGTAAACAGCTGAAAGATGTGCTGGCTTACGCTGAAGATCCGTGCGGGGCGGAGCAGGGCTACTCGGGCCGCGAAGTGATGGCGGAGTTCCGCCGCGCGACCGGTATGCCGACCGCCACCAATATGATCGCCACTGACTGGCGGCAGATGGGGCACACGCTGTCGCTACAGTCGGTCGATATTCCTCTGGCCGATCCCCATTTCTGGACCATGCAGGGCTCGGTGCGGGTGGCACAGATGTGTCACGACTTCGGCCTGACCTGGGGCTCGCACTCCAATAACCACTTCGACATTTCACTGGCGATGTTTACTCACGTTGCCGCCGCCGCGCCAGGCGCCATCACCGCGATTGATACCCACTGGATCTGGCAGGAAGGCAATCAGCGCCTGACCAAAGAGCCGTTCCAGATAAAAGGCGGCATGGTGCAGGTGCCGCAGAAACCGGGTCTCGGCGTTGAGCTGGATATGGATCAGGTGATGCAGGCCAATGCGCTGTATCAGAAACATGGCCTTGGCGCGCGTGATGATGCGCAGGCGATGCAATTTCTGGTGCCAGGATGGACCTACGACAATAAACGTCCCTGCCTGGTACGTTAACCTTTTCTTCGGCTCCCCTTGCGGAGCCACCGCCACAGGAGTTAACCATGAGTAATGCAGCCTGGCCAAATGGATTTCGTCGTCGTTTATTAGCGGGTGAAACCCTGATTGGTAGCTGGTGTGCGCTGGCCAGCCCGATCTCCACTGAGATTTTAGGGCTGGCCGGTTTTGACTGGCTGGTTCTGGATGGTGAACACGCGCCAAACGACATCACCACCTTTGTGCCGCAGCTGATGGCGCTGAAGGGCAGCCACAGCGCACCGGTGGTGCGTCCGCCCTGCAATGAGCCGGTGATCATCAAGCGCCTGCTTGATATCGGTTTCAGTAACTTCCTGGTGCCATTTGTTGAGACTGAAGAGGAAGCGCTGCGCGCAGTGGCCTCCACCCGCTATCCACCCGCTGGCATTCGTGGCGTGTCGGTCTCTCATCGCAGCAACATGTACGGCACCCTGCCAGATTACAACAGCAGCATCAACGACAACATTACAGTGCTGGTGCAGATCGAAACCCAGCAGGCGGTGGACAACATTGGCGCCATTGCCGCGGTTGAAGGCGTTGATGGCATCTTCGTGGGGCCAGGCGATCTCTCCGCCGCGCTCGGCTATCTCGGCCAGCCGGCGCACCCGGAAGTGCTGAAGGTTATTAAACATATCTTTGAACGCGCTAAAGCCGCAGGCAAACCGAGCGGCATTCTGGCACCGGTAGAAGCAGATGCACGCCGCTATCTGGAATGGGGCGCGACCTTCGTGGCGGTCGGCAGCGATCTCGGTGTGTTCCGCAACGCCACACAGGCGCTTTGCGACAAATTTAAGCGTTAATCAATCAAGGGGAAACGCAATGAAAATTGGATTTATCGGCCTCGGCATCATGGGCAAACCCATGAGTAAAAACCTGGTGAAAGCCGGTTATTCACTGGTGGTGCGTGACCATCATTCAGAGAACGAAGCGGAACTGGTTGAGCTGGGCGCGACCGTTGCGAAATCACCGAAAGAAGTGGCGGAGCAGTGTGACGTGGTGATCACCATGGTGCCTAACTCGCCACAGGTTAAAGAGGCCTGTCTCGGCGAACAGGGCATTATCGCCGGGGCGAAGCCGGGCCTGATTGTGATCGACATGAGTTCCATTGCGCCACTGGCCAGCCGCGAGATTCACGATGCGCTGGCGGCAAAGCAGATCAAAATGCTGGATGCGCCGGTCAGTGGTGGCGAGCCCAAAGCGATTGAAGGCACGCTGTCGGTGATGGTGGGCGGCGATAAGGCGGTATTTGATCACTGCTACGACATCATGAAAGCGATGGCGGGCTCGGTAGTCCATACCGGCGACATCGGCGCGGGCAACGTCACCAAACTGGCAAACCAGGTAATTGTGGCGCTGAACATTGCCGCAATGTCCGAGGCGTTATCGCTGGCAACCAAAGCGGGCGTGAACCCGGATCTGGTTTATCAGGCGATCCGGGGCGGCCTGGCCGGCAGTACTGTGCTGGATGCCAAAGCGCCGATGGTGATGGATCGCAACTTTAAGCCAGGCTTCCGTATCGATTTACATATCAAGGATCTGGCGAATGCGCTGGATACCTCACACGGCATTGGCGCGCATCTGCCGCTGACGGCGGCGGTAATGGAGATGATGCAGGCGCTGCGTAATGATGGTCAGGGCTCCGCCGACCACAGTGCACTTGCCTGCTATTATGAGAAGTTAGCGAAGGTTGAAATCGCCCGCTAAAACCCGGTGCCGGTATCTGCGGATGCCGGACTGGTTTCAGAGCATTTCAATCATTTAACAGCGCTCGGATTGCCTATGAAAATCGTAATCGCACCGGATTCATATAAAGAGAGTTTATCCGCCCTGGAGGTGGCATCGGCGATTGAAGCGGGTTTCCGTGAAATCTTTCCCGATGCACACTACCTGAAAATACCGGTCGCCGACGGTGGCGAAGGCACGGTAGAAGCGATGGTGGCGGCGACGAAAGGAAAAATCGTCAGGTTGAAGGTTACCGGGCCGCTTGGCGCGCAGGTCGACGCGTTTTATGGTTTGTCGGGTGATGAACGCACCGCCTACATCGAAATGGCGGCGGCCAGCGGCCTTGAACGGGTGCCTGCTGCGCAACGCGATCCGCTGGTGACTACCTCCTTCGGCACCGGCGAACTGATTAAGAGCGCGCTGGATAAGGGTGTTGATCATATCATTATCGGCATCGGTGGCAGTGCCACCAACGACGGCGGTGCGGGCATGATGCAGGCGCTGGGTGCCCGACTGCTGGACGCGCAGGGCAGTGAAATCGGTTATGGCGGCGGCGCGCTGCCCGATCTCGCCAGCATTGATATCAGCCAGCTGGATAGCCGCATTGCAGAGTGCCGCATCGAGGTGGCGTGTGATGTGACCAATCCGCTGACTGGTAAAGAGGGCGCATCGGCGATTTTTGGCCCGCAAAAAGGTGCGACGCCGGCGCTGGTGGAGCAGCTCGATCAGGCACTGACTCACTACGCAGCGATTATTCAGCGCGATCTCGATATGGATGTGCTGCATATTCCCGGCGGCGGTGCGGCAGGCGGCATGGGCGCTGCGCTGCACGCATTTTGTCAGGCCGATTTGCGCCGCGGGATTGAGATTGTCACCGAAGCGCTGGGGCTGGCTGAGCAGGTAAAGGATGCCGATCTGGTGATTACCGGTGAAGGGCGCATCGACAGTCAGAGTATTAATGGCAAGGTGCCGATTGGCGTGGCCAGCGTGGCAAAGCGCTTTAATAAACCGGTGATTGGCATTGCCGGCAGCCTGACGGCAGATGTCGGCGTGGTGCATCAGCACGGTCTGGATGCGGTGTTCAGCGTGCTCTACAGCATCTGTTCGCTGGAAGATGCGCTGGCCAGCGCCGGTAATAACGTTCAGCTGACCGCACGTAACGTTGCGGCTACGCTGAAGCTGGCCGGTTTCCGCTAACCCGCTGGCGCGACAGGGCGGCCATGACCTGCGTCGCTAAGATTGATGAAGGAGCACGCGGCGGCCGCCCTGCAGGCCACGATACTGGCCACCGCCACCGCCACCGCCACCGCAGGCGGTGGCTACCCGATGCCCAGCACCCGCCGGGCTTCTCTGGCAACGTTCTCCATCTCATCCTGCAATTCCAGCAGTTCAGGTTCCAGTGCAGCAATATCGCTGGCGTGGTGCAGTTCGCGCTCCAGCTGATGACAAAGCTGCTTCATGCGCGGCACACCGCTGTAGCTGGCGCTACCGTGCAGTTTATGAATGATCTCACGCAGCGCACTGACCTCATTGCTGGTCATAGACTGCGCCATCTTTGCGTGGACTTCAGGTAAAAACTCCAGCAGCATCCGCAGCAGATCGCGCGCCAGATCCGGCTTGTTTGCCGCCTGTCGCAGCGCCAGCTGCCAGTCGAGCGTTGGCAGTATGTGGGACAGTTCCGGCACGGTCGCAGCGGGCGGCCGGGTGTAGCGTGCCAGCAGCTGGCTTAATTTGCTTTCATCAATCGCTTCGCCAGATAATCATTCATCCCCGCCTTAATCAGTTGTTCCCGCTCGCCATCAATCGCATGGGCGGTAACGGCGACGATCGGCGTGCTGGCATGGTGCGGCAGGCTGCGGATGATTTCGCTGGCGCGAATACCATCAATGTCCGGCATCTGAATATCCATCAGAATCACGTCCAGCGCCTGCTGGCGGGCTTCGCGAATCGCGTGTTCGGCGCTGTTACACAGCACGATGCGCTGCACCTGCTCCTCCAGTAAGGCCCCGATTAGCTTGAGATTGGCCGGATTGTCATCCACCGCCATCACGGTCAACGGCAAGCGTGGCGACAGCGGCATTTCGCTGATCTGGCGGGTGTGCAAATCAACCAGCATTGGCAGCAGGCGGGTCAGGGAGACCGGTTTAGCGATACAGCCATCAATGCCACGGACCTTCAGCTCATCGGCCAGCAGCATCATCGGGCTGGGGAGTGCTATCAGAACATGATCGGCCCGATCCAATAGCGCGTTAATCTGGCTTTCATCCAGTAACTGATGCTGGCTGACGGTGACCGGCATTGCCATCAACAGCAGCGGATAGTGCGTCTCGCTTAATCCTTCCAGCGTCTCGCTGTAATCGATCTGTAGCGGCGTCGCGCTTAACATCTCCAGCGCCGCCCGGGCGACAGCAGGATCGGCTTCCACATAGGCGATACGTGTATGCGACAGCGCCTCCAGCACCCGCGGCATACCTGGCGCATTCGGATTGAGATCCAGCTGTACCCGAATCACAAAGGTCGAGCCGTGATCCGGCCGGCTGCTGAAGGTGATTTCGCCGCCCATCTCCCTTACCAGCTTCTGGGTGATCACCAGCCCCAGCCCGGTGCCGCCGTGGCGGCGTGAAATGCTGGCGTCAGCCTGACGAAACGCCTGGAACAGTTGGGTCTGCTGCTGCTCCGAGATGCCGATGCCGGTATCCTCGACCTGAATCTCCAGCTCGACCCGGGTATGGGTGATCACCCGCTGTCCGACGCGCAGGCCAATGGTGCCCTTTTCGGTAAATTTAATCGCATTGCCAATCAGGTTAATCAGGATCTGCTGCAGCCGCAGCGCATCGCCAATCACGTTATCCGGCACGCTGCTGTCGCACACCACCGTCAGCTCCAGACCTTTGTCATGGGCCGACGGTGCCAGCAGCACCAGGGTTTCATCCAGCGTGGCGCGCAGCGGGAAGGGAATCGCTTCCAGCATCAGCTTGCCCGCTTCCAGCTTAGAGAAGTCGAGCACGTCGTTGATAATGCTGAGCAGATTGTTGGCCGAGCGTTCGATGGTCTGCATGTAATCACGCTGGGTGGCGCGCAGCTGGGTCTTGAGCATTTGTCGGCTAAAGCCCAGCACGCCGTTAAGCGGAGTACGCAGTTCATGCGACATATTGGCTAAAAACTCTGACTTAATGCGGGCCGCTTCCTGTGCCCGTTTTTTTGCCAGGTCCAGCTCGACGTTCTGGATCTCCAGCTGTTCCAGCGTCTCACGCAGATCATAAGTGGCCTGGTCGATATTGTGCTGCATCTCTTCGTGATAGGCGGTGAGCGACATCGCCATCGCATTAATGCCATTTTTCAGAATGCTCAGTTCGCCCAGCATGTAACCCTCAACCCGGCTGTCGAGCTGTCCGCGACGAATCCGGTCCACGGTGGTGACCATGTTGCGGATCGGGCCGGTGACGTCGCGCATCAGGCGATAGGCGAACAGCATCGCAATACAGAGGCAAAACAGCAGCATCAGCGTAGCGACAAACACCTCTTTGTACTGCTGCAGCCGTACCGATTGCAGATCGAGTTCGATGGCGACATAGCCGAGTGGATTACCGGCCGGTTTGGCATCTGCATCCGGCAGTTCATCGATGTCATAACGTTCAGTGGTAATCGGGGTACGCAGAATCAGTACGCTGCCGTGCCGTTCCATTGAGACATCATCGGGCAGGGCGCGGATATCATCCTGTTGCAGCAGACTCAGGTTTTGTTTGTCATTGGAGGTGACATAGAGCTGGTTATGGTTGTCGAACACCGAAATCGCCCGGACGATGCCGGAGTGACGGCGATGCAGCAGGCTGACCAGCTCACGCATCGCATCGCGGTTATGCCAGGTCATGCTGTATTCGCTGGAGATCGCCAGCGGTTCAATAATATTGGCGCCGGCATCCATTACCTGCCGCTGCAGTTCGTTGTAGCGATGCACCACAAAAAATGAGCTGAGCAGCAGGCCAACCATCAGGGTGGGTGCCAGAATTAAAATCATCATTCGCGCCCGCAGGCTGTATTTGGTCATAATAGTCGCCTGGCTACTCCGGCATTAACGTCCCTGTGCATCCGTCGACGAACCTGTGCACATCGTTTCAGAGAAAGAGAATTAACCATACTATGGCGCAATTTTACGCGGCAAAACAGCGCACCACCCCGCAACAACGTATTACCGTTACCATCGACGAGCTGGACCCGTTCGGTCAGGGGGTGGCGCGTCATAAAGGTAAAACCATTTTTGTCAGCGGTGCGCTGCCTGGTGAACAGGCCGAAATTATGCTGACAGAGGATAAACGGCAATTTGCCCGAGCGAAAGTGACGCGGCTGTTAAACCGCAGTCCGGCACGCGTCACGCCGCGCTGTCCCCATTTTGAGCGTTGCGGCGGCTGCCAGCAGCAGCATGTGGAGGTGGCACTGCAACAACAGAGTAAAGCCCAGGCGCTGAGCCGGATGCTGAGTCAGGCGGCACAGCAGCCGGTGGCGGTCGATGAGGTGATTGCCGGTGAACCCTGGGGCTATCGCCGCCGTGCCCGGCTGGGGCTGCAGTGGCAGAATAAGCAGCAGCGCCTGCAGATGGGTTTCCGTCAGGAAGCGAGCAACGATCTGGTCGATATCCAGCAGTGCCCCATTTTGATGCCCGAACTTGAGGCGTTAATTATCCCGCTACGCCACTGTCTGAGCGGATTACACGCCGTCAGGCGTCTCGGTCATGTTGAACTGGTGCAGGCGGACAACGGTCCGCTGATGATACTGCGCCATCTTGATGCGCTGCAGGCTGACGATCGTGAAAAGCTGGAACAGTTTTCGCATAAGCATCAGCTGATGCTGTTTCTGGATGCGGGTGATGAGAAATTAACGCCGTTAACCGCAGCAACGCCGTTCTATCACTCGCATCAACTTAAGCTAACCTTCAGTCCACAGGATTTTATTCAGGTTAACGATGCAGTGAACCAGCAAATGGTGGCACAGGCGATTGACTGGCTCGATCTGCAGCCGGAAGACCAGGTGCTGGACCTGTTTTGCGGTATGGGAAACTTCACACTTCCTATCGGAATCTTCGTACAAAATGTGGTTGGTGTGGAGGGCATTGCAGCATTAGTGAGGCAGGCAGCGTATAATGCTGAACTGAATAATCTTAAAAATGTCCGCTTTTTCCAGCATAACCTGGAGGAAGAGGTGTCGCGCCAGCCGTGGGCGGCACAGGGATTTAACAAGGTATTACTCGATCCGGCCCGTGCCGGGGCTGCAGGTGTGATGGCGCATGTGGTAAAACTTGCACCCGAACGCGTGGTCTATGTTTCGTGTAATCCCACCACACTCGCGCGCGACAGCCAGACATTGCTGTCGGCGGGCTACCAATTGGAAAGGGTCGCGATGCTGGATATGTTCCCACATACCCGTCATCTCGAATCCATGGTGCTGTTCAAGAAAACAGAAGCGATGGGCTAAGTCGCTGTGCAGGAGAGGATATGGTTGCGGTCAGAAGTGCGCATTTAAATACTGAGGGGGAATTTGCCCTCGACCAGTGGATCGCCAGTCTCGGTATTGCTAACCCGCAATCATGTCAACGCGTCGCCGAAACCTGGCGCTACTGTGAAGCGCAAACCCAGGGCCATCCCGATCAATCGCTGCTGCTGTGGCGCGGCATCGAGATGGTCGAAATCCTCTCGATGCTCAGTATGGATATCGAAAGCCTGTGTGCGGCGCTGATCTTCCCGCTGGCTAACGACGAAGTGGTGAGCGAAGAGGATCTGGAAAAAACCATCGGCAAAGGCATTGTTTCGCTGGTGCATGGCGTGCGCGATATGGATGCGATCCGTCAGCTGAAAGCGATTCACAATGATTCGATGGCTTCCGAGCAGGTGGATAACGTTCGCCGGATGCTGCTGGCGATGGTGGAAGATTTCCGCTGCGTGGTGCTCAAACTGGCCGAGCGCATCATGAACCTGCGCGAAATGAAAGACGCGCCGGAAGATGAGCGGGTACTGGCCGCCAAAGAGAGCACCAACATCTATGCCCCCCTCGCCAACCGGCTCGGCATTGGTCAGCTGAAGTGGGAGCTGGAAGATTACTGCTTCCGCTATCTCCATCCCGATGAATACAAACGCATTGCCAAATTACTGCATGAGCGGCGCATTGACCGTGAACAGTACATCGACAACTTCGTCAGCAACCTGCGCAAAGAGATGGCGAAAGAGGGCGTACGCGCCGAAGTCTATGGCCGGCCTAAACACATCTACAGCATCTGGCGCAAGATGCAGAAGAAGTCGCTGGCGTTTGATGAGCTGTTCGACGTGCGGGCGGTGCGCATCGTGGCCGAACGCTTACAGGATTGTTATGGCGCGCTGGGCACGGTACACACGCTCTATCGTCATCTGCCCAGCGAGTTCGATGACTATGTGGCGAATCCCAAGCCCAATGGTTACCAGTCGATTCACACCGTGGTGTTAGGCCCGCAGGGCAAAACGGTTGAGATCCAGATCCGTACCCGCCAGATGCATGAAGATGCCGAACTGGGCGTGGCAGCGCACTGGAAATACAAAGAAGGCCCGACCTCCAGCAGCGCCCGCGGCGCGGCGGGGCACGAAGAGCGTATCGCCTGGCTGCGTAAGCTGATCAGCTGGCAGGAAGAGATGGCGGACTCCGGTGAACTGCTGGAAGAGGTGCGCAGTCAGGTATTTGACGACCGGGTCTACGTCTTTACACCAAAAGGCGATGTGGTGGATCTGCCAGCCGGCTCAACGCCGCTCGACTTCGCTTACCACATTCACAGTGATATCGGTCACCGCTGTATCGGCGCCAAAATCGGCGGCCGCATTGTGCCGTTTACCTACCAGCTTCAGATGGGCGATCAGGTTGAAGTGATCACCCAGAAACAGCCGAACCCGAGCCGTGACTGGCTCAATCCCAACCTCGGTTACATCACTACCAGCCGTGGCCGCTCAAAGATTCACAACTGGTTCCGTAAGCAGGATCGCGATAAGAACATCATCGCCGGACGACAGATCCTGGATAATGAACTGAACCAGCTGGATATCAGCCTGCGTGAAGCGGAGAAGTTGCTGCTGCCGCGCTATAACGTCACCTCACTGGAGGAGTTACTGGCGGCGATTGGCGGTGGCGATATCCGCCTCAATCAGATGGTTAACTTCCTGCAGGCGAAGCTCAACAAGCCGAGCGCCGAAGAGGAAGATCGCGAAGCGCTGCGCCAGCTGACCCAGAAATCTTACACCCCGCCGTCACGTAAAGAGAGCGGACGCGTAGTGGTGGAAGGTGTGGGCAACCTGATGCATCACATTGCGCGCTGCTGCCAGCCGATTCCGGGTGATGATATCGTCGGCTTCATCACCCAAGGGCGCGGCATTTCGATTCACCGTGCCGACTGCGACCAGCTGGCGGAGCTGATCTCCCATGCGCCGGAGCGCATTGTTGACGCGGTATGGGGCGAAAGTTACTCCAGCGGTTATTCGCTGGTGGTACGGGTGACGGCTAACGATCGCAGCGGATTGCTGCGGGACATTACCACCATCCTCGCCAATGAAAAGGTCAATGTATTGGGCGTGTCGAGCCGCAGCGATACTAAAAAGCAGCTGGCAACCATCGACATGGATATCGAAATTTATAATCATCAGGTGCTGGGACGGGTACTGGCACGGCTGAATCAGGTCTCTGATATCATCGACGCCCGCCGTTTACACTGATACCTCTGGCCGTCTGTCCGGGATTCGCCGCTGATGTGAATCGCCGGGCAGGCGCGCCGCACCAACGGCGCTATTGATGTGCCACCTCAAGACCAACCGCAAAGGATTTCCTGAATGAACGCCATTGATCGCCTGCTTGGCATTATGAAAACCCTGCGCGATCCGCAACACGGCTGCCCGTGGGATCGTGAGCAGACCTTCGCCACCATCGCCCCGTATACGCTGGAAGAGACCTACGAAGTGCTGGACGCTATCCAGCGGGAAGATTTCGACGATCTGCGCGGCGAACTGGGCGATCTGCTGTTCCAGGTGGTGTTTTATGCCCAGATGGCCAGCGAGCAGGATCGCTTTACCTTTGAGGATATCTGCCACGCCATCAGCGACAAGCTGGAGCGCCGTCACCCGCATATTTTTGCTGACGCCAGCGCGGAAACCAGCCGCGAGGTGCTGAAAAACTGGGAAGCGATCAAGACCGCTGAACGGGCAGAGAAGGCCCAGCATTCGGCGCTGGACGACATTCCCAAAGCGCTGCCGGCGCTAATGCGCGCCCATAAAATCCAGAAGCGTTGCCACAACGTCGGTTTCGACTGGACCACACTAGGACCGGTGGTGGCAAAAGTGCATGAAGAGATCGATGAAGTGATGCACGAGGCGCAGCAAAGCGTGGTAGACGGCGATAAGCTGGAAGAGGAGATCGGTGACCTGCTGTTCGCTACGGTCAACCTGTCGCGCCATCTCGGCAGCAAAGCGGAAACCGCGCTGCAAAAGGCCAACGATAAGTTTGAGCGCCGCTTCCGCCAGGTCGAGGCGATTATCGCCGCACAGGGGCTGAGCCTGCCTGGCGCTACGCTGGAACAGATGGAAGCGGCCTGGCAGCAGGTAAAAAGCGCCGAGAAATGCTGATTATTCCAGCGCTGTGCATAAAATCGCCGATTGCGCTTACACGATTCAGCGCGGCGACAACTTTGTGACGTACATCAACATTTCATTAACGGCTATCCGCTATGTTAGCCGCAGCAATGCGTTGGAGGATGGCGGTGATTCATCAATTGTGGCTGATAGCGGTTTCCAGTATACTGTTTTCCCGTCCTGGTTATTCCACCGTCTTTAAACCTAAACTCTCAGGTTCAGCATGACAACGAATTATATTTTTGTGACCGGCGGGGTCGTATCCTCTCTGGGTAAAGGCATTGCCGCAGCCTCCCTCGCAGCCATTCTCGAAGCCCGTGGTCTTAATGTGACCATCATGAAGCTGGACCCGTATATCAACGTGGATCCGGGCACCATGAGCCCGACTCAGCACGGTGAAGTTTTCGTCACTGATGATGGGGCTGAAACCGATCTCGATTTGGGTCACTACGAGCGCTTCATTCGCACCAAAATGTCGCGTCGTAACAACTTCACCACCGGCCGTATTTACTCCGATGTGCTGCGCAAAGAGCGCCGCGGCGACTATCTGGGTGCTACCATCCAGGTGATCCCGCACATCACCAACGCTATCAAAGAGCGCATTATTGAAGGCGGCGAAGGCCACGATGTGGTACTGGTTGAAATCGGCGGCACGGTCGGCGATATCGAATCCCTGCCGTTCCTTGAAGCGATTCGTCAGATGGCAGTAGATGTGGGTCGTGAGCACACCATGTATATGCACCTGACGCTGGTGCCGTATATGGCCGCTGCCGGTGAAGTGAAAACTAAACCGACCCAGCACTCGGTCAAAGAGCTGCTCTCTATCGGTATTCAGCCAGACGTGCTGATCTGCCGTTCTGACCGCGCTGTGCCGGCCAACGAACGCGCCAAAATCGCGCTGTTCTGTAACGTGCCGGAGAAAGCAGTTATTTCACTGAAAGATGTGGATTCCATTTACAAGATTCCTGGCATGCTGAAGTCGCAGGGCCTGGATGACTATATCTGCAAACGCTTCAACCTGAATGCGCCGGAAGCCAATCTGGCCGAGTGGGAACAGGTGATTTACGAAGAAGCCAATCCGGGGGGTGAAGTCACCATCGGGATGGTCGGCAAATACGTTGAATTGCCGGATGCCTACAAATCAGTGATTGAAGCGCTGAAGCACGGTGGCCTGAAAAATCGCGTCACCGTAAACATCAAACTGATCGACTCGCAGGATGTCGAATCACGCGGTGTCGAATTACTGAAAGATTTGGATGCGATTCTGATTCCGGGTGGCTTCGGTTACCGTGGCGTCGAAGGCAAGCTGATGACCGCGCAGTACGCACGTGAAAACAACGTGCCGTATCTTGGCATCTGTCTTGGTATGCAGGTGGCACTGATGGAGTTCGCCCGTAACGTCGCCGGGATGGAAGGCGCCAACTCCACCGAATTTGTGCCAGACTGTAAATATCCGGTAGTGGCATTGATTACCGAATGGCGTGACGAAGACGGCAACGTGGAAGTTCGCAGCGAGCAGAGCGATCTGGGCGGCACCATGCGTCTGGGCAGCCAGCAGTGTCAGTTAACGCCGGGCAGCCAGGTCCGCCAGCTGTACGGTTCTGACACCATCGTTGAGCGCCATCGCCACCGTTATGAAGTCAACAACATGCTGCTGAAGCCAATTGAAGCAGCCGGTCTGCGCGTAGCGGGTCGTTCTGGTGATGATCAACTGGTTGAGATTATTGAAATCCCGAACCATCCGTGGTTTGTGGCCTGCCAGTTCCACCCGGAGTTTACCTCGACCCCTCGTGATGGCCATCCGTTGTTTGCCGGCTTTGTGAAAGCGGCACATGAGCATCAGAAGCGTTTAGCGAAGTAAGATTCACGAGCAGCGCGCGAACTTTTCGCGCGTTGTTTGTCTTAGGATTGACTAACTTGTACTGAGGAAAAACGTAATGTCCAAAATCGTAAAAGTCATCGGTCGCGAAATTATCGACTCACGTGGTAACCCGACTGTTGAAGCAGAAGTGCATCTGGAAGGCGGTTTCGTTGGTCTGGCAGCAGCGCCATCAGGGGCTTCTACCGGTTCTCGCGAAGCACTGGAACTGCGTGACGGTGACAAATCTCGTTTCCTGGGCAAAGGCGTGACCAAAGCGGTTGCTGCGGTAAACGGCCCGATTGCTGAAGCGGTAAAAGGCAAAGACGCGAAAGATCAGGCGAACATCGATAAAATCATGATCGACCTGGACGGTACTGAGAACAAATCCAACTTCGGTGCGAACGCCATTCTGGCCGTCTCACTGGCGGCGGCGAAAGCAGCTGCAGCCTCTAAAGGTCAGCCGCTGTATGAGCACATCGCTGAACTGAACGGCACCCCAGGCAAATACTCTATGCCACTGCCAATGATGAACATCATCAACGGTGGCGAACATGCCGATAACAACGTTGATATCCAGGAATTCATGATTCAGCCGGTTGGCGCTTCAAGCGTGAAAGAAGCGATCCGTATGGGTTCAGAAGTGTTCCACAACCTGGCAAAAGTGCTGAAAAGCAAAGGCATGAGCACCGCAGTCGGTGACGAAGGTGGCTATGCGCCAAACCTGGGTTCTAACGCCGAAGCGCTGGCCGTTATCGCTGAAGCAGTAAAAGCAGCGGGCTACGAGCTGGGCAAAGACATTACGCTGGCGATGGACTGTGCGGCCTCTGAGTTCTACAAAGATGGCAAATACGTGCTGGCCGGTGAAGGCGGTAAAGCGTTCACTTCAGAAGAGTTCACCCACTTCCTGGAAGATCTGACCAAACAGTATCCGATCGTTTCTATCGAAGATGGCCTGGACGAATCTGACTGGGATGGCTTTGCTTACCAGACCAAAGTCCTGGGCGACAAAATCCAGCTGGTGGGTGACGACCTGTTCGTGACCAACACCAAAATCCTGAAAGAAGGTATCGACAAAGGTATCGCTAACTCCATTCTGATCAAATTCAACCAGATCGGTTCTCTGACCGAAACCCTGGCAGCGATCAAAATGGCGAAAGACGCGGGTTACACTGCCGTGATCTCTCACCGTTCAGGCGAAACCGAAGATGCAACCATCGCTGACCTGGCGGTAGGGACTGCAGCGGGCCAGATCAAAACCGGTTCAATGAGCCGTTCTGACCGTGTGGCGAAGTACAACCAGCTGATTCGTATCGAAGAAGCGCTGGGTTCAAAAGCGCCATTCAACGGCCTGAAAGAAGTGAAAGGTCAGTAATGACCTGTGCAGATGTCGCGTAAAGCGACATCGCATAATCTGAAAGCCCCGCCTTGTGCGGGGCTTTTTGTTGGTGGCGGTGTGCAGACGGGGATGGCAAGGCCCGATCGCAAAGAGGCAAAAGCGGCATCCCTGCTGGCTCGGCCCGCGCGATTACGCACCTCATCCCTGAGGTGCGCCCGTTACCGGCCAACGCTTTGCGTTGTTCAAAAACGCTCCCGGCGTTTTTGTCCTAAGCGCGGGGCGCTTTGCTCTTCGGTCCTGGCCATCCACGTTTGAACCTGTTAGCCGTCTGATGTCCCTCTTTTGTGACGTTTTGGCTTTTGTCCGGCGCGGAGAAAAGGCACAACGCGTGGTTGAGCTGTGCGGCAAATCTGCCATAATCAGCGCCCTGTTTTTTTCAAGCGAGTCCGTAATGCAATACCCGATTAACGAAATGTTCCAGACGCTGCAGGGCGAAGGTTTTTATACCGGCGTACCCGCCATTTTCATCCGCTTACAGGGATGTCCGGTGGGCTGTAGCTGGTGTGATACCAAACATACCTGGGAGAAGCGGGCGGATCGGGAAACGTCGCTGGGCGATATTTTAATTAAAACGGTAGAGAGTGACGCCTGGGGCGATGCCGATGCGGCCACCTTACTTAATGCCATCCAGCAGCAGGGCTGGACCGCGCGCCATGTGGTGATCACCGGCGGCGAACCGGCAATCTACGATCTGCGTCCGTTAACCACGGCGCTGGAGCAGCACGGTTTTCAGTGCCAGATTGAGACCAGCGGCACCCATGACATTCGCTGTTCCGAGCAGACCTGGGTGACGGTTTCACCCAAAGTGAATATGCGTGGCGGCTATGACGTGCTGCCGCAGGCGCTGGTCCGCGCGGATGAGATCAAGCACCCGGTGGCGCGTATGCGTGATGTTGAGGCGCTGGATGAACTGCTGGCCGGTCTTGATGACGATAAGGCCCGCATCATCGCCTTACAGCCGATCAGCCGCAAAGATGAGGCAACCCGACTCTGTATCGAGATCTGCATTGCGCGTAACTGGCGTCTGTCGATGCAGACTCACAAGTATCTCAATATCGCCTGACAGAAGCGGACGATACGCAGCGGCACCTCATTCATGGGGTGGCCGGGCAGGGGTGCGGTCCGCAGGGGGATTGATAGCGTCGGGGGTTCAGAAGAACAGCAGCGCCGGATCGAAGAGTTCGATCCGACAGCATTAACCGCGGTAGACGCAGCCCGCAGTACAGGTCTCTTTGATCATCACCGCGCTGAGCAGCGGCAGGTGAGGCTTCATCTGATCCCAAATCCATTTTGCCAGCACTTCGCTGGTCGGGTTTTCCAGCCCGGGGATCTCATTGAGATAGTAGTGGTCAAGACGATCGTAGATCGCTTAAACGCCGCTTTCAATTCAGCGAAATCCATCACCCAGCCGGTATGCGCGTCCACTTCGCCGGTAATTTCCAGACGGACCAGAAACGAATGACCGTGCAGACGACCGCATTTGTGTCCGGCCGGCACATTAGGTAAATGGTGCGCGGCTTCGAACTGGAACTCTTTAAATAAAGTGGTAGACATAGTGGTTCTCAGACAGGAAAAAACCGCTGAATACTACCTGAAAACTGTTTTTTTCGCACCTGGATCACACAATGCCCTTATGAAACGTCCCGCCTGCCGGGTTTTACCCAGCTAATTAACTGATATATAGCCGCTTTACTTACCACTTTTGCCGATTAATTCTACCAGGAAAACCATTTAGTCATTTTGGTTATTTGATATGTCGAAGGTGTATTTAATCGTTAATATACGGGCCGGTAACCTACGCACTCTTCCGCCATTTTACGGTCCGGACTTCTGATACTGGAATTTTTAACGCGATGACGACTCAGGCACCAGGTTCACTGCTTCCGCTCTCCCCGGAACAACTCGCCCGCTTACAGGCGGCGACGACCGATTATTCCCCCACCCAACTGGCGTGGCTGTCAGGTTATTTCTGGGGCAGGGTAGAACAGACCCCGGGTAGCGCGGTCGCCAGCGCTCCGACGCCCATCGCTGCTGCCGAAGCACCGTCAGTTACGCTGCTGTCGGCTTCGCAGACCGGCAATGCCCGTCGCCTGGCTGAGCAGTTGCGCGATGACCTGCAGGCAGCCAGACTGAATGTAAATCTGGTGAATGCCGGAGATTACAAGTTCAAGCAAATCGGTCAGGAAAAGCTGCTGGTGGTGGTGACATCCACCCAGGGTGAAGGCGATCCGCCGGAAGAGGCGGTGGCGCTGCATAAATTCCTGCTGTCAAAAAAGGCCCCGAAGATGACCGGTACCGCGTTTGCGGTGTTTGGTCTCGGCGACAGCTCTTATGAGTTTTTCAGCAAAGCGGGCAAGGATTTTGACAGCCGGCTGGCGGAGCTGGGCGCGGAGCGACTGCTGGATCGGGTCGATGCCGACGTCGAGTATGCCGATCAGGCGACGGCGTGGCGCAGCGCGCTGACAGAGATTTTAAAGCAGCGCGTGCCGACCGAATCCCCCGCCCAGGCTGCCGCCACTGCGGCAGGCAGCGTGAATGAAGTCACCACCAGCCCCTATACCAAAGAGGCGCCACTCAGCGCCACGCTGGCGGTAAATCAAAAAATTACCGGTCGCGACTCTGATAAAGATGTCCGCCACATTGAGATCGATCTTGGCGAGTCAGGCCTGCGCTACCAGCCAGGTGATGCGTTGGGTCTCTGGTATGAAAACGATAGCGCGCTGGTCAGCGAGCTGCTGGAGCTGGTCTGGCTGAAAGGCGATGAGCCGGTGCAGGTGCAGGGCGCAACGCTGCCGCTGGCCGAAGCATTGCAAAAACATTTTGAGCTGACGGTCAATACGGCGCAGATCGTCGCGCAGTATGCTCAGCTGTCGCGTGATGCTGAGCTGCTGGCGCTGGTGGATGACAAAGCCCGGCTGCAACAATATGCGCAGCGTTATCCGATTGTCGACATGATTCGTCTGGCCCCGGCGGAGCTCAGCGCAGAGCAACTGACTACATTGCTGCGTCCGCTGACGCCACGGCTCTACTCAATCGCATCGTCGCAGGCGGAAACCGATACTGAAGTGCATATCACCGTGAGTGCAGTACGTTTTGATATTGAAGGTCGTCAGCGTGGCGGCGGCGCCTCTACCTGGCTGGCCGATCGGGTGGAAGAAGAGGGCGAAGTACGGGTGTTTATCGAGCACAACGATAACTTCCGCCTGCCGGCTAACCCGGACGCACCGGTGATCATGATTGGACCGGGTACCGGTATCGCGCCGTTCCGCGCCTTCATGCAGCAGCGCGAAAACGACGGTGCCAGCGGCAAAAACTGGCTGTTCTTCGGCAATCCGCACTTTACCGATGATTTCCTCTATCAGGTGGAGTGGCAGAAATATGTGAAAGAGGGGCTGCTGACCCGAATCGATCTGGCCTGGTCACGCGATCAGGCAGAGAAGGTATACGTACAGGATAAGATCCGCGCTAACGGAGCGGAAGTGTGGCGCTGGCTGCAGGAAGGCGCGCACCTTTACGTCTGCGGCGATGCGAATCGCATGGCAAAGGACGTTGAGCAGGCATTACTGGATGTGGTGGTCGAGCACGGCGGAATGGATCGTGAAGCGGCCGACGAATTTTTAAGTGAGCTGCGCATTGAGCGCCGTTATCAGCGAGACGTTTACTAATGAGCGAAAAACACCCTGGACCGCTGGTTGTAGAAGGCAAATTAGCCGATGCTGAGCGCCTGAAGAAGCAGAGTAACTATCTGCGCGGCACCATTCGTGAAGATCTGGAAGAGGGCCTGACTGGCGGCTTTACCGGTGACAACTTCCTGCTGATCCGTTTCCACGGTATGTACCAGCAGGATGACCGCGATATTCGTGCCGAGCGTGCTGAGCAGAAACTGGAGCCGCGTCATGCCATGATGCTGCGCTGCCGACTGCCGGGCGGTATTATTACCCCGACCCAGTGGCTGGCCATCGACAAATTTGCCACCGATAAAACTATTTATGGCAGCATTCGTCTGACCAACCGTCAGACCTTTCAGTTTCACGGCATTCTGAAAAAGAACGTTAAACCGACGCACCAGATGCTGCATGAAGTCGGACTGGATGCGCTGGCCACCGCCAACGATGTTAACCGTAACGTGCTCTGTACCTCTAACCCGGTTGAGTCGGAACTGCATCAGGAAGCGTACGAGTGGGCAAAAAAACTCTCTGAGCACCTGCTGCCGCGGACCCGCGCCTATGCCGAAATCTGGTGGGATCAGGAGAAAGTCGCGACCACCGACGAAGAGCCAATCCTTGGCGAGACCTATCTGCCGCGTAAATTTAAAACTACCGTGGTGATCCCGCCGCATAACGATGTGGATCTGCACGCCAACGATCTCAACTTCATCGCCGTGGCCGAAAAGGGCAAACTGGTGGGCTTTAACCTGCTGGTCGGTGGTGGACTGTCGATTGAGCACGGTAACAAAGCCACTTACGCCCGTACCGCCAGTGAGTTCGGCTATTTCCCGCTGGAGAAGATCCTCGACGTGGCCGAAGCCGTGGTGACCACCCAGCGTGACTGGGGTAACCGTACCGATCGTAAGAATGCCAAAACCAAATACACCCTGGAACGCGTCGGCGTAGAGACGTTTAAAGCGGAAGTCGAGAAACGGGCGGGTGTCACCTTTGAACCGATCCGTCCGTACGAATTTACCACCCGCGGCGATCGGATTGGCTGGATCAAAGGCATCGACAATAAATGGCACCTGACGCTGTTTATCGAGAATGGCCGCCTGCTGGACTATCCTGGCCGTCCGCTGAAAAGCGGTGTGGCTGAGATTGCTAAAATCCACCAGGGCGATTTCCGTCTGACCGCCAACCAGAACCTGATTGTGGCGGGCGTGCCGGAAAGCGAGAAGGCAAAGATTGAAGCGATCGCCCGTGAGCATGGGCTGATGGAAAACGTTTCGGCGCAGCGTGAAAACTCGATGGCCTGCGTGGCATTCCCGACCTGCCCACTGGCGATGGCTGAGGCGGAACGCTTCCTGCCAGCGTTCGTGACCAAAGTCGAAGCGATCATGCACAGCCACGGCGTCGGTGATGAGCACATAGTGTTACGCGTTACCGGTTGTCCCAACGGCTGTGGCCGTGCCATGCTGGCTGAACTGGGGCTGGTGGGTAAAGCGCCAGGCCGTTACAACCTGCATCTCGGCGGTAATCGCATCGGCACGCGCATCCCGCGGATGTACCGTGAAAACATTAATGAAAACGAAATTCTCGCCACCATTGATGAACTGGTGGGACGCTGGGCCAGAGAGCGCCATGCCGCTGAAGGCTTTGGTGACTTTGTGATCCGCGCGGGCATCGTTGCGCCTGTGCTGGACCCGGCGCGTGATTTCTGGGAGGAGGCAAAATGAGTCAGATTGACCTCGCAGCACTGAATGAGATGTCCAAAGTCCAGCGCGCAATGGCGCTGGCGGCCACCAATGCGCAGCTGGAGAAATCGTCAGCGGAAGCGCGGGTGAGCTGGGCACTGGAAAATTTGCCGGGCGCCTATGTGCTCTCTTCCAGCTTCGGCATTCAGGCGGCGGTGTCGCTGCATCTGGTGACGCGTCAGCAGCCCGATATTCCGGTGATCCTCACCGATACCGGCTACCTGTTCCCGGAAACCTATCGCTTTATTGATGAACTGGCGGATCAGCTCAATCTTAACCTCAGGGTGTTTCGCGCCGAGACCTCACCGGCCTGGCAGGAAGCGCGCTACGGCAAGCTGTGGGAGCAGGGCGTCGAGGGGATTGAGAAATACAACGACATCAATAAAGTGGAACCGATGAATCGCGCGCTGGAAACGCTGGGTGCGCAGACCTGGTTTGCCGGCCTGCGCCGCGATCAGTCCGGCAGCCGGGCCAATCTGCCGGTGCTCGGCGTGCAGCGTGGCGTGTTTAAAGTGCTGCCGATCATCGACTGGGATAATCGGCAGATTCATCAGTATCTGCAGCAGCATAATCTGAAATACCATCCGCTGTGGGATGAAGGCTATCTCTCAGTGGGCGATACCCACACCACCCGTAAGTGGGAGCCAGGCATGGCAGAAGAAGAGACCCGCTTTTTCGGCCTGAAGCGCGAGTGCGGTCTGCACGAAGGATAACGGTGCGGTTTCCGGCTTCTCTGCGCTTTCACAGAGAAGCCGGTTATTCACTGACCTTTTAAGCCAGCAAATTCTTCAGCGGCCCGCGTGACGTTCACTCGGGTCACCGCGTAGTGCGCCACCGCAACAAAGGGATCTTCTGCCAGCAGCGCATCCAGCTGCTCGCGCGGCATCTCCTTCACCAGCAGTAACCCGCCGGTCCGCGGATCTTTACGTCCCGCCGCGATCACTGCTCCTGCCTCAAAATAACGATCCAGCCACGCAATGTGCGCGGCCAGCAGCGCTTCTACCTCTTCCATCGGGCGAAAATAATCGAGAGAGACAACATACATAGCAGATCCTCAGACTTTGGGATTGGTGAGTTCACTTAGCAGCGGCAGCAGAACGTTGACGCTGTCGCGGGTACGGGCGGTAATCCGGCCTGGCATCCAGCGGTCCAGATAGTTCAGGTTATCGCGATCGGTCTGATGGCGGATGATGCCGTCGGGAAAATGACGGCTGCGATGACGCTGCTGAGCGCCATCTTTGTTACCCAGCGTCCAGTTGCTGGCCGTGACATCCAGCAGCGGAAAGCCAGCTTTATCAAAGGCGTTCAGGCCGGGAAAGTCCTGGCGGGTTAACTGATGGCTGGCGGCAGAAATGCCGTGCTGGCGTGCCAGCAGCAAGGCGCGCTCGCTGGTCTGTTTACGCACCGCACGCGGAGTGTTCATTCCACTGTTGAAGTAGAGATGATCGCCGGCGATCAGGCTGTTGAGATCGATCACCAGCAGGGTGTTTTTCTTCTCTCTGGCGCTCATGCGCTCGACATAATCGTCCATGCCGTGCATCTCCGCCTCACCGGCGCTGAGCGCCACGAAGCGCACGCCGTAGTGCAGCGGTTGCTGGCTCAGCTGTTGTGCCAACTCCAGCATCACGCCGAGACCGGAGGCGTTATCATCCACCCCCTGCAGACGCAAACCACCGAGGTTCTGGTTTACCTGACTGCTATTGTGCGGTGCCCAGGTATCCAGATGCGCCACAATCAGAATCTCCTGCGGTTCACTGCCGGCGCGGGCAGCAATCACTGAGGTCGCCGTCAGCTTATGCCAGCGTAATTTTCCGTCATTTTCCTGCCAGTTATAGCCGGTGTTGAACTGCCGGGTATTGGTCTTAAACCCGAGCGCGGAAAATTGCTGCTGCAGATAGTCGGCCGCCATCAGTTCGGCCGGGCTACCGCTCATCCGGCCAGGGAACCAGGTGGCGATGTGACGAACCTGCTGCTCGGCAAAATGGCCAGGCTGGCTGGCAAGCGCCAGCGGGGAAAGTAGCGCGCCAATGAACGTCGCCGCTGCCCTCAATCGGAGGGAAAAAAACATAGTGCGTCCTTTTTTCATTTTTCAGATACCGGTCCGGCATAACCCACCGGGCCGGTCATGCCGGGCGACATTATAGCCTTTTTGCTCCGGCGCACGCTGAACAGAATCAGGGACGGCAGGGGCAGGATATGCCAGCTTGTCTGGCTGTAATCTGGTTTTGCTGCCGGAAGGCCCTATTTTTCCGCGCCCGTCATGGGATAATCTGTGAGAGTGGTCACGGATAAACCCTTAATTCTTCGTCGTTAAGATCAAATTGTTCTGTACTTAGCGGAGTCGTTATTCCATTCGGTAACTACTCATTCCAATTCGTAATTTCATCTGGATAAACTCAGCGACGTATAGTCGCGTTAACGCAAAGTTACAACACTAAGGTTAACGTGGACTATCTGCCCCTTTTTGCCGATCTCTCTGGTCGCCCGGTTCTGGTTGTCGGCGGTGGAGATATCGCAGCGCGAAAAATTGAACTGCTGCGCCGCGCACGTGCGCGCGTGCAGATTGCCGCGCGCGAACTCTGCCCTGAACTGCAGGCGCTGCTGGAGACGCAGCAACTGGAGTGGCTGGCGACCGGGTTTGATCCTGCCCAGCTGGACGGCGTTTTTCTGGTAATTGCCGCCACCGATGACAACGCCCTCAATGCTGACGTGTTCGAGGCGGCTAACGCGCGTCAGAAGCTGGTGAACGTGGTGGACGATCAGCCGAAATGTAGCTTTATCTTCCCGTCGATTGTTGACCGTTCACCGCTGGTGGTGGCGATCTCTTCCAGCGGTACTGCGCCGGTGCTGGCGCGGATGCTGCGTGAAAAGCTGGAGGCGCTGCTGCCCGCTAACCTGGGCCAGATGGCTGAGGTGGCCGGACAGTGGCGTGACAAGGTTAAACAGCGTTATCAGCGCATGTCTGACCGTCGCCGTTTCTGGGAGCGGGCGTTCAACGGCCTGTTTGCCAGTCAGATGTCGGCCGGCAATGTGGATGAGGCGAAACGCACGCTGGATCGTGAGTTACTTGATGAACCGACCCGTCAGGGTGAAATCATTCTGGTGGGCGCGGGCCCGGGCGACAGCGGTCTGCTGACGCTGCGCGGTCTGCAGGTGATGCAGCTGGCCGATGTGGTGCTGTATGACCATCTGGTCAGTGACGAAGTGCTGGAGCTGGTGCGTCGCGACGCCGATCGCATCTGCGTCGGCAAACGGGCCGGAGCACATTCGGTACCGCAGGAAGAGACCAATCAGATGCTGGTTAAGCTGGCATTGCAGGGCAAGCGGGTGGTGCGCCTCAAGGGCGGTGATCCCTTTATCTTTGGCCGCGGCGGCGAAGAGCTGCAGGCGGCGCAACAGGCGGGTATCCCATTTCAGGTGGTGCCGGGCGTTACTGCCGCCGCCGGTGCCACTGCCTACGCCGGTATTCCGCTGACCCACCGCGATTATGCCCAGAGCGTGATGTTTATTACCGGTCACTGTCGCCCGGATGGTGACGATATTGACTGGCCATCGCTGGCGCGAGCACGTCAGACGCTGGCGATCTATATGGGTACGGTAAAGGCTGCGCTGATCAGCGAGGCGCTGATTCAGCATGGCCGCGCACCGTCTACGCCGGTGGCGGTCATCAGTCGCGGCACGCGTCAGGATCAACAGGTGCTGACCGGTACCTTAGAACACCTCGAGGCGCTGGCCGCCTCGGCACCCACTCCGGCACTGCTGGTGATCGGAGAAGTGGTCAATTTGCACGGGCAACTCGCCTGGTTTCAACATTCGGCACAGCAGGGGGCTCGCGAGTCCGCCGTTGTCAATCTGGCTTGAGGGAAAATCATGGACCAAAAACGACTCACTCATCTGCGTCAGCTGGAGGCGGAGAGTATCCACATCATTCGCGAAGTGGCGGCAGAGTTCAGCAACCCGGTGATGATGTACTCCATCGGCAAAGATTCGTCGGTGATGCTGCATCTGGCGCGTAAAGCGTTCTTCCCAGGTACGCTGCCGTTCCCGCTGCTGCACGTGGATACCGGCTGGAAATTCCGTGAAATGTACGAGTTTCGCGATCGTACCGTGAAAGCGATGGGCGCCGAGCTGCTGGTTCATCGCAACCCGGAAGGCGTGGCGATGGGCATCAACCCGTTTGTCCACGGCAGTGCCAAACACACCGACATCATGAAAACCGAAGGGCTGAAGCAGGCGCTGAATAAATATGGTTTTGATGCCGCCTTTGGTGGCGCACGCCGTGACGAAGAGAAGTCGCGCGCCAAAGAGCGCATCTACTCGTTCCGCGATCGCTTCCATCGCTGGGACCCGAAAAACCAGCGTCCTGAGCTGTGGCACAACTACAACGGCCAGATCAACAAGGGCGAAAGCATCCGCGTTTTCCCGCTGTCGAACTGGACTGAACTGGATATCTGGCAGTACATCTTCCTGGAAAACATCGAGATCGTGCCGCTCTACCTCGCTGCGCCGCGTCCGGTGCTGGAACGCGATGGCATGCTGATGATGATCGATGACGATCGTATCAATCTGCAGCCAGGTGAAATGATCAAACAGCGCATGGTGCGTTTCCGTACCCTCGGCTGCTGGCCGCTGACCGGCGCGGTGGAATCGGAGGCGCAAACGCTGCCGGAAATCATCGAAGAGATGCTGGTCTCCACCACCAGTGAGCGTCAGGGCCGCGTGATCGATCGCGATCAGTCCGGGTCGATGGAACTGAAAAAACGCCAGGGTTATTTCTAAGGAGACGCCAGATGAATACCGTAATTGCACAACAGATTGCCGACCAGGGCGGCGTTGAAGCCTGGCTGACCGCACAACAACACAAGAGCCTGCTGCGTTTTCTCACCTGCGGCAGCGTCGATGATGGCAAAAGTACCCTGATTGGTCGCCTGCTGCACGATACCCGGCAGATCTATGAAGATCAGCTCTCTTCGTTGCACAACGACAGTAAGCGTCACGGTACCCAGGGCGAGAAGCTCGATCTGGCGCTGCTGGTCGATGGTTTGCAGGCCGAGCGTGAGCAGGGCATCACCATTGATGTGGCCTATCGCTATTTCTCCACCGAAAAGCGTAAATTTATTATCGCCGATACGCCGGGACATGAGCAGTACACTCGCAACATGGCGACCGGTGCCTCAACCTGCGATCTGGCGATCCTGCTGATCGATGCACGTAAAGGCGTTCTGGATCAGACCCGTCGTCATAGCTTTATCTCGACGCTGCTGGGGATCAAACACCTGGTGGTGGCAATCAATAAAATGGATCTGGTGGAGTACGATCAGGATCGCTACGAGCAGATCAAACAGGATTATCTCGATTTCGCCGCGCAGCTGCCGGACGATCTCGATATCCGTTTCGTGCCGATGTCGGCGCTGGAAGGGGATAACGTGGCGTCAGCCAGCCAGACCATGTCGTGGTACAGCGGTCCGACGCTGCTCGATGTGCTGGAAACGGTCGAACTGAAGCGCGTGGTCGATCATCAGCCGATGCGTTTCCCGGTACAGTATGTCAACCGTCCGAACCTCGATTTCCGCGGCTACGCCGGGACGCTGGCCTCAGGCAGCGTGCAGGTTGGCCAGCGCGTGAAGGTGCTGCCATCCGGCGTCGAATCCAGCATTGCCCGCATTGTGACCTTTGATGGCGATCTGCAGCAAGCCGGAGCCGGTGAAGCGATTACCCTGGTATTGCAGGATGAGATTGATATCAGCCGCGGCGATCTGCTGGTGGATGCCCGCGCTGAACTCAGCGCCGTACAGTCTGCCAGCGTGGATGTGGTGTGGATGGCGGAGCAGCCTTTGCAGGCCGGTCAGAGCTACGACATCAAAATCGCCGGTAAGAAAGCGCGTGGCCGGGTAGAGAAGGTGCTGCATCAGGTCGAGATCAACTCGCTGGAAACGCGTCAGGTTGATTCGTTGCCGCTCAACGGCATTGGTCTGATTGAGATGACCTTCGATGAGCCGATGGTGCTCGACAGCTATCGGGATAACCCGGTCACCGGCGGGATGATCTTTATTGATCGTCTGAGCAACGTCACCGTAGGTGCCGGCATGATTCATGAGCCGAAAACCGATGCGCCGGGTCATCAGGGTGAATTCAGTGCCTTTGAACTGGAACTGAATGCGCTGGTGCGCCGTCACTTCCCACACTGGAACGCGCGCGATCTGCTGGGCGGTCAATAATGGCCCGGCACGATGACAACGTGGTATGGCATGACCATCCGGTGACCCGCACCGCCCGCGAACAGCAGCACGGCCATCAGGGCGTGGTGTTGTGGTTCACCGGGCTGTCAGGCTCGGGGAAATCCACCGTGGCGGGCGCGCTGGAGCAGGCGCTGCACCGCATTGGCGTCAGCACCTACCTGCTGGATGGCGACAATGTGCGTCATGGCTTGTGCCGCGATCTCGGTTTCAGCGATGAAGACCGCAAAGAGAACATTCGTCGGGTCGGTGAAGTGGCGAAACTGATGGTGGACGCCGGGCTGGTGGTGCTGACCGCCTTTATTTCGCCGCATCGCGCCGAACGTCAGATGGTTCGCGATCTGCTGGAGCCGGGGCAGTTTATTGAAGTCTTTGTGGATACGCCGCTGGCGGTGTGCGAAGCGCGCGATCCTAAAGGACTCTATCGCAAAGCACGCGCCGGTGAGCTGCGTAATTTCACCGGCATCGATAGCGTATACGAAGCACCGGAAAGCCCGGAAATCCAGCTGGATGGCGAACAATTGGTTACAAAACTTGCGGCCCAATTGTTAGACCTGCTGCGTGACCGCGATATCATCAGATCCTGAACAGACAGCGGCAAATCGACGTCGATTTGCCGCCTTCGCGTCAACAGGACCTCTATGCAGAACATCACTCCCATGCTGGCTCGTAAAGATGAAAGCACCCCGGACGAGCCGCGTTCGTCACTGCCGGGCGGCATCATCGGCTTTTTCGCCTACTGGTGCGCGCTGGCTATCCCCTTCCTGTTGTACGGCTCTAACACCCTGTTTTTCTTTCTCTATACCTGGCCGTTCTTCCTTGCACTGCTGCCGGTGTCGGTGCTGATGGGCATCGCGCTTAACACGCTGCTGCGCGGACAACTGTTGTGGACCACGCTCGCCACGGTCATTCTGGTGATTTGCCTGTTCTGGTTAATGTTCTCCTTTCTCTCCGGCTGGTAACCCTCTCGTGCCACCGTGCTGATGTGCAAACGCATCGGCAGGTTACAAAACTTTTCCCGTCTGGTTACCCCGCTGATTCATATTTTATGCAGACGCGCAGCAAAGCGCGCCATTTTCGCCACTGGTGTGGAGTCCTGTGCAAAGTTATGGGATGATTGGGCCGTTTTTAGGGGGCGGGATGGGAAAACTGACGTTACTGCTATTGGTGCTGCTTGGCTGGCTGCAATATTCATTGTGGCTGGGAAAAAATGGCATCCATGACTATACGCGCGTCAATGATGACGTCGCGGTGCAACAGGCGAATAACGCCAAACTGAAATCGCGTAACGATCAGCTGTTTGCCGAAATTGACGATCTCAATGGCGGCTCTGAAGCGATCGAAGAACGCGCACGCAATGAATTGGGCATGATCAAACCCGGTGAAACCTTCTATCGCCTGGTGCCTGACCAGAACAAACGCAACGCGCAACAAGCAGCGCTTAACCAACAACGATAAAACATGAACAATCTGTCCACCCTTGCGGATGTGATTGCCGTGGTGCCCGCTGCCGGAATTGGCAGCCGCATGCAGGCAACCTGTCCTAAGCAGTATCTGACGATTGGTCAGCACACCCTTCTGGAACACAGCATTGCACGCCTGTTTTCCCATCCCGCTATCAAACAGGTGATTGTCGCCCTGAGCCCCGATGATAGGCATTTTGCCGCGCTGCCGCTGGCACGGGATCCGCGCGTATTGCAGGTGACCGGCGGTGAAACGCGTGCGGAGTCGGTGCTGGCCGGATTGCAGGCTGCCCAGGGCGCCTCATGGGTACTGGTGCACGATGCGGCGCGTCCCTGTCTGCATCCGGACGATCTTCAGCATCTGCTGAGCGTGCGTCAGCAGAGCCGCGTCGGTGGCATTCTCGCGGCACCGGTGCGTGACACCATGAAACGGGGCGAGCCGGGTAAAGCGGCCATCGCCCATACCGTCGAGCGTGAGGATCTGTGGCACGCTTTAACGCCGCAATTTTTCCCGCACGCGTTGCTCACTGCCTGCCTGACGCGCGCACTGGCTGAAGGCGCCACCATCACGGATGAGGCGTCGGCGCTGGAGTATTGTGGCTACCATCCGGTGCTGGTGAGCGGACGCAGCGATAACATCAAAGTTACCCGGCCAGAAGATCTGGCGCTGGCGGCTTTTTATCTCAGTCAGATTCAATTAAAGGAGAGCGCATAATGCGTATCGGTCACGGTTTTGACGTTCACGCCTTCGGTGGAGAGGGTCCGCTGGTGATTGGCGGCGTGCGAATCCCGTTTGAACAGGGATTTATCGCCCACTCTGATGGCGATGTCGCGCTGCATGCGCTGACTGACGCGCTGTTAGGTGCGGTGGCAATGGGCGACATTGGTAAGCTGTTCCCGGATACCGATCCCGCTTTTAAAGGGGCCGACAGCCGCGGTTTGCTGCGTGAAGCCTGGCGTCGTATCGAAGCCAAAGGCTATCGCATCGGCAACGTCGATGTGACCCTGATTGCCCAGGCACCCAAAATGCTGCCGCACGTGCCACAGATGCGCATCAATATTGCCGAAGATCTCGGCTGCCATATGGATGCGGTTAACGTTAAAGCGACCACCACCGAGAAGCTCGGCTTCACCGGTCGTGGCGAAGGGATCGCCTGTGAGGCGGTAGCCCTGTTGCTCAAAGCTGACAGCCAGTGATGCTGCACTATCTGCACGGCGCGCCTGCCGCAACCGGCGTGATCAAAGCTAACCCGGAAGATTTCGTGGTGGTAGAAGATCTCGGTTATGGCGCGGACGGGGAAGGCGAACATCTGCTGGTGCGCATCCGCAAAGTGGGTGCCAATACCCGCTTTGTCGCAGAGGCGCTGGCGAAGTATCTCGGCATACATCAGCGTGATATGAGCTACGCCGGCATGAAAGATCGTCATGCGGTGACCGAGCAGACGCTCTGTTTTCGCCTGCCGGGCAATGCGATGCCGGATCTGCGCGGCTTTGCGCTGGAAGGGATAGAGATCCTTGAGGTGGTGCGCCACAAGCGTAAGCTGCGCATCGGTGCGCTGGCGGGCAATGCGTTCCGTCTGGTGATCCGCCAGATCAGCGATCGTGATGCAGTGGAAACCCGTCTGGCGCAGATACGCGATGCCGGCGTGCCTAACTATTTTGGTGAACAGCGTTTTGGCCGCAACGGCAACAACCTGATCATGGCGGAGAAATGGGCGCGCAATGAGATTGTGATGCGCGATCGTAACAAGCGCAGCCTGCTACTGTCAGCGGCGCGCAGCGCCCTGTTTAATCAGGTCACCAGTGCGCGTCTGCAACAGCAGGGCGGACTCAGCCAGGTGATGAGCGGCGATGCGCTGCAGCTCACCGGACGGGGCAGCTGGTTTGTCGCTCAGCCTGAGGAGCTCGACTCACTGCAGGCCCGCGTCGATCAACACGAATTGCGCATCACGGCTCCGTTGCCAGGCTGTGGCGAGGCCGGACCGCAGGCGGATGCGCTGGCGTTTGAACAGCAGGCGCTGGCGGATGCCACTCTCTTGCTTAGCCTGCTCACGCGCGAGCGCGTCGATGCCGCCCGCCGCGCGATGCTGGTGGTGCCTCGCGATCTGAGCTGGAACTGGTGGGATGAGGTGACGCTGGAGATGGCCTTCTGGCTTCCCGCCGGCAGCTTTGCTACCAGCGTGGTCAGAGAGCTGCTGACCCAGACTGATGCGCTGGATAATATTGACGAGTAATCCCTGCTGCAACATTACCCTGAATGTGGGTATTGTTGCGGCAAACCCCCGCAGTAGTATGATTTACGCCTACCACTTCCTTGCATGCCTCGCTAGAATGCAAAAATCGCTGTCCGGTCTTCACCTGTTGCCATGCTGTTTAAACGGGTCCTGTCACGGCGACCAGTCGAATAGAAAAAGGTCAGAATAAATGCGGATATTGCTCAGCAACGATGACGGCATTCACGCGCCAGGTATTCAAACGCTGGCGAAAGCCCTGCGGCACTTTGCTGAGGTGCAGGTGGTTGCGCCCGATCGTAACCGAAGCGGCGCGTCGAACTCATTAACGCTGGAAACGCCGCTGCGCACCTTTACTCATGAGAATGGGGATATTGCGGTGCAGATGGGCACGCCGACAGACTGCGTTTATCTCGGCGTCAATGCGCTGATGCAGCCCCGTCCCGACATTGTGGTGTCGGGAATCAATGCCGGTCCCAACCTGGGTGATGATGTGATCTATTCCGGCACGGTGGCGGCGGCAATGGAAGGGCGTCACCTGGGTCTGCCTGCGGTAGCGGTCTCGCTCAATGGTTATCAGCATTATGCGACAGCGGCGGCGGTGACCTGCGCTATTCTCAAGGCGCTGACGCAGCAACCGCTGCGCACCGGCCGCATTCTTAACATCAACGTACCAGACCTGCCGCTGGCCGAGCTGAAAGGCATCCGCGTGACGCGCTGTGGCAGCCGGCATCCTGCCGATCAGGTTATCGCCCAGCAGGACCCGCGCGGCAATACCCTCTACTGGATTGGGCCGCCGGGGGAAAAACTGGATGCCGGTCCGGATACCGATTTTGCGGCGGTTGATCAGGGTTATGTCTCGGTAACTGCGCTGCATGTCGACCTGACCGCACACAGCGCCCAGGATGTCCTGAATGAGTGGCTGGCTAAAGCTGAGGTGAACCTGGCATGGTGAATCGGCGTATTGAGACATTGCTGTCACAACTGCGTCAGCAGGGGATTGATGACGAGAACCTGCTGAAAGCCATCAGCGATGTGCCGCGTGAACGTTTTATCGACGAAGCCTTTGAACACAAGGCCTGGGATAATGTGGCCCTGCCGATCGGCTCCGGCCAGACTATTTCACAACCTTATATGGTGGCGCGAATGACGGCGCTGCTGGAACTGAATCCGCATTCCCGGGTGCTGGAGATTGGCACCGGTTCTGGCTACCAGACGGCAATTCTCGCTCACCTGGTGGATCACGTCTATTCGGTTGAACGTATCAAAGGGTTGCAGTGGCAGGCTAAGCGCCGTCTGAAACAGCTCGATCTGCACAATGTCTCGACCCGGCATGGCGATGGCTGGCAGGGCTGGCCGTCGCGCGGGCCGTTCGACGCCATCATTGTTACCGCGGCCCCGCCAGAAATTCCGATTGCGCTGATAGCGCAACTGGCAGAAGGCGGCATTATGGTGCTGCCGGTCGGCGAAGATCAGCAGGTACTGAAACGTCTGCGCCGTCAGGGCGAAGAAATTATTGAAGAGACGATTGAGCCGGTACGGTTTGTGCCGCTGGTTCAGGGCGATCTAGCCTGACCGGCTTCGTATTTCTTCACAACTGTTTCATAGCACCACGTACTTGATATTGTTACTATCCAATTTAATTAACAAAAACGCAGATTTTATCGCGCCGCGCAGAGCATTCTGCTGGCAAGTACAGTGAAACAGGTACATCAGGGTTGCCATCACGGGGGATCAATGAGCACGGGAAGCACAATTTTTCAGTTACGCCGTCTGGCGGCGCTTTCACTGGTAGGTTTTTGGCTGGCAGGCTGTAGCTCCAGCGACAACACACAAGCACCCATTAGCCGCGTTGGTGATGGCGGCGGCATGAGCAGTAGCCAGAGTGGCGCAGCAAGCGCCTCTGGTGGTGTCCCTGCGATGCCCTCACAGGGAGGAATGTTAAGCGGAAGTGCAGCATCTGCGTCTGGCAATGGCGGAATGATTAGTGCCAATAATAATGTGGAGACGCAGAATGGCCGAATCGTGTACAACTGCAGTTATCAGAATATTCCTAAAGGTAGCTACTCCGGCGAAACATATACCGTAAAACGTGGCGATACGTTGTTTTACATCGCCTGGATTACCGGCAACGATTTCCGCGATTTAGCCCAGCGTAACAACGTTCCGGCGCCTTACAGCCTGAATGTCGGGCAAACTTTGCAGATTGGTAACGGTTCCGGTCAGCCGATCACTGGCGGTAATGCCATTACCGTTGCTGATGCAACGCAGGGTGGTGTCCCGGCTACGCCACAAATTAAATCTGCCGCTGTTGCACAGCAACCTGTTATTACGTATTCTGATGATTCGGATAATTCGAGCGGCAGTAAACTATTGCCTTCGAAAGGAGCAAATGTTGCAACGACAACAGCTCCAGTGGTTACCGCACCCCCAACGGTTAGCAGCACAACCAATAGCTCGACACCAGTAGGAAGCTGGCGTTGGCCGACCGATGGGAAGATTATCGATAACTTCTCTGCTGCTGAAGGCGGCAATAAAGGTATCGATATCGCCGGAACGCGTGGACAGTCTGTGGTCGCTACCGCTTCAGGAAGGGTGGTGTACGCAGGTAACGCGCTCCGCGGTTACGGTAATCTGATCATCATCAAACACAATGATGATTACCTGAGTGCCTACGCCCATAACGATACAATGCTGGTCCGGGAACAACAGGAAGTTAAGGCGGGGCAGAAAATCGCAACCATGGGTAGCACCGGAACCAGTTCAGTAAGATTGCACTTTGAAATTCGTTACAAGGGGAAATCCGTAAACCCGTTGCGTTATTTACCGCAGCGATAATCCGGCAGAACGCACTTTTTGATGTTCTGCCTGGAATCACGGGTAGGAGCCGCTTATGAGCCAGAATACGCTGAAAGTAAACGAGTTACATGAGAACGCGGAATTCGAGGAGAATGGAGCAGAGGTTTTTGATGAGAAGGCTCTCGTCGAAAACGAACCTGGTGATAACGACGTAGCGGAAGAAGAGTTGTTATCACAGGGTGCGACGCAACGTGTATTAGATGCGACGCAGCTCTATCTCGGGGAGATTGGCTATTCTCCGTTGTTAACGGCAGAGGAAGAAGTGCTCTTCGCTCGCCGTGCATTGCGAGGTGACATCCCTTCCCGTCGCCGCATGATCGAAAGTAACTTACGTCTGGTGGTTAAGATCGCCCGTCGTTACAGCAATCGTGGTTTAGCACTGCTGGACCTGATTGAAGAAGGTAACCTCGGCCTGATCCGTGCCGTTGAGAAGTTTGACCCGGAGCGCGGGTTCCGTTTCTCAACTTACGCCACCTGGTGGATTCGTCAGACTATTGAACGGGCGATCATGAATCAAACCCGTACCATTCGTCTGCCAATTCATATTGTTAAAGAACTGAACGTTTATCTGCGTACTGCGCGTGAACTCTCCCACAAGCTTGACCACGAGCCAAGCGCGGAAGAGATCGCCGAGCAGCTGGATAAACCGGTTGATGACGTAAGCCGTATGTTGCGTCTCAACGAACGCATCACTTCAGTTGATACGCCATTAGGCGGAGATTCTGAAAAAGCGTTGCTGGATATTCTGGCCGATGAAAAAGACAACGGACCGGAAGACACCACGCAAGACGATGATATGAAACAGAGCATCGTTAAGTGGCTGTTTGAACTGAACGCTAAGCAGCGTGAAGTGCTGGCACGTCGTTTCGGCCTGTTAGGCTATGAAGCGGCAACGCTTGAAGAGGC
>NZ_MLFN01000028.1 GCF_002095315.1 Pantoea conspicua
GATTTATTCAACAAAGCCAAGAAAAAGAATAAACCGAACATCCAAAAGTTTGTGTTTTTTAAATAGTACATAATGGATTTCCTTACGCGAAATACGGGCAGACATGGCCTGCCCGGTTATTATTATTTTTGACACCAGAGCAACTGGTAATGGTAGCTACCGGCGCTCAGCTGGAATTCCGCCGACACTGACGGGCTCCAGGAGTCGTCGCCACCAATCCCCATATGGAAACCGTCGATATTCAGCCATGTGCCTTCTTCCGCGTGCAGCAGATGGCGATGGCTGGTTTCCATCAGTTGTTGTTGGCTGTAGCGGCTGATGTTGAACTGGAAGTCGCCGCGCCACTGGTGTGGGCCATAATTCAATTCGCGCGTCCCGCAGCGCAGACCGTTTTCGCTCGGGAAGACGTACGGGGTATACATGTCTGACAATGGCAGATCCCAGCGGTCAAAACAGGCCGCAGTAAGGCGGTCGGGATAGTTTTCTTGCGGCCCTAATCCGAGCCAGTTTACCCGCTCTGCTACCTGCGCCAGCTGGCAGGTCAGGCCAATCCGCGCCGGATGTGGCGTATTGCTCGCCACTTCAGCATCAACGGTAATCGCCATTTGACCACTTCCATCAATCCGGTAGGTTTTCCGGCTGATAAATAAGGTTTTCCCCTGATGCTGCCACGCGTGGACCGTGGTAATCAGCACCGCGTCGGCAAGCGTATCTGCCGTGCACTGCAACAACGCTGCTTCGGCCTGGTAATGGCCCGCCGCCTTCCAGCGTTCGACCCAGGCGTTAGGGTCAATGCGGGTCGCTTCACTTACGCCGTCGTTATCCAGCGGTGCGCGGGTGAACTGATCGCGCAGCGGCGTCAGCAGTTGTTTTTTATCGCCAATCCACATCTGTGAAAGAAAGCCTGACTGGCGGTTAAATTGCCAACGCTTATTATCCAGCTCGATGCAAAAATCCGTTTCGCTGGTGGTCAGTTGCGGGATGGCGTGGGGCGCGGAGGGGAGTGTCACGCTGAGGTTTTCCGCCAGACGCCACTGCTGCCAGGCGCTGATGTGTCCGGCTGCTGACCATGTGGTCGCGTTCGGTTGCACTACGTGAACCGTTAGCCAGAGTTGTCCGGCGCTCTCCGGCTGCGGTAGTCCAGGCAGTTCAATCAACTGTTTACCTTGTGGAGCGACATCCAGAGGCACTTCACCGCTTGCCAGCGGCTTGCCATCCAGCGCCACCATCCAGTGCAGGAGCTCGTTATCGCTATGACGGAACAGGTATTCGCTGGTCACTTCGATGGTTCGCCCGGATAAACTGAACTGGAAAAACTGCTGCTGGTGTTTTGCTTCCGTCAGCGCCGGATGCGGCGTGCGGTCGGCAAAGACCAGACCGTTCATGCAGAACTGGCGATCATTCGGCGTATCGCCAAAATCACCGCCGTAAGCCGACCACGGATTGCCATTTTCATCATATTTAATCAGCGACTGATCCACCCAGTCCCAGACGAAGCCGCCCTGTAAACGGGGGTACTGACGAAACGCCTGCCAGTATTTAGCGAAGCCGCCAAGACTGTTACCCATCGCGTGGGCGTATTCGCAAAGGATCAGCGGGCGCGTCTCTCCAGGCAACGAAAGCCATTTTTTGATGGACCATTTCGGCACAGCCGGGAAGGGCTGGTCTTCATCCACGCGCGCGTACATCGGGCAAATAATATCGGTTGCGAAGGTGTCGGCTCCGCCGCCTTCATACTGTACCGGGCGGGAAGGATCGACAGATTTGATCCAGCGATAGAGTGCGTCGTGATTAGCGCCGTGGCCTGATTCATTCCCCAGCGACCAGATGATCACACTCGGGTGATTACGATCGCGCTGCACCATTCGCGTTACGCGTTCGCTCATCGCGGGTAGCCAGCGCGGATCATCGGTCAGACGATTCATTGGCACCATGCCGTGGGTTTCAATGTTGGCTTCATCCACCACATACAGGCCGTAGTGGTCGCACAGCGTGTACCACAGCGGATGGTTCGGATAATGCGAACAGCGCACGGCGTTAAAGTTGTTCTGCTTCATCAGCAGGATATCCTGCACCATCGTCTGCTCATCCATGACCTGACCATGCAGAGGATGATGCTCGTGACGGTTAACGCCGCGAATCAGCAACGGCTTGCCGTTCAGCAGCAGCAGACCATTTTCAATCCGCACCTCGCGGAAACCGACATCGCAGGCTTCTGCTTCAATCAGCGTGCCGTCGGCGGTGTGCAGTTCAACCACCGCACGATAGAGATTCGGGATTTCGGCGCTCCACAGTTTCGGGTTTTCGACGTTCAGACGTAGGGTGACGTGATCGGCATAACCACCACGCTCATCGATAATTTCACCGCCGAAAGGCGCGGTGCCGCTGGCGACCTGCGTTTCACCCTGCCACAAAGAAACCGTCACCCGCAGCTCATCGCGCAGCTCGCCGTACATCTGAACGTCTGCCTCCAGTACAGCGCGGCTGAAATCATCATTAAAGTGAGTGGCTACATGGAAATCGCTGATTTGCGTGCTCGGTTTATGCAGCAACGAGACGTCACGGAAAATGCCGCTCATCCGCCACATATCCTGATCTTCCAGATAACTGCCGTCACTCCAGCGCAGCACCATCACCGCGAGGCGGTTTTCTCCGGCGCGTAAAAATGTGCTCAGGTCAAATTCAGACGGCAAACGGCTGTCCTGGCCGTAACCGACCCAGCGCCCGTTGCACCACAGATGAAACGCCGAGTTAACACCATCAAAAATAATTCGCGTCTGGCCTTCCTGTAGCCAGCTTTCATCAATATTAAATGTGAGCGAGTAACAACCCGTCGGATTCTCCGTGGGAACATACGGCGGATTGACCGCAATGGGATAGGTCACGTTGGTGTAGATAGGCGCATCGTAACCGTGCATCTGCCAGTTTGAGGGGACGATGACAGTATCGGCGTCAGGAAGATCGCGCTCCAGCCAGCTTTCTGGTACCGCTTCTGGTGCCGGAAACCAGGCAAAGCGCCATTCACCATTCAGGCTGCGCGACTCTTGGGAAGGGCGATCGGTGCGAGCCTCTTCGCTATTACGCCAGCTGGCGAAAGGGGGATGTGCCGCAAGGCGATTAAGTTGGGTAACGCCAGGGTTTTCCCAGTCACGACGTTGTAATACGACGGCCAGTGAATCCGTAATCATTGTCATAGTTGTATCCTGTGTGAATTGTTATCCGCTCATATTTTCGCGTAACATACGAGCCGGACACATAGAGTGTAAAGCCTGGGGTGCCTAATGATTGAGCTGACTCACATTAATTGCGTTGCGCTCACTGCCCGCTTTCAAGTCGGGAAACTTGTCGTGCCAGCTGCATTAAGGAATCTGCCAACGTGCGGGGAGAGGTGGTTTGCGTATTGGGCGGTAGGGTGGTTTTTCTTTTCACCAGTGAGACGGGCAACAGCTGATTGCTCTTCACCGCCTGGCCCTGAGAGAGTTTCAGCAAGCGGTCCACGCTAGTTTTCCCCAGCAGGCGAAAATCCTGTTTGATGGTGGTTAACGGCGGGATATAACACGAGCTGTCTTCGGTATCGTCGTATCCCACTACCGAGATATCCGCACCAACGCGCAGCCCGGACTCGGTAATAGCGCGCATTGCGCCCAGCGCCATCTGATCGTTGGCAACCAGCATCGCAGTGGGAACGATGCCCTCATTCAGCATTTGCATAGTTTGTTGAAAACCGGACATGGCACTCCAGTCGCCTTCCCGTTCCGCTATCGGATGAATTTGATTGCGTGTGAGATATTTATGCCAGTCCGCCAGACGCAGACGCGCCGAGACAGAACTTAATGGACCGGCTAACAACGCGATTTGCTGGTGACCCAATGCGATCAGATGCTCCACGCCCAGTCGCGTACCGTCTTCATGGGAAAAAATAATACTGTTGATGGGAGTCTGGTCAGAGACATCAAGAAATAGGGCCGGAACATTAGCGCAGGCAGCTTCCACAGCAATGGCATCCTCGTCATCCAGCGGATAGTTAATGATCAGACCACTGACGCGTTGCGCGAGAAGGTTATGTACCGCCGCTTTACAGGCTTCGACGCTGCTTCGTTCTACCATCGACACCACCACGCTGGCACCCAGTTGATCGGCGCGAGATTTAATCGCCGCGACAATTTGCGACGGCGCGTGCAGGGCCAGACTGGAGGTAGCAACGCCAATCAGCAACGACTGTTTGCCCGCCAGTTGTTGTGCCACGCGGTTGGGAATGTAGTTCAGCTGCGCCATCGCCGCTTCCACCTTTTCCCGCGTTTTCGCAGAGACGTGGCTGGCCTGGTTCACCACGCGGGAAACGGTCTGATAAGAGACACCGGCATACTCTGCGACATCGTATAGCGTTACTGGTTTCACATTTACCACCCTGAATTGACTCTCTTCGGGTGCTATCATGCCATACCACGAAATGTTTTGCGCCATTCGGAGGGGGCACGCCGAAGTGAGATTCAAAATGCCGACGTCAGTTCACAGGTGGGTAATGATACCAACGTGTTGATTTCGTATTTTCACTGACACCAGGATCATCCTGATGTTACAAGGATTGAATGACTACAGATTAAAATAGTCATCAACAGGTTGACAGCATTACCCAGCGCCCGCTTTCCGCGTATTTTTCGATTTGCACTGCCGGGGGCACTGGCGGGTATCGCGTTCCGCACACTTTTACATTTATTTATCTGGTGACTGACCTTTTTAAGGAGACAGAATGAAAGCCGTTGGTTTCTGGCAACCCGGGGAAAGTACATCCGTTATTGAAGATTTGTCGCTTCCCCACCCATCCATGCCCAAGGGGCGTGATCTTTTGATCAGAGTCAGGGCGGTCGCGGTTAACCCACGGGACCTGAAAAGCCGGCGAAACATCAGTCCCTCTGCAGGCAATCCGGTAGTTATGGGATACGACGCTTCCGGTGTTGTTGAAGCAACCGGACCAGATGTGACGCTGTTCAGGCCAGGTGACCACGTTTTCTATGCCGGTGTGCTCGATCGCCAGGGAGCCAACGCAGAGTTTCAGCTGGTTGACGAACGCATTACGGGGATAAAGCCGGCAGCACTAAGTTTTGAAGCTGCAGCGTCGGTTCCTCTGACCGGTCTGACAGCCTGGGAAATGTTATTTGATCGTCTGCAGTTGTCAGTGAACGGAGATGCTGATCAGACCCTGTTGATGCTTGGCGGTGCGGGCGGAGTCCCTTGTATGGCTATACAGCTTGCCCGCACTCTGAGTCGGGTGAACATCATCGGGACTGCCTCCCGGCAGGAGAGTGTCAGAGCGGTTCGCGGGTTTGGTGCGCATTATGTCCTGGATCATTCATGTGCGCTTGCGCCACAGGTTGCCAGCCTTGCTGGACTCCCTCCCATTACCCGGATTTTCTCAACGTACACCACGCCATCTGCCTGGGAAAATATGGCCGAAATTATTGCCCCACAAGGCCGTATCGGACTCATCGACGACCCTGAACCACTGGATCTGCGTTTGATCAAATTTAAGAGCGTTTCTGTTCACTGGGAGGCAATGTTTACCCGCCCCATGCATGCTACTGCGGACATGTCTAAACAGCATGATATTCTTAACAAACTCTCATGCATGCTGGATTCCGGTAAGCTCAAACCTCCGTTGCTGGCAGAGTATGGCAGGCTGAATGCTAAAGCACTTCGCCGGGCTCATGAGGACATGGAAAATAAAAATGTGAACGGGAAAATTGTTTTTTCAGGGTTCTGATGAACAGGCCTGTCAGAGTAAAAAAAGATTCGGGTTCAGCACAATGCTGAATTCTGTCTGGCTATAGAGTAAGAATCGTACCGGAATTGAGCATTTACCCTCAGTACCTGCGGATGAAAAAGCAGTCTGCCCTGACATACTGAACAATCCCTTCTCATAAGATGCCTCTCTTTTGCTGTTTAAAGAGCTGAGCAGTCCGGGCGGAGACTGACCTCGTTCCGCTTTCCAAGCGACCCCCTTGTTGAAAGTGCGACAAAAGAGATAGGGCGAATGACTATACTTCGCTCATAGCTGCCCGTCATGCCAGCTCAAAAAACAGGCTTAACGTAGGATATTTTCCGTTTTCCAAGCGGCCCCCATTTAAGTCGCCATTGATATTGATTGGGTAATTAACACCCTGGAAGTGTTGACCAAGGAAGTTACCGATCGTCGTCATGTCTTCATTAGTCTTAGTGCGGTGAGTAGATGCATTGAAGTCATAGTTATCCTGGTAACCACGAACAACACCGTTGAATGTCCACTGACCAGACGCATCACGATTTAGAGTACCTTCCATCTGAAGCGTGATATTGCCGAGGTAGTAGTTAGAAACTAGGCTGTCGATACCTGTGTCATAAGCGAACTTAAGACTGAAGTTGTAGCTGCCTGGTGCGCTCATAGCCATTAACTGATCATTAAAGCCAGCAATCTTTTGCGGTGCGAGCTGTAAGCCAATATTGTTGATATCAACATTCATCGGTCGGCCATTACCCCAAAAGAAATTAGCCAATGCTGAAACCACGCTATAAGGACCACCACTTAACTGGTCGCTCATATTGCCTAATTGCCAGTCACGCCACTGAGTACCATTACCTGCCATTGCAGAAATGCCAGTAGTACCCATTGCCGGTCCAACAATGCAATCATTCAGATAACAATTATTTTTAACCCACTGCAGCAGGGACGTAAGATCATTCTTATTAACCTGATCTATGCCGGTCTGGCTGTTGAAGTAGCTGCCATTAAGAACCTGTTGATACATTATCGCTTGTGCCTGACCTGGCGGAACAGAGGTAGCGCCGCCTGGGTTATAGCTACCAAATCCGGCAGGCGGACCACCAGCACTTACTGCCGGTGCAGTTACAACCATAGAACCTTCGCTCATATGTATCTCCTTATATTTAACATTATGTTAACGCGATAAAGAGGATAACAATTACTACTCAGCACCAGCCAGAAACATGTGGGTATTTATACAGTATAATTTAGTATATCTAACTGCTTTGAAAACGAAGCGGTAGGGTTTGAATAATCTAAAAATTAAATATTGAATAAATACATGTAGTTATACTAGTGTTATTGACTGCAATTGATAATGATTGCTATTTGTATATAATGTAGGCTAATGAATATCTGTAAGCGGGGGCGTTATGGCAGGAAGGGTAGTTAAAGGAATCGCTTTGGTATTAGCCGGTGGCGTTTTATTAGCGCTTGGTGGCGTTGGGACGCTGATTTACCTCAAAACTGGCGATCAGTACTACAGCGTTTCCAATCTGGAAGAATGTAAAAACTACACTAATGACCAGGCAAAGGAAGCAGTACTAAGCGCACGTCTCAAACAGCCTAATGGCTGGAAAAGCTGGGGGGATGCTTCTAAGGTCGCCAATCAAAATGGCATAAGGTTCATTGATAACGAAATCAAAGGCCCGGACAAAATCTGGCTGATCCCGTTTTATGACGAAAAATTCCCTGATAAGAAGCAGTTTGGCATGCTGGATTGTGGAACATTAACGGTCGAGTTTACGTCTGAGTAATGCGCTCTCGTTCTAAATCACAAACCGCTTATCCTGGCCCTCACACTGACTCCGAGGCCACCAGCATGACCATTCCAACCGACTTAAAACCCCTTGCCGCAAAGGCGGCCGCATCGTCAAAAACAGCAATCGCCGGCGAATTAACCCTGAACGCCGGCGCAGTATTTTCTCTGCCGATTATCCCGTCGCCGCTGGTGGTGTCGTTTTGCGGCGCAGACGGCACGCGGGCGCAGCTTACAGTGAATAAGGGCAGGGTGACGTTTGAGGGCGATCCCGACGCTGCAGCAGAAATGTTTATCGAGGCGGTAACACGATGCCACGCAGAGCAGTGGGGGGCGCAGCAGGAGCGGCTGGAGTTAGCAGAAGCACAGCTGGCGGCATACTCACACCATAATGGCCTGATGAAGCTCTCACAGCGGCTGGTGGACGCAGAGAAGGAACTCGACGTGCTCCGTAAGGAAATTAACCAGCGCCGGACATAAGTTAACCGACGTGTGGACGCGGCTGAACGTTCACTATAGTTAGCAGACTTACTCAATAATCTAATAGTTACTGATTACAAAGAATGCTACCCACTTTCTCAGAATCAACCACTTTAGCAATGGTCCATACGCCAGCGCCAACGGCGATAAGCACAGGAAACGCGACAGGTTCAACTATCACAAGAGCTATAGCTCCAAGAACGAGTGTCTTTTTAACTGCCGGACTCATCTTGTCTAAAACATCCGAAACACCGCAAGCATATGAAATCCTAGGGTAAGCGGATATAAATGCAAGAGTAAATGCTGACAGAACAAAACTTCTACGTGAGTATTCCATGATAATTACCTCACTTAAGCATTGTAACAACAGGGGTTTGTGTCACGTTATAAGTCTGTTTTAAAGCAACACTGGTCAATATTCCTGATAAGGCAGCTGTCTTTATATTGTATCCAGAGTACGCCTGGCTTAAAGGTACAGAGGAAAGATATTCGTCGATAACTTTATGAATGCTTCGCATGCTGAAACTTTCACCTCTCCTATGAGAGTCCATGAATATTTTATCGACTAGCACCATTCTGTAATAAAAGTTAAGTTTGAAAATGCGCGTCCATACGTTTAAGTCGTCATCATGCCGCAGCATATTTGCCATAAGGAATGGCTCTTTCTTTTTTAATCTAGGTAAAATATCGGTTACGTATCTATGGATAGAATCGCCACACGAAACGCTGAATATGAAAATATTATTATTATTGCCAGGGTTCCAAACGGGAAATGTACTCATAGTCTCAACTATTTGAGGAGTGATGGACTGCTTTTGAGTTTTTTCAATCGTAATATCTGCAAAGTCGGAAATCTTCAACTGTTCGGGTCTGGCTGAAAGGTCCATAAGTAGTTACTCACGGTTAGTAATGTAATTTTATGTTAGTACATATTTCGTACTGCTGACGACTATTTTCATTAAAATTAAATCATTAAAAAACATGCACTTGAAATCAATGGGGGGTTTGGCTTGTATCACAAGCGCGCGATTACAGCCTTGCTTTCGGCTGTTAAGGCTCATTGCATAGCAAATGAGTGTGCAACAGTAAGGAGTCCGGGAGGATCATTATTTTATAGTGGGGATGTCTTTTAAACGCGTGGTGTACCGCGGCGACAGCATTTCTCGCTTCATCTGCCACGCGCTGTCTTGCTCCCCCTGTCCCGCGAAGAAGACCTTCCCCCTTCCAGAGCGATTGATAGCGTCCAGCGCCGCCATTAGGGCATCTGCATTTGCACGCGGCTGCTGCTCACTAAACATGTCAAACTGCGCCACGCCAGACTGGTAAAAATCCCCCAGCATTACGCCTGCTTTGGCATACCGATAGCCGTCGCGCCAGATAGTGCTCAGCCCGCGTAGCGCAGACTCAATAATGTCCCGCGTGTCGCTGGTGGGGTAGTCGCATACGCATGAGGCGGTATTCGAATACTGAGGCTCGTTTGCGTGTCTGGCGGTAGCGATCGACACGCTGATATGTCGGCAACGCGAGTTCTGCTCTCTCAGCTTTTCTCCGGCTCGGGTGGCATAGAGTGTGACGGCCTGCTTCATGTCCTCCAGCTCCGTGATCTTCTCACCAAATGAGCGTGAGTTAAGGATGTTCTGCTTCGGCGGTGGCGCGTCTTCCAGTGCGATGCAGGACTCGCCATTGAGTTCGCGGGTGGTGCGCTCAACGATAACGTCGAAATTCTTCCTGATCATGCTGATATTACTGTCAGCCAGCTGCAGAGCCGTGGTGATCCCCAGCTGGTGCATGCGCTTGGTAATGCGCGGGCCGATACCCCAGATATCGCTAACATCGGTAAGGTGCAGTAGTTTGCGCTGGCGGGTCCGACTGGATAAGTCCACAACGCCCTTTGTCTGCGTCCACTTTTTCGCGGCATGGTTAGCCAGTTTGGCCAGCGTTTTGGATGGGCCAAACCCCACGCCGATTATCAGCCCTGTTTCCTTTCGGATACGCTCCCGCATCTGGCGTCCGAACGTCTCAAGCGGGATCACATTGTTGATGCCGGTGACGTCCAGAAAGGATTCATCAATGGAATAAACTTCCTGTCCTGCCGCCATTTCCCCTAACAGGGCCATCATGCGGGCCGACATATCGCCGTACAGCTCGTAATTAGAACTGAACACATGCACGCCGTTCTCCCTGAAAAAGCGCTCATTCAGAAACAGCGGCGCCGCCATCTTGATCCCCAGGCGCTTTGCCTCCGCCGAACGTGCGATCACACAGCCGTCATTATTCGAAACAACGACAACCGGCTTACCCCGCAGATCGGGCCTGAATATGGTTTCACAGGAGGCGTAGAAGTTGTTGGCATCAGCCAGGGCAAACATACCGGACTACCTAAGTTACTGTTTAACTATGAAGTATTGGCGAGGCCTGCAAAATTATCAACATGGTGATTTAGTTATGCTTTTATCACTGCCTGAGCTGCAATTAGTTATGCCTCCAAAACTAAATATATCACTAAATAACTAAATAGCTTTACATGCCACACGCATTTAGTTATATTCATCTCATCCCAACGGGATATGTTCTTTAACAACATGGAGAGGCAAATGCCGGAGCTTGAGTGGAAACGAAAAGCCGATAAGCAGCTGAGCCAGATACCTGAACCGTATCGCAGCATGATACGCGACAGAATCCGGGAACTGCGTAACTGGCCCGACGTTGAGCACCTGGTTATTGAAAAGCTGACGGACGACAAAGAGCAAAGACGAAAGCTGGTGGTAGGTAACTACCGCGTACTTTGGAAAATTGTGAAAGGTCAGCCGGTAGTCATCGAGATACTGGAAGTGTTGAGACGGACAAGTAAGACATACAGCAAACGGTAAAAGGACGGCGGGGAAACCCGCCTGACTGCCTCTCCATCTATGCCCGAACACTGAAACTCAAATGAAAGAGAGAGAGAGTGTCATAGCATGAGTGCAATACAATTTATGACGGATGCCGAAGGCAACCGCATCAGCGCCGTAATACCGATTGAGTTATTCAATAAACTGGCGGCAGAAAGCGAACTGGCTGAGTTTTTCGAGCCTGTTCCCTATGAAGCTGATGATAATGACGACGAAACAATCCCCGGTGCGGTGGTTGATATTCGTCACGAAAACAACGTGCCTCTGCACGCTGCATGGCGCTTATATCGCGGCTACTCGCAAGAGTATGTCGCTGAAGCGCTGTGTATTACCCAGGCTGGCGTTTCAAATATGGAGAAAAGGGCGAAGCCTCAAAAGGCAACGCTTGAAAAGCTGGCCCGCATCTACGACTGCCGTATAACACAGCTGTATTAACCACCAGCCAATAAGCCCGCCGCGTGCGGGCTTTTTTAATCCTGCGGCATAGCGTTAAAACCCATTCCGGCCACGTCCGTCAGGGCATAGGCCACCACACCCCATACAGGAAGCTCCTGGCTCACATCGAGCAGCGTTACTGTCTCGTCCGCGTCCAGCGCCTGCAATGCCGGTACCGGATTAAGCAGCAATCGCCTCAGCGTCAGCTCGCCGTCGAGCTCTGCAACGATAAGCTGGCCATGTGCCGGTGTAAGCGCACGGTCGATGGCCAGCACGGAGCCTTTAACAATTCCCGCGTCGGGGCAGTCGCTTTCACTGCGCATAAGGTAGGTTGAGTACGGGGAGAGGTGCACCAGATCGCCCAAGTTCAGGCGCGTTTCAGTGTAGTTCTGGGCCGGACTCTGAAAGGCCATGCAAACGCTCCATTCTTTACAGCTTTTCAGCCTTGTAAGGTGAACCTGATAACGACCAGGTGTCCGTCACACAGGCGCATTTAATACTCCTGATATCAGTATACGTCGCTATCCTTACATCAACAGCAGGAGGTAACTATGTGTGGAAGATTTGCGCAGTACAGCAGCCGCGATGATTATTTTGATGCACTCGGCCTGACCCCGGACGAAATCACATTCGATCCGGAACCTCTTGGGCGCTTTAACGTAGCACCAGGCACTAAAGTACTACTGCTAAACGAACAGGAAGATTCGCTGCGCCTCGATCCGGTTTACTGGGGCTACGGACCGGAATGGTGGGATAAGCAGCCACTTATCAACGCGCGCGGTGAGACGGCAGCGAGTGGCCGCATGTTTAAGCCTCTCTGGAATCATGGCCGCGCTATCGTGCCTGCTGACGGCTGGTTCGAATGGCAGAAAGAAGGTGGTGAGAAGCAGCCATTCTTCATCTTTCACAAAAAAAAGGAGCCGCTTTTCTTTGCCGCCATCGGCAGGCAGCCGTACGGTCAGGATCACGGCAAAGAGGGGTTCGTGATTGTCACATCAGCCAGCAATCAGGGCATGGTTGATATACATGACAGGCGACCGCTGGTAATTACGCCTGATGCCGTTCGTGAGTGGCTCAGCAATGAAACGTCCCCAGCGCGTGCGGAAGAAATTGCCCATGATGCTGCCGTTCCGGAAAAAGCATTTACCTGGCATCCTGTCAGTAAAAAAGTAGGCAATATTCATCACCAGGGAAGTGAGCTTATCGGGGCTTTACCCGCAGATAATGAATAACGCCCTTACTTTTCACAAAAACTATAAGACGCAGCAGGCGTAATGCCTGCATCAGACATAAAGCTATGTTAAGCCTGGCGATGACAGTTAATCGTCACGGCGATTACGTTCAAACCCACGACGTCCCCTGGCCGCGTGTTCGTAGTTAAGCTCTATGTATCGCTTAAATTTTTCACGAAGCTGTGCAAGTTTAATCGGCAACTCTTTTTCAACAAATGCTGGTGGTATATCAAAGTCTTCGAGATGTTCAGATAAATACTTATGCACCTTTTCCAGCACGTCCAGTAGAGAAATGTTGTTACTTTGCTGGTCCTCCAGTAACGGTCCATGCCAGCATTCCCAGAATGCCTGGTGACGGAGAGAGTTTTCCTCACACGCCAACTGCCAGAGCTCTAAGTAAATTTCACGAGCAATATCATAAGGCTGCTTGTCAAAGACTTCTAAGAGGAAGTAAAAGCAGGGAATTTTAAGCGCATTGATTCGGGAATTTTCGACTTCAGGATCACGACGCAAATCTATAAGGTTACTAAAACGTGAGCGTACACACGCTATAGGATTTAGCACCCTGACCTTTTCGTGCATCTCCGGAACATTTGGGCCAGTGGATTCTATAAGGAATGGAGTGGTGAAGATGTGAAGTTTAGTCCCTAGAAAATCTACTCGTTCGAAGCCTCCCGGTTTATCAATAATATCTACCGTATTGGCAACTTCAGGATCATCCGGCACAGCAAACAAGCCATCATCAATCTGCTTGATATCATCCGTATCCCGATCGATAAGCATGAACTGAGCAAGGGACGGAGGGTTGCCGCCTTTGTTCGACCAGAACTTTACATTAAGTGTCTCGGCTATTGCTGCTATGTCGTCTTTTCGGGCGCTGTAATCGCAGTCGATAGAAGTAGTAAGACGATCGTCGGGCAATCTGCTGCTGTTATACAAGTCGTAATACGCTGAAATCCAGTATTGTACGGCTTGTCCACCTACAGTAACCACCGCGTATTGTAGCCGGTCTGCGTTAAGGATGAGCTGCTGATTTAGCCGATACATTTGCTCATAAGGTGGGATAACATTTTGATTAGGCATAAAAAAAACCATCAATGAATGATGGTTTATTTTGCCTTAAAGATAGGGCTCAGGCAAAGGAGATATCTTGAGCAAACTTTTTGCTCGCGGGCTTGCTAAAACGGCTTCTCACAGCAGGCTTATATCCAGCGCGACCGAGTGCAACTTGCACTGCCTGGGCATTGTAGCGTTTATGCTGTTCTCGTTTAGCTTCTGCAGGAGACATGACTCGTTTGGCTTTTGCAAGAGACATGATAAGTATCCGATAAAAGTAATGTAGTAGGAATGTACTAATTACTATACGACACGAATCTACGTCAGACAATAGGATACTATTAATACAATAAGAGAGTACTTCTTAAGTACTAAGTAACTTGTTAATTCTTCTATCAAAGTACCTATACCATCATCAGCAAGATACTAACAATTCGATCAATACTCTAAGACCTTCCATCTTCTTTCAGGTACTGAAAAATTCATACATGTTTAAAGACCTTCCATTTACTTCTGATTGGGCGGCATAAAAAAAGCCCCTGTTAGGGGGCTTTGGAGCAAAGGCTAATGGCTACACAGGTTAAGAAATGCATCAAAAAATTAGCAAATCCTTAGAATATATTAAGCTGTTTAGCCACCAGCCTGATACACCTGCGCGCGGTAATTCCGGCAGGTCTTAACGCCTTTTACTCCGCTTTCTGCGGTTCTGCCGCTGGCGCTGCGGCCACCAGCTCCGGCTCAGGCTGTGGGGCGTCGGTTTTCGCCTTTGCCAGCAGGATAGTGCGCTGTAGCTGTGCCTTTTCACAGGCATCCTGCACCATATCTTGATCCAGACCGATCACCGCATACTTATCCAGATTCTCCATGCGGTAAAGACAGATTTCAGGCACTAAATCTTTCAGGCCTTTTTCATTTTGTGCAGTCACATAGAGCAGCTGCGGCTGACTATCCGCTCTATCCGGGATGTAAACATAAGCACGCTGGCCAACCCCTAATGCCTGAAGAAATAGAATGGCTACGGCTACGGACAAAGAAGGGTGCGCAAAGCTCATTGGTTGCATCTTACCTGCAAGAATGCCATGTGCTTTTACATCATACGGATTGTGCAAAGTAATGGTTTCTGCACGCCACTGTCCGGTCAGTGAACCAGAAACAAATGCCTCGCCAGTAACGTTCATGGGTATCTGACGCATCAGTACCTGGGAGAAGCTAAGATCCAGTGCCGGTGACAGAGGCTGTGCGTTGGCCATCTGATTAATCGCAGCAATGGCTTTTTCGCGCTCTGCGTCGTCGTTCGGTAAGTTTTGCTCATTGAGTAGCCAGTAACGATCATTTTTGTTAACCCATACCGTTACACCTTCGACATTCTCAGGCTCAAAGCCCAGCGACGCCAGAAGCGCGATATCAATATCTTCCGAACGAATTTCGTTCTTTTCGTTCAGCTCAATGGTCGTGCTTTTGCTGATAATGTACTTGGTCATGATCGGGCCTTATTTTCTAGTGGTCTTTTTGGTGACGGTCGCGGTGCTGGTGGTCTTGGACGCTGCTGGCTCTTCAGCCGGTGCAGCGTCGTCTACCGGCGCGGGCTCCTGCGAATCTGCCGGGGTGGTCACAGTTGAGTCTTCAGTAGGGGCCGGATCGGTCTGTACCGGCGTGGTAGAGCCAAAGCCGCCATCGCCGCGATTGGTCTCGGACAGGGTATCGACTTCTATCCAGGTGACAGCCTCCAATTTCTCAATCATCGCCTGCGCAATGACCATACCTGCTTTCGGCTCAATGAACTGGCCACCTTCATCAGCAATCATGCGCAGTCTGATCTCGCCACGGTAATCACTGTCGATAATGGCCACATTGTTAGCCAGGCGCAGGAAGTTATCCGTCGCCAGCCCGGAACGGGGATAAATCTTCATGCAGTAGCCTGGCGGGATCTCCACGGCTAGTCCGGTTGTGATCCACCATGCACGCGGCTGGCGAGCCGCGCCTGGCGTCTGTACAACATTGAGTTTCACGTCCAGCGCGGTGATATCCCACGCTGCAGCGCCGTCCGAACCACGGAACGGCAATTCGGCGTCTGGTGTGAGGCGTTTGATATTAACTTGTGGCATGACTTAACTCCGGTGATTTAAAGGTGTAGTGGCGGCGTTTACGAACAGAGTCCTCATACATTGGGACGTCTGTGTACTCCACCAGCCCGCGTGCAATGAGTTTCTTAACGGACTGCAGGAAAAGGGAATGGCTAACGTCAAACTCCTGACGCACGTTTCTGGCGGTGATGAACCGGCGCTTATCGAGCAGCATCAGAATGTATTCTTCAATCTTCCCCATCTTCAGGGGAGTCAGGCTGGTGGCATACGCGGCAGATACCGCCAGGGTGTATTCGTTATCGATGGATCGCGTAATCAGCCCGTTTTTTGCAGGTCCAGCAGCGTTCCCCGGATAACGTGCGTTGACGTGTCGGGTAGGGCGCGGGTAAAGCGGCGGCGCGTGGCGATACGCTCATCCTTCAACAGCATCAGCACGGCTGAGGCCGTTTCCGGATAGCGTGCGCGGAAAATTTTAAGTTTTGGTAAAAGGCGCTTCAAAGTTCTGTTATCCTTGCCAGTGGTTTATTTCGGATACCTACATCCAGTGGTTAACGTTTGAACCTGATTGATTGAACGGAATAAGGGAGCCAGCGATGGTTCCCTTTTTCTTTAGTCCTGCGTCCACTTCTGGCCCGTATCCACGCACACCACGCCGTGACACACGCGCCCCTGATCCAGCCTGAAGGCCATGCCCCCCAGCTTGCTGCGCCTGCGGCAGAATTGCGCGCCAGACAGATAGGCGTGCGGCACGCCGGAATCAATCGCGCCTTCCTCCGTACACTGGCCGTCTTCTGCGTCTGCATAGCCACGCGCAAACTCGCTCAGCACTTCGCGCCGGTCTTCAAAGCGGATGATCTCGCCGTGGTCCAGGTCGCGTGCGTACTCGATCGCGCCGTTCTTAACGAGTGATGCAATGGTTTTGGGGTGCCTGAATATTTCCTCGCCCCAGTACTGGCCGGTGCAGGAATCAACGTAAGAGCCGCTGGAATAGGTGCCGATAGGGTTAGAGACGTCGTGTGCCATAGCCACTGCCACGAAGAAGTTAACGACGTTGCCGGTAACTGACATTATTTCCCCGCAAAGAGCCGTTCCCGGCTGCTGAAGGTGTTTGTTTCCTGCCGGGTGAATACGTTGTCCACCAGCCCGACAAATGCGGCAAATTCACTTCTGTAATACTCCAGTAGCTTATTTGCGGCGCGTTCGGTGAGGTATTCCACGTAGTACCAGGCACTGTATTGGTCGATCCTGGGTTTTTCGAGGGTCAGTAATGGGACGGATTCTGACAGCGTAGAAACGCCATACTCCACCAGCGCCACGCCGTCGCGCTCGATGGCGGTAAAGGTCAGCTGGTGGCCGTCAATGATGAATGTGCGTGTCAGTAAGATTTGTTGTCTGGCCATCGGTATTCGCAGGATGCGGGATGGCCTGAATTGTGGGGGATAATAGCTACCGTTACAATTATTATTTCTTTAGATTTCGATAAACTTAATTCTCTATTCTCCGTCCAGTATTCCCGACATTTTGCCTTTCTGGCTTTCAGAGCGGCGCAGGTAGCGCATAACGGTTTTTGGGTCCTGCCAGGTACCTTCCTGCATGATCTGCGTAATTGTGGCGTCGCGTTCGGCCATATCCATCGCCGCACCCACACGGGCGCTGTGACCGGACCATTTTGCATAGCGGCCTTTGTTGTCCTGTACCGGCTCTTTACCCAGCAGATCCCAGGCGTCTTTGAATATCTTCTCTGTTGCCGGTGCTGACATAGGCTTTTCAGACACGCCAGCCGTGTTGTTGTGGCGGACCGGCCCGAAAACCATCGCGTCAGGATGATGAATCAGCCCTGACAGCTCCAGCCAGTGCACCAGATGACCGGCAGCGGCGCGGCTGAGGTGCTTAATCACGCCAGCCGCCGTGACCATTGTCTTTGTGTGAGACAGGTTAATGATCACATGGCCACTGTCGCTGATATCCAGATCGCGTACCCGGATACGACTGAGTTCGGACATACGGCAAAGGGTGTTGTAGGCCACAAACAGGAATGCCAGGTTGCGCTGATCGGTCAGCCGTTCGGAGCGCCCCATAAGGTGCGACAGTAGTTGCAGGTCCGGGAGGCGGAACGGCACAGCTTGGCCGGTGCGCTCCCCCTGCAGCACGGCTTCACGCCGGATGCGTTTCAGGGAGCGTTTCAGGTCCACGCTTCTCCTGAGTTCAGGCAGGCCGCTTTCCCGACATAGCATGTTCATCATGGCGTAATGCTTGTCGATGGTGCTCGATGCGAGGCCACTTTCTGCCATGTTAAGGAAGTATTCCCGCGCCAGATCTGGGTCGATCGGCAGATAGCCCACGTCACGCTCATTACACCAGAAAGCCCAGCGCCGGATAACGGATAACAGGTCGCGGAAAGTATTCTCGGAATAAGCGGCCTTATCTGCGATGAATCTCCGCAGGTTATTAGCAATATCTTCCGGCGTTAATTGCGTTAATTGCGTTAATTCAGCCGGGAGTGCGCCGGTCTTTATTTGAGCCAGATGTTTCATTTATATATTTCATCCCAAATCAGAGAGACAACGCTACGCGAAATCTACGAAAACAGCAGGGGTGTGATACGCCAGATTTCACGTAGCGACGCCTGATGCAAAACCGTACAGAAAGCACGCCTTTTGCCAGCGGCTTCGCTTACCTGATCATTTGATCATCAACCACTGATCAAGCATACATGAAACATTGGTAACTTTATATAAGGCTTATTATTTAAAGTTTCATTTTTCGTCACATTTTGCCCGATGCCTGCCTTAGAGAGTAGCTAAATCGAAAAATTTGCAAATTCGTTACGTTATTGTTCGTGATCGGCAGGATACCTTCATATATGATCATTTGGCATTCATTTGATTGCTTTCCGCAACTGTTATCACTGGAAACCTTCGGGTGGCGCGCACAGCGCCGGGTAACAGACACACACTTTTTGCACACAGTTTCATTAATGAGCCTGTACAGCAGAAATATCTGACAGATGCCAAATGCAGACTATTCTTATTATTGCAATTCTAAGGAGAGTTAATTTTACATGGCTACTGTTTCTGTCTATATTCGCCTGCATTAAGTCCAGAGAGACTTGTACCGCTCATTAATATTTTTGGAATACAATTATGCCTAACTTCAGCGATGTAGAATTTGAGAAGCGTTATAAACATTTTCTACAGGTACAAAAAGAGTGGCTGACTCTCATCACGGACAACCAGATTTTTAGCGATAGAAACTCCCTGGGTGAAGAATGCCGCCCGATTGGCTTTATCACTGACAAGAAAGACTTTAAGCGTGCTGAGCACCTACTGGCTGACTGGCAGAGCTTTGCTGACCTGGCAGAAGAAAAGCGCAAAGAGCGCTCTATCGCGATCACTACGAACCTCTATCTGCCGGTTCCCGTACTGATCATTAATCCAAAGCACGTCACTATTAACCGCTTCCGCGCAACGGCCACCTCGAACCACACCCGCGAAGATATCCTTAAGCGTTATGAGAAGCAGATAAACAAGCTGCGTAAGGTTCCTTTTGCTGCCGGTGCAATCATGTCGCTGGAAGATGAAATGAAAGGGATTGAAGCTGCAGCACCAGGCGCCATGTACCGCGCACGCACCAGCAACTACTCTGATATCCAGGTAACAGCGCGCTATACCGATGATAAGAAAGATGAAGGTGAATCTTTCCGCTATGGCGCACATGGCATGCTGATTTACGGCGACAAGCTGGATAAAGAGCGTGATATCAAGCTGAACGTTACGAGTAACGGTAATTACACGTCGCCATACGATGCTATCTCACCCGTACCATGTTCAATCCTGCCTAACGCCAAGCTGTACACCATGGAAGACGTGGAATACAGCAAGGTGCTGGCCGCGCAGCGTTCCTCAGTGGCGTACACCGTAAACACACGCCGCGCTCAGTTTGAGAACAGGGCAAAGGCTAAGATTGCGAAGGCAAAAGACGCAGCAGAAGCGCGTCTGTTTAAAGCTGAAATCGAAGAAAACCGCGATCTGCTGGAGAAGCTGGAAGCCTACGACTGGGCGCTCCTGGATAAGAAGGTAGCCGCTGGCGATACAGAACAGCTTACGATGCCTGAAATCCGTAAGCGTTACGGCGGAGAAGAGCCTCGCGCTGGAAAGAATATGCGTAACATGTACAGCCTGCTGCGTGAACTGGAAAGTAACCTGAAAAAGCAGGACAAATAATAATCAGTATTCTGCCACCAGCAGGAAAACAGAAGGGCGCATAAGCGCCCTTTTTGTGGGTGTTAATCAGGCAGTTAGCCCGATTTTCACCCAGTTACTGACTACAGTGGTTATCTGCTGGTGGTCACTGCAGCAGTGCATCCAGCTCCGATAACTCATCCAGCTTGCTCTGTGTAAAGTCAGCCATATCCTCGCTAAGTTCAGCCTCAGCCGGACGGTAGCCAATCAGGAAAATGAAGCAGTAAGTGTCCCAGCGGTCAGGCGACTTGATGTTAAGTTTCTGGCGCATCTGCGGCTTCGGCACCATCATGATCCGCCCCATTTCATCCATAAAGTACGGAATCTTTGAGGCCTGCTCTGCCGTGTGCTGTGAGATATCTATGCGCATCCTGCCCGACCGGATCGCATCAGCGGCCATGATGTTCGACCAGGCGCGCTGGTTCTTGAATCGCTCCCTCACCTTCTTACTGAATGGCGGCTGGCCCCAGCGGATGCTGATAGCGTTAACGCCACGGCGCTCAAGCTGCTTAAGCGTACCCGAACCCACGCCGTCGCCATCGACCGCAATGGTAATGCCCGGATAGCGCTCCTGCGTGCATTCGTTGGCGATGTAGTCACCGAAGGTAATCGGGTCCATCGTGCCTGGCATTTCCACCAGCTTAAACGACACGACACGGCGCGCATCACCGTACCCGGATACCTTACAGATGTTGAGTATCGACTTATCACGCCCGTTACCGACGTCAGCGGTGGCCACCCAGCCCCAGCCCTTCTCCAGAAACACTTTGCGGCGTGCTGCACGATCGCACTCATCACGCCCCAGCAGATAGCCGCTGACGTTGCGCGGGAAGCGGCCCAGCACCTTCACCATGTATTCCAGTGAGTCGCGGCCACCGTACTCCACCAGCTTCTCCCGGATGAATTTCAGGGTAACGTGTGGCGCTTCCTCGGAGTTAAGGACTATGGCATTCCAGAAGCCGTTAGGGTTATCCGGATTTTTGGCTAACGAATGGTGCGAGTCATAGAAGTAACCACTGGGGCGAGTAGGCTGCGACATCATCAGCATGCGGTTATCGTCTTCTGTCAGCGCACCACGCATGATTGCGATCGCTTTGTCAGAGATACCCGACGCCTCATCAAGGATCAGCAGGATGTGTGCGGCGTGCTCACCCGCCAGCGCTTCCTCGTTACCCAGGCGATAGCCCTTACACAGCACCTCCCATATACCCTTACGCGACTTCTCATAAAACATGGTGTCAGTCAGGGTGAAGTAGTTTTGTAGCCACGGGTGACGTCTGGCGGCGTTCGCCCAGTAGGTTTTGACGTACTTGAATACGCCGGTCTTAACCTGCCCGATTTTGTTGGCCACGATGATTACGCGGGCATCCGGATACATGATCATGTAGATAAGCAGCATCATGGCCGTAAGGGATGATTTACCGGTACCGTGTCCGGACGTAACGGTAGTCTGGCTCCCCGTCTCCTGTACGGAGTTCATGATCTCTTCCTGCTGCCAGGTGGGAATCATGCCAAACAGCTCAACGACGGCCAGCGCCCAGTTGTAGCGGTAGCGGATAACCATATCCCGCCAGCGCGGGTCCGTAGTGACGCTCTTTACGCGCTTCTTACCGCTCATCAGGCGTCATCCTCGCCCGTCATAACGGATTGCGTATCGGTCATAACGGATTCATCGTCGGTCATAACGGATATCTCAGGCGGGATATAATCGTCGTCTCCGTACAGTTCCGCCGTGGCCATGTAGTCAAAGTTGCCGTTGAGATTACCCTCGCCCGCTGTTTCGCCGGCGCGGTTCTCTCCGTCTGCCTGGACGTCACCGAATCCCCCGCCATCCACAAGTGCTGCCACTTCCGCACGGCGCGACTCAACAAACGCAGCGCTGGTGGCCTGCTGCTCCCGGAACTTACGCGCATCCCGGTCCAGTTCATCCTCAGTGACCGCGCCGCGCTCATCTACTGGCGGTTCGGCGTTCTTGAGCTCGTTCTCAAGGCGTCTGGATAGTGACTCTGGCAGTTTGATACCGTGCCGCTCGATGTACTCCGCCGTCTCCAGTAAATCCCAGTCCTTTTCTTCGCGCAGCTGGTAGGCACGGCTGATCACCTCACCGGCGTTATGCGTCAGCGCATGCTTCTCATTGTCTCGCCGGTTCTTGTCGGTGCCGCTGGCGATCGCCGCTACCCGTGTGGCGTGGTCATTGACGAGATAGCCGACTTCAATCATCAGCTTTGTCATTTTCAGGATGGGATGTGGTCCGCCGCCGCCTTCGTCATCATCCTTTTTGCCACCGTTCTTCAGGTTGTCGGCTTCCAACTCAAACAGATCTATTGCCCGCGCCGTGGTGCGCTTCAGGAGGTCCATGTGGGCCAGCGAGTCAAACAGCACCGTCATGGCGCTGGCTTCAACACCTTCACTCAGTACCTCTAATGCCGCTTCATAATCCTCCGGCCGCGGGAAGCCGCGCCGGTTGGCCACCAGCTTAGTTTCATGTCCTTCCTCAAACGGTTTTCCCTCCCCGCGGGGCTTCGGGGTGTGCTTCGGGCGCCCGGAATCCTGATCACCGGCATTTATGATCTTTTTGGCATGTGAAGCATTGGGCTTTTTCTTCGCGCCAGGCTGCGCTGCTGTCTCATCGCGTGGTTCGAGCACCCCCTCTAAAGCCGCGCTGTGCCTGATTTTGCGCCCGTTTCGACGGATGATCAGGTCTTCTTTTCTGGTTTGATCATTTTGATGATCAGAAGCGTGATCACTCAAATGATCATGATTGTGATCACCAGCCTGATCACGCATTGCGGCCAGCGCTTTACCGTTCAGCTCCCGGCGTGCGGTGTTAAACGGCAGACCGTAGTGCTCACAGTATTCTTTGACGGTTATCCCGCTCTGCGCCTTCTGCTCGATGAAGGCTTTTCTGTGGTCATCCCAGTTAACTTTGGACATGGTTTATCGTTCAAAAAGAGGCCAATAAACCGGGATGGTATGGAGTCTGTAATTTGTAGTGATCACAATAATGATCAGGTACTACACAAACGCGCTGAAAAGTTACCGTTTAAGTGTCATTTTTTTTAAATTAGTGATACTTTTAAACCTCAATCAAAGTACGAAATAAACCACTGGATAATTTAAATGACTAATAAAAAAGCTGTTTTAGTAGCTGTAGATGCGGGTTCAGGTAACGTTACGATTGCCTATGAGGAAGACGGCCAATGGCTTTCCCTTATCACCCCTTCACTGGTCCATGAGGGCCACCAGCAGTCCTACTCAAACCATGCGTCAGCTACTTGGTTTACCGAAAATGATAACGGGAACGAAGCAGCCTATACCGTCGTTAAAAAGGGTTTTACTGACCTGTACGACACCTGCGACCCGGACTACCAGATTTCCGCCCCACACCGTGTGCTGGTTCATGAATGCCTGAAACGTGCTGGCATCGTGGATTGCGACGTCATCCTGGGTGAAACCCTGCCAATCGGGCAGTTCTACAGCGGCACCGGCGTTATCAATCAGGACCGTATCAACCGCAAAGTTGAAAGCCTGAAAAAGCCTGTGCGCAACTATAGCGGCGACGTCGCGCCAGCGCGTATCAGACATGTTGAAGTCTTCCCGGAAGCCGTACCGGCGATTCTGGCCGCACAGACAGAGTTTCCTGATCTGGAGCAGGCACAGACCATTCTCGTGATTGATATCGGCAGATTCACCTGTGATATCGCTATCGTGGATGAAGAGCTGGTGCCAATTAAAAAGGCCAGCTTTGAGCACGGCATTCAGAAGATGATCAATCGCGTTCTGGTGCTGCTGCAGGAGTTTGAAAAGACTTCCGGACGCTCATTCAACGCTGAAGAAATCCCGGTTGGCATCGTTGACGACATTATCCGTCAGGGCTATATCGGTTCACGTATGGAAGCCGCTAAAGACAAGCGTATCGACGTAACCAGCGTTATCGATCAGGCAGCGGGTGAACTGGCGTCAGAAATCTGGCGTGACGTGCGTTCTTTACTGCGCAACGTAATTGCCCTTGATGCTGTTCTGGTTGTTGGTGGCGGTGCTAACTATCTGGCTGGCCGTCAGGCAGGCCTGAGCGACCATACAGCTGACTGGCACGATATGGTCATCATCCCGGCACAGCCAGAGCTTTCCATTGCGCGTGGCGTATTCATGGCGCTTATGTCGTCAGAGGATGAGCTGCGCGAAACGATCAAAGAGACGGCAAAAGTAAGCGACATTAAAAGCCGCGCCAGCGATAAAGGTTAACTATGAGTCAGGTATTAAGATTAAGTGGGCTGGAGGACGACGGGTTACTCACCGGCGCTGCTCTGGCTGAATATAACCGGTTGCAGACCAACGCGGCCAAGCGTAGCTATCTGGTGCGTCTGGTGCGCAGTGGCTACGCGCTGGATGAAATGGGCCTGAGTCCCGTCATCGAGCTGTTGCAGACAACTGACGGAAAAAAGTTCCTGAAAATGTCTGAGCGTGAGCGCCTGCAGCGTCTGCTTACCATGATTAGCGCCCTGCTGGGTGAAAGCGCTGGCGTGCCGGTTGCTGCTGCGCCACCAGCGACAGAAAAGGCCATGCCGGAGTCAGTCGAGCCACCAGCAGCCGAATCTGCGCCAGTGGAACCCGTCGCTACAGCTGAGCCTGCACAGCCAGTCGCTCCGCCTGCCCGGAGTTCAACTGAGTCTCTGGACGATGATGATAGGCCACAGGCATGGGGCGGACCGTCTATGGCTAAAGCAGGTAAGGCACGCAGCCTGCTTAACGCTAGCAAAAAGAACGTCGGACAGTCCTGATTACCCTCAGCCCCGTTCACATGAGCGGGGCATTTTCGATTCTTCCCCTTCTGCACATATCCATCAGTTCCCTTGCCAGCGCGCATACTGACAGCTGTTCCAGTTCCTTTTTCTGGAGAACCATCTTCGTGGCGCTTTCCACACACAGGGAATCGTAATTTAGATCCTTTCTTCCGCGCACTTTGAAGATATAGCCGTTCATGGCCTCCAGGCGATACTGCCGGGGATAGGCGTCAGGATGTACCCGGCATTGTGCGAACGGCGAACGAACAAAGGAGCGCAGGATATTGGAGATGATGCCGGTATTCACCACTAAGTGCGGGTATTCCGTTTCCACCAGCCTGGTGACTTCGGCCACTGTCATGTAGTCCCGTCTGCGTATTAACAGATCGGCTACCTCTATACTGCTCACCTTTTGTTCCATGTACTGCTCCGCTTGAATTGAATGCAAGCAATTCTAAGGATTGTGTAATCCGAGCAAGTGATAACGATGTAAATATCGCCATTTTTAGCAGGTATGAATGTGTTTTCAGGATGATTTTGGCTAAGACAGGCGTATGGCTAAACTGGATGGTGGGCTTTATCAGGACGTGACGATCGCAGTACTGGTGGTATCTACTGACACTCTCAGAGCTAATTAACAGTACCGATTATAGATATAGCATCTAACGGTAATATCACGGTGAATCCAGATTTCACACTTAGATTTTCAACCATAATCGGCATCTATTGTGCTGGATTAGTATGTTCTCCCGGCTGTGGGGCATCAGGAGGTTTGCGAAGGTTTTTTGAAGTTTATAGCCATAAGTTACTATGTCACGTCTCAGCAACTGAGACTTCACCTAACTTGACCGTTGCTCTAAAGTGTTCAGGTGGCCAGATTCAATCTGCCGTTACATTTGAAAATAATGGCACTTTGGCTGCATCTAAACAGGTCAGTATTTTCTTAAGATTCTTCATTCGGCCATTCTAGTAGGGAGAAGTATGTCGTCAGAAAATTTTGTTACCTTCTGGCTTGCCAGAGCCGATCTTCCATATTTTATTGAACCGCATGAATTTTATGTTTCAGAAGCTAAAAGTAGACTTCTATCGCAGTTTGGCGATTTAGGAGAAGAAGCAGAAAAGAGAGAACTACAGTATTTGGAGACTGCCGCGCAATATTTCGACCCTGAGTACGATGATCCGATGAGTGCCTATGAGCAAGCTTACAGCGCGGGGACCGATTATGCGTGGTCGCTTCTGGAGATGCAAAATACCGTGGTATTGGCATTAACAGCAGGAATGTATCACCAGTTTGATAAAAAACTAAGAGAACACACCATAAAAGAGCTAAGTAATTGGTGTAAAAGAGAATTAATTACCACTATGATCTGGAAGTTAACTTTCCATCAGCTTATAGATTTACTCGAATGGATTGGTCTCAAGATTAATGGAACCGGATATGGGGAAAAGATAAAAGCCTGTAATTTAGTAGTAAACGTATACAAGCATGGGGACGGCGATGCTCATCAAAAACTATCATTAGATTACCCTGAATACTATCCATATCCTACAGGTGTTCATCGTAACCAGAGCGCACCTAACCATGATGATTTGCATGTCTCTGAAGAACAATTTGTAGAATTTGCTGATGCAATAACGGCATTCTGGAACGCGGTTCCTGAAAATTGTTATTACTCAGGTCTAAAAGAAGAACCAAAATGGTTAGATCATTTAGTGAAAAAAATAGAAAAAAAACAGAAGGGGAATAGGAGTTAATTACTGCATCAGGACATATCGCAAATTCAGTGGCCAGCTTCATCTAAGTGTACCTGTTGAGACTGATGATGTCCGCTTCTAACACTTAGCGGACATAGAATAAACTCAAACATAGGTTAAAGTACTCAGCACAATTTAATGAGTATGTGTCTTTTGACTTCTAAACGAGCCGCCAATCTGTTGCCAGCAAATCTTCAGAAACAGGCGACCAGTTAGAGACAGTCAGCTGTTCTGCGTCAACGAGCAGAAGCTGAGGCATCTGCGTGACAGTAGCCTTCGGATTGCAGTCAAAGTAACGTGCCGGTACGCCGTACATGTCTGTTCCCATTAGCGCGGCGCGCATCATGCCTCTGTTGAGTCGGAGATATACTCCCTTCCCCCATGTTTCCCGTGCCACCTTACAGCCTTCAGATAGCCATAGTTGTGCCACGGCCAGCGGTGCATTCTCCTGCCTGAAATTCAGTTCGCCCTTCTCAATCATCGCTTCATTTTGCAGGATCAGACCGTTCAACTTAATTAGCGCGACACAGGCGGCGTGGTTCAGGGTTTCGCCATAACCGGTCATTGTCAGGCCGTTTTTACTGATAACGGCGGCATATCCGGTGTTTTTGGTCTCGGACGTCTCTGTAATGGTGTATCCAAGACGAGCAATGACCGCCAGAAGTGCCATATAGTCGCCTGCGTAGTCAGCTTCGGCATCTGCGAACATAGCGATCGTGGCATTTAATTGTTGAGCGGTCATCACTATCAGTAGCCTCGTTTCTGTTTGCGCTTCTGCGCTGCTTGTCTGCGTTTCTTTTCAGCGGAGCGGTGCTGCTGTGCTTCAGCAATGCTTGTGGCCAAGCGACGTATTCCCTGTTTGATCTCTTCCTGTGCTGGTGGCCGGGTATCGCCCACCAGCAATGTTCTTACCTGCGGCACGGGAACAGTTGGCGGACGGCGGGCTACCCAGCTGAGGCTTCCCACAATTGCGCCCATCAGTGCGATCTTCTTCATGTGTTTTCTCTTCCTGCAGGCGTGCAGAATCCCCGGCAGGTGCCGGTGATTAAATCTCACCTGGTTTAATCCGGCGTGTGATACGCACGGCGATAATTTAAAGCCTGCGCCGGCGCGTGGCCGGGTAGCTGTAATGGCATTGTGCTGTCCGGATTCGAACCGGCTACCGTCCGTCTGTCCCCATCAGGCCTTACAGCTATTCAATGGAACGGCGGTTGCTTCCGTTAAGCGACAACACAACGGTAAAAGCGCATTGCAGGCGCGCTTACCTGTTGTTCTGTCTCAGCCTGCCACCAGCTGCGCGATAAGCCATTTATGACCGGCAAACAGTCCGGCATTAAGCAGGCAGTGAAACATGGCAAACTGCATGGCTCTGATGGTCTTTGTGTAGGTGCTGTCACTCATGCGCATTGCGTCCGGATTAACTTAATGTCTTACCCTGATGATGCCTGATTATCATGTTTAGCGTTAGTGGTGGCCGGTGCCATACCCGGCAAGTAACCTCTCAAGTGACTGGTCAACCTGGTTACTGGCGGCTCAACCCCTGTGTACGCGACTGATGGAAGCGGGGGCCAGTCTTGCGATCGCAGCAGCAACTGCGAATGCACCACAACGGATAGAGCACTGACCATTCCTAGTCCAATGGCGCTTTGCGCAAAGCATCAATGCTCTTTCCTGTTGGTGTGCCTTATTTGCGGCGCTGCTTCTTCCTGCCGCCTCTTACCGCCTTGATGAATGTCTCGATGGCATAGATGGCCACCAGCGCATAAATCACGGTGAGAAACGGGTGCTCTGCAGCAAACTCTGATAACGACATATTGCGTCCTGTCGTGGGAAATGGGGTTGTTGTGATCGTTTTCCGTTAGCGCGATTGATCCATGAGGCGGGACTTAAACCCGCTTTGCTTTCGCAGCCCATCGCTGACCGCCTGTGTTTATTCACAGACAAGGCTTTCGCCCGTGGATTCCAGATCCACAACTCCTACGGTGTGTTAAAGCGATCACCACAACGGTCGAGAACACTGAGCAACCACGCGCCAGGTGTTATTTTCAGTCACCTGCCAGTGTCCTCGCCGTTATGGGCTGGTCTTTCCCAGCCGTCACGGCATGTTGAGGTCTGCCGATACCCTGCCCCGCCACCAGCCAAATTAGCCAGTAAACAGGGCATCGCCTGGTGTTGACGTGTAATGCATGGGGGGCTGGTGCCACCAGCTGTCCGATACGGAATCTACGGACGGGTTATGTAAAGGAATTTGCAAAGCGTCAGGTAACTGTTCCGTCCCACGTGCGCACAGCCGCATTCCCCCATTTGTGAGCGCGCTGACAGAGGTAATCTTTCGCCAAACGCCAGTAAAACGACAGAAGCACCAGCGCGCTCACAAATGGTGATCCCTTACGAGGATCAGGCGGGAACATGTTTAAGCCTCATGGGGCGTTCTATGCGCGGGATTAGTCCATCAACCGCGTTCACTGCCATGACAGGAGGGGCTACTTGCCGTTCACCCTACTCATAACACACCCGGAAAAAGCTAATAACCGGGGGCGGCCCGTTACGAACTGGTACATGGGGCCGGATTTGAACCGGCGGCGGACTTAACAACTTCTGCGTTCGGCCTCTTCGCTACCCATGCTGAATAATTGCCGGTGCATACCCGGCGCGGACACTTAGGTATCTGGTCAACCTGCCCGCTTGCGTAACAAATAGGTGTGGAGGCACCTGCCAGATTTGCATTGCGTTTGCCTCGCTTGCCAAAGCGTTTCCCCGTTTCAGCCGTCAGCACACCTTAATGCGCTCACGGCTGAACCTGAAAAAAAGCCCGGAAACTACCGGGCATAAAATCCTACACACACACAGCAAAGCCTACTCTGGAATAGACTTTGATTTGTGAAAAAAACGCGGATTAAACAGACAGTTATGCCTAACCCGCCAAATGCCTACCATGATTTTGTATAGAGTCGTAATGCCCTTGTCAGCGGGGAGAAATGTACACAAAATGGAGCTATGAATCAATTAATATCTAAGAGTTTTCTTAGATTTTCAAAGCTAGTGAAGAGAGGTATGGGAGAGTTAGCGGCGCTTTACTTTCGGGTTTGTAATGTTCTCAATATCACCGTTGGCTTTCGCCCATTTTATGCACCAGCTGTTCACGGCAGCGCGGATCTCCATCACAGAAGCCTCGCTTAGCCCCTTCACTTTCGCCAGTTCAGCAGGCAGCTCGCCACCAGCATCAGCAACCGTCTCATATCCGGCCTTAGTCAGTGCATTGAGGGCGCGTGTCGGTATGGCCAGCTCAGAGACCGGCGCGGCTTTGCCGTCCAGAATGCGCTGGTGGAGACGCGGGAAATCCTGCGCTACGCGCTTCATGATCCGTGCGTGGAGCTCGTCGTTAACAGCGGTATCCCACATCGGCTCAAGGTCCGGCAGCAGGCGGAATACCGGATTGCCCCATATACCTGGCACCACGTCCATTGCCAGCATCATCGCGGTGCGGATCTGGAAATGGAAATCAGCCGTCTCAATAGAGACGTCGCGGATGCCGTGGAAGACGCTCAGACCAAAGTGAAAGTTGTAGATGTAGCAGCCCACGTCACCGGAGCCGTCCGGCAGCTGAAGCAGGAACTGCTGCACGTCTTCCCGGCCATCGTGGAAATCGACGCGCTCTTTCAGGTGGTTATACAGCGCGGTTGTCTTAAGCAGATCGTTAGCCGTCTCAGCGCGCTGGCGGCGCTCGTCGCCTACAACCTTATCCGCGATGTTCAGTTTGCTCTGTAAGTCCTGGCGCTTAACGCTTTCCTTTTTGCGGTCAGCGCGCATCTGCGAAATGGTTTTGTCACGCTCGTTCAGGTCAGTCGCCAGGCGCTCAGGGTGCTTACGGCGGTACTGTGAGTGCTCCTGATTCAGCGTGGCCAACGCCAGCTGTGCGGTCGTCAGGGCTGACTCCATATTCTGCAGCTTCGTTTCCGCTCTGATTGCGCGGTTCTCTGCTTCCAGCACGCTTTCTTTTGCCGCGTCTCTGGCTTCTTCAATGGCGTTCTGCGCATCGAGACGGATTTTAGTTACTTCGTTGTGGAGTGCGGACTGCGCGGCCAGCTGCTGTTGTACCTGCTCCAGCGCCTCTAACATCAGATTGTAGGTATCCGCTTCATAATTGAGGCGCATACCGATATCGATCTGGATCTGCTCCAGAGCGTTAGTGCAGTTATCAAGAAGGCGCAGCTCCAGGTCATCAAGCGTCAGGCGTTTACGGACGGAATTAAGCTGGCCGTAGGCGGTAACAAAGGCCTGGTGAAGTACATCGTCATCAACGTTGCATTCAGGGAGATTTTGCAGCTGCTGGAGTGGAGCGAGAGTTGTCATAGTGAGAATCAGATCCGCGTTTGAATTGCGGCGGATGATAACTCGAAATTAACCACTGTCTAAGAGTTTTCTTAGATTTCATTGAATGATTGAAGAAGGACAGCTGGTGACATTGTCCCGGACTCCGCCACCAGCAGAGGATTACAGCAGTTTTAACGCCGCTATGACTACGGCGGCTATAGTGACAATCATCAATACATTCAGCAGTACAGACGGCACTTTGATCTCGCCGGTCTCATACTCTGCCTGCGTCATGCGGCCCAGGTAACTGTGCGAGACCAGCACTGCATTTTCGTCAAAGCTCAGCGTAACCCGGACATTCTCCAGCACCTGACGGGATACCTGTCGCGTGGCCAGCTGGACCACACCGGATCGCATCTTACCGTTGTCGCCCATGTAACAGACCGAATGGTAATGAAATGGCTTATTGAGGCCCATCAGCTGATAACTACCCAGTCACAGACGCGCATATCTTCAATACTCATATCATGCATTTCTGCAGTGCCGTCCGGATGAGTCAGTTCCAGCACGTCACAGCCTTCATGCTCCTGCTCCAGAGACACAAAATAACCCGGCTTCCACGCTTCACGACGCATCAGCAAAGCCGGATCTTCTTTCATTTTCAGCAAGGCCTGGTCATAGCTGCACGCAATGGCACCGATACCAATTTTGCTCAAAGATTCGATCTGTGCCGTAGTCATGCGTCCGCGTCCTTCTGTTAATGATTTTCTCAAGATGTAGCTAATCCCCTTCACGCCGCCGAAATAGTTCAGCTGGCGGTTGCTCATGCCGCTGCGCGTCATAAGCTCCTGCTTAGGTACTTTAAATATGCCGACGTCCATAGCCATGTCGGCAAAAACCGATAGCACCATGCCTAAGCCGTCACGCGTTTTTTTGCGTCGCGCATACTGCTTAAACGTGGGGCAACCGGTAAAAAATTGCGCATCAAAAAGCACTTATTCGCTCCAGAAACCGTCATTCTCGTGCGCTGGCATTGCTTCACCGGCTGTGAGAACTGCGTACTGCTCAATCACGCTGATCGTTTCTTCAGGTGAAAAAGATAAAAGAACGTAATACCCCTGCGCCTTGAGGCGACGCATCCACGTCACCTGCTGCTCTGAAGGCTTACGCTTACCGTGTTTCTGCTCTACCCGCATTCCGTGATAGATGCCTGCCGGTATTTCCAGGGACATATCCGGAACGCCCCGCTTTGCGCCCTCAGCCTCAATTGCTACGGCGGTCGCCTTTAGGCGAAATCCTCCGTTAGGTACGGCATACAGATGGTCATAAATAACCCTGTTGTGACGGTGAAAATGGTCAAAGATTCGAACCTGATCGTAGTGCTCTTGCCTGCCTTTAAACAGATCGGGTTTTTTGACGAGAATGGCCAGCGCTTGAGCGTGAACCGATATTTCAGTAACTGCTGCTAACCAGGCAGACGCTTTGCCGGATTTTACCGACGCTCCACCAGCAGATTTATTAGCTACTTTTGGACGGGTTTTTTTGCTTATTTTTGTAGGAGTGCAACCACTCTTCATTGAAGCGCATATCCGGATTTGCCAACCGATGATTAAATAGTCTAAAAGGTGGATCTGCGTTGGGGGGTATTTTTAACGCTGAGACGGGAAAAAACAAGCCTGTAATCTACATCTTTCAAAGATAATGATTACAGGCAGTTATCAGTTTACTGGTGCGCCATCCACATAAACATCAGGGTATAGACAAGACCGGTTGTGGACAGACCGAGTACAACAAATTTGCCGATCATATCAGGAATCGTTGTGGTTTCTGCTGCCTGAGCCTTGTTTGGAGTGGTATTAACAAAATCACGCTGCGCAAAATTATTCATGGTATATTCTCTTTGTTAGGTGCAGGGGTGTACGTCGCCAAACTGAACCCCTGCAAAGTGAAAGCCCGGCCATATGGTCGGGCTTTTTCTTTGTCGCTGCCTTACCTGCTTAATGTAATCTAAGGGTTTTCTAATTTACCGTCAATAATATTCATGACTTTTCGTCACTTTTCGCCTGCAACAAGGCTCCAGAGGCAGCTTTCAGGCGCTCAAGTGCATCCTGCAGGGCGAAAATCCAGCTGGTTTTGTCCAGTTCCCGTACCCGCTTGACCCTCTCCTTTGTGTAGGGATTAATGACCCATACCCATGTTTCAATGTCCTTGCGGTCGCGCATCGTGAATACCCCTGTCGGGGGGTAAAAATTCAGCTCCGCGCCATTGGCATAGGCATAGGCTTCCAGTTCCTCCAGCTTGAGGTATTTGTTTTCTCGCGGCACGGTGTCTCCTAATATCTTCTTTTCTCTATGGATTCATCATAGCTGACGTACAGATAAGGTTCAGTATCATCCGCCGACGGCACAACAGGAAGCAGATGGTAAGCATTGAATACTGCATCGTTCTCAGTGCGCTCGTCAGCATACAGATGAGCAGCAATGATCGTGAGAGCAGGACGTGAAAGTGAATATATTTCAGCGATGTCACTTTCAACTACCTGCCCAAATTTAGTAGTAGCACGTTCCAGCAATAACGTTTTAATCGCAGGCCACCATGGACCGAAAGCCCGGTAGGCGAGTCTCGCACTGCTGACGCGCTTTACTAAATTTTCCAGATAGTTTACTGAAAATGCTTCTTCGGTTCGCCCGTCCAGTGCCAGCGGTAGCAGGCTCTCGATGTAAGTTTCGGTCGGTTTAATGGTATCAATCAGTGTGGTCATATTAGACGGCCCTTTCGGGCCGCTCCTGAATTATGCGTTTACAATATCGCTGCGTAATGCATCAAGATCGTGAGAAGAAGGAATGAGCCAGGCGGCCTGTGTGAACTCGTTTCCGGCTACCGGATCTTCTTCGAAGTTCCAGAATTTCGCGCCGTATTTCTCTTTGATGAGGTCACGCACAGCTTTACGCTTGAGTACCGGCGTGTCGGTGGTATCCGTCAGCACGTAGGCACCACCAGCCGGGAAGTTGATTTTAAAGGTGCGGTTCCTCCACTTACGCGAAGCCACCAGCTCCTGCTCGTTTTTCATGACCTGGAAGCCATCGGACTGCTTCTGTACCTGTGCTGTGCGCACGGTCGTTGCCGCTGCCGCTGCGAGTCTTTGAGCCTCATCGCGGCGAGCCTTCACAGCATCAGGTGACAGCTTGCCGGTAATCATCCCTTTGTAGTCATCCCACGTTACGGCGTAATCCCGATATCCGCCTTTCTCGATCTGCTCCAGCCACGCATAAACCTCATTTAACCGGCTCATAACGGCGGAGGATGAGGTAAACGTTTCGGCACTGATCGCGGCTTCATCGAGCGCGCCCAGTGAAACGCCGGCACGCAGATAAACTGCAGCAGGCGATTCGGTAACAGTGGCCGGTCGGGTAATGTCCGATTGTGCGTCAAATTTCGACTTCACCAGAAGCACAGCAATACCGGCCTGGCTGTCGCTCTCGCTCATCTGGCGGAACTGCTGCAGCGCCGCGGCGGCATACTGCTCTGTCAGTGACCTGATTGCCTGCATCTTGCCGTCGGCCATCTCGTTACGCAGCTGATCGAATATCACTTCATACTCGTTACGGTTGGAAAACCCTTCCATGCCGTTACGGAACTGGCGAATACTGATCGAGTTGCTCCAGTAGTAACGGTCCTGCCCTGCGCCCAGGAAAGCAGCGTGTGCTTCTTCATCCGTTGCGCCGGTCATCGTCCGCTTTCTGGAGTCGTTTGCTTCAAACTCAGCCACCAGCCGCTTAAAGACTTTAACCACGTCCGCCATGCCCGCCTGCTTCCCGTAAGCCTGCAATGCCGAGTCGTAGTTGCGGCCAAACATCGCCTTAAAGAAGCCCTGCGCGCTGTAGATGTTGTTATCAACGCTGTACTGATAAAGCTCGCGCTTCAGCTGCTCGTCGCTGTGGTCCGGATACAGCCACGTTTCAGCCGGACGCTCTTCGCTGGCGCTGATCGTGCCGCTGAGGTAAGCCAGTTTCAGCCTGCCGTCGCTGTCGCGGTACAGCCATCCGTCTGTGCGCACATTCAGGACGCCAGCGTGAATGGCCGCGTAGAAGTCAGCACGGCTCAGCGTGTCCGCCAGGTCTGTCGGCTCGATGCCTTTCGCAGCTGTCTGGAGCGCTTTTGCCTGGTCACTGGTGATATCCACGCGGTCGCCCACCAGCGCAGACGGCATTTCAGCAAAGCCACCTACGTTCGGACCGGTATAGCAGCGCAGCGGCTTGTGGATCAGCTCAACCTCAACCGTATTTTTCTCCGGGAAGAATTTGCGGATCTGGAATACGCCCTTTTCTTCGCGGTCATCGTTGAGCCAGATTTCATAGGTCGCGCCAATTCGCAGCAGCTGGCCATCAGGCAGTTTCATGTACTGCTCCGGGGCGCGCAGCACTTCCGGATCGACTTCCAGTGCGCCGGACTTGATTGCGCGCTCTACTTCCCCGCGGGAGCGCTTGATGGTGCTGGCCGCACTTTTGGAACGAGTGAGTGCCTTGCGTGCTCCGCTCAGCTCCTGCTCCAGCTTCTTCTGCTTCGCCAGGCCTTCACGGAGTGCAGCACGCGCTACGCGACGGTCCTGACCGCGCCACTGATCCGCTGACCGTTTGCCATACTTCTCAACTTCGAGGTTATAGGCGGCTTCAGCTTCGGTGACATCCTCGCGATAACCATCAATCTCGTCGTTGATCGCATCAAAGGCAGCAGACAGCTTGGTAATGTTGTCTTCAAGCACTTCAACGGGTGTTGCAGCCGCAACGCTTGCCTTCAGGTAGATATCCAGCGCGGCAGCGGCTTCACGCTCGGCCTGCTGGCGGTCCGCTTCACGCTTCGCTTTCAGCTGTGCATCCACGCGGGCGCGGCGCTCTTCCGGGTTAGCGGCCAGCAGCAGGCTCTGCTCTTCTTTGGACTCCACATCACCGTTTTTAATGCTGGAAACGTCAGATTTCATGACGTCGTTGATCCAGTTTTTCTTGCGCTGCAGCGTCTCTAAGCGGAACTCGTCAAATGACCCTTTGCCACAGTAGTAATGCACGCGCATGGTGTCGCGCTCGGAGCCCACGCGGGCGCCGCGTCCGTTACGCTGGTCAATACTGGCTGGCGTCCAGGGGAGTGTCAGATGGTGCGTATCAGCGGTGCCTTTGTGCAGGTTGATCCCCACTTCGGCCTTTTTGTTGCAGATGATGATTGGCGTGCGGCCTTCGTTGTAGTCGGCGGCGATCCCTTCCATCCCGGCCAACGAGGCGTCACTCATTGCGGCCTGATAATCCTCATAGCGCGCCAGTTCTTCGTAGTACTTATCCCATGCGCCGTCCTTAAAACTGCCGTCCGCTTTTTCCACCGGCTCAACCGGTTTCTTCACGGGCTTAACCTTCACGCCGGACGCTTTACTGACTGTCGTGGCATTGATAATGCCTACCTGCTGCTCTGTCAGGCCCAGCGCGCTGGCGATAATGCGTCGCAGCTTGTTATGCTGGGACTTCTCATCCATGAAAATGATCTGCTTACCGTCCGGCAGGCCTGCCTTCAGGTTCTCAATCAGCGCGGCATACTTTGGCGGTACCGGGTGAGAGACGTTTTGCATACTGATACCGGCAGCAGCGATTGCGTCCAGTACCTGCTGCTCCAGCGTGTCGCTCACTACCAGCTCCACGACGCCCCCGCGATCCTTCAGCGTGGTCTTGACTACCTTGCTGGTGCGCGTATCGGTAAGGCCGGTTTCCGCATCCTCAGCGGTCTCTTCATCATCACCGGCAAGCAGCTGGCCACCAGCCTCACCCGGCAGCGCACGCGCCACCTGTTTCGCCAGTTCTACGTCCTCTTCACGGAATCGGAACGTGATAGCGGAGCGGTACAGGTCCGGATCGATAACCACCTTATCCATGTCGCGGATAACAGAGAAAATGAAATCGTCGTCGTTCTGCACAATGGACATGGTGCCGTCGCCGTTGTCCTGCACGGTTTCCTTCTGTCCGATACGGCTGGCGCGCACGCGGAGCTCTTCATAAAGCTCCTTCTGATCCCGCGTCATTGGCACGCCAACGGTTTTCTCGTCGAGGCCTGGGATCTTCACGCTGTCTTTCACGTCAGCAGCAGATTTAAGCGTCGTCCAGCGATGGAAGATGCCGCGCAGACCATCAAGGTTTTTGAAGCCCACCAGCCCCTGCTTGTCCTCCAGTTCGCCTGAAATCTTCTGGACAGTAACGGTGTCGGTTTCCCCGAATACACGTACAAAGTCATCCGGCGTGAGTATCCCCATCGCCTTCCACTCATCCAGCGACACGACGTGTGACAGCATGTTAAAGGCGTCAATCGGGGAGTTAACCAGCGGCGTTGCGGTCAGCATAACGACGCCGCGGCCGTTGTACTTTTTCATCATGTACTGGCTTTTTACGGCCATATCGCGGGCAATCTTTGAGACGGACGGATTAGGCAGGTACGCCAGCTGGCCTGCTTCACGTCCTGCGCTGTGCGAGTTGCGGTAGTTATGCCCTTCATCTGCGATCACGCTGTCAAAGTGCATATCCTCAAAGTACGGGATCTGGCTCTTTTTCTTCGTGCCGGTATCGGCGGCTTTGTCGCGGAGTTTGTTACGGGACGTGGCGGCGCGGTGAGTAGACTTCATCAGGTCCGTGCGGCCATTCTCAATCTGGTTAAAGACAGCCTGGCTGGAGTTTTCCTCAATCGTCTCCGGATGCATTGGGATATCGCCAAACTGCTCTTTAGTCATTACCACGGCGCGGTAGTTGGAGACCGGGATCATGTTCATGCGCTCAAGCACAGTTGCGGCCGCGGACTCTTTCACCACGTTACGCATCACCGGCTGGCCGTCTTTGTCCAGTTTCGGCTCGTTGTTCTCGTCACGCTCCTGGGCCTGCATGATCTGGCCATCTTCACCGCGCACTTCATCCAGCCCGACAAACAGCATGTTCTGGAAGGCTTCGGCACTGTAAAAGCTCTGCGCTTCGTGATACCAGTTCTGGAGGACGGCTTTCGGCACGACGTAAACGGTACGCTTACTGCGCCCTACCTCGTAGTTGTAGGCTTCCAGCGCCAGCGCCGTCGTGGTTTTACCCAGGCCTGTGCCAAAGCCCATGATGCCGCGGCCATCTTCCGACAGGCGCCGGACTTCCGCATTCTGATAGCTCAGAGGAATACGTTTGCCGCTGATCTGCTGCAGCTGCAGCGAGGCAGACGAGTGCTCAAACGGAACGTAGCCGTTAAAGGCGTCGTTGTAGTCGCTGACGACGGTTTCCACATCCGGGTGCGTGCGCAGCCAGTCGTTGAAATGTGACTCCAGATCGCTGATGCGCTTCAGGTACGCATTGGCATTTACCCCGCGTGGCTTCACGCCGTTGAGGTAATTTTCCAGCTGGTTGTAGAAGCCGTCTTTGTAGCTGGCGCGCTTGAACTCGGTCACGCCGCCTTTACTGGTGACAGATCGAACCTGATAGCCAGAGAAAACGCCGTCCTTGCCCGCGTAGTTGTCTTCTGCGGTCAGATAGCCATTGTCGTTTGCCAGATCCTGCGTGTATTTGAAGTCATCAAAGCCCTGCTCGATCAGAAACTCTTTGATCAGGCGACGGTCCAGCCAGCGGGCATTGAGGTTTACCGTAATGTCTTCAACCGGCGTGTGCTTGCGCTTCTCGTTAATGGCTTCCAGCTGGCGGACATAGTTCGCCTTTACCGGGCCATCCGGCGCATCATCAATCAGCCCCGCCAGGCGGGAAACTTTGCCGCGCACGTTGCCGCTGGTGGCGCGTGCCAGCGGCATGATATTGCCGTTGCCATCGAGGGCGATCTCCGGGAATGTCGCCAGGTGCGCCAGCAGCGCGTCGTCATCTTCCGGCAGCTGGCCGGTAAACGCGGCACGGAAAGCGGCCAGCGCAACCGGGACCATATCAACGTCGCTGAAAAGGTGTGATACCACCTGCTCCGGGCTGGCGAAATCGACTGCCACGGCTTCGCTGCGGTCGATGGTGCCGTTCAGCAGCGCGGACAGATCGCCCTCACGGCTCACGTTGGCCTGAAAACTCAGCCAGCCTTTCGCGCTGGCGTCAGACAGCCCCGCCAGTTTCAGGCCTTTCGGCGTGCCGTACTGGCCCACTTCTTCGCTCACCAGACGGGCAGCGTCGGCAATGATGCCGCTGGCGTCGCCGCCCAGCATCTGCGTATTCAGCGCGTCATTGATACGCAAACCGATGATCGAGGCACGCATAACGCGCCAGCGGTGGCCGGGTTTCTGCTGCATGGCGAAACGGATCGCAGCATGGGTGCGATCGTCAAACAGCTGTGGGTATTCGACGCTGGCGGCGTAAAGTTCGCGGCTATCAAGCGACAGCATGCCGTTAATGGTGCGGGTTTTTGTCTGGAGATCGCCAAACGTGGCCGCGCCAAACCGCTTCGCATCAATCCCGCTCGATGCCGTGGTGGCGTCTTTGATAAACCGGGTGCCGTCATAGGTGTGCCATACGCCAGCCATGAGGCGCTTATCACCTTCAACCGGCGACTGCCAGACGGCGGCACACGTACCCAGCCGATCCCAGTCAATGCGGCTGTCAAAACGGCGTGACAGTGCAGCTTCATAGCCTCATTAGTCAGCTGGCCATCTTTCTTGACCACCAGAATATTATTGAAGTCAGATCGCTCGGTTTCACCGTGAACAAAGCGACGGCCTTCGGTTTCAAACCACTTGCCCCGGATGAACGTTGGCCACAGCACGCTTGCCGCCTCAAGAGACTGATCATCGCTGTTATGCACCAACTGCGTCAGCGCCTCGGTATGCTTGCGCAGTACCCACACATCCACCACCGTTGCGGTACCGCTTTCGGCAAACGTGCCGGACGGCATGCGGTGCGCGCCCAGGAACTCCGCCACGCGGGAGACGCGATCGCGCAGCTTCTTGTTGTTGCCGCCGCCGTCGGTCATGCCGTTAGGAACCACCAGCACCACCAGCCCGCCGAATTTCACCTTGTCGATGGTGCGCATCACAAAGTAATGGCCAACGTTGGTTTCATCGCGGTAAGCCGGGTCGAGCTCGGCAAAGCCTGTGCGCGAGTCGCCAAACGGCACGTTACCTACGGCGTGGTCATAGCTGTTATCCGGCACAGATGCCGCCAGCTTCTCAAATGCGCCCAGGCGAACATCGTCCTCCGGGTGCAGCAGCTGGTTGATACGTCCGGACGTGTCAGAAATCTCAGCTGACGTCATCATAGCGCCAGCCGGTTTTGTCTCCTGGAAAACGCCAGTACCGGCTGACGGCTCCAGCATGTGACCGCTGGTAATACCGTAATCGGAAAACAGATCCCAAATACCCTCGGCCATGAAAGGCGGAGTGTAGTACTCGTACTGACTGCCGCCGCTTCCTTCCAGACCGCCCTCACCGCTATAGCCCGCCAGTACCCGGCGCTGTTCATCAGTCAGTTTGTTGCCGTTGAAGCCCTGCGGCAGAGAGTTAAGCAGTGCGATCGCATTGTCGTTTGCACTCCGGCGCTCACGCTGCAGGCTCACGCCTTCACGCTTGGTCACGCCAAACGCGACTACGGTCCGCTGTTTGTGCAGACGCATGACCAGCCGGATCAGTTCTTCAACCGATCCCGCCTCCTGCACCGCCCTGTTTGCTGGATTTTCCACTGTGTAACTTTCCCTCAGATTGCATAAAGCGAATATGCTTTATTTTATTCTAAAGGTTTATTAAATAGGACGTATAACTTTGGCTACTAAAAAAAAGGCATTGTCTGTTTTAGGCGCACTTAGGCAGGCATTCCAGGGCGCGGCGACAGAGGCACCGCAAAGCCTCGCCTGGACCAACGGACAGAACGTGGTCGTCTCACGGTCCGGGCTGGCGGCAATGGCTTACAACGAGGGAAATGCCGGGGAAATGACTTCCGCCGGCGACAGTCTTTTCCTGGGCGCGGAGCTACCGCTGGACAGACTGCAGCGCTATGCGATTCTGGAGGAAATGGCGAATAGCCCAACGTGCTCAGCCGCACTGAATATCCACATTGGCCACGCACTCGCGCCGGACAAAAAAACCGGGCTGGCATTCTCTATTGTGCCGGTTGACCCGTCCGACGCAGAAGGCGCGGCGCGGGCCAAAGAGCTGCAGGATGATTTGGGCGCGATGATTAACCGACACCTGCCGTCGCTGGCTATGACAATGGCGATTTTCGGCGTGTCCTATGTGCGCCCTTACGCCCGCTCAGGGAAAGGGATCACCAGCCTGGAAAACAGCTATTACTCATTGCCCTACTTCATCCAGGAGTTTTACAAAGGCGATCAGCTGGTGGGCTTCGGCGGGGATTATGTGCTTTCGCCAGACACCCATACCCGCACGCTATCTACGCCGTGGTCCCTGGTCCCGATGAAAAATCCGTACTGGACTCCGACACGCAATGTTCAACCCGTGACGTCCGGTAATCGTGGTTACTCTCTGCTATCTGAGGAAGAGGACAAGGAGGTTGCGGAGACACAGAACTACGGCACCAGCTTCCTGGCGCATGCCTATGAGCCTTTCCTGAATCTGGTCGGCGCGCTGAATGCGCTGAAGGCAACGCGCTACAACGCCGCCAAAATTGACCGCCTGATAGCCCTGACAACCAACTCACTCGATCCGGTTGTCGGTGCGAACTACACCCGCACTGTGTCGCAGACGCTCAAGCGCCACGGCGAAACACTTCAGAGAAAAGCGGTTAACGGCAACACCATGCCAACCGTGATGAACCATGTGATCCCGGTGATGGGAGACGGTAAAAACGGCATTACGATCGATACGCAGTCGATACCCGCGGACATTACCGGCATTGAGGACGTGATGTTTCACCTGCGCCAGCTGTGTGCCGCACTTGGTATCGACTCGACTATGCTGGGCTGGGCCGATCAGATGGCAGGCGGGCTGGGTGAAGGCGGCTGGATTCAGACGGCTATTCAGGCGGCACTCCGGGCGCAGTGGCTGCGCCAAGGCGCACAGGAAATGATTTACCGCCTGATCGACATTCACCTTGCGTTCAAATACGGCAAGGTGTACCCGGTCAATGACCGCCCCTATGTTGTGCAGTTTAACTCCATGAACACCGCCATTCAGGAAGAAGAAAACCGGGAAATGGACGCCCGCGCCAACTTCATTACCCTAATGGTGCAGGTCATGGACGCGCTGCAGGCTAACAACAAGCTGGCGGAGAACGACACGTTCATGCGCTACCTGTTCAGCGATCAGCTGAAAATGGACGGCGGCACGCTCGACAAAATGCTGGCGGAGTTTGAGAAGAGCAGGAAGAAGGCGGACGCGCAGGATGAGGAAGGCGGTAATGGCAGCATGATGAATGAATCAGCGCCTGGCGGTTCGGATCCGGAAAGCTGGACGCATGACGAGCTGGTGGCATTTGCCCGTTATGTGACAACACCCGACAACTGACCAGCGTTAAAAAAAACCGCACACCACATCCAGGGGGATGTGCGGTTGATAAACGCCTTATCAATGCGATACAGAAGGATGTGAAATAAGAGTGATATTTAGCCGTCCTGTAAATCAATAACCCAGAGAGACTGACAGGCAGCTTATTTTTTCTGCGGCTTCGGGCGGTGTTTAATAAAACAGACGCATCAGATTCAGCTGCATTTATCTCAGGAAGTGCCGCGCAGTATGGACACGGCATCACCCCTTTATAACTTCTTTTTGCCACGCTCAGTGCCTGTAATAGTGAATAACAACTGCCAATAAATGTCCTGCCTTCCTTAGCGGGTAGCCGGGGACAGTCAATCCGGTGCAGTAGTAACCCGCTGTTACCGTGGTCACTGACGTAGAACTTTATGGCGCTGTACATGCCATATCCTTTTGCTGCGTGTAATGGAAGTACCATTCGGAATTGTTGCTATTCGTAATTATCCATAATCCGTGATAGCCGCAGTCGTGTCTATGTAAAATTTATCTATCAAACTTTTTCACATTAGCTCGTCTGCGTTAACAAAATTTAGCACTCTGGTTTTAATTTTAAAAGATTTTTTAGTGAACTCTATATTTACCCTGTACTAATCACCACTTGCATTGTTTGCAATGTAATCACTTAGTGGCATGTAAATCCCTGAATTTCAATCTTTACATCGAAAAGTCATAGCCAATTCAGTATATCTAATGAGAATCATGCCAGGCTAAAAAAGCCATGTAAAAATGAATTTTACTGCATTGCATTTTATCGCCCTACCAAAACTCATTAAATAAAACAAGAGGTAATTTTACCCTGATCATTAAAATTATTGCGTCCTGTTTAGTTAACACCAAAAATTATTATTAAGGGTTATTATGTTAATGCTTAATAACATCTTAATTGCAGGCAAAAAAAACCGCACTTGAGTAAGCCTTCGTGCGGTTACAGACAGCCACTTTTCAGAAAGCTGCTTTGCGATATTGGATGCAGCTAATTAGGCCAGTCATAAACAAAATGTTGTACAGCAACAGCCTCAACACCTTTTTTAATTTTCACAACCTGCTGCGGACCGGCCTGCTCCCGCGCAATTGCCTGTTTCATCAGTGGAGCAGCAGGCTTAACAGGCTGGCATGCCTGCGTCGCTATCGCCTTCTTTGCTTTGGGCGCAGGCCTCTTTTTAGGTTTCTGACTGAGATTAAGCAGTCGCTCTTTGCGGGAGTCTTTTTCTTCAGGATTCTGGATTTTTAAACATTCCAGGCATCGCTCAGAATTACTGTGATGGACCAGTGCCACAGTCATTGCCTGTTGCGGGGTGTAGAGCGTGCCGATAAACATCCGGCTTTCAGGCGTTTTTGGGAGAAGTTTACAGCCTTCACGGTGCATCAGAATACCGCTTTCATGGTGAAAGCAGACATAGTATTTCTTAGCCTCTAACATGCTAATTCCTTTATGCAGTATTGATCCTGTTTAAACAGGAGAAAGATAATGATATTGATTATTATTATTGGTAGTTGGTCTGCAGGTATGGAGCCTGTAAATTCAGCCTAGCACTAAATTTTACGTACCCGAATGAGAATCCCAAGCGTGTAGAGTTAATCAAAGTAAATTAACGGACGCAACCTGAACCGGACCTGATATCTCAACCATAAGCAAAATAATGGCGCTACAGTGTAGCAGCGAAATAACTCTCCAGTCAGCTGAAATAATGTCGTCAGGAGTAGGATCATAAAAAGACAGTACACCTGACTCGCTCATGACAATAAACTGCCTCTGACTGTCAGCGTCTGTTTCAGTGAATACATGAACAGGTGTATCGCCCCATTTGGTACGACGACAGATATTACTGTCCGTCTGGCTGATAGCTGTCATGGCGTGGTTGAAACCTGTTTCCGCCTGGGACGGCGTATAAGGGATATCAGGCATTGAGTGCTCCTCGTACAAAAGGAAGCGTCACTACGGGAGGTTCCAATCTCCGGGTGGTGACGTTGACAGGGTTGGAACTACCGGCGTACGAGGAGACCGGCCTACCCGAAGGTAGCCCCGCCAACGCCACCATTGAAACATCTGGCAAACTCCAGACGTGGTAGCGCCGGAGGCACTAAGTGCCTCCTCGTACATTCGTTCGGGGTTCCAATCCCGACCACTGTTTTACAGTGGCGCGCACACTATATCCCCGGCGCGGATAAATTCAATATTTCTAATGTGAAATTATCCACTGGTTATTAGATCCACTGATAATCGAAGAATCGCTACCCTGACAAATTACAACCTCCCTACCATCTTTTCACGCAGGCTATCGCCAGCGCTGCCGCCGCTTTGCGGGGCATTACTCTGTGAATATGAGGTATTTATGGAAGCACTCCGCACAGTGACGGACCGTTTTTCATTGATAGATAAAATTCGTCGATTTACACCACAAAATGACCGCAACTACCTGCTGCGATCTGTACGCGAAACATTCGCCAGCCCCGAAACGCAGGAGCGCATTCAGCTGGGGGAAATGTTCGGGTATTACGGCCACGGACGCCGCGCCGCCTATTACGCGAAGACCGGACGGCTAAACCTGCCGGAATTTGCAGTCGTCATGATTGACGGTAAGCCGGTCACGCTGGAAAACGTACCATCAAACCGCACGCTGGAGGCCAGCGTGGATGATAACGGCATCGTGACTCACATTCAGGAAATTCTGGATACCGAACCCGGCAACATCGTTGACGGCATGAACCGTTCCCGCGCTGGTGGCTGGTCATGGGCGACTGGCGGCGACGATAACGCCATTTCAAAAGTGACCAGCTTTCACGGGTTCGACTATGTGACCAATCCGAACTATATCAGCCAGGATCACCCTGCACTGCTGCTGGAATCGACCAATGAACGCGCCGACGCCATGCACGCGGGGCTAATGGAAAAGGGGTATTCAGAAAATCAGGCGGCTGACATTATCCAGCACTTTGAAACCCTGCGTAGCCAGACGGCCATGCTGGAATCTGCGGATTCTTCGCTGCTGGAATCGGCGCTCCACATCGAGCACGGCAAGCGTCTGGAACTGGAGGAACGTCTGCGCAGCGCACAGCTGATGATCGAGAGTGCAGGTACCGTGGCAAAGGCGCGACGCCGGATTATGAAGGATGCGCTGGCTAACATGCCGCTGTTTTTAAGTAAAGCCCAGCAGGCGGCCTTATGCCGTATGGATACGCCTGAAGATGCGCAGATTGTCGCGGCAATGCTGGAATCAATCGGCACAAATGCGACGGCAACACTGCCAATCGGAACAGCCCACCAGCACACATTACCGCAAACGCGCCCGCCAGCTGTGGACTCAACACCACTGCTATGGATTAACCCAAAATAATAAGGCAGGAAGAAAACCGTGCCCTGAAAACTGGGGCACGTTTTAGTCAAAACTAAAAATTAGGAAAAAACTGAGTGTTGATCCTTTTTCGGATCGCGTTTATCATCCGCGCTCTCATACAGTTTGACGACTGAATGAGAAGACGAAAAAAAATCGCCTGTTGACGCAGACGATTTTTAAACAACTTTGTGTGGTCTCTGACAACCACACCGGCGTTGTGCCGTATAACTTCTTTGAACGGAAGTTGACCTTAAACCATTATGACGCCAGGTATTGCACCTGTTGTCTCATGGAGAACAACTGTGCCTATAGTAGCTAATAGCGCCGATCCCGGCAACACCTTTCCCGCATTTCGCTCAAATAACGAGCACAGATCTGTCCGAATTACAGGCTTTGATCTCACCCACATTATCGAACTTTCCCCCCTCCCGAAGTCAGTTACCCGTGTTTTAAAATTCGCCTGCAATCTGGCCGGTTCTACGTCCGATTTCATCATCATCAAATCGCTCAGGAATCTGGCTGAAGAAGCCGGTTGCAGTATCTCCACCGTTCAGCGTGCTTATCGTGCTGCCGTTAAGTTGGGAATCCTCAGCTATGAAGAGCAGCGTGACGAGAAAAATCACAGCGTTAGCAAACCCAGCAAGTACACGTTTACTAATAAAGCACTGTCCTTTGTCCGGGCCAGTCTGGATGCACTGAAAGAGGCAAATCTGAAGCCGTCCGGACGTCAGAACATAGTCCGGAGAATTATCGCTAAGGCATTCTTTAAAAACGATTTTATCCACAAAACCCCTAGTCAGAATGAACAGATTGCCCCTAGTCAAACTGACCAACATGAAGTAAGAGATCTCTCCAGTAAAAGAAAAATACAAAATGGGGAGGCATTAAATTATGAGGTTGAAAAATCAGCAGAAGAACAACCGGCCTCAGTGAAAAAGTTCGGGTTCTACCAGGACACGCAACAGCAACTGGCAGCAGCATCGTCAGCAGCGCAGAACGAACGAAGCGCAGAAGAGTTTCAGCGAAAAGGCGGAGTACTGCATGAAGCCTATCAGGCACTGAAGTCTACGTTCAGGGCAAAGTCTATTTGTGGCAGGAAGCAAAAAAGTCGCCGCTATGTTGACTCATTAAGCGGCGACTACTCAAAAGTTGACTATGCGATCCCTGAAGGCTGGCGCGGCTGTTAGTCGGTAATTACACCTCCGGCTTTCTGGTAGGCATTGAGTAGCGTCTCAATGGCATGCGTTTTCTGACCATACGGAGATCCGGCCAGTGAGGCCCAGATATCGTTCGTTTTACCAATTGCCGTGCGGATACGTCCGGCCAGTACGTCAGCATAAGCACCCTGCTCTTTCAGCAGCTGATCGAGTAAGCGCTCTTGTGAGGCAGGACTAAAATCAGGCAGGTTCAGCTGTTTTTTGTAAGCAGGCCAGTAGCGGTAAAGCTGCTGATAACGGCCCGCTGCGGTGGATGCCAGGCCATGGCTGTTAAGCTCTTTTGCACGGCGATGTGCAAACGGGTGATCGCTGAAGTCGGTAAAGACTTCGCCCTGCTTTTCGCCCATCCCTGTCACAATGACGTCATAGCCATTCATGCGGGTCAATGGGTGTGTGCTTGTGCCTTCGGAAAAGGCCAGCATGTCGCCAAAGGCTTTACGGTTTGGGGATTGGTCCATGGTGGTTCCGCTCTCTGTGGTGATGAAGAGACGGACTGTATGGAGTTTGTAATTTGCGCTGGGAAGAAACGCCGCATGGTGTGGCCATTGTGTGTTAGCTCATAGCGGGTATTAAGCACCTATAGTCCGCTCTGTGCCAAAAGCTGACGTTGCTAACTTTCAAGTAGTAAGTATAAAAAACACCTATCCCCCGAGGAGGAGGACAGGTGCGAAACGCGGTGGTAGCGTATTGTGCTGATATATAGTTTTCGACGTTGCGAGGAAGACGCCTGGCAATCCCGTCAAACATTCTTCTGTCACTGAGCGGTAGAACCGCTCACCTATGACACAACATTAACTATCTTAATTAATTAAGAATCAGTCGCAAGCGTAAGCGGTAAATTAAAACAACGACGCGAGAACGAATCGACCAAGTGGCCGATATGTATTGGGCCCATCTCAGCAGGCTTCGTCATTAGTGATTTTAAAATAGTCGCTTGTTAAGCTTTAACAAAAAACTTGGCACCCCAGACCTGCTCCCTGTTGATTCACACAGAATGCTATTAACAACGTCCGCTTCTCGCTCATAGCGGACCTTGCAGCACGTATGTCCGCTTTGTGCCAACGTTACGTAAGGAAGGAATTAAGCCATCCCGTAGGATGGCTTATGGAATACTGTTACTGAGATGACAGGCCTAAGAAATGCGCCTGGCAGCACGCCGTTTACAGACATATAAAAAGCACTTAACAGAAATTTTAACCAGCGTTTGTGCGGAACACGCTAACCGCGTCCCTCAGATTAGCGGCTCGACTTGCAAGTTCATCAGCAGACGATGCTGACTCTTCAACGAGCACGGCATTCTGCTGTGTGACCTGATCCATCTGAGTAACGGCAATATTTATCTGCGATACGCCTGCACTCTGCTCTTCTGAAGAAGATGAAATCTCTCTCACCAGCTGTGCTGTCTGTTCAATCGCATCCATACTCTCCTTCACTTTTTCACCTGCATCCCGGGCCATCGAAATGCCCTGCTCAGCATTCTCCACAGACTGTTCGATCAGTCCTTTAATTTCTTTCGCCGCGCCAGCCGAGCGCTGTGCCAGCGATCTGACTTCCGCCGCAACAACCGCAAAGCCCTTACCGTGCTCACCGGCCCGGGCAGCTTCAACAGCCGCGTTTAACGCGAGAATATTCGTCTGAAACGCAATCCCATCAATGACAGAAATGATTTCCTTAATCTGCCCTGCACTGCTGCTGATTTTCTCCATGGAACCCAGCACTGATTCCATTGCCTGACCGCCACGCAATGCCGCGCTGGTAGCCGAGCTGGCCATTTCTGCAGCATGGCGGGTGTTTTCAGCATTGTTGCCGATGATCGAAGAGAGTTGTTCCATACTGGCGGCTGTTTCAGCCAGCGATGCAGCCTGTTCTTCCGTCCTCGCAGAAAGATCGCCGTTACCGCGGGCAATCTCCTCAGATGAGGTGGCAATGGTGACAGCATTACTTTTAATGTTTTCTACCGTCACCGTCAGGCGCTGACTCATCTGCAGTAATGCCTTAAGCAGACCGGCTGTTTCATTGCGTCCTGTCACGGAAAAAGATGCGGTCAGATCGCCTTCTGCCACTTCAAGCGCAAGCTTGGACGCGGCACCGATAGGTCGTGTTACAGAACGGATAATAATCAATGCGAAAATGACAGAAAGCAGGACCATAAAGAGAAGAACGCTCAGCAAACCATACTGTGCATGCCGGTGGTCCGTAATCTGCTGGTTCAGCATGTCATTCAGTTCATTACCGCCCGCAATCGCGTAGGTGCTGAATCTGTTAATCGCGCTGGTAAAAAGTGCGGCATAGTCCTGAGGACTCTGATTCGTCATACTGCGGCTAATAAATAACTCACCTGCAGTTTTCAGGGCATTTTGAGCTTCCTGTACGGCCCCGTCGGCATCGGCACTGAATTTCTGCTTCAGCCCTGTATCAGACGAAAAAAGCTTCTCTGAGTCCTGAGCAAACATATCCAGGTTATAGGCACCCGTGCTGATTAATGATTCCATACGGACAGAGTCAGCCTCACTAACGGCTTCTTTCCTGGCAAGCAGTGAAGTCCCGAACGCACGAATTTTACCCAGACTTTCGGTAAGCTCAGGCAATGATGAGAAATTGCTGGTAATCAGGCGGTACGTACTGATATCTGAATCAAGCGACAGACCGTAAAAATCCAGCACGTCGCGGTTTGTGTTAAGAAGTTTGCGGATGAGTTGCGCATGTGCGTCAAGGCTGGCCGTTTGATCCAGTTTCGAAGCATCAATGTCCTGCTGCAGCGCGTCCCACTGTGCACGCACCCCATTAATTTTATCGATTAAACCCGCACTGCCTTCTGTCTGCGCCATCTCTTTCTTGATGACATCGGTGATAGTAACAATGTCATCTCTAACACTTAGACGCGATGAGGTGGCAGGATTTTTTTGCGCAATAGCGAGGGCTGTTTCAGCGCGATGGCGCTGTATCAGATTCAACAGGGCAAGGATTTTGTTTTCAGCAGGCACTCCTGTTACTTCTTTCTGCTTGTCCTGAATATATTTATTACCTTCTGACACAAAAAGCACGGTAGGAACTGAAAAAAGAACAAGGCAAAACAAGCCCAGAATTGCAAACTTAGCGGTAAGATTAATATTGTTAAGAATATTATTCATTTTTACATCCTGCTGAATTAATTATTATAAGAACAAAAATAATGCAGATTGAAAGCATCTTAATCATCATTATCGGTTAACTGTTCATTAACTTTATAGCAGGCGTAAGAAAGTGAATGTTTAGGTTGAATTGCAACAAGGTCTAACCTGTCACCCAGTAATTAGCCCATGCTGATGTTATTAATTACCTCATAAGAGGTAGGAAAGATTGTTAATATCAATTTCTCTCTTAACGAGTTTTATACATGATTCATGTCCGCTTTGTGCCAGAAGCGGAAGTTGACCATGCGGCTTGGACACAAACCACAAATGACAAGACTCTTGTGCCTGCATCTAGGAGCTGTATATTTAGACACCACTTTAATTTATAAGGACATTTCAAATGAATGGCATTTTAGAAGGGATAAATTTAGAGGTCTGCGAAAATCCTAACGCTAATCACTTGATTCCGATTGAAGAAGGTCTTAACGATTTCAATGATTTAATGACGGGAATGAGTGATCGTCTGCCATTAGCTGTATTAATAAAATCAAAGACAAACGGTGAGGTACTCGGAGGGATGCAGGGGCGTTCTTCGTTAGGTCTACTTTTTATAGATCTGTTCTATCTTCCACCGGAATTGCGGAGTAAAGGGATTGGTGCAGAAATCCTTTTACACTTCGAGGCGGAAGGAAGAAGAAGGGGCTGTACCGCAGCATTTTTATACACAATTAGCTTTCAGGCCCCTGACTTCTACAAAAAGCACGGTTGGGAAGAATTCGGACGTATTGACTGCAAACCCGAAGGAACAAGCCGTATCTTTATGAAAAAGTCTTTATAAAAAGTGTGCTATTCGCTCATAGCGGACATCAGTCCGCTTTGTGCCAGAAGCAGACGTGGCCATCTCACTATAAGCGAATAAAAAGTATATCTGTGCGCTACTAGCAGCGTTGTAATAGAAAACGCTGCAGTTCAGCCGTGACTTCTTTTGGAGCTTCCTCTGCCATATGGTGACCGCTAGCTATCGCCTTACCCCGAACATCTCGCGCCCAGGTTTTCCAGATACCTAATACATCTCCATATATATCTTCCAGATCATCATATTGTGACCATAAACAGAGCGTTGGGCACTTTATCTGGTTTCCTTTCTGACGATCCTGAAGCTCATGTTCTTTATCAATGCTAAGACCTGCACGATAGTCTTCAAGCATCCCATGTACGGTTTCCGGATCATGAATAGCTTGTCTGAACTCAAGGTACTCTTCGTCTCCCATTGTTTCGGGCTGGCCTCCATACCATTTGTCAGGATCAGCTAATATTGCCTGCTCCGGTTTTTCTGGCTGAGCAAAGAAGAACCAGTGATACCATTGTCGGGCAAACTTCTCATTACACCGATTGAGCGCTTCAAGTATTGGAATGCAATCAAGTACGGCAAGCCGTGTGATTCGTTCTGGATAGTCAAGAGCGGCCCTGTAAGCTGTGTAACTCCCTCTGTCATGTCCAACAATTGCAAATTGCTGAAAACCAAGCTGACTCATCAACTCAATACAATCTTTTGCTTTAGCTTTTTTAGAAGAACCAGCATGATCGGGCTGATCAGTGGGTTTTGACGATTGGCCGAATCCCCGCAAATCAGGACAGACGACGGTAAATGATTTGGCTAGCTCGGGAGCCACTTTTGACCAGGTTACATGGGTACGAGGGTGTCCATGCAATAACAGAACAGGCGGTCCGTTCCCCCCATAGCGCACATTGAGTTCTGCTTCTGAAAGGCTGACTCGTGTATGTGTAAATCCTTCAAACATATGCTGACCCCCACGGTAATAGTGTGGGGATAATTATAGGCTGCTGTTTAGTCCGACACTTTGCTACGTAAGGGCCGAGCATATTCACCCCTAATAGCAAAGCTGGTAATGCAGCGCAAGAAGGCATTTTGGGAAAAAATTTAAAATGAATGTCCGCTTCTC
>NZ_MLFN01000029.1 GCF_002095315.1 Pantoea conspicua
AGACCATGGTTGATGTGCTGGTCCCGTTCAGCGACAGCCTGAATGCGGCCGTTGCGCGCGGTAGCTCACTGACAGAGGCCTGGCGCGAAGCGGCGCGCGTGGCTGATGAAGCCGCGCAGGCCACGGCGCAACTGCTGCCGAAGATGGGGCGCGCCCGGCCGCTGGCTGAAAAAAGCCTCGGCACGCCTGATGCAGGCGCGATTTCACTGGCGATGATCGTCAATACCGTGGCGGATTTGATGAGAGATCACGCCACCGCGGATCAGGGAGCCTGAGCATGTCACAACCTGTTCTGTGGCTGGGTGTCAGCCTGAAAATGTACTTTGGCTACCAGCAAACCCTCGACTGGTGCCGCGATGTTGCTGCACTGGCGCGGCGTCATCCGGCGATTCAGCGCGGTGATATCGGGCTGTTCGTGCTGCCTGCCTATCCGGCTATTCCGGCCGCTGCCGCTATTTTTGCCGATACCCCGGTACGCGTTGGCGGCCAGGATGTCTGCCAGGCCGAAAACGGTGCCTGGACCGGTGAAGTCAGCGCCAGCATGTTGCAGGAGCTGGGCTGTTCGCTGGCGGAGATCGGTCACGCCGAACGCCGCCGCCATTTCCATGAAGATTCCGCACAGATTGCCGCCAAGGTGGCGATGTCGCTCAGCCACGGCCTGACGCCGGTGTTATGCATCGGGGAAGCGCAACAGGGGGAACCGTCGCAGGCGATCGCCCTGTGCCAGCAGCAGCTGGGCGAGGCGCTGTCGCTGGCACAGCAGCAGGGTCTGACCGGCACGCTATTTTTTGCCTGGGAACCACAGTGGGCGATTGGCGCACCGCAACCGGCACCCGAAAGCTATATCCGCGCGGTGTGTGAAGGTGTGCGTCATCTGCCGACGCCAGCAGGCATTACCTTGCAGGTGATCTACGGCGGCAGCGCCGGTCCGGGATTGATTCAGCGGCTTGGCGGAACGGTGGATGGTCTGTTCCTCGGCCGCTTTGCCCACGATCCTGCCGCGCTGGAACAGATTATTGACGAGGCCAGCGCGCTGGCAGAGGAGTGCCACTCATGAGCCAGATCGGACTCAGCACCTACGCTTTTTTCTGGCGCATGTCAGACCGGGTTCCACAGCCGTTGACGCTGGAACAGATGCTGGAGCAGACCGCCGCGCTCGATCTGTCGCTGTTCCAGATTTGTGATTATCCGGCGATTGAGCGCTGGCCGGATGCCGACCTGCAACGGCTGCGGCAGCAGGCAGATGCGCTGGGCATTACGCTGGAACTCGGTACCCGGGGACTGGACACCGCCCATCTGCAACGCTACCTGCAGCTGGCACAGCAGCTCGACGCGCATGTGGTGCGATCGATGTTCTACAGCGCCAGCCATCGACCTTCACTGGAACAGGCAGCGCAGCTGATCGCCGATGTGCTGCCGGACTATGCGGATCAGCAGGTCCGGCTCTGTCTTGAAACCTACGAGCAGGTCAAAACGGCGGACCTGATGTCCGTGATTAACCGCTTTCCGTCGCCGTGGCTGGGTGTCTGTCTCGATCCGGCCAACTGCGTCGCCGGGCTGGAGTTACCTGAACAGGTGATTGCGCAGACTGCGGCGCGGGTCGGCAATCTGCACATCAAAGATTTCGCCTTTACCCGGCGTGATGGCTGGGTCGGCTTTACCTATGCCGGTTGCCCGATGGGCGAAGGCTTGCTTGATTATGACCAGATGATCGCCAGCGTGCGTCCGGTCGAACGCGGCATTAACCAGATTATTGAACACTGGCTGCCGTGGCAGGAGGACGCCGCCACCACTTGCCAGCGTGAAGCTGAGTGGACTGCGCGCAGCGTGGAATTCTTACGTAGTAAACAAAATCGGGAGTAATAATAATGAATCAACTGAAAACCCTTACTGTGATTGGCGCCGGCGGCAAGATGGGCATGCGCATTTCAGCCAACTTCCAGAAAAGTGATTACCAGGTCTTTTACTGTGAAAATTCGCCTGCGGCGCAGCAGCAGGTCACTCAGCAGGGGCGTGAACTGTCGGATGCCGCCTCGGTGGTGCCGTTAAGCGACGTGGTGATCCTGGCGGTGCCGGATATCGTGCTGGGTAAAGTCTCTGAAGCGGTAGTACCGCAGATGAAGGCCGGTGCGGTGCTGTTAACGCTCGATCCGGCGGCTGCCTATGCCAATCTGATCTTCCAGCGTGACGATATTGAGTATGCGGTGGCGCATCCCTGCCATCCATCGGTGTTCCTTGAACGTTACACCAAAGAGGAGCACGCCGACGCCTTTGGCGGTATTGCAGCGATTCAGCACGTCGCCGCGGCTTATGAAGCGGGCAGCGAGGCGCAGCGCGCCGAACTCAGCAAGGTAATCAGCGTAATGTATGGCCCGGTGGAGCAGGTGCACTGGGTGACGGTGACCCAGCTGGCCTACCTTGAGCCAACGCTGGTCGAGACCGTCGCCTGCATGGTCGGTGCTTTTATGAAAGAGGCGCTGGATGAAACGGTGAAGCACAGTGGCGTCCCGGAAGAGGCCGCAAAAGCGATGCTCTACGGGCATATTCAGATTGCGCTGGCGGTCGCGTTCCGCGCCACCAACCCGTTCTCGGATGCCTGTATGATCGCCATGGAGTATGGACGCGAGAAGATTGTGAAGCCTGACTGGAAGCAGATTTTCGATCAGAAAGAGCTGGATATCGTGATTGCCCGGATGCTGAAAATCGACGCCATTCGTCGCTAATCTGTGACACCGCTACCGGCTCGCCGCGTCTATGCCTGGCGAGGTGAGCCGGTTCAATGGTATAAATTCCCTCCTTAAACGCCTGTGCTTAGTCAGGTAACTCACTGCGAGACAGATAACGCATGGAAAAACACACGCCTTCTCAGGACGCTGAACTGCTGACCGAAATCGCCGTCGCCTATTATCAGGACGAAATTACCCAGGAAGAGATTGCGCGTAAGTTTGGCATTTCACGCATCAAAGTCGGACGGCTGCTGAGGCGCGCCAGGGAAGAGGGCATTGTTGAAATCAACGTGCGTTACCATCCGGTATTCAGTACCCGGCTTGAGCAACAGTTGCTTGACCGCTTTCCCCACTTACAGCGTGCGCTGATTGCGCTCGACCTGCAGGACAATGATGAGCAGCGGCGTCAGGTGGCGGCGCTGGTCTCCTCCTGGCTGGAACAATCGCTTAAAGAAAACTCGGTGGTGGCCGTCGGGCAAGGGCGCAACGTGGCGGCGGTGGCCGATCATCCGGGCCAGGTCCCGACGCGTAACTGTCACTTCATCAGTGGTATCGGCGGTACTCACCGTCCCGGCGATGCGATCAATGCTGACCACATCAGCCGTCGGCTGGCGAAGAAGTTTGGTGGCATCAGCGAAACGCTCTACGCCCCGGCGTATGTCGAAGATCGGTCACTGAAAGCGGCGTTTATGCAGAACGGCACCATTAAAGAGACGCTGGATCGGGCGCGCAAAGCTGACTTCGCGCTGGTCGGCATCGGCGACATGAATGAAAACAGCTATATGGTGAAGTTAGGCTGGTTTACGCCGCACGAAATTATCGACGCGAGCCTGAATCAGGGTGTCATCGGCGATATCGCGGGCTACGACTTTTTTAATTCGCAGGGGCAGCACGTTGATACCGTGATGAAAGATCGGGTGATTGGTCTGAGCATTGATGAGCTGCGCAAGATCCCGTGCGTGATTGCCATCGCCTCGGAGAACACCAAAGCGATGGCGATTCTGGGTGCATTACGCACCGGCGCTATCGACATCATCGCCACCACGGCGCAGAACATCCGCACCCTGCTGAACATGACGCAGAAAGCGGAGTAGTCGCCGCGCAGGCACGCAGCCCCTTTGGCGACGTGCCTGAGGCATTACTCTTCCAGCAGCGAATAGGGCAGCGGCTGAATGGTCAGATGACCGCCTTCATCACCTTCAACCCGCAGCACGCTATCCGGCTCCAGATCGTTATTCATCACCACCTGCACCCAGCTGACACCGTCATCCAGCTGCACCGCCGCCAGCACGCTACCGGTACGTCGCCAGCGCTCACCCATCCGGAGTTCCAGCGCCGCATTGGCTGCTGGCAGATGGCTGGCCTGTCCTGCCAGCCAGTAGAGCGCGCGTTTGTTCGCGCCACGGTATTTGGCCCGCGCCACCATCTCCTGGCCGGTGTAGCAGCCTTTTTTAAAGCTGATGGCGTCCAGCGCCTGCAGGTTGGTAGCCTGAGGAATAAACTGCACGCTGGAGGCGGGGTCAATCACCGGAATGCCGGCTTCAATCTCCAGCGCCAGCCACTGCTGGCTGTCATTTAACTCGGCATCATCCGCCAGTTTCTGCTGCAGCGCTTCAGCCTGCGCCAGCGAGGTCACGATCAGGAAACGCTCCGCCGGATGCGCAAACCACAACAGCGTGGTCTCGCCCTGTTGCACCACCGGGGTTTCGCTGTCAGGCAACTGTTCAAACAGGTTGGCCAGCGCGGCGCGCGCCTGGAAACCGGCCACGCCCAGCAACACCGCGTCATCATCGGCCACCAGCGTCACTTTCGAGAACACCGCATATTTTTTTAATTCGCTGAGCTGGGTGTCGCGCAGTTCACGACGCACCAGATAGGCGTAACCTTCGCCGCGATGGAACAGGCGCAGGTTGCTCCACATCTTGCCTTTGGCATCACAGTGAGCGGCGGGCAGATGGTGAGCGGCATCCAGCGCGGCGACGTCCAGCGTCAGCTGACCCTGCAGGTAAGGCGTGCTGTCGGCACCGAAGACGGAAACCAGCGCCCAGGCATCCAGTGAAATCAGCGTTAACGGCAGACGAGACGAGGCGACAGGCTGACGCGGCGGTAAAGTAAAGGTTGGCATGGAGATATCCTGATTAAGAAGGTTCATCCGAAACAATATCCTCAATGTTAAAAGAGCCGACTGGCAATGCAACCTGTTTACCCAAAACGGCGCACAAATCGCGTGATACCCCTGAAAAAAGACGGCCTGATGTGCGAGAGATCGCACAGCAGGGTGCGCTTCGCCTGCAGCCCGCCACAATCCAGGTTACACTAGCCGCCATGTTGTGAACTGTGGAAACTGACGCATGGATATCAATGATAAATCACGTATTCAGTGGGCCTGCCGCCGCGGCATGCTGGAGCTGGATGTGGCTATTATGCCGTTCTTTAAATATGAATATGACAGCCTGAACGACACCGATAAGCAGGTTTTTATTGCGTTGCTGAAGAGCGACGATCCCGACCTGTTTAACTGGCTGATGAACCACGGGGAGCCCAGCGATCCTGAACTGAAGCGGATGGTTAACCTGATCCAGCAGCGCAACCGTGAACGCGGCCCGGTGGCAATGTAACCTGCAGCCGTCCCGTCTGGCGCGTGGCCTGCTGGGCGCGTGGCTGGTGGTGGCGCTGGCTGGTGTGCTGCTGTCCGACAGCGGAGGGCTGATTAAGCTGGCGATAGCGGGATTAATGCTGGCTGAAGGCGGGCGCACGTATCGGCGGCTCAGTCAGCGGCGCGGTTCGCTTCAGCGGGAGAGTGCGCAAATCTGGTGCTGGCAGGGCGAACGCTGGCGGCCCACTCAGCCGCTGCGCTGGCTGCCGTTTGGTGTGCTGCTGGTGGCGAAAAACGAGCAGGGCAGAACCTTGCGCCTATGGCTGATGCAGGACACCATGCCGCCGGGTGAATGGCGGGCGTTACGCGCCCGTTGCTTCAGCGAGGAACAGAGCGAATAACAGTGAGTGGCTTTACCGGGTTACGCCGCTAACCGGATAATGCCGTTTACCGATTACAGCAGTTCGGCGGTCTCGGTTAATATCTGCTCACACCACTGTTCGACGCGTTCGTCGGTGACCTCAAACTGGTTCACATCGTCGAGCGCCAGACCGACAAACTGCTGGCCGTCGGCACTGAGCGGTTTTGGGCTGGTGAACTCATACCCTTCCAGCGGCCAGTAACCGACAAAGCGCACGCCCATCGGCTGCAACAGCTCATGCAGCATACCCAGCGCATCAAGGAACCATTCACCGTAACCAATCTGATCGCCCATGCCGTACAGCGCCACAATCTTGTTGCGCAGATTCAGGGTCGGCAGCTGCGACCAGATCGCTTCCCAGTCCTCCTGCAACTCGCCGAAATCCCAGGTCGGAATGCCCATGATTAGCAGATCGTACTGCTCCATCAGGCGCGGATCGTCATCTTTCACGTTGTGCAGGGTGACGAGCTCTTCGCCTATAAAATCGCGAATTTTCTCCGCTACGATTTCGGTGTAACAGGTACTGGAACCGTAAAAAAGACCGATTTTCATGCAGATAACACTCTGTAAAGACTGACTTTGGCGCAATTGTACCAGAAGCGCCGCTGAATCAGGCATAATGAGCATGATTTTACAGCGAACGGCGGGGATAACGTGCAAGACAGCGAACTGACTGAACAGTTTCTCGATGCGCTCTGGATTGAACGCAATCTGGCGCAGAATACGCTCTCCTCTTATCGCCAGGATCTCCAGACGCTGACCGGCTGGCTGGCGCATCATAATCTGACGCTGCTCAGCGTGATGCCGTTGGATCTGCAGCAGTTTCTGGCCGAGCGGCTGGAGGGCGGCTACAAGGCGACCAGTTCCGCCCGGCTGCTCAGCGCCATGCGCCGCCTGTTTCAATATCTTTATCGCGAGAAGCTCCGGTCTGACGATCCCAGCGCGCTGTTATCGGCACCGAAATTGCCGCAGCGACTGCCGAAGGATCTCAGCGAAGCACAGGTGGAGCGCCTGTTGCAGGCCCCGAACATCGACATTCCGCTTGAACTGCGCGACAAAGCGATGCTGGAGTTACTTTATGCCACCGGTTTGCGCGTCTCTGAGCTGGTGGGCCTGACGCTGAGTGATATCAGTCTGCGGCAAGGCGTGGTGCGAGTCATTGGTAAAGGCGATAAAGAGCGACTTGTGCCGTTAGGTGAAGAAGCGGTGTACTGGCTGGAGCACTATCTGGAGCATGGGCGGCCGTGGTTACTCAATGGACAGACGCTGGATGTGATGTTCCCGAGCAACCGGGCGCAGCAGATGACGCGGCAGACCTTCTGGCACCGCATCAAGCATTACGCCACGCTGGCCGGTATCGACAGTGAAAAATTGTCGCCGCATGTGATGCGGCATGCGTTTGCCACCCATCTGCTGAACCACGGTGCCGATCTGCGTGTCGTACAGATGTTGCTGGGACACAGCGATCTCTCCACTACTCAAATTTATACGCATGTCGCGACCGAGCGCCTGCGTCAGTTGCATCAACAACATCATCCGCGGGCCTGATCTGCGGACATAAGGAAAGAGATGAACAAGCATTTTGCCATGCTGGCGCTGTTAGCCAGCGCCTTTTCCGGTCTGGCACAGGCCGATGACAGCGCCATTCAGCAATCATTGAAAAAGCTCGGCTTAAACCAGACCGAGATTTCCCCGTCACCGCTGCCGGGCTTCAAAACCGTGCTGTCGGAGAGCGGCGTGCTCTACGTGACCGATGATGGCAAACATATGATTCAGGGACCGCTGTATGACGTCAGCGGCGCGCAACCGGTCAACGTGACCAATCAGCTGCTCGATAAAAAAGTCGAGGCGCTGGTGCCGGAAATGATCGTCTATAAAGCGCCAAAAGAGCAGCATGTGGTGACGGTGTTTACCGACATTACCTGTGGCTACTGCCGCAAGCTGCATGAGCAGATGGCAGACTACAATGCGCTGGGCATCACCGTGCGCTATCTGGCGTTCCCGCGTGAAGGGCTGCATGGCCAGATTGAAACCGCGATGAAAGCGATCTGGTGCAGCGCCGATCGTAACAAAGCCTTTGATGAGGCGATGAAGGGTGATGCGCCGAAGATGGCCGCGCCAGACAGCTGCAAAATCAATATTGAACAGCACTACAAGCTCGGGGTGCTGTTTGGCATTCAGGGCACGCCAGCCATCCTGACCGACAGCGGCATGATGATCCCTGGCTATCAGGGCCCGCAGGAGCTGAAGCAGGTACTGGATAATCAAAAGCGTGGTGGTTAATCGGTGGTAAAAAACGAAGTGGAACTGCGTCGCCGTGAGGTGACGGTTGAGGATGCGCTGCCGGCAACCCTGCCGCCGTTGCTGAAACGTCTTTATCTGCAACGCGGGGTAGGTGACGCGGCGGAGCTGGAGCGCGGCGCGAAAAACCTGCTGCCGTTCCAGGCGCTGAGTGGCATTGATAGTGCAGTGACTTTACTGCATCAGGCGCTGCTCGATGGTCGTCGCATTATGGTGGTCGGCGATTTTGATGCCGATGGCGCGACCAGCACCGCGCTGACGGTGATGGCGCTGCGCAGCATGGGCGGCAGCAACGTCCAGTATCTGGTGCCTAACCGCTTCGAAGATGGCTATGGGCTTAGCCCGGAAGTGGTTGAGCAGGCGCGCGCGCGCGGTGCGGCGATGATCCTGACGGTGGATAACGGTATTTCGTCCCATGCCGGGGTTGAATGTGCGCATCAGCACGGTATTCCGGTGCTGATCACCGATCACCACCTGCCGGGAGAAACTTTACCGGCCGCCGAAGCGATCGTTAATCCCAACCTGGCCGACTGCAATTTCCCCTCGCGCGCGCTGGCAGGGGTCGGGGTCGCGTTTTATCTGATGCTGGCGCTGCGTGCCCATCTGCGCGCCCTGGGCTGGTTCGGCGCAACCCGCAGCGAACCTAACCTGGCGGAGCTGCTGGATCTGGTGGCGCTGGGCACGGTGGCTGATGTGGTGCCGCTCGACGTCAATAACCGCATCCTGGTGTGGCAGGGACTGAGCCGGATTCGCGCCGGTAAATGCCGTCCCGGCATTCGTGCGCTGCTGGAGATCGCCAATCGCGATGCGCGCCAGCTGGCGGCCAGCGATCTTGGCTTTGCGCTTGGCCCGCGGCTTAATGCCGCCGGGCGACTGGATGACATGTCGGTCGGGGTGGCGTTACTGATGACCGACGATCTCAGCCAGGCGCGGATGTTAGCCAGCGAACTGGATGCGCTGAATCAGACGCGCAAAGAGATTGAGCAGGGGATGCAGAGCGAAGCGCTGGCGCTGTGTCAGGCGCTGGAGCGTGAGCAGAGCGACCTGCCGCTGGGGCTGGCGTTCTATCATCCGGAATGGCATCAGGGCGTGGTCGGTATTCTGGCCTCACGCCTGAAAGAGCGCTTCCATCGTCCGGTCATCGCTTTTGCGCCCGCCGGTGACGGCACCCTGAAAGGTTCCGGCCGCTCGATTGCCGGTTTGCATCTGCGCGATGCGCTGGAACGGCTCGATACCCTGAATCCGGGCCTGATGCTGAAGTTTGGCGGCCATGCGATGGCGGCGGGGCTGTCGCTGGAAACCGCACGCTACGACGAGTTCCGCCAGCGCTTTGCCGAACTGGTCGGTGAATGGCTGGATGGCGAATCCCTGCAGGGCATTATCTGGTCCGATGGCGCGCTGCAGCCGCAGGAATTTTCCCTGCAGACCGCCGAGATGCTGCGTGAGGCGGGTCCCTGGGGCCAGGCGTTTCCTGAGCCCGCTTTCGACGGCAAATTTAAGCTGTTGCAGCAGCGACTGGTCGGTGAGCGCCATCTGAAAGTGATGGTGGAACCGCTGGGCGGCGGCCCGCTGATCGATGGCATCGCTTTTAATGTGGATACCACACTCTGGCCCGACACCAGCGTGCGTCAGGTCGAACTGGCTTACAAGCTGGATATTAACGAATACCGCGGTAACCGCTCGGTGCAGCTGATTATCGATCATCTCTGGCCGGTTAACTGACGTCAGCAGACAGTCGCGCCTCTTCTGCGGGTGAAGGGGCGCAACCGTCCGATCGGCGTCATGTCACCCTTCCTGCTTTCCGTCCGCCGGGGCACGCCACGCCAGACCGTTAATCCCCGCCATGCGGCAACCGCATCAGCGCTACAAACTGTCGTCAGTTTCGGGTAAACTTATTCGTTAATTTTCCTCTCCATCGAACGCAAAAAAGACGCTAAAGCCATGTTTGAAATCAACCCGGTCAAAAACCGTATTCAGGACCTCAGTGAGCGCAGCGACGTTCTTCGGGGGTATCTTTGACTACGATGCCAAGAAAGAACGCCTCGAAGAAGTAAACGCCGAGCTGGAACAGCCAGACGTGTGGAACGCGCCGGAACGCGCCCAGGCACTGGGCAAAGAGCGCTCCTCGCTTGAAGCGATTGTTGATACGCTCGACCAGATGACGCAAGGGCTGGAAGATGTCCAGGGTCTGCTGGAGCTGGCCGTCGAGGCTGACGACGAAGAGACGTTCAACGAAGCGGTGGCCGAGCTGGATGGCCTCGAAAGCAAGCTGGGCGAGCTTGAATTCCGCCGCATGTTCTCTGGTGAGTACGACAGCGCTGACTGCTATATCGATCTGCAGGCGGGTTCTGGCGGCACCGAAGCGCAGGACTGGGCCAGCATGCTGATGCGCATGTATCTGCGCTGGGCTGAATCCCGCGGTTTCAAAACTGAAATTATTGAAGAGTCTGAAGGCGAAGTGGCGGGCATTAAATCCGTAACCATTCGCGTATCGGGCGATTACGCTTTTGGCTGGTTGCGTACCGAAACCGGCGTGCATCGCCTGGTGCGTAAGAGCCCGTTCGACTCGGGTGGCCGTCGTCACACCTCATTCAGCTCGGCCTTTATCTATCCGGAAGTGGATGACGATATTGATATCGACATCAACCCCGCCGATCTGCGCATCGACGTCTATCGCGCCTCCGGTGCGGGCGGCCAGCACGTTAACCGGACGGAATCCGCGGTACGTATTACCCATATTCCGACCGGCACCGTGACCCAGTGTCAGAACGACCGTTCTCAGCACAAGAACAAAGATCAGGCGATGAAGCAGATGAAGGCGAAGCTGTACGAGCTTGAGATGCAAAAGAAAAATGCTGAGAAACAGGCGCTGGAAGACAACAAGTCTGACATTGGCTGGGGCAGCCAGATCCGTTCTTACGTGCTCGACGATTCGCGCATTAAAGATCTGCGTACCGGTGTGGAAACGCGCAACACCCAGGCGGTGCTGGACGGCGATCTGGATCGATTCATTGAAGCTAGTTTAAAAGCAGGGTTATAAGGAACCGACATGTCTGAACAACAACCGCAGAGCGCTGACGCCGCACTTGAGTTAAACAATGAACTGAAAACGCGTCGCGAAAAGCTGAGCGCGCTGCGTGAAAATGGCGTGGCGTTTCCCAACGATTTCCGTCGTGACACGCTCTCGAACCAGCTGCATGAACGCTATGACGAAAAGAGCAACGAAGAACTGGAAGATCTCGGCATCGAAGTGAGCGTGGCCGGACGCATGATGACTCGCCGTATCATGGGTAAAGCGTCATTCGTTACCCTGCAGGATGTCGGCGGACGCATTCAGCTCTATGTTTCGCGTGACGATCTGGCTGAAGGGATCTACAACGAACAGTTCAAGAAATGGGACCTCGGCGATATCCTCGGCGCGCGCGGCAAGCTGTTCAAAACCAAAACCGGCGAACTGTCGATTCACTGTTCTGAGCTGCGTCTGCTGACCAAAGCCCTGCGTCCGTTGCCGGATAAGTTCCACGGTCTGGCCGATCAGGAAACCCGTTATCGTCAGCGCTACCTTGATCTGATCGCCAACGACGAATCACGTAAGACCTTCCAGATTCGCTCGCAAATCATGGCCGGTATCCGCCAGTTCATGGTCAGCCGCGACTTTATGGAAGTGGAAACCCCGATGATGCAGGTGATCCCGGGCGGTGCCTCTGCGCGTCCGTTCATCACCCATCACAATGCGCTGGACATCGATATGTACCTGCGTATTGCACCTGAGCTCTACCTGAAGCGACTGGTGGTTGGTGGTTTTGATCGGGTGTTCGAGATCAACCGTAACTTCCGTAACGAAGGCATTTCGCCACGTCATAACCCAGAGTTCACCATGATGGAACTCTATATGGCGTATGCGGATTACAAAGATCTGATTGAGCTGACCGAGAGTCTGTTCCGTACCCTGGCGCAGGATGTGCTGGGCACCACCGTGGTGCCGTATGGCGAGCATCAGTTCGATTTCGGCAAGTCGTTTGAAAAACTGACGATGCGCGAAGCGATCAAAAAATACCGTCCGGAAACCGATCTGGCCGATCTGGAAGAGTTTGATAAAGCGGTAGCGATCGCTGAATCGCTGCACATTAAAGTCGAGAAGAGCTGGGGCCTGGGCCGTGTTGTCACCGAGATCTTCGAAGAAACGGCCGAAGCGCATCTGATTCAGCCAACCTTCATCACTGAATATCCGGCTGAAGTATCACCGCTGGCGCGTCGTAACGATCAGAATCCGGAGATCACCGATCGCTTCGAGTTCTTCATCGGCGGCCGCGAAATCGGTAATGGTTTCTCCGAGCTGAACGATGCGGAAGATCAGGCTGAGCGTTTCCTGCAGCAGGTGAATGCCAAAGATGCAGGCGATGACGAAGCGATGTTCTACGACGAAGATTATGTCACCGCGCTGGAACACGGTCTGCCACCGACCGCCGGTCTCGGTATCGGTATCGACCGCATGGTGATGCTGTTTACCAACAGCCACACCATCCGCGACGTGATCCTGTTCCCGGCACTGCGTCCGGGCAGCAAGTAAGTCACTTTGCGTTAAGCAGAATGCAGAAAGGCCGGAGACTCCGGCCTTTTTTATGTCTGCGGTTCGCCTTGCCATGCTTGTGTCATGTTATTTCCTCTGCCAGGCTGAACGTCTCAACCTGGAGCAATCATCATGACGCAACGTCCCGACTGTATTCGCCACTGGCAAGCGCTGGAAGGCCAGGATAACGAACATTATGCAGACAGCGATGAGCGCATGTCGATTGGTGCGCCACTGGGGAGGTTACTGGGATTAACCCGCCTTGGCATTCATCATGAAAGGCTGTTGCCCGGACGCCGTATGTCTTATCCCCACGCGGAGAGCGCGGAAGAAGAGTTCATCTTTGTGCTTGAAGGTCATCCTGACGCCTGGATCAACGGCGAGCTGTATCCGCTGTCGCCGGGTGATGCAGTGGCCTTTCCGGCGGGCACTGGCATTTGCCACACCTTTATCAATAACAGCGAGCACGAAGCTCGCTTTTTAGTGGTAGGGGAGACCAGCAAGCCTGAAAATCGTATTGCTTATCCTCTTAACCCGGACTACGAAGCAACCCGTAAAGACAGATGGCTGAATCCGCCCGAACATCCTATGGGCAACCATCCCGGTTTGCCCGATAAAAAATCTCAGGACTTCACCACGCCATCCAGCCACTGCTGAAACCGCGCATAAGGTACATACAGCGCCACGTTCTTATACAGGGTTTTGCCGCTGGTATTGTCATTGATGCGATCGCTGTAGCCAATGATCACCCCCGCCAGCGTATCGTCAGAGGCGTTATAGACTGCGCCGCCCGACATGCCTTTCACCACGCCTGCATTGGCCGCCACCACCACACAGTCCGCTTTGTTCCAGCTGTTTGCCAGCGTGGTATTAATCAGGTTCTGTCCGCTGGAACTGACCGGCATCGCCGAAATAAAACTGTAACCATAGAGGTTCACCTGGTCGCCGATATGGCTGTTGCGAAAGCTGGGGGGCAGGCTGGCTTCGCTGTTTTTGTGATAGACCACCGCCAGATCGCATTGCGGATGCCAGGACTTTACCCGATAGAGCGAAAACTTCGCCACGTGCGCGGCGGTCAGGCTGTACTCCGACGTCAGCGGAATGGTGGTGCCCAGCGTGCCTAATCCCAGCACGGTGGGAATACCGGTCACGGTCATATCGACCCGCTTTCCGGCCTCTTTACTGTACTCATAGTGGCCCACCGAGCAGCCGGTTAAAGCAAAAACCATCAAGGCAATGAGCCGTTGCATTCTTTCTCCCCGCGTCAGAATTTGATCACATCACCTGGCGTTTCATAATGGGGTTATCGGCAACGCTAAAATTTTATTTATTGTTAACACATTAAAAAGCGTAACCGGTGACAGACAAATGACAACCAGAGATTGCCTGCGACGGTGATTCCTGGAATTTTCCGGCGCGTTGGCGGTACCCGTCTGGCGGATTGATAACGGAAATTATTGCGGATGCGGCAATAATCCTTTGCCGCTATTGGGCTATGTGGTGCTCAGCAGCTGTGCTGTAATAGCCCGCGTGACGCAGATCAAATATTAATAAGCGTCGACCGGGCCACGACTTTGCGCGGTTCACCTGCATTTTCATCGTATTGGGAGAAATGTTATGCCTGTAGCGTTACTGGCGCTGGCGCTGAGTGCGTTCGCCATCGGCACCACCGAGTTTGTCATTATGGGCCTGCTGCCAGACGTGGCAGGCGATCTTCAGGTGTCGATTCCGTCAGCAGGCTGGTTAATCAGCGGTTATGCGTTAGGCGTCGCGATTGGCGCACCGATTATGGCGCTGCTGACCGCCCGGTTACCGCGTAAAAAAACGCTGACGCTGTTAATGGTGATCTTCATCGTTGGCAATCTGCTGTGTGCGCTGGCCTACAATTACAATTTGCTGATGCTGGCGCGTATCGTCACCGCGCTGTGCCACGGGGCCTTCTTTGGCATTGGCGCTGTGGTAGCGGCCAGTCTGGTGGCTCCGGGACGTCAGGCGTCCGCCGTGGCACTGATGTTTACCGGACTGACGCTGGCTAACGTACTGGGCGTTCCATTAGGTACCTGGTTTGGTCAGCTGTTTGGCTGGCGCGCGACCTTCTGGGGCGTGGCGATCATCGGGGTGCTGGCTTTCATCGCCCTGATTGTCAGCCTGCCGAATAACAAACAGGAAAAACCGGTCGATCTCGCCAGTGAAGTGAGCGCGCTGGCTAACGGTAAACTCTGGCTGTCGCTGCTGATGACGGTGTTTTTTGCCGCGGCGATGTTTGCGCTGTTCAGCTATATCGCGCCGCTGCTGTTAGAGGTGACCGGGATTAGCGATCGGGGCGTCAGCTGGACACTGTTCCTGATTGGCGCAGGCCTGACGGTCGGCAATATCCTGGGCGGTAAAATGGCGGACTGGAAAGTCTCCTTCAGCCTGATCCTCAGCTTCTCCCTGATTGCTATTTTCTCCCTGTTGTTCAGCTGGACCAGCCACGCGCTGTGGCTGGCGGAGATCACCCTGTTCCTGTGGGCGATGGCAACCTTTGCCACCGTGCCAGGCCTGCAGATTAACGTGGTACGTCACGGTAAAGAGGCCCCTAACCTGGTCTCAACCCTGAACATTTCCGCGTTCAACGTTGGTAATGCGCTGGGCGCCTGGGTCGGCGGAGCGGTCATTGGTCACGGTTACGGCCTGACAGTGGTACCGGTCGCAGCCGCGGCGCTGGCGGTGATCGGTCTGCTGGTCTGCCTGATCACCTTCCGTAAATCGGGTGGCGCGGCTTCTGCAGTGCGCGCTTAAGCCAGGCGTGCGGTGATGCGCGCCGGAAAGTCAGCCACCTGTTGTTGCAGATGGCTGACGAACGCATCGACCAGCGCCGAGGCGGGGCGGTGATGCGGCCGGACCAGGCTAACGGTAAACGGCACCGAAACGCTGAACCGGCGCATCACCACGCCGCTGTCGGCATAATCGAGCGCCGTCAGCGGATTGACAATTGAAATGCCCACTCCCGCTCTGACCATGGCGCACACCGACGCGGCGCTGTGGGTCTCCAGCACCAGGCGACGATCAACGCCCTGTTCATGAAATAACGCATCAAGCAGCTGGCGATAACTGTCGGTGCGCGACAGGCTGACATAGTTCTCACCGGCAAAATCCTGCGGCGTCAGTACCGCACGCTGGCTCAGGGGATGCTGCTGCGGCAACACACAGACCTCATCACAGGTTAACAGCGCATAACGATCGGTTCCGGCCGGCGCATGCTGGGTTTCGGTTAAACCGAGGTCATAGCGCTGCGCCGACAGCCACTCCTCCAGCAGTGGCGACTCCTGCGGAATCACATTCAGACTGACATCCGGATAGCGCTGCAAAAAAGGCTGACACAGCGGCGGCAACAGCGACTGCGAAAACGCCGGTAAACAGGCCACCGAAAGCTCGCCCTGACGAAACTGCCGCAGGTTATCCGCCGCCTCCATAATGCGATCCAGCCCATACCAGGAACGCTGCACCTCCTCAAACAGCCGCAGTCCCTGTACCGTCGGCTGCAGACGCCCGCGCACCCGGCCAAACAGCTGCAGTCCGAGCTGCTGCTCCAGCCGCGCCAGCTCCCGGCTCACCGTCGGCTGCGACGTGTGCAGCAACGTCGCGGCCTGCGTCAGGTTGCCGCTGGTCATCACCGCGTGAAAAATTTCAATGTGTCGCCAGTTAATGTTCGCCACACCGCTACCCCATATCAGTTTTGCATAGATGCTATTAAAACAGATATTTTTCGCTATGACACGATTCTGGCTTAATGGGTTATCGCCACAGGAGAATCCTTATGCCCCGTTCTTTACAGACCACTCAAACCGCGCTCAACGCCACTAACCTGCTGCCGCTGGCACGCCGCTATGCCGGGCCGTTCTGGGCCTACGATGCCGAAATCATTCAGGCGCGCATCGCCCAGTTGCAGGCGTTTGATGTGGTGCGCTTTGCCCAGAAATCCTGCTCAAATATCCACATTCTGCGCCTGATGCGGGCGGCTGGCGTTAAGGTTGATTCCGTCTCGCTGGGCGAAATTGAACGTGCGCTGGTGGCGGGATACCAGCCGGGCGGTGACGAGATCGTGTTTACTGCTGACCTGTTTGATCAGCCGACGCTGGCGCGGGTTGCGGCGCTACAGGTGCCGGTTAACGCCGGTTCCGTCGATATGCTGCATCAGCTGGGTGCTGTCTCGCCGGGCCATGCGGTATGGCTGCGGGTTAATCCCGGTTTCGGGCACGGTCACAGTCAGAAAACCAATACCGGCGGCGAAAACAGCAAGCACGGTATCTGGCACGGAGATCTGGCCTTAGCGCTGGCGGCAATCCAGCAATATGGCCTGCGACTGGTGGGCATTCATATGCATATCGGCTCCGGCGTCGATTACGCCCATCTGCAACAGGTGTGCGATGCGATGGTCAGTCTGGTGGTGGAGTTCGGCCAGGATCTGACCGCGATCTCGGCGGGCGGTGGTTTATCGATTCCTTATCGCTACGGTGAAGAGGCGATCGATACCGGGCACTATTTTGGTTTGTGGGATGCGGCGCGTCAGCGTATTGCGCAGCACCTGGGTCATGATGTCAAACTGGAGATTGAACCGGGTCGTTTCCTGGTGGCCGAGTCGGGCGTGCTGGTGTCGCAGGTAAGGGCGGTCAAAGAGATGGGCAGCCGCCATTTTGTGCTGGTCGACGCCGGTTTCAATGATTTAATGCGCCCGTCAATGTATGGCAGCTACCATCACATCTCGCTGATGGCGGGCGATGGTCGCCAGATTGATGAGCAGCAGACCCTGGAGAGCGTGGTGGCCGGTCCGCTGTGTGAGTCGGGCGATGTCTTTACCCAGCTGGAAGGCGGCAAAGTTGATACCCGTGCCATTCCGGCGGCGCAGGTCGGCGATTATCTGGTGTTTCATGACACCGGCGCGTATGGCGCATCGATGTCATCCAATTACAACAGCCGTCCCCTGATTCCGGAAGTCCTGTTTGAACAGGGGCAACCGCGTGAGATCCGTCGTGCGCAGACCATCCAGGAATTACTGGCGCTGGAAGGCGTCTGATCGCCAGCACAGGCGGCATTTGCTGCCGCCTGTCAGTTAAACAGCTCTTTACGCAGCATCACCATCTCCTCCGCCAGATCGCGACACAACATCGCATTCATTAAATGATCCTGCGCATGCACCAGGATCAGCGTCACCGGCAACTTGCCGCTGCCTTCATCTGCGCCAATCAACTGCGTCTGAATCTTGTGCGCCTCTTTAGCTGCGGTATCGGAGGCGGCCAGCGCTGCGTCGGCACCTGACCAGTCACGCTGGCGTGCGCACTGGATCGCCATCATCGCTGACGATCGGGCTTCCCCGGCATTGATCAGCAATTCCATCATGGTTTGTTCGAAATCCATACGATCTCCGTTATTGGTATGCCAAATTGGCTTTTTTAATCATACTGGAATGCCAAAAAGCGTTTCCGGGAGCTTTGTCACAGAAAGAATCGGTGACAATCGTCATTTTGGTATGCCACTAACAGGGAAGATAGCCACGACTACTGGAATGCCAATCTTACATCTCTGAGGGTTGACCCATGTCTCTACAGGACCGCCTTATCGATTCGCTGGGCAGCTTTGCCACCCGCTTCAATAGCTACCGCTACATCATGGCGATCAAAGCCTCGTTCATTACCCTGATGCCGGTGATCATCGTCGGCGCCTTCTCGGTGCTGATTTCAAATATGGTGCTGGACAGTAAAAATGGCCTCGCCAGCTTCGCCGCGCTGAGTTTTTTAGCCGATCTCAAACCGATCACCAGCAGTATTAACTATGCCACGCTCAGCTTCCTCAACATTGGGGCGGTGTTCCTGATTGGGATTGAGCTTGGCCGTATCAACGGCATCAAAACCTTATTCCCTGGCCTGCTGGCGGTCATCTGTTTTGTCTCCGTGACGCCGACCACCTTACAGATGATGGTCGACGGTCAGATGCATCTGGTCACCGATGTGCTGGCAAAGCAATTTTCTGACACTAAGAGCCTGTTCCTCGGCATGTTTATCGCCATTCTGTCGGTCGAGATCTATTGCCGCCTCGAACAGGTGGAGCGGCTGAAAATTAAGATGCCCGATACTGTGCCGCCCAACGTTGCCGCCTCTTTTTCGGCGCTGATCCCGTCGATTATCACCGTGACGCTGGTGGCCACCTTTGGCTTCGTTTTCCATCGCGTTAGCGGCATGTATCTGTATGACGCGGTCTATCAGGTGGTGCAGCAACCGCTGGAGTCGGTGGTGCAGAGCCTGTGGGGGATTCTGATTCTGATGTTCGTAGCCCAGCTGTTCTGGGTCATCGGCATTCACGGCAATCAGATGGTGAAACCGATTCGTGAACCGCTGCTGCTGGGGGCGATTATGGTTAATATGACCGCCTTTGAGCAGGGTAAAGAGGCACCGAATATCATTACCATGCCGTTCTGGGATGTTTACATGAGCATCGGCGGTTCTGGCCTGACCATCGGTCTGCTGACGGCAGTGATGCTGGCGACGCGGCGCAAAGAGATGCGTGAAATCGCCAAACTCTCCTTTGGCCCCGGCATCTTCAATATCAATGAACCGGTGATATTTGGTATGCCGATTATGCTCAACCCGATCCTGGCGATCCCGTTCATCATCACGCCGCTGGTGACCGGATCCATCGGCTACTTCGCCACGGTGATGGGATTCGCCGGCAAAGCGGTGGTAATGGTGCCGTGGACGACGCCACCGATCATTAATGCCTGGCTCTCGACGGCGGGATCGATGGGCGCGGTGGTGACCCAGATCATCTGCATTCTGGTGTCGGTGCTGATCTACCTGCCATTTGTCAAAGTGGCTGCCCGCCGCGCCGATGCTGCCGAAGCGCAAAATTCGCAACCTGAACTGACCCCGACCCGACCGGAGGTGTTATGAGTCGCCAGCTGATCCCGATCCCGCAAAATTTCATTCTCGGCGCTGCCGCTTCAGCCTGGCAAACCGAAGGCTGGAGCGGGAAAAAAGTGGGGCAGGACTCCTGGCCAGATGCCTGGTATCAGCAGGATCGGCACGTCTGGCATAACGGCTATGGCCCGGCAGTGGCCACCGATTTCATTAACCGCTTTGAAGAAGATGTGGCGCTGATGAAAGCCACCGGGCTGACCCACTACCGCACCTCGATCAACTGGTCGCGTTTTCTCACCGACTATGAAACGGCCACGGTGGATGAAGAGTACGCGGCTTACTATGACCGGCTGATTGACGAGATGCAGCGGCAGGGGATCGAGCTGATGCTCTGCCTGGAGCATTACGAACTGCCCGCCACGCTGCTGGAGCAGTATGGCGGCTGGCAGTCAAAGCATGTGGTTGACCTGTTTATCCGTTACGTCGAACAGGTGTTTAAACGCTATGCCGGACGGGTGACGCGCTGGTTTGTGTTTAACGAGCCGATTGTGGTGCAGACCCGCGTCTACCTTGACGCGCTGCGCTGGCCCTATGAGCAGAACACCCATAAATGGATGCAGTGGAACCACCATAAAAATCTTGCCACCGCCCGGACAGTGCAGCTGTTCCGCCAGGCGGGCTATGCCGGCCGCATCGGCACCATACTCAACCCGGAAGTGACCTATCCGCGTTCTTCGGCGGCGCATGACCAGAAGGCGGCGCATATCTATGACCTGTTCTACAACCGGGTGTTTCTCGATCCGGCTATTAACGGCACCTATCCGGCGGAGCTGCTGGCGCTGCTGGATAAACATCAGATTGAGTGGCAGGCCACGCCGGAAGAGCTGGCGATCATTGCCGCCAATACCGTCGATGAGGTCGGGCTTAACCTTTACTATCCGCACCGCGTGAAAGCACCGTCTCGTGCCTGGCATCCGGAAACGCCGTTCCATCCCGCCTGGTATTACGAGCACTTTGAGTTGCCGGGCCGGCGGATGAACCCTTCGCGCGGCTGGGAAATTCAGCCGGAAATCATCTGGCATATGGCGCAGCGTATGCGTGATGAGTATGGCAACATCCCGTGGTTTGTCGCCGAGAGCGGCATGGGCGTTGAGAACGAAGCGCAGTTCAAAAACGCAGAGGGGGAAATTCAGGACGACTACCGCATTCACTTTATCAGCGAGCATCTGCATCAGGCGATCCGTGCGCAACAGGCGGGCATCAACTGTCAGGGCTATATGCTGTGGGCGTTCACCGACAATGTCTCGCCAATGAACGCCTTCAAAAACCGCTACGGCCTGATTGAAATCGACCTGGAGAACCAGCGTCAGCGCCGGATGAAAAAATCCGCCCACTGGTTCCGGGCGCTGCGCGATAACCAGCAATTTACCCTGTGGCTTGATGATGAGCCGAAATAACGAAATAACCAGAGGAAGCGAGAATGAAACGTATTGTTCTGGCCTGTGCCGCAGGCATGTCGACATCAATGGTGGTGACAAGAATGGAAAAAGAGGCCGCCGCGCGCGGATTAGCTTTTCAGATCTATGCCATCCCTGAACAGAATCTGCGTGAGGAGCTGCAAAATTACGGCAACGAGGTGGTGGTGGTGCTGCTGGGTCCGCAGGTGCGCTTTAAACTGGAAGAGAATAAAAAACTGACCGACAGCTATCAGCTGCCGATTGCGGTGATTGATACCGTCGCTTACGGCACCCTGAATGGCGCAAAGGTACTCGATCAGGCGCTGGCTTTGATACACTGAGGCTCAGTTTGCGAGCTATCTTCTCTGGCTCGCGGGCATTGTCGCGCAGGGAACGGCGGCAATGCCGTTAGCGCATTGATTGCAAAGGGTGAAAGCGTGGACAAAGCCGAAGCGCCGCAAGAAAAAAAGCAGTATCAGGAAATTGGTCAGCATCTGCGCCAGCAAATCAGCGACGGACATTATCCGGTGGGATCGCGCCTGCCGCCTGAACGTCAGCTGGCTGAAACCTGGGGCGTCAGCCGGACCATTGTGCGCGAGGCGTTATTGATGCTGGAGCTGGAAGGCACGGTGGATATTCGCCAGAGTTCCGGCGTCTACGTGATGCGCATTCCCTCCGCCAGCGACGATGAAGAAGAGGCGTTTTTCCGCAGCGATGTCGGCCCGTTTGAAATGCTGCAGGCGCGTCAGCTGCTGGAAAGCAATATCGCCGCCTTTGCCGCTAAAATGGCCACCAAGGCGGACATCGAAAACCTGCGCCGTACGCTTGAGCAGGAGCAGCGTGCCATCGCCGCCAATGACAGCAGTCAGGATAACGACAAGTTATTCCATCTGTTACTGGCGGGAGCCAGTCAGAATCAGATGCTACTCGACACCGTGACCAGCATCTGGCGTCATCACGACAGCAGCCCGCTGTGGCAGCAGCTGCGTCCTCAGTTTGAAACTCGTGCCTACCGCCTGAAATGGCTCGGCGATCACCAGACCATTCTTGCCGCTCTGCGCCGGCGCGACGTGATGGGTGCGTGGCAGGCTACGTGGCAGCACCTTGAGAATGTCAAAAATACGCTGCTGGAGCTCTCCGATGCTGATGCGCCTGACTTCGACGGCTACCTGTTTGATTCAGTGCCGATCTTCCAGGGGAAGCTGATGTAATGGAGACTGGTGTAATTGAGATAGTGCCGCTTAGCGCCGTGCCCCATTTTGCCGATCAGATTACCGAATGGCAGTGGCGGGCTTTCGGCGAGCCCGATAGCCGTGACTTTTTCGCCAGCATTGTCGCCAGCAGCCTGAGCGGCAGCGATTTTCCGATGACGTTTGTGGCGGTGGAGGCGGGCAACGCGATTGGCACAGTGGGCTTCTGGCGCTGCGATCTCATCAGCCGTCAGGATCTCTTTCCGTGGCTGGCGGCCCTCTATGTGGATACGCCGGCGCGCGGCAAAGGCGTGAGTGAAGCATTGCAGCAGCGGGTCATTCAACATGCCCAGGCGCAGGGGTATTCGCAGTTGTGGTTATGGTCAACCTTCAGCGGCTATTACGAACGTTTTGGCTGGCAGCCCCAGGGTGAGGCGCTGGATTATCCCGACAAGCGTGTGATGCTCTATTCCCGCGATGTATAAGCGGTGCCAGCCGCGTTATTCGCGACTGGCAAGGCGTGATTCAGGGTGCCGGATAGGTATAACGACGGTGGATCGCCTCTATGCCTTCCAGGATCTCTGCATTTAGCGTCAGATTGAAACTGTCGATGTTGATCTGCAACTGCTCCAGCGTGGTGGCGCCAAGCAGGGTGCTGGCGACAAACGGCTGCTGACGCACATAAGCCAGTGCCATCTGTGACGGATCAATCTGGTGCTGACGGGCTAACGCCACATATTCGGCGATTGCCTGCTGTGACTGCTCGCCGCTGTAGCGGGTAAAGCGACTGAACAGCGTATTACGAGCACCGGCAGGCTGCGCACCATTCAGATACTTACCGCTCAGGGTGCCAAACGCCAGGCTGGAATAAGCCAGCAGTTCAACGCCTTCGTGCTGGCTTATTTCGGCCAGACCGACTTCAAAGCTTCGGTTCAGCAGGCTGTAGGGATTCTGGATGCTGATAATGCGCGGCAGTTCATGCTTTTCCGCCAGTTGCAGGTAGCGCATCACGCCCCATGCGGTTTCATTCGACACCCCGATATAGCGAATCTTACCGGCGCGCACCTGCTCGGTCAGCGCTTCCAGCGTCTCCAGCAGCGTCACCTGGGCGGTGGTTTCACTGTACTGATAGCCCAGCTTGCCAAAATAGTTGGTCTGACGTTGCGGCCAGTGCAGCTGATAAAGATCGAGATAGTCGGTATTCAGGCGTTTCAGGCTGGCGTCCAGCGCTTCGCGGATATTCTTGCGGTCCAGCGCCATGTCAGGACGAATCGAGGCATCGTTACCCCGTGAAGGCCCGACACTTTGCTGGCCAGAATGATTTTGTCACGGCTGCCGCGCTGTTTCAGCCAGCTGCCAATGTACTGTTCGGTAAGACCCTGGGTTTCCGGGCGTGGTGGCACCGGATACATTTCGGCGGTATCAATAAAGTTGATGCCGGAACGAATAGCCAAATCCAGCTGAGCATGGGCGTCGCTTCACTGTTCTGCTCGCCAAACGTCATGGTGCCCAACCCCAGCTGACTCACTTCCAGCGTGCTATGGGGAATACGATGATAGTGCATTGCCAGCTTCCTTTTCTTTATGGAATGGAATGTTGTGTCCTCAGGGACTATAGCGCGAGCAATGGCGGGGAAGGAAGGGGGAAAAGTCGGGGAAATCGCCTGCCAGCGGGGAATCTGTGGCAGGCGAGACAATTTCGCACTTAGCGTTCAATGATGGTCGAGACCTCATCGCCGTTAATCTGCACTGCATGCCCGGACTGATCGGTATACTCCACCAGCCCGGTCTCTTTATCGATGGTCGGCTTACCTTCGGTCATAATCATCCGGCCATCTTTCGTTGCCATAACATAATCAGAACTGCATCCGCTCAACATCGCTGCGGTTAACGCCACGATTGCTACACCTGCCCATCCTTTCATTACGCCTCATCTCCACACATCATCGACTGCAAAAAGTGTAGTAATAAATTGTTTTGCCGGCCGGGGTAATCGCATGAATCTGAAAATTCGCGGGCGAGCAGACTCGCCCTTGACAAACTTATGCGCTCTTTTTCTTACCACGCATCAGGTTAAGGCACTCAACCGCCATTGAGAAGAACATGGCGAAATAAATGTAACCTTTTGGTACATGAACCGCGAAACTCTCCAGAATCAGGGTAAAACCGACCAGAATCAGGAAAGCTAACGCCAGCATTTTCACCGACGGATGGCGCTCAACGAATTCACCAATGCTGCGGGCAGCGAACATCATCATCAGCACCGCAATCACCACCGCCGCCATCATGATAAACAGATGATCGGAGAGGCCGATGGCGGTAATCACTGAGTCGAGGCTGAAAATAATATCCAGCAGCATGATCTGTACAATCGCGCCGAGGAACGAATGGACATTGGATTTCTGTTCCGCTTCACTGCCCTCGATGGTTTCGTGGATCTCCATGCTCGATTTCCACAGCAGGAACAGACCCCCGAACAGCAGGATCAGATCGCGGGCAGAAAAGGCGTGGTCCATCAGCGTAAACAGCGGATTGGTCAGCCTGGCGACCCAGGCGATCGAGGCCAGCAGGGCCAGACGCATTAACATCGCGCCCAGCAAACCGATGCGGCGTGCGCTGGCTTGCTGGTGCTTAGGTAGTTTAGCGACCACTAACGACAGGAAAATAATGTTATCAATACCCAGCACCACCTCAAGGATGGTCAGGGTTCCCAGTGCCAGCCAGGCGTTGGGATCGGCAATCCACTCAAACATACCTACATTCAATCCTAAACGAAAATTAAACGGGGATTATACGCACTGAATTTGCTTCTCTCCCATAAAATTGCGCCACGCCAGAACAGAATATTATCTCTACAGCAAAAAGTGGCGCGCCAGCAGCGGTCCGGTAAAACTCTTCTTCAGGTAGAAGCCGCGCGGTAAGGTTAGGATCGGTTGACCCTGATCGCCAATCCCGCTGGTCAGCGCTTTACTGTTGGCGGCTTTGGGACGGATCTGCAGCCATGCGCCATGCCGGGCGGTGATCTGATCGACCTGGCCCAGCACAATCATATCCATCAACTCTTCCCAGTCCTGACGCAGCATCTCATCTTCTTCTGCGCTCGGGCTCCATAACAGCGGTGCCCCGACCCGACGCTGCCGCAGCGGAATGTCCCGCTGGCCCTCGACCGGGATCCACAACACCCGCGTCAGCTTATGTCGCACGTGGCTGGTCAGCCAGGTGACGCCACTGTTACCGGTGAGCGGGGCGACGCAGACAAAGGTGGTTTCCAGCGGTTTACCCGTGGCATCAATCGGAATGGTTTTTAGCTCAATACCCAGATGGGCGAAGTCCTGCTCGGCTTTGCTGCCGGCACTGGCCCCCAGCAGCAGTTCCAGCAGCATACCGACCCAGCCTTTATCGCGTTTCAGGTCGGCCGGCATCGTCAGACCGGCCCGATCGGCCAGCGTTTCCAGCGTTAATCCGGCTAACGCCTGCGCCCGGGCCAGCAGGATAGCTTCATCTTCAGGCGGTGCGGGCAGGTGTTTCATAGCGATCACTCGTGTTGATTAAAATTTGTACAGGATGTTGCGTAGTAGGTTTAACTGAATAATTCACTGCGCTGAGTGAGGATAATAACATGATAGATCATGCTTTTTTCAGGGGATCTCGCGGGCAACAGGATGAGACGTTGCAGGTTATCCCAACTTACTCGCAACAATGAACAGGATCTCATACCCGGTTATCCACAGAAAAGTGGGATAACCGGCCAGCTTGTACGGTACTGGTTCCATTTACAGCCTTGACTTTCCCGTTTTTGACGCTAATTTCGCCACTCTGACCTCAGGCTGAGCAATCTGTTGTGGATAACCTGCTGGTTGGTTAAAATTCATTCAATTGTAAAGAGGCGGCGGTTTTGTCGGAGTTTTAACACTCAGCCAATTTGGCTGGAATTACTTTTTATACATATTAATCATAAGGATAGTAAATAATCCATTTTTTATCTCTCTGAACCGGCTGACAAGGTTATTCAGTTAACTCCCGCGTTCTGCACAAAGCTATCCACAGAAAAGGTGAATAAGATCGATTTTTCTGACGGGGATTGTTCATAACTAGCGGCTTCTCTGTGAGTTATCCCGGAGTTTTACGCTCAACACCCCGTGAATCCAGTGGTTTACCGCCTGTAAGGAGTGTGAAACAATCAGCCTATTCAAATTTAGCTTTGAGGTAGTCCGGTGATCGATGATGATGCTACCGCCCGAATGTTGGTATCGTAATTTGTAACAGGCAGGGACAAGTGTTATGGGCCAGGCGCTTTGGACAGCACTCCTGGCAATTTCCTCAGGGAGGCATCAATCCCGGTGAAACCGCTGAACAGGCGATGTATCGCGAACTGTTCGAAGAAGTGGGGTTACACCGTAAAGATGTTCGAATACTTGCATCTACCCGTAACTGGTTGCGCTACAAGTTGCCAAAACGTTTGGTGCGTTGGGACACAAAGCCGGTATGTATCGGCCAGAAACAAAAGTGGTTTCTTCTGCAGTTAATGTCTAATGACGCGGATATCAATGTGCAGCACAGCAGCACGCCTGAGTTCGACGGCTGGCGCTGGGTGAGCTTCTGGTATCCGGTGCGTCAGGTTGTCTCCTTCAAACGCGACGTCTACCGTCGGGTGATGAAGGAATTCGCTGGCGTGGTGATGTCTATGCAGGAGAGTGCGGGGCAGCGAAACAATCCTGCCCATCGACGTAAGAGAGGATAGGCCACGCCCTTTATGCTCACTCAGTTGCGCGAAATTGTAGAAAAAGTGGCGAGTGCGCCGCGTCTGAATGAAGCACTCGACATCCTGGTTAATGAGATCTGTCTGGCGATGGATACGGAAGTCTGTTCCGTTTACCTCGCCGATCACGATCGTCGCTGCTATTACCTGATGGCGACGCGCGGCCTGAAAAAGCCGCGTGGCCGCACTGTGACGCTGGCGTTTGACGAAGGCATCGTTGGCTTAGTCGGCCGTCTGGCCGAGCCGATCAACCTTGCCGACGCGCAAAGTCATCCCAGTTTTAAATATATCCCCGCGGTGAAAGAGGAGCGCTATCGCTCCTTCCTCGGCGTGCCGATTATCAGCCGTCGCCAGCTGCTTGGCGTGCTGGTGGTACAGCAGCGTGAACATCGCCAGTTTGATGAGAGCGAAGAGTCGTTTCTGGTCACGCTGGCCACGCAGATGGCGGCGCTGCTGTCGCAATCCCAGATGGGGCAGCTGTTTGGTCAGTTCCGTCAGACCCGGATACGTGCCATCGCCGCCGCGCCAGGCGTGGCGGTAGCACCGGGCTGGGTCGATGAGACGCAGCCGCTGCTCGATCAGGTCTCCGCGGCCTCAACGCTGGATGTTCAGCGTGAGCGTGAACGCCTGTCGCTCGCCATGAGCGAAGCCGCCAGCGAATTTCGCCGTTTCAGCAAGCGTTTCAGTGCCAGCGTGCAGAAAGAGAGCGCGGCGATCTTTGACCTCTATTCCCACCTGTTAACCGATGCCCGGCTGAAGAAAGATCTGTTCGATGAGATCGAGCGCGGATCGGTGGCGGAGTGGGCGGTTAAACAGGTGATCGAGAAGTTTGCCGAACAGTTCGCCAGCCTGACCGACAGCTATCTGCGGGAACGTGCGGGCGATCTGCGGGTGCTGGGTCAGCGGTTGTTATTCCATCTTGATGATTCGCTGGTCGGCACCAACGCCTGGCCGGAGCGGTTTGTGCTGGTGGCGGATGAACTGACCGCCACCTCGCTGGCAGAGCTGCCGCACGAGCGGCTGGCTGGGGTAGTGGTGCGCGACGGTGCCGCTAACTCCCATGCGGCGATCCTGACGCGTGCCATGGGGATCCCGACGGTAATGGGCGCCGATATCCTGCCGCATCAGCTGAATAAACGACTGCTGATCGTCGATGGTTATCGCGGCGAGCTGTTAATTGATCCCGAACCGGTGCTGGTGCAGGAGTATCAGCGGCTGATCAGTGAAGAGAACGCACTGAGCAAAACGGCAGAAGGGGTCGTCGATCAACCCGGTGAGCTGAAAAGCGGCGAGCGCGTGCAGGTGATGCTCAACGCCGGTTTAAGTCCGGAGCATGAACAGGCGCTCGGCAGTTGGGTTGACGGCATTGGTCTCTATCGCACCGAGATCCCCTTTATGCTGCAGAATGGCTTCCCGTCAGAAGAGGAGCAGGTGGCGCAGTACCAGGGCATGTTGCAGCTGTTTCACAACAAGCCGGTCACGCTGCGCACCCTTGATGTGGGCGCGGATAAACAGCTGCCCTACATGCCGATCAGTGAAGAGAATCCCTGTCTCGGCTGGCGCGGTATCCGCCTGACGCTCGATCAGCCGGAAATTTTTCTGGTCCAGGTGCGTGCCATGCTGCGGGCGAATGCGGCCTCCGGCAACCTCAGTATTCTGCTGCCGATGATCAGTCATATCGATGAAATCGACGAGGCGAAACGGTTGATCGATCGCGCCGGTCGCGAAGTGGAAGAGATGCTGGGCTACCCCATCCCCACGCCGCGCATCGGTATCATGATTGAAGTGCCGTCGATGCTGTTTATGATCCCGCATCTGGCGTCGCGCGTTGATTTTGTCTCGGTCGGCACCAACGATCTGACCCAGTATCTGCTGGCGGTGGACCGCAATAACACCCGCGTGGCCAATCTCTACGACTCGCTGCACCCGGCGATGCTGCGCGCCCTGCACGCCATCGCCCGCGAAGCCCGTCAGGCCAATCTTGAACTCTGCCTGTGTGGTGAAATGGCGGGCGATCCGATGTGTGTCGCACTGCTGGTGGGGATGGGTTATCACCATCTCAGCATGAACGGAAAAAATGTGCCGCGCGTGAAATACCTGCTGCGCCATCTGGATCATGAAGAAGCGCAGAAGCTCAGTGAGCAGGGAATGAATGCGCACACCGCTACCGAGGTTCGCCATCTGGTCTCCGCCTTTATGGAGCGGCGTGGATTGGGCGGTCTGATCCGCGGAGGCCGCTAAGCGCCATCCCGGCAGGCGATTTTATTTCCCCTGCTGGCCAGGCGGGCCAGGCGCGAAGCGTTAAGTGCATTGACATTTCGGCGTCAACTGACAAAACCGGCTGTGCTATGATGCGCAGCCTTAATTTATGTGCCTGTTAACGCCCTTTTTCAGGGCTGAAAAATAGACGGTGAATGATGAATAACGGCTATATTGCATTTCCGCAGTTCGATCCGGTGATCTTCTCGATCGGACCGGTTTCGCTGCACTGGTACGGTCTGATGTATCTGGTCGGCTTTGTTTTCGCCATGTGGCTGGCGGTGCGTCGCGCCAACAAGCCAGGCAGCGGCTGGAAAAAAGAGGAAGTGGAAAACCTGCTGTATGCCGGTTTCCTCGGCGTGTTCCTTGGCGGCCGTATTGGTTACGTGCTGTTCTACAATTTACCGCTGTTCCTTGAAAATCCGCTCTATCTGTTCAAAGTCTGGGATGGCGGTATGTCATTCCACGGTGGCCTGATTGGGGTGATTGTGGTGATGCTGGTCTTCGCTCGCCGCACTAAGCGCCATTTCTTCCAGGTGGCTGATTTCATCGCCCCGCTGATCCCGTTTGGTCTCGGTGCAGGCCGTCTTGGCAACTTCATTAACGGCGAGCTGTGGGGCCGTGTTGATCCTGGCTTCCCGTTTGCCATGCTGTTCCCCGGCTCACGCAGCGAAGATGTCGCGCTGGCCGCCACCAATCCACAGTATCAGGCGCTGCTCAATACCTATGGCGTCCTGCCGCGTCATCCTTCGCAGCTCTATGAACTGATTCTTGAAGGGGTGGTGCTGTTCATCATTCTTAACCTGTTTATTCGTAAGCCGCGCCCGATGGGCAGTGTCTCTGGCCTGTTCCTGATCGGTTACGGCGCATTCCGTATTATCGTCGAGTTCTTCCGCCAGCCGGATGCTCAGCTTGGCCTGTTTGAAGGCGGAATCAGTATGGGGCAGATTCTCTCCGTACCCATGATTATTGCCGGTATCGCCATGATGATTTGGGCCTATCGTCGTCGTCCACAGCCACAATTTCGTGAGGAAAAATGAAACAGTATCTGGATCTGATGCAACATGTGCTGAATGAAGGCACGCCAAAAGCTGACCGTACCGGAACCGGCACGCTTTCAATTTTTGGACACCAGATGCGTTTCAATCTGCAGGATGGTTTTCCGCTGGTCACCACGAAAAAATGCCATATCCGCTCGATCATTCATGAGCTGCTGTGGTTCCTGAAAGGTGACACTAACATCGGTTATCTGAAGGACAATAATGTCTCGATCTGGGATGAGTGGGCGGATGAACAGGGCGATCTTGGCCCGGTTTATGGCAAGCAGTGGCGCAGCTGGGGCACCGCCAGCGGCGGAGAGATTGACCAGATCAGCAAAGTGATTGAACAACTGAAACGCGACCCTGACTCACGCCGGATTATCGTTTCAGCCTGGAACGTGGGTGAACTGGAGCAGATGGCGCTGGCACCGTGCCACGCTTTCTTCCAGTTCTATGTGGCTGACGGCAAACTCTCCTGCCAGCTTTACCAGCGCTCCTGTGACATTTTCCTGGGTCTGCCGTTCAACATTGCCAGTTATGCACTGCTGGTGCATATGGTGGCACAGCAGTGTGACCTGCAGGTCGGTGACTTCGTCTGGACCGGTGGGGATACCCACCTCTACAGTAACCATCTGGAGCAGGCGCGCCTGCAGCTGACCCGTGAGCCGCGTCCATTGCCGAAGCTGGTCATTAAGCGTAAACCCGCTTCATTGTTTGACTACCAGTTCGATGATTTCGACATTGAAGGTTACGATCCGCATCCGGCCATTAAGGCGCCGGTCGCGATTTAACCCATGCCAATGAAAAAGCCCCGGTGATGCTCTGCACGCCGGGGCTTTTTTTATGCCTGAGCGGCAAAAAAGGCGGCACGGCTCGCAGCGGCATGCCACTGAATGTCTGATGATCGTTTTCTCTGCGATGTGGTTTCCAGCCCCTCAACTGCCCGCTTGTTCCCGCTTTCATCACCCGGCACGCTAGCGCCATGAAAAGATACCCGTTACGCGGTTTTACCCTGCCGGAACTGCTGGTGGTGATGGTGATTGCTGGCATCCTGAGCCTCGGCGCGCTTCACGGCTGGCAGCGCTGGCAGCAGCGGCAGCAGCTGCGCGATACCGCCCAGCAGCTGCAGGGTTTTTGTTGCGGCTGCGTGCTCAGGCGTTCCGGCAAAATCGTGACCTGATCCTCTGGTCACGGGCGGATCATCCCTGGTGTATTGGCGGCGGCAGTCCATCGCCTGATGCATGTCAGGCCGGAAAGCGGCTGCATTTCGTTGCGCCGTACCCTGAAGTGATCCTATACGAGATACGCGGCGAGCCGGGCTTTTACGGGCGTCGCAACGTGGCCAGAGCGGGCAGCATCGAACTGGGTAATAAGGCAGGCCGGCTGCGGCTGATTATTTCGGCCCGGGCGCGTATCCGTTTTGCTCTACCGAAGAGGAGGCGTGCCGGTGAAAGCGGCCGGTTTCAGCCTGCTGGAGATGCTGATCGCGATGGCGATTGGTGCGGTGCTGATGGTCAGCGCCGGACGTTTCTTACCGCTGCTGCTGGGCGAGAACGTCGAATTGTTGCAGCGGGCGCAGCTGCGTCAGGAGCTTCAGCAGATCATGGCCACGCTGGAAAAGGCGGTGCGGCGGGCCGGCTATTGCCACGGCGAGTGTGGCAACGGCGCACTGACAATCAGTGAAAACTGTCTGCTGCTGCGCTGGGATGAGAACAGCAATGGTCAGTGGGAAGGCGTTAACCAGACGGACAGCGATCACTACGGCTATCGCCTGCGGCTGCAACAGCTGGAGATGCAGCGCGGGGTTGATGACTGCCGTTCTGGCGGCTGGGAACGGCTCTCTGATCCGGCTTTCCTGACGCTGGAGCAGTTCAGTGTGATCCGCCAGCAGAGGTTAATCCGGTTGCGGTTGCAGGGACGAGCCGGGCGCTGGCTGGAAACGGTGGAAAGCTGGGTAGAGGGTGAAAACCTGTGAAGCAGCGGGGCAGCAGCACGCTGGGCATGGTGTTAATGCTGTTAGTGATCGGCAGCCTGACGCTGCATGCCAGCCGGAAAATGCTGGAGCAGGGGGTGCTGTTACTGGCTGATGAGCAGCAGTTCATACAGGATTTCTGGCGGGCGCAGTCGGCACTGCAATGGGGCTTAACCCAACGCTGGCCGGCAGGCGAAACGGCCGGTTGCCAGCTTAACGAAGGCGAGGGCTGGCGCAGTTGTCTACAGCGAGGTGAAGATGGAAAAGGGCTGCTTAAAGGTGAAGCCAGCGGCAGTGGCACCGCGGTATGGCAGTGGGTCACACTCCAGCAGAGCCGGATTCAGGCGCTGCCGCACGGCTGGATCGATTACTGTCCGTTCACCAGGCCGGGCGACTGTCTCTGAGACCGGCGGATTCAGCCTGCCGGAAGCGTTATTTGCTCTGCTGTTAATGGCATTAAGCAGCAGTGCGCTTTTACAATATCATCGCGCGCTGGTTCGCGGGTTCAGCCAGCAGTGGGAGCAGCGCGAGGCGTGGCGGGTAGCGGAGCAACGTCTGGTCGGGCAGGCCGTCGCAGGCTGGCATTCCACCCTGCAACGGCAGAGCAGCCCGACAGGCTGTGTGCTGGAACGGGCCGACGTCCAGGGGCCGCAGCAGCGTACGGCTACCCTGACGCGATTACGCTGTTAAACCGCAGTCACGAACGCCCTTTTGATGGGCTTCAACCGCGATCCGCGGTAGAGTTACCGGGCCGCAATACCGCAGTTATGTTCTGAGTTACCACAGGAGTTTTCATGTTTCACGTTTATCACTCAAATCAGCTTGATGTGCTGAAGATTCTGGCGGCTGCGGTGATTAAACATGATCCACTGGATGATCCTTTCGCCTCAGAAATGGTGCTGGTGCAAAGCCCGGGGATGGCGCAGTGGCTGCAAATGGAGCTGGCGCAGACCTTTGGTATCGCCGCCAACATCGAATTTCCACTGCCGGCCAGCTTCATCTGGGAGATGTTCGTCCGGGTGCTGCCCGACATTCCGGTGGAGAGCGCCTTCAGTAAAGCCAGCATGAGCTGGAAGCTGATGCATCGTCTGCCGGAGATGCTGGAGCATGAGGAATTTATCTCGCTGCGCCACTACCTGCATGACGATGGCGACAAACGTAAACTGTTCCAGCTGAGCTCGCGGGTGGCGGATCTGTTTGACCAGTATCTGGTCTATCGCGCCGACTGGCTCAACAGCTGGGAGCGCGGTGAAACCATTGAGGGGCTGGGCGAGGCGCAGCGCTGGCAGGCAGCACTGTGGCGCGATCTGGTTAGCTATACCGCCACCCTGCGGCAGCCTGAATGGCATCGTGCCAACCTCTATGCGCGTTTTATTCAGACGCTGGAACAGGCGCAGCGCACGCCAGAAAATCTGCCGAAGCGGGTCTTTATCTGCGGCATCTCCGCCTTGCCACCGGTCTATCTTCAGGCGTTGCAGGCGCTGGGACGCCATATCGATATCCATCTGCTGTTTACCAATCCCTGCCGCGATTACTGGGGCGATATTCAGGATTATGCCTTTCTGGCGAAGCTGCAAAGCCGTCAGCGTCGGCGTCACGGCGCGGATGAACAGCGCGGACTGTTCCGCGACGTGGAACAGGCACCCGCGCTCTTCAATGAAGCGGGTGAACAACAGCTGACGAATCCGTTGCTTGCCTCATGGGGCAAGCTGGGGCGTGACAATCTTTTTCTGCTCAGCCAGATGGAAGATAATGACGACATTGACGCCTTTGTTGAGGTGGAAGAAGACAACCTGCTGCACTGTCTGCAGTCCGATCTGCTCAACCTGCAGGACAACGCTGTCATCGGACTGAACGCCGCCGAACTGGCGCATAGCGATCAGAAACGCCGGCTCGATCCCGCCGATCGGTCGGTTGCGGTACAGGTATGCCACAGTGCCCAGCGTGAAGTTGAAGTGCTACAGGATCACCTGTTAGCGCTGATGGAGGCCAACCCGGCGCTGAAAGCGCGTGACATTATTGTCATGGTGGCCGATATCGACGCCTATGCGCCCTTTATTCAGGCCGTTTTCGCCAACGCCCCTGCGGATCGTTATTTACCTTTCGCCATTTCAGATCGCCGGGCTAGTCAGGCGCACCCGGCGATTGTCGCGTTCCTGCACCTGCTGGCGCTGCCGGACAGCCGGTTTGTCTCAGAAGATGTACTGGCGCTGCTGGATGTGCCAGCGCTGGCCAGCCATTTCGCCATTGATGAAAGCGGATTGCGCCTGCTGCGACGCTGGGTCAGCGAATCGGGCGTGCGCTGGGGGCTGGATGACGCCAGCGTGGAAGCCCTGTCATTACCGATTACCGGCCAGCACACCTGGCGCTTTGGTCTGCAACGTATGCTGCTGGGCTATGCGATGGAAAGCCACAACGGTGACTGGCAAGGCATTCTGCCGTATGACGAATCGAGCGGCCTGGTGGGTGAACTGGCCGGGCATCTGGCGGAGCTGTTGTCACGGCTTAACCATTGGCGGCAGCGGCTGGCCGAACCACGACCGCTGCAGGCCTGGCTGCCGCTATGCCGCGAGCTGCTGAACGCCTTTTTCAGCCCGGATACGGAGACCGAAGCGGCGTTGCTGCTGGTGGAGGAGCAGTGGCAGGAGTTGATCGAATATGGCATGAACGCACGGTTTGAAGAGGCGATTCCGGTCACCCTGCTGCGTGACGATCTCCGCAGCCGGCTGGATCAGCAGCGTATCAGCCAGCGTTTTCTCGCCGGACAGATTAACTTCTGTACCCTGATGCCGATGCGTTCGATCCCGTTCCAGGTAGTTTGCCTGCTGGGGATGAATGATGGCGTTTATCCGCGCACCTTAGCGCCGTTAGGTTTTGATTTGATGCAACAAAAGTCACGCAAAGGCGATCGCAGCCGCCGTGACGATGACCGTTATCTGTTTCTGGAAGCGCTGATCTCTGCACAGCAGCAGCTCTACATCAGCTATATCGGGCGGGCCATTCAGGATAATACGGAACGCTATCCGTCGGTGCTGGTCACAGAACTGCTGGATTACATCGGACAGAGTTTTTATCTGGAGGGGGATGAAGATCGCGATCTGGATGAGAGTGCGGCGCGGGTACGGGATCATCTGCAGCATCTGCACAGCCGGATGCCGTTTGCTGCCGACAACTTCCAGCCAGCCGCCAGGCTGCAGAGCTTTGCCCGTGAATGGTTACCGGCCGCGCAGGGAACGGGGCAGCCGCAACCCGATTTTGTCCAGCCGCTGGCGGCACCGACGATTGAAATGCTGACGCTGGAGGCGTTTCTGCGCTTCTGGCGCCATCCGGTACGGGCGTGGTTTCATCAACGACTCGGGGTAAATTTCTGGCTGGAAGAGAACGAACTGCCTGACAGTGAGCCCTTTGCGCTCGACAATCTGGAGCGTTATCAGATTAACGCGCAGTTGCTGAATGCGCTGGTGGAAGGAGAGGATACCCAGCGGCTCTATGCGCACCACCGTGCGGCGGGTAATCTGCCTTATGGTGCGTTTGGTGAACTCTTCTGGCAGGCGCAGCGCGACGAGATGCAGGAAGTGGCGGCAGAAGTGGTGACCCAGCGCAGCGAAGGGGAGAGCTGGGAAGTCAATCTGCAACTGGAACAGGTCAGCCTGACCGGCTGGCTTACGCAGGTGCAGGGCGACGGCCTGTTGCGCTGGCGACCAGGGGTACTGAACATGAACGACGGCCTGCTGCTCTGGCTGGAGCATCTGGTCTACTGCGCGCTGGGTGGAACCGGCAGTAGCCGGATGTATGGCCGGCAACATAGTCGCTGGTGCTTTCTGGCGGTAAGTCAGCAGGACGCCATCGCTGCGCTGAATGATTATATCGCGGGCTACCTGACCGGTATGCGCCAGCCGCTGATGCTGCTCAATAAAAGCGGCGGCGCCTGGTTAACGGCCAGCTATGACAAAAAAAGCCAGCAACTTCTGACCGATGAGGCGACCCAGCTTAAAGCGCGAAATCGCCTGCTGACGGCGTGGTCAGGCAGTTATCAGGTAGAGGGTGAAGGCAGCGATCCCTACCTGCAACGCCTGTGTCGCGTGCTGGAAGAGACACAGTTACACCAGATAACTGAGGCGGCACAGCGCTGGTATTTACCGGTGCTGGCTGCACATCAGGATGATGAATAGCAGGCCAGACAGCAGATGTGCTCACTGGCTAATTACACAGAAAGTTTGCTCTGGTTGAGCCGCGGTGTCAGACACTGACGGTTGATTGGGTAAGGTAAGGGGTTTACATGCGGACATACGCACGCTGGTTAGCAGCGCTTCTGATAAGCCTGCTGGCTTGTACAGCACTGGCGCAGACAGAAACGGGCTGGCAGCCGATTAATGACATCATTCGCAAGAGTGAACACGATCCTCGTCAGTATCAGGCGATTCGGCTCGACAATGGCATGACGGTGTTACTGGTTTCCGATCCGGTGGCACCCAAATCTCTGGCGGCACTGACCTTACCGATTGGTTCCCTGGACGATCCGGATCAGCAGCTCGGTCTGGCGCACTATCTGGAGCATATGGTGCTGATGGGCTCTGCCCATTACCCGCAGCCGGACAATCTGGCTGAGTACCTGAAAAAGCACGGGGGCAGCCACAATGCCAGCACCGCCTCTTACCGCACCGCCTTCTATCTGGAAGTGGAAAATGCTTCGCTGGAGCCGGCGGTGGATCGCCTGGCCGATGCGGTTGCCGCGCCGCTGCTGGACCCGGTGAACGCTGACCGGGAACGCCATGCGGTCAACGCTGAACTGACGATGGCGCGCTCGCGCGACGGTTTACGTATGGCGCAGGTCGGGGCGGAAACCCTTAACCCGGCTCATCCTGCCTCGCGCTTTTCCGGCGGTAACCTCGACACGCTGAAAGATAAGCCCGACAGCAAACTGCATCAGGCGCTACAGGATTTTTACCACTCGCACTACTCCGCCAATCTGATGAAGGCGGTCATTTACAGCAATAAAACGCTGCCAGAGATGGCGTCGATTGCCGCGAAAACCTTTGGTCGGGTCGCTAACCACAACATCACCGTACCCGCGATTACCGTGCCGGTTGTGACCGCGGAACAGCAGGGCATCCTGATCCATTACGTCCCGGCTCAGCCGCGTAAACAGCTTAAAATTGAGTTTCGTATTGCTAATAACAGCGACCGTTTTCGCAGCAAAACGGACACCCTGATTAGCTACCTGATCGGCAATCGCAGTAAAAATACGCTGACCGACTGGCTGCAAAAGCAGGGACTGGCCGATGGCGTTAATGCCGGTGCGGACCCGATGACCGATCGTAACAGCGGCGTCTTTGCTATTACCGCCTCGCTGACCGACAAAGGCCTGGCGCAGCGCGATGAAGTGGTTGCGGCTATTTTTAGTTATATCAACCTGTTGCGTGAGCAGGCGGATGACAAACGCTATTTCGATGAGGTCTCTCACGTACTGGCGCTCGATTTCCGCTATCCCTCAATCACCCGGGATATGGACTACATCGAATGGCTGGCAGACACCATGCTGCGGGTACCGGTTGAACACACGCTGGATGCGCCTTATCTGGCGGATCAGTATGATGCTGCGGCGATCAAAGCACGGCTCGACGAGATGACGCCGCAGCAGGCGCGTATCTGGTATATCAGTCCGCAGGAACCGCACAATAAACAGGCTTACTTTGTGGATGCGCCGTATCAGGTTGAAAAAATAGCGCCACAGACGTTTGCTGACTGGCAGCAACGGGCCAGCCAGATCGCGCTGTCGATGCCCACACTGAATCCCTATATTCCGGATGACTTCACCCTGCTGCCGGCGGACGGGAAACAGTATCCGCATCCGGTCAGGCTGGAAAATGATGCCGGGATGCGCATTTACTGGATGCCCAGTCAGTTTTACGCCAGTGAGCCAAAGGCTGCGATAACGCTGGCGTTGCGCAACAAGCATGCCATCAGCGATGCGCGCCAGCAGGTCCTGTTTGGCCTGAATGACTACCTTTCCAGTCTGGCGCTGGACGAGCTTAACTCGCAGGCGTCGGTGGGCGGCATCAGTTTCTCAACCGGCGAAAATGAAGGACTGGTATTCAGTGCCAGCGGCTTTACCCAGCGCCTGCCCACCCTGCTGAAGAAGCTGGTGGAAGGGTATGCCACTTTCCAGCCAACGCAACAGCAGCTGGAGCAGGCCAAATCCTGGTATCTGGAACGGCTTGAGGCGGCAGAGAAAGGAAAAGCCTTTGAGCAGGCGATTCAGCCGATGCAGCTGCTGTCACAGTTGCCTTATACCCAGCGTGAGACGCGTCGCAAGCTGGTGAGTACTATCACCCTTAACGACGTCACCGCCTATCGCGATGAACTGTTCCGCGCGGCAACGCCGGAAATGATGGTGGTAGGAAACCTCAGCGCCGACAGCGTGACTCAGCTGGGTCGCGAACTGAAACAGCAGATGCAGAGTACCGGGACCGATGCCTGGCGCAGCAAATATGTAACGTTCGAAAAACCGCTGAAAGCCAATCTGCAGCAGAAGGGCAGCAGTACCGATTCTGCCCTGGCGGCGCTCTATATTCCGCTGGGCTATGGCGAATATCAGAGCATGGCGAACAGTTCGATGCTGAGCCAGATTGTGCAGCCGTGGTTCTACAACCAGTTACGTACTGAAGAGCAACTCGGCTATGCGGTATTTGCCTTCCAGATGCCGGTGGGACGCCAGTGGGGAATTGGCTTCCTGCTGCAGAGCAACAGCAAACAGCCCGCCCTGCTGCTGCAACGCTATCAGGCCTTCTATCCGCAGGCGGAAAAACGCTTACGCAACATGAGTCAGGCCGACTTTGCTCAATACCAGCAGGCGATGATCAACGAGCTGCAACAACGGCCTCAGACCCTCGACGAGGAAGCGGATCGCTACAGTCGCGATTTTGACCGCCAGAACGACGCGTTTAATACGCGCCAGAAAGTGATCGCACAGATTAAACAACTGACGCCCGCCAGCCTGGCCGATTTCTTCCAGCAGGCGGTGATAGAGCATACGGGTATGGTGATGACCTCGCAGATTGCGGGCAACAGTGATGAAAAAGTGGCCTTTGCCGCGTTGCCAGGCTGGAAAACCTGGCGTGAAGTAGCACAGTTGCAGCAGTCGCTGCCGGTAAAGAGTGAGACTCAATGACGCAGTTACCGCCTGAATCGCTGAATCCTTTAACACTGCCGCTCCGGGGCGAGCGGCTGATTGAGGCCTCAGCGGGCACCGGAAAAACCTTTACCATTGGCTTGCTTTATCTGCGCCTGCTGCTGGGCCTTGGCGGCGACAACGCCTACAGTCGGCCCCTGTCAGTTGAAGAAATTTTAGTGGTGACCTTTACCGAGGCCGCCACCGCTGAACTGCGCGGGCGTATCCGGGAGAATATCCATCAGCTGCGGCTGGCCTGTATCCGCGGTAAAAGCAGCGATTCGATGCACCAGTTGCTGCTTGATCAGATACCCGACTTAACGCACGCCGCCGCGCAGCTGCTGGCGGCAGAGCGACAGATGGATGAAGCGGCCATCTTTACCATCCACGGCTTCTGCCAGCGGATGCTCAACCTCAACGCTTTTGAATCCGGCATGCTGTTTGAGCAGGAGCTGATTGAGGATGAACAGGCGTTGCTGAAGCAATCCACCGCCGACTTCTGGCGGCGTCAGTGCTATCCGCTGTCGCTTGACGTGGCGCGGGTGATTGCAGCGGAATGGAGCGGACCGGACAGTCTGCTGACCACGCTGCGCCCCTGGCTACAGGGCGAATCGCCCAGCCTGAAACGTCCGCCAGCCGCCGATGAAACCCTGGCGTCACGTCACGCCCGCAATCTGGCTCGCATCACATCAATCAAGCAGCAGTGGCAGTCGCTCAGTGCTGATGTGGAAGGCATCATCGGCGCTTCCGGCGTCGATAAGCGCAGCTACAGCAGCAAAAATCTGCCGATCTGGGTAGCGAAAGTGACGCAATGGGCCAACAGCGAAACGCTGGATTACCAGCTGCCGAAAGAGCTGGAGCGCTTTAGTCAGCAGCAGCTGGAGGAGAAAACCAAAAAAGGCGAAGCGCCGCGTCACCCGGTGTTTGAGGCGATCGATCAGTTTCTGGCGGAACCTCTGTCGCTGCGCGATGTGATCATTGCCCAGGCGCTGACCGACGTGCGCGCCACCGTTCAGCGTGAGAAACGGCTGCGGGCGCTGTTAGGCTTTGATGACCTGCTGAGTAAGCTCGATGAGGCGTTGCAGCAGCCCGGTGGTATCCTGCTGGCTGAGACCATTCGGGCGCGCTTTCCGGTCGCCCTGATCGATGAATTTCAGGATACCGACCCGCAGCAATATCGCATTTTCCGCACGCTCTATATCAACCAGCCGGAACAGGCGCTGCTGTTGATCGGTGACCCTAAGCAGGCGATTTATGCGTTTCGCGGCGCGGATATTTTTACCTATCTGCGGGCGAGAAACGAAGTCAGTGCTCACTATACCCTCGATACTAACTGGCGCTCATCGCCGGAAATGGTCAATAGCGTCAATCGCCTGTTTTCACAGCTGGAATCGCCGTTTCTGTTCTCCGCCATTCCGTTCCTGCAGGTGAAACCGGCCGCGCCGAATCAGGCGCTGAAACTGATCTATGACGATCGACCGCAACCGGCGCTGCGCTTCTGGTTACAGCCCGGCGGCGGAACCGGCAGCAGTGATTATCAGCAGTTTATGGCGCGTCAATGTGCGGCGGATATCAGCCGCTGGCTGGTGGCCGGGCAGCAGGGCCGGGCATTGCTGGGAAAAGGCGAGGCACTGCAACCGGTGCGCGCCTCTGACATCACGGTACTGGTCCGTAGTCGCAACGAAGCAGGATTCATCCGCGATGCGCTCAATGCGTTGTCGATTCCTTCCGTCTATCTCTCCAGTCGCGACAGCGTTTACACCACGCCTGAAGCGCGAGAGTTACTGTGGTTGCTGCAGGCGATTCAGGCACCGGAGCAGGAACGGCTGGTGCGCAGCGCGCTGGCGACCTCGATCTTCGCCATTGATGCCGCGGCGCTGGATGCACTGACCCGGAATGAACGCGAGTGGGATGGGCTGGTCGAGCAGTTTGCCCTCTGGCAGCAGCTCTGGCAGCAGCGTGGCGTGTTACCGATGCTGCGCGACGTGATGATCAAGCGTCAGCTGGCTGAAAATATGCTGGCCTCCGAAAACGGAGAGCGCCGCCTGACCGATCTGATGCATCTGGGCGAACTGCTGCAGGAAGCCGCGGTGCAGCTCGACAGTCCGCATGCGCTGGTGCGTTTTCTGGCCCAGCAGATTGCCCGGCCCAATAGCCAGGCAGCCAGCCAGCAGCTACGGCTGGAAAGCGATCGTCATCTGGTGCAAATCGTCACTATCCATAAATCGAAAGGGCTGCAATACCCGCTGGTCTGGTTGCCGTTTGCCGCCGGCTACCGTGAGGCAGCCAGTGCGCTTTATCACGATCGTGAAAGTTTTGCTGCCTTACTGGATGTGCAGGGCGATGCTCAGAGCATGGAGCTGGCCGAAGAGGAGCGACTGGCAGAAGATTTGCGGCTGCTCTATGTGGCACTGACCCGTTCGGTTTATCACTGCAGCGTGGGTATTGCCCCGTTGATCAAGGGAACGCGTAAAAAAGAGGGCGAAAGCGATCTGCACAAAAGTGCGCTGGGTTATCTGGTGCAGCGGGGCGAAGCGGCCGATGCGGAGCAGCTCAGCCAGCGTCTGGCGGCGTTAAGCGGTAACGGGATTGAGGTTATCGCTGATGATTTGCGGCCAGGCGAAACATGGCAGGATCGGCCAGCCGGCGATCAGGCTTTAAGCAGCCGGGAGGTAACGCGTGCGCTGGCAGATGCCTGGCGGGTCACCAGTTACTCAGGACTGCAACAGCATCACAGCTCCGCGCTGCTGGATGCGCTGCCCAATTTTGATATCGACGCGGCAGGTGAAGAGGAGGGCAGTGAAGAGGCAGCTCTCACGCCCCACCATTTCCCGCGCGGTGCCGCGCCCGGCACCTTTTTACATGGCCTGTTTGAATCGATCGATTTTGCCGAACCGCCGGATGAAATCTGGCTGGAAGATCAGTTGCAGCACCACGGCTATCCGCTGAACTGGTTACCGGTTATCCAGCAGTGGATCGAACGGGTACTGCATACGCCGCTTAATGCTGACGGCCTGACGCTATCGGCAATAAAAAGCAGTGACCGGCTGATCGAGATGGAGTTTTATCTGCCGATTAATCATCTGCTGACCGCGGCCGATCTCGACGATCTGTTGCGCCGTCACGATCCGCTATCACGACAGGCGGCAGCGCTCGATTTCCGTCAGGTGCGGGGCATGTTAAAAGGCTTTATCGATCTGGTGTTCCGCTGGCAGGGAAAATATTATCTGCTCGACTATAAGTCGAACTGGCTGGGGGAGAGCCACGCTGCGTATACGCCCGAGGCGATGGCGCAGGCGATGATCGACCACCGCTACGACCTGCAGTATCAGTTGTATACCCTGGCGCTGCATCGCTATCTTCAGCACCGCCTGCAGGATTATGATTATCAGCGCCACTTCGGTGGGGTGTTTTATCTGTTTTTACGCGGGATGGACGGCAGTTCGCCAGATAACGGTATTTTTGCCACCCGTCCCGGCGAAGCCTTTATTGAAGAAATTGATGCGTTGTTTGGTCATACCACGGAGATGTCATGAGTGAAATGCTGAGCTTGCTGCTTCAGGCGGTTGAGAAGCGTCTCCTGCGGCCGTTAGATATTCAGTTTGCCCGCCTGCTGGCAGAAGAATCACAACCGGCACTGCTGCTCGCGGCGGCCTGCGTTAGCGCGGAAGCGGGGGAAGGCCACGTCTGCCTGCCGCTGGATAATCTGTGCGAAGCGGGCCTGTTTGCGGGTCGTCAGCCCGCGCTGGCGCAGGCACTGTGGCAGGCTGCCGGTGCGCCGGATGACTGGATATCACTGCTGGCCGACTGGGCTGCCGTCAGTGACGGCAGCCTGATTACCCCGCTGGTGCTCAGTAACCGCCGTCTCTACCTGCATCGCCTGTGGCACAGCGAGGGCAGAGTCGCGAGCTTCTTTGCCCTGCAGGAGGTGAAGTCGGCGTTTGATGCCCAGGCGGCCAGTGAAGTGCTGAATACGCTGTTCGGCACGCGCCCGGACGACTGGCAGAAAATTGCCGCCGCGGTGGCGCTGACCCGCAAGACCGCGGTGATTTCCGGCGGACCCGGAACCGGTAAAACCACCACGGTGGCGAAATTACTCGCCGCGCTGATCCGGCTTAACCCTGGCAATTTACGGATTCAGTTAGCCGCACCGACCGGCAAAGCCGCGGCACGCCTTACCGAATCACTGGGTAACGCGTTGCAGAATTTAGCGGTCAGCGAGGAAGAGCGTCGGCGCTTTCCGACGGAAGCGACCACGCTGCATCGCCTGCTGGGCGCGCAACCGGATACCCAGCGTCTGCGCTATCACGCCGGTAATCCCCTGCATCTTGATGTGCTGGTAGTTGATGAAGCCTCAATGGTCGATCTGTCGATGATGGCGAAGCTGATCGCCGCACTGCCGGCCCATGCGCGGGTGGTTTTTCTTGGCGATCGGGACCAGCTGGCGTCGGTTGAGGCAGGTGCCGTGCTGGGCGATATCTGTCGCTGTACCGAGAGCGGCTACAGCCTGGCGCGGGCAGAACAGCTCGCGTTGCTGACCGGATGTTCGCTGCAGGGCAGTGACGATCGGCTGGCACCCGCGGTACGCGACAGTATCTGCCTGCTGCAAAAAGTTACCGTTTTGACGCGAAATCGGGTATTGGCCAGCTGGCTCAGGCAATCAACCTTGGCGATGCGCAGCAGGTGAAAACGGTTTTCGCCGCAGGCTTTCAGGATCTCTGCTATCAGCCGTTAACCAGTGGCGAGGCTTATCAGGCGATGCTGGATGAGGTGGCGCAGGGTTATCAGCCTTATTTGCAGCTGATCAGGCAGCAGGCGTCACCTGCCGACGTGCTGACAGCCTTTGGCCGTTATCAGTTACTGTGTGCGTTACGAGATGGACCGTTTGGCGTACAGGGATTAAACCAGCGTATTGAACAGCGGCTGATGCAGCTACAGCGTATCCGCCGTCCCGCTATCGGCGGGCGCTGGTACCTGGGAAGACCGGTGATGATTACCCGTAACGACAGTGCGCTGGGGCTGTTCAACGGCGATATCGGCGTTACGTTGCGGGACGAAGAGGGCAACCTGAAGGTCTTTTTCCCGTTGCCGGATGGTAGCATCAAAGCGATTCAGCCAAGCCGCCTGCCATCGCATGAAACGGCCTGGGTGATGACGGTACACAAATCACAGGGATCGGAGTTCGAACATACCGCGCTGGTGATGCCAACGCAGTTTTTGCCGGTGCTGACCCGTGAGCTGGTCTACACCGCGATAACGCGCGCTCGTAAACAGCTGACGCTCTACAGCGATCCGGGCGTATTCCAGCGCGCCGTGCAGTTGCAAACCCAGCGGCGTAGTGGTCTGGTAGAGCGTCTGGGCGAGGCAGGATAAACGCCTGTCAGAGCGGGCTGGCGACATCAATCGTCCGGCCCGTTCAGCCATTACAGCGTATGGCGGGTCAGATCGGCCATCAGGACCTTGGATCGGCGCTGATAGTTGTACATCTCTTTTTTACTCTCAGGCAGCGACTCGATATCGACCGGCGTAAAACCCCGCTCCTGGAACCAGTGGATACTGCGGGTGGTTAACACAAACAGCTTCTGCAGCCCCATCTGACGTGCCTGGAGCGCCACACGTTGCAGCAACATTTCACCACGCGATGAACTGCGGTAGTCAGGATGAACCGCCACGCAGGCCATTTCACCGATTTTCTCATCCATAAAGGGATAGAGCGCGGCACAGGCAATCGTCAGGTTGTCGCGCTGAATGATGGTGAATTTATCGATCTCCATCTCCAGCTGTTCGCGTGAGCGACGCACCAGAATGCCCTGTTGCTCCAGCGGCCGGATCAGTTCGAGAATGCCGCCGATATCGTTGATATTGGCGCGCCGGATCTGCTCGGCAGATTCCATCACGATCTGAGTACCGATACCGTCACGAGAGAACAGCTCCTGCAACAGCGCGCCATCTTCCTGGTAGCTGATTAAATGGCTGCGACGCACGCCGCTGCGGCAGGCTTTGACCGCGCCGCGCAGGAAACGAACGGTGCCGGAGAGGTAATCGCCGTCACTTTCAATCTCGTCAATACGCGCCTGGGCATCATTCGGGAATAGCTCGGAGATGATGTTTCCTTCGCTATCCAGTACGCCCTGTTCTGAGCAGAAGCCGATCATTTTTTCCGCTTTAAGTTTAATCGCCAGCTGGGTCGCCACCTCTTCCGAGGTCAGATTAAAACTCTCACCGGTTACCGACACCGCCACCGGACCAAGCAGCACGATCGCGTCGTTATCCAGCTGACGATGAATAGCTTCTTCATCAATACGACGAATACGCCCGCTGTGACAATAATCAACGCCATCATCCACCCCCAGCGGCTGCGCAATAATGAAGTTGCCGCTGACCACATTGATATGCGCGCCCTGCAGCGGCGTATTGTTGAGGCTCATGGAGAGACGGGCGGTGATATCTAACTGCAGACGACCGGCAGCTTGCTTCACTAATTCCAGCGATTGCGCATCGGTCACCCGGGTAAACTTGTGATAAACCGGCTCAAGCTGATGTTCCGCCAGGCTGGCATCAATCTGCGGACGGGCACCATAGACCACCACCAGGCGGATACCGAGGCTGTGCAGCAGACCAATATCGTTGACGATGCCCGAGAAGTTCTCATGCTCAATGGCTTCGCCGCCCAGCATGATGACAAAGGTCTTGTCCCGATGGGCATTGATATAGGGAACGGTATGGCGAAAACCCTGAACCAGTTCAGTACTACGTTCCTTCACGGCCAGTCCTCAGTGAATGATTATTCGAATTTTTTGTATTTTTATGCTTTTAGCCGCGATTTTGCAAGCGTTAATCCTGACGAAAATTTACGTTTTTCCGGGTGCCAAAGCCGCTAACAGCCTGCATTATTTAGGATTTCCGGGGTGACATCCCCCTACGGATTGGATAAAGTTTTCGCCGCCATTTTATTAACTGGCGCTTTTTTAGACATTACACAGCAGCTGGAGCGGCATGTCGGATTTTAATTCCTCCTTTTCACGCAGACGATTTTTACAAGGAAGCGGTGCCTTACTGCTGCTAAGCGTTAGCCGGGTGGGTATGGCGGCGAAAAGCCACATCGTCGCGGTGCGTATCTGGCCATCCTCGACCTACTCGCGTATGACGCTGGAATCGAATGTGGCGCTGAAGTACAGGCAGTTTGCACTGAGCAATCCCGAACGGCTGGTGATTGATATAGAAGGTCTGCATCTCAACCCGGTACTGAAAGGCGTGGATAAACAGGTGAGGGTGGATGATCCCTTTATCAAAAATGCGCGTGTCGGCCAGTTCGACAGCAACACGGTGCGGGTGGTGCTGGAGCTAAAGCGCAGTGTCGCACCTAAGATCTTTAATCTGACGCCGGTTGCAGGAATTAATCACCGGCTGGTGGTGGATCTCTATCCCAACCAGAATCAGGTGGAGGACGATCCGCTGCTGGCGCTGCTGAAGGATTATAACCAGGGCGATCTGGAAAAAGGTGAAACGGTGCAGGCGCCGCTGCCGGGTAAAGCCGGGCGCGATCGTCCGATCATTATCATGATCGATCCTGGTCATGGCGGCGAAGATCCCGGTGCGCACGGCAAATATAAAACCCGAGAGAAAGATATTGTGCTGAAGATCGGTCGGCGGCTGAAAGCGTTGATCGATAAAGAAGCCAATATGAAAGCCTATATGACGCGCAATGAAGATGTATTTATTCCGCTGCGCGTCAGAGTTGCCAAAGCCCGTAAGCAGCGCGCCGATCTGTTCGTTTCGATTCATGCTGACGCGTTTACCAGCCGGGCGGCGCGCGGCTCTTCTGTCTTCGCCCTCTCGACCAGCGGTGCCACGTCGGCTGCAGCCCGCTTCCTCGCCCAGACCCAGAATGAATCTGACCTGATTGGCGGCGTCAGCAAGAGCGGCGATCGCTATCTCGACCACACCATGTTCGATATGGTGCAGCGGCAGACCATCCACGACAGCCTGAAGTTTGGCAAAGAGGTGCTGCACCGCATGGGGCGCATCAACCATCTGCACAAACGCACGGTGGATCAGGCCGGATTTGCGGTGCTGAAAGCGCCTGATATCCCGTCAATCCTGGTGGAGACGGCTTTTATCAGTAATGTCGAAGAGGAACGTAAGTTGCGCACCACGCGCTATCAGCATCAGGTAGCGGAGGCGATTCTGCAAGGCATCAGGGCGTATGTGGAGAGTGGGGCGGCGCTGGCGCATCGGTAAATTGCAGCGGGTAGCCTGTGCTATCCGTTCTGTACCGATTGCGGGGGAGAAGACGTTATGGAACGGCAGAAACAAAAAAACACCCTTTCAGGTGTTTAAATGATTGGTTGCGGGGGCCGGATTTGAACCGACGACCTTCGGGTTATGAGCCCGACGAGCTACCAGGCTGCTCCACCCCGCGTCCGTATT